>DASXYG010000118.1:0-56498 GCA_036502625.1 Streptosporangiaceae bacterium
ACCCCCGCCCTGCGCCACACCCGGGGCGGGGGCCGGGGACACGCCCGAAGCCGGGGCGGGCACGGGGGTGGAGGCCGCAGCCCCGCCCGGAGCCCCGCCTGAGGCGGGGACCGCAGCAACGCCCGAGGCGGGTGCGGCGGCAGCCGGAGCCGAGCCCCGCCCTCGCCCCCTCCTCCGCCGCCCCTGGCCCGTGCCGGGGGGAACCGGAGCCGAGCCCGGGCCTGAGCCCGGAGCGGGTTCGGGGGTGGGTGAAGCCGGAGCCGAGCCCCGTCCTCGCCCCCTCCCCCGGCCCCGGCCCGGAGGAGCCGGAGCCGAGCCTGAAGCTGAGCCCGGACCGGGGGCCGGAGTGGGTTCGGGGGTGGGTGAAGCCGCACCAGGAGCTGAGCCCGGGGCGCGGGCGGGGGGACGCGGCGCCCTGCCCGAATCCGGGGCGGGGGCAGGGCCAGGAGCCGAGCCCGGAGCCGCACCCGCAGCGGGCGGCTGAGCGGAGTCCGGAGCCGCGCGCGGGCCGCGGGCCGGAGCCGCGCCCGCTGCTGAGCCCGGGGCATAGCCCGGGCCCGGCGGGTCGGCGGGTGGGGAGGCCGTACGGGCGCGGGTGACCGCCTCGGGTGGGATGAGGCCCGGGTCCATCGGCTCGATCACCGGATGGCCGCCCGTGGTGCGGTCGCGGGACGGGAGGTCGGCGGGCGGGGCCACAGGGGCGCCGAGCGGCATCGCCGCGGTCCCGTACGCGGTGCGGGCCCCGGGCGGCGGCGCCGGGCGGCGTTGGGGCGGGACCGCGGGCGGGGTGCCGGGGAGGCGGGCGCGGTCGGGGTCGAGGCGGCGGGGGAAGCCGTCCTCGTCGAGCGGCAGGGCGCGGCGGGCGACCATGAGGCGGTAGTGGTCGAGCTCCGGGTCGACGCACGCGGCCGCGAGGTTGCCGCGCAGCTCCTCGGCGGGCCTCGGGGGCGGCAGGAGGTCGAGCAGCACCCGCAGCGGCGGCCGGTCCGCGACGATCTCGTGCGGCACCGCCAGCCGCCCCGAGCTGGCCATGAACAGCGTGGACAGGGTCTGGTCGAAGCGCGTCACGGCGATCTCGGCGAGCTTCGCCGCGTCGTCCGTGCCGAGGTCGAGCGTGTGCGCGAGCTGCACGGCGGACAGCCGGTGGCGCACCGTGAGGTCGAGCAGCTCCCGGTCGGCGGGGCGCAGGTCGGTCAGCGCCCGCGCGACCAGCATGGTCAGGACGTCGGCGTCTGGCGCGCAGACGTACGGGCTGGCGGTGGGCGGCGCGTCCGTACGCCGCCGCAGGCACTCATTGCGCGCCAGCGCGAACACCCAGGCGGTGAGGTCGGCGGGATCGGCGAGCGCGTCGGCGTGCGACGTGGCCACGAGCATCGTGTCGGTGAGCGCGCCCGCGGCCTCGTCCGCGCCGCCGACCATCGCCCAGCAATAGCCGAACAGGCCGGGGCCGTACGAGTCGTACAGCCGCTCCGCGCCCTGCCCGGCGCGTAACGCCGCGGCAAGCCGCGTCACATAATGCTTGGGCACCCGCGCCCCCTTGCCGACGAAGCTGTCCGTCATGCTAATTAGCGGGGGCGGCAGATCACCGGCCATTGACCAATCCCGGGCGCTCCGGTTCCACAAATACAGCGCGCGGGTTACCATGCGTACGTAATTAACTTTCCCCGGTTAATTACGGCAGGTTGTTCATTCGCCGCCGCGGCCCGGCGAGCCGATTTCGATCATGCGGCGCACACTGTCCCTTGCGGCGTCGGCGATCCCGGGCGCCACGTCGACCTCGTCGGTTCCCTCCCGCAGCGACCGCAGCAGTTTCTCCGGGGTGATCATCTTCATGTAGCGGCATTCGGCGCGCGAATTCACCGGTTCGAACCGGGTCGCGGTATTGGCCGCGCGCAACTGGTGCAGCATCCCAATTTCGGTCGCCACGAAAACGGTGCTTGCGGTTGTCGTCCGCGCCGCCGTGGCCATTCCTCCGGTGGACAGAATCCGTACGCGCTCCGCCGGGACGACGCCCTCGCCCGCGAGGTACAGCGCGGACGTCGCGCACCCGCACTCCGGGTGGACGTACAGCTCGGCGCCGGGTTCGGAGTCGACGCGCTCGCGCAGCGCCTTGCCGTCGATGCCCGCGTGGACGTGGCACTCCCCCATCCACACGTGCAGGTTCTCCCGCCCGGTCACCCGGCGCACGTGCGCGCCGAGGAACTGGTCGGGCAGGAACAGGATCTCCCGGTCGGCCGGAACGGACCGTACGACGTCGGCGGCGTTGGAGGACGTGCAGCAGATGTCGGACTCGGCCTTCACCGCCGCGGACGTGTTGACGTACGCGACGACGACCGCGCCCGGGTGCTCGGCCTTCCACGCGCGGAGCTGGTCGGCGGTGATCGTGTCCGCCAGCGAGCACCCGGCCGCCGCGTCGGGGATGAGCACGGTCTTCTCCGGCGCGAGGATCTTCGCGGTCTCGGCCATGAAGTGCACGCCGCAGAAGACGATCGTCGCGGCGTCGGCCTGCGCGGCGAGGCGGGACAGCGCGAGCGAGTCGCCCACGTGGTCGGCGACGTCCTGGATCTCGGGGAGCTGGTAGTTGTGCGCGAGGATCACGGCGTCCCGCTCGCGGGCCAGCCGCCGCACCTCACGCGCCCACTGCTCGGTACGAACATCCGTCACGGTCATCGCGCCCTCCACGATCCACCCCAGATCGTTTTCGCCTGGGAGTCTAAAACTACCGAGCACAATAGCATGCGGGGCATGCCACCAGATGAGATGCGTCATGAGGTGCTCGCCGCCGTGTTCCAGGTGCGCCGCACACCGCACGGCGCCGACCGGCTCGACGTCCTGCTGTGGCGCCGCGGCCGCGCGCCGCACCGCGACGCCTGGGCGCTGCCGGGCGGCACGCTCGGCCTGGCCGAGGGGCTCGGCGCGTCCATCCGGCGGCAGCTCGCGCAGAAGGTGGACGTCCGCGAGGTCGCCCACCTCGAACAGCTCATGACGTCCGGCGCGCCCGACCGCCACCCCGGGCGGCGCGTCGTGGCCACGTCGTACCTCGGGCTGGTGCCCGCCGACGCCGACCCGCGCCTGCCGGACGACACCCGCTGGCACGACGCCGACACCCTGCCGTCCATGGCCTTCGACCACGCGGAGATCGTCGACGCGGCCCGCACCCGCCTGCGCGCGAAGCTGTCGTACACCAACGTCGGCTTCGCGCTGGCCACCCCGGAGTTCACGATGTCCCAACTGTGCGGCTACTACCGCGCGGCGCTCGGCCACGACGTCTCCGCCACGAACCTCCAGCGCGTCCTGCTCCGCCGCGGCCAGATCGAGCCCACCGGCGGCGCCCTCCCGTCCGGCAGCCGCGGCGGCCGCCCCGCCGCCGTCTTCCGCTTCCGCGACCGCCGCCTAGAGGTCACCGACGAGTTCGCCGTCCTCCGCCCCCCAGCCACCGACCGCACCCCCACCAACGCCCAACCCACCACCTGACCAGCCCGATCCCCACCCCACGCGACAACCTCCACGCACCCTCACGCGACCAGGCTCAGGTCCGGACCGCTGCGTCGCTCGTTCCAGGGCACCCGTGAGACCAAGGACAAGGCCGCGCTCCGCGCGACAGACCCCCCGCGACCTTGGGTGAGCGGGTTCAAGGCTGGGCCGCGAAGCTGACGCCCTTACCCGGGCACCCCGGGAGACCAGGGACAAGGCCGCGCTCCGCGCGACAGACCCCCGCGACCCCGGGCAACCAGATTCAAGGCCGGGCCGCGAGGCTGACGCCCTCAGCCGGGCACCCCGGAAAGCCAACGCCAAAGGCCGCGCTCCGCGCGACAGACCTCCCGCGCCCTTCGGTGAGCAGATTCAACGCCGGGCCGCGAGGCTGACGCCCTTACCCGCGCACCCCGGGAGGCCACGGACAAGGCCGCGCTCCGCGCGACAACCCACCCGCCCCGTCCGCGAGCAGACTCAAGGCCGGGCCGCGAGGCTCCCCTCTCCCCCCGCCCGGCGCCGGTGAGCCCGGCTGCCGGGCGGCCCCTGAACGGACAAAGGCCGCGCTCCGCGCGACAGACTCCCCGCGACCACAGGCGAACGGATTCGACGCTGGGCCGCGGGCCTACCTCGTGGCCGGGCCTCCGGGGCCAGGGCAAGGCCGCGCTCCGCGCGACAGATTTCCCGCGACCCTGGGTAAGCAGATTCAGGGCTGAGCCGCGAGGCTGCCGCTCTTCCCTGGGGCACCCCGGAAGACCAGAGGCAACGGCCGCGCACCGCGTGGGAAAGCTCCCGCGACCCCAGGCGAGCAGACTCAGGGCTGGACCTCGAGACTCTCGCTCTTTCCGGGCATCCCGGGAGACCAGGGCAAAGGCCGCGAGGCTAACGCCCCCTGAGCTCCGTCCCGGTGACCTCCGGGGCCGGGGCGGTGTCCCTGGCGGCGCAGCCCAGCGCAACCAGGAAGCCCGCCACGTTTCCGGCTCGGGAGCACGGGGGCTCGGGAGCACAGGGCTCGGGAGCACGGGCCTCGGGAGCACGGGGGCTGGGCGGGAAACGCCCTAGCGCGGAGGCTCGGGCAAGGGCGGCAGCCCCCGCGGCCCAACCTTGAACCCGCTCACCCAAGGTCGCGGGAAATCAGTCGCGCGCAGCGCGGCCTTTCACAACCCGGAACCCCGCCAACACCACCGCATCCCCGACACCAGGAGCCAGCGCACCAGCGAAGAGCGCCCGCGTCAGGGCGCCAGCCTCGCGGCCCAACCTTGAACCCGCCCACCCAAGGTCGCGGAAAATCAGTCGCGCGCAGCGCGGCCTTTCACAACCCGGCACGCGCCGCCACCCCCGGCATCCACCAGCGCCAGGAGCCAGCGAAGAGCGCCCGCGTCAGGGCGCCAGCCCCGCGGCCCAACCCCGAAGCCGCCCACCCAAGGTCGCGGGAAATCAGTCGCGCGCAGCGCGGCCTTTCACAACCCGGCACCCCAGCCCGCGCAACGGGCCGTAGCGCGCAGCGCGGCCTTTGAAGGCACCCTTCGTCTTAACGGAGATGAATGTTCGGCGTACCGTAAAAGCGTGACCATCCCCGCCCCCCGGCACCATCGATGAGCGCACAAGAGACGACGCCGTGCTCCGGTGACGCCGCGCCTGCCGGGTCGGCGCTCGAGCGGATCCGCTCGCGGGGCCGTGTTCGGGCCGTCGCGCTCATGTTCGGGCCGGCGTTCGTGGCCGCCGTTGCGTACGTGGATCCCGGGAACTTCGCGACGAACTTCGCCGGCGGGGCACGCTACGGCTACCGGCTGATGTGGGTCGTGCTGCTGGCCAATCTGATGGCCATGCCCATCCAGTACCTCTCCGCGAAGCTCGGCATCGTGACCGGGATGAGCCTGCCGCGCGCCTGTCGCGAGCGGTTCGGGCGTACGGCGGCGCGGGGGCTGTGGGCGCAGGCGGAGCTCATCGCGATGGCCACCGACCTGGCCGAGTTCGTCGGCGCGGCGGTCGGGCTGAACCTCCTGTTCGGCGTGCCGCCGACGGTCGCGGCGGCGATCACCGCGGTGATCGCGTTCGTGGTGCTCGGCCTGCAGTCGCGCGGCGTGCGCCGGTTCGAGGTGGCGGTCGTCGCGCTGCTCGCGGTGATCCTCGCCGGGTTCCTGTACGAGACCCTGCGCATCGGCCCGGACGCCCGGGGCGCCGTCGCCGGCCTGATCCCCACGTTCGACGGCGCAGGCAGCGTGCTGCTCGCCGTCGGCATCGTCGGCGCGACGGCCATGCCGCACGTCATCTACCTGCACTCGGCGCTGACGACCGAGCGCGTGCCGTGGACCACCGGTGAGGAGCGCCGCAGCGTGCTGCGGTTCGAGCGCTACGACGTGGTCATCGCGCTCGGCATCGCCGGCCTGATCAACATGGCCATGCTGGCGGTGGCCGCGAAGCTCTTCCACGGCCCGGCCGCCGCCCGCGCCGGCGACGTGACCACCCTCGAAGGCGCCCACGCCGGCCTCGGAACCCTGATCGGCGGCGGCGCGGCGCTGGCCTTCGCCGTGGCGCTGCTGGCGTCCGGCATCTCGTCGTCCTCGGTCGGCACGTTCGCCGGCCAGGTCATCATGGACGGCTTCATCCGCCGCCGCATCCCGCTGGTGGCCCGCCGCGCCATCACGATGGCCCCGGCGATCGCCCTCCTGGCCGCGGGCATCGACCCGACCGCCGCGCTGGTGCTGAGCCAGGTCCTGCTGTCGTTCGGCATCCCGTTCGCGCTGATCCCCCTCGTCCTGCTGACGAGCTCGCGGAAGGTGATGGGCGCCCAGGCCAGCGGCCGCGCGATGACGGCCCTGATGATCGCCATCACCGCCACGATCGTCGCCTTGAACCTGTACCTCCTGTACCGCCAGTTCCTCGCGTAGCCGGATAATGAGCCCATGAGCGTACGGCGGCGGATCATCAGCGAGCTCGGTGTCAAGGCGGCCATCGAGCCCAAGATCGAGATCCGGGAGCGGATCGAGTTCCTCAAGGACTACCTGCGGTCCACCCCGGCCGCGGGCTTCGTGCTGGGCATCAGCGGCGGCCAGGACAGCACGCTGGCCGGCCGGCTGTGCCAGTCCGCCGCCGAGGAGCTGCGCGCCGAGGGCCGCGAGGCCACATTCGTCGCGGTGCGGCTGCCGTACGGCGTGCAGGCCGACGAGCACGACGCGCAGATCGCCCTGGAGTTCATCCGCCCCGACCGGTCGATCACGGTGAACGTCAAACCGAGCGCGGACGCCGCCGCGGCCGAGGCGGCGCGCGCCCTGCGCGAGCCGGGCGACGGCGAGCCCGCCCTCAGCGACTTCGTGCGCGGCAACATCAAGGCCCGCGAGCGCATGGTGCTCCAGTACGCGATCTCCGGCCGGCTCAACATGCTGGTCGTGGGCACCGACCACGCGGCCGAGGCGGTGACCGGCTTCTTCACGAAGTACGGCGACGGCGGCGTGGACGTCACCCCGCTGACCGGCCTCACCAAGCGCCAGGGCGCCGCCCTCCTCCGCGAGCTGGGCGCGCCGCCGAGCGTCACGAGCAAGGTCCCGACCGCGGACCTCGAGGACGACCGCCCCGCGCTCCCCGACGAGGTGGCCCTCGGCCTGACGTACACCCAGATCGACGACTACCTCGAAGGCGCCGACGTCCCCCTGGAGGTGGCCGCGCGCCTGGAGTCGGTCTACCAGGCGACCCGCCACAAGCGGTCCGTCCCGGTGACCCCGCTCGACGACTGGTGGCGGGCCGACGGCCGCGGCTAGACGACGAAGACGAACGCGGCGGCGTTCAGCACGAGCATCCCGCCGGCGTTGACGAAGAGGTTCCGGCCGAAGTCGTGCGCGCGGATGTGTGTCGTGATGGCGATGACGACGTATTCGTGACAGCGCGGCCGCGCCGGATCCGGTCAGCGGGTGGGCTTGTGCGGCGGCACCGGCAACGGGATGCACGCGTTGAGGGCGGCGACCGTGGCGCGGGCGGCGCGTTCCACCTCCGCGATGCCCGACCCCGGCGACGGGTGGTCGTTGGACAGGACGGCGATCAGGTAGTCGTGGCCCGCCGTACGGATCCGACCGATGCTGTTGATGATCCAGAGGCCGCCGTCGGTGGTGCGGGCCAGCCAGCCGTTCTTCAGCTCGGCGTCCGGACCCGCCTCCGGGTCGGACTCCCCGGGCGCGGCGGCGGCGCTCACGCCCCAGGCCTGCTCCGGCGCCACGTGGGCCATCAGGTCCAGCGCGTACGCGCGGCGCTGCTCGCTGAGGCCGCCGGCGTCGCCGGTCAGCGCGGACAGGAGGAGCACCTGGTCGCGTGCGGTGGTGCGGGTCAGGCCCCAGCCGAGCGCGTCGAGGACCACGGTGTGCCGCAGGCCCAGGGCGTGCAGGGTCTCCGACACCGGTACGGCGCCGCCGACGTCGGACCACAGGGCGTCGGCGGCCTTGTTGTCGCTGTACTCGATGGCGGCGTGCGCCAGGGACCGCTCGCCGGGGGTGAGCGCCCGGCGGTCGCGCTGCGCCTCGGTGAGCAGCGTCACGAGGATGGCGACCTTGGCGATGCTCGCGGTCTCGAACGTGTCGTCGGTGTCGTAGCCGTACTCGGTGCCGGTGGTGCGCTCGTGCACGGCCACCGAGATGCGCGCGCCGCCCAGCTCGGACTCCAGCCGTTCGGTCAGCGCCCGCTTGGCCGCGTCGCATGGATGCCCGGCGGGCGTACGGCTGGGCATCCGCGGCAGCGGCCGGTCGCCGGGGCCCGGCGCGGCGGGACGCGGCGCGGCGGACGGCACATTGCGGACGGGTTGCGTCCGCGAGGCCGCCTCGCCGCCGGGCAGCAGTGCGAGCAGGGAGACCAGCGCGAGGCCGGTCACGGCCAGGGCGCCGAGCCGTCGCGCGTCACCGAACATCCGCCAGACTCCCGGTGCGAGGGGGAGTCTGGAAGCTACCGTGCGGCACGGTTGTCCGGAAGTCCCCAACGCGTCCAGGTTCGTCCCAGGTTCGCGCGGGGTCAGGGGGCCGGGCGGTCAGGCCGGGTCGATCGGGCGCAGCTCGTCGGCGTAGCTGACGGAGACGCGGCGCATGAGGCCGGTGCCGTCGATGGAGTACTGGCCGAGCCGCCACAGCGGCGGGGAGTACGCGTGGATCGACACGCTGCGCGGCTCGTCGCCGACCATGCGGTGGATGTGCTCGGGGCCGAAGCAGAAGGACGTGCCGTCGGGCATGACGCGTTCCACGTGGTCGCCGCCGATGCGCGGGTTGCACTCCCGCACCGCGCCGCGCACCACGCGCACCGCTCCGGAGGACACGTCGTGGTCGTGCCAGCCGGTGTCGTTGGCGGGGGTCCAGCACAGCAGCCAGACGTCCACGTGCTCGTCGCGGTAGAGCGACGCGTAATGCCGCTCGCCGTCGGAGTACTCGATGTGGTGCTCCCACTCCTCCGGACGACTGGCCAGATCGTCGACAAGGCGCCGCAGCTCGTGCTTGCCGAGCGTACGGGCCGGCGCCTCGATTGCGGCCGCGGTCACGTCGGTCACTTATCCACCTCCATAAGGTCGGCGTCCGCGAAGGCGCGGACGGCATCGGTGCCGAGCAGGCGCAGGGGGTTGGCCGACCGCAGGGCGTGCTCGGCGGCGTCGCCCATGCCGTAGCCGCGGGGCGCGGCGTACGGGCGGTCGGATCCGGTGAGGACGGCGTCGATGCCGAGCACACGGACCGTCGCGTCGACGGCGCGCGGGCCGTACGACGAGGTCTCGACGTACGCGCCGGAGTCGACGATGCCGCGGGCGAGGGGGTCGTCTCCCCCGCGGGCGGCGAGCCGCTCGCCGTGCAGCGGCGCCAGGCCGGCGAGCAGCGCGAAGCACACGCGCAGCCCGGGGTGGCGCGGGCGCCCGAAGGCGCGGAAGGCGTACCAGGCGGCGTGCATCTGCTGGACGTAGCCGACGACGGCGGGCCACCACGGCGGGACGCCGGCGGCGGCGGGCACGGGGCCGGGGTGGACGAACAGCGGCCGGTCGTACGCCGCGAGGGCGTCGAGCAGCGGCGCGCAGGCACGGTATCCGGCGGGGTCGAGCAGCGCGGTCGCGGGCAGTGTGAGCCCGGCGAAGCCGCGGTCGAGCAGGGCGGTCAGCTCCGCGGGGCCGGGGTCGGCCAGGCACGCGGACGCCCAGCCGGCGAACGGCTCGCCGAGCGCGGCGACGCCGTCGTGGTAGGCGTCGAGCAGCGGGCGCGCCTCCTCCGGCGGGAGCCATTCGATGCCGAGCGGGGTGGACGGGGCGACGAGCACGCGGCCGAAGCCGTCGGCGCGGGCGAGCTCGGCGCGCGCGGCGGTGTCGTGGTCGCGCGGGTCGATCGCGGACGGCGGCTCGCCGTCGAGCACGAGCGTCCAGTCGTCCAGGTACGGCGGCTTCGACCTGCGGCGCAGCGCCTCCACGAATGGCTCGGGCCATACGTGCTGGTGCACGTCGACGTCCACGTACGCCCCCCTCCGCGGGATGGTGAACCGGTTCAGTTGACCGTTTCAGTGAACCGGTTCATTACGGGTGATGTCAAGCCGATCTTCGCGGCCCGCTCTCTATTCTTAACTTAACAGATAGGGAAAGCATGTTGTGACGCCGCGCCGGAATCTCCGGCGCACGGCCGGTGAACTCCCGAAATGCGTCGTTACTTATCCGGTTCACCCGGGAATGCCCCGGAATCGTCGCTACGGGGAGGAATCGGATGACACGACTGACGGTCGACGACGTCCTGGAGTACGCGCACGGGATCTCGTTCAAGACCGGCCCGCCGGGATCGGTGGGCGTGGAGACGGAATGGCAGGTCGTCGACGAGGACGACGACCGGCGGCACGTACCGCTCGACGAGGTGCGCGAGCTCGTCACCGCGGCCGGGCCGCCGCCGCGCGGCAGCGGCGTCACGTACGAACCCGGCGGGCAACTGGAGCTCAGCTCGCTGCCGCAGTCCGGGGTCGCCGAATGCCACACGGCGCTGCGCGACGACCTCGCGCACGTCACGTCCGCGCTGGCGGAGCGGCGGCTCGGGGTGCGCGGCCACGGCGTCGACCCGGTGCGCCCGCCGCGCCTCCAGCTCGACACCGGCCGCTACGCCTGCATGGCCGCGTTCTTCGCCGCGCGCGGCGAACCGGGCGACGTGATGATGTGCTCGACCGCGTCCGTGCAGGTCTGCCTGGACATCGGGCGGGACGCCGCGGACGCCGCGCGCCGCTGGCACCTCGCGGGCGCGCTGGGGCCGGCGCTGGTGGCGGCGTTCGCGAACTCCCCCGTCCGCGCGGGCCGCCCGACCGGCTGGCGGTCCACCCGGCAGGCGGTGTGGGCGGCGCTGGACTCCGGGCGCACCCGGGCCCCGGCCTGCGACCCGGGCGCCGCGCTCGGCCCGGCGGAGTCGTGGGCGCGGTACGCGCTGGACTCCGACGTCATGGCGATCCGCCGCGAGGGATGGGAGGGCGGCGCGTGGATCGCCGACCCGGGGATGACGTTCCGCGACTGGCTCGGCGGCAGCACCTGGGGCTACCCCGACCACGACGACCTGGTCTTCCACCTGTCCACGCTGTTCCCGCCCGTGCGCCCGCGCGGGTGGCTGGAGCTGCGGATGATCGACGCGGTGCCGCGCCCGTACTGGCCCGTGGTGCTGGCCGTGGCCACGGCGCTGCTCGACGACCCGGTGGCCGCGGACATCGCCGCCGAGGCGGTCGAGCCGGTGGCCACGGCGTGGCCGGAGGCGGCGCGCGACGCGATGGCCGACCCCGCGCTCGCCCGCTGCGTGCGGACGCTGTTCGAGGCGGCGCTGGCCGCGCTGCCCCGCATCGGGGCGCCGGCCGAGCTGACGAGGCTGGTCGCGGACTACGCGGACCGCTATGTGGCGCGGGGCCGGTGTCCCGCCGACGACGTACTCGCCGCGCCGTACGCGCGCGGATCCGGATCGGAGGAGACATGTCCGCGGACACTGACCCGCTGAGCACGGCGGACGGGGAGATCGACGAGGGGCGGCTGAAGGAGCGCATCGCCGCCGAGCTGACCGCCGTGCGCGAGCGCAGCTTCGGGCTGACCACCGGCGCCCTGGACCGCGAGGACCTGGTGCGGCAGCACTCGCCGCTGATGTCGCCGCTGGTGTGGGACCTCGCGCACGTCGGGAACTACGAGGAGCTGTGGCTGCTGCGGGCGGCGGCCGGGATCGAGCCGATGCGCCCGGAGATCGACGACCTGTACGACGCGTTCGAGCACCCGCGCGCGGAGCGGCCCGCGCTGCCGCTGCTGTCGCCGGAGGAGGCGCACTCCTACATCGGGCAGGTGCGGGCGAAGGCGCTCGACGCCCTGGAGAAGGTGCGGTTCACGCCCGACTCGCCGCTGCTCGACGGCGGTTTCGTCTACGGCATGGTCGTGCAGCACGAGCACCAGCACGACGAGACGATGCTGGCCACGCACCAGTTGCGCAAGGGCGCGGCCGCGCTGGTCGAGCCGGACACGCCGGACCCCGCGACGGGCCCGCCCCCTCCCCCGGACGTCCTCGTACCTGCCGGGCCGTTCACGATGGGCGCGAGCGACAACCCGTGGGCGTACGACAACGAGCGGCCCGCCCACCGGGTGGACCTCCCCGCGTACCGCATCGACACGGCGCCCGTCACCAACGGCGCGTACGCCGCGTTCGTCGCCGACGGCGGCTACGACCGCGCCGAGCTGTGGACCGCCGACGGCTGGCGGTGGTGCTCGGAGTCCGGCAAGCGGACACCGGGGTTCTGGTTCCGCGAGGGCGGTTCCTGGTGGCGGCGGCGGCTCGGGCGCACCGAGCCCGTGCCGTACGACGAGCCGGTGCAGCACGTCTGCTGGTACGAGGCCGACGCGTACGCGCGGTGGGCCGGCAAGCGGCTGCCCACCGAGACCGAGTGGGAGAAGGCCGCGGTGTGGGACCCGGTGGCCGGGCGGGCGCGCCGCTACCCGTGGGGCGACGCGTACCGGCCGGGGCTGGCGAACCTCGGGCAGGTGCGGCTGCGGCCCGCGCCCGCCGGCTCCTACCCCGATGGTGCGTCGGCGTACGGCGCGCGGCAGATGCTCGGCGACGTGTGGGAGTGGACGTCCAGCGACTTCCACGCCTACCCGGGGTTCCGGTCCTTCCCGTACCGGGAGTACTCCGAGGTGTTCTTCGGGCCGGGGTACAAGGTGCTGCGCGGCGGGTCGTGGGCGGTCGACCCGGTGGCGATGCGCGGGACGTTCCGCAACTGGGACCTCCCCGTGCGGCGGCAGATCTTCACCGGGTTCCGCTGCGCGAGGGACGCCGATGTGTAGGCACCTGGCGTACCTCGGCCCGCCGGTCTCCGTACGCGACCTCCTCTACGCGCCGCCGCACGCGCTCGAGCACCAGGCGTACGCGGCGCGGCTCTGCCACCACGGGCCGCTGAACGCCGACGGGTTCGGCGTCGGCTGGTACGCGCCCGGCCGCGCCGAGCCCGTGCGGTACCGGCGGTCCATGCCGATGTGGGCGGACGCCTCGTTCGCGGAGGTCGCCTCCGTGGTGACCGCGGAGTGCCTGGTCGCGGCGGTGCGCTCGGCAACGGTCGGGTTCCCGGTCGAGGAGTCCGGCGCCCAGCCGTTCGTGGCCGGGCACCGGATGCTCAGCCACAACGGGCGGATCGAGGGCTTCGCCGGCATCGAGGCGCGGCTGCGCGCGCGGGCCGTCGAGGCGCTGGGCGACGACCCGGCGGCCGTGCCGGACGCGCGGGCGCCGCTGGACTCCGCGCCGCTGCTCGCGCTGGCCGTCGGCTACTGGCGCGGCGGCGCCGGGCTCGGCGAGGGGCTGGCCGAGGTGGTGGCCGAGGTCGCCGAGTTGGCCGGCGCCCGGCTCAACCTGCTGGCCGCCGACGGCGCGGCGCTGGCCGCCACGGCGTACGGCGACAGCCTGTTCGTCCGCGACGACCGGCCGGACGGCGGACCCGCCGTGCTGGCCTCCGAACCGTACGACGACGCGCCGTCCTGGCGGCGCGTGCCCGACCGGTCGCTGGTCCAGGTGGACGCGGCCGGTGTGACGATCACCCAACTCAAGGAGAACCGCGCGTGCCGCTCATCCGGATCGACCGCCACCTGACCCCCGACGACCTGGCCAAGACGCTGCGCGCCGACGTACGCGAGGGGCTGGGCGGCGACCCGAAGACCCTGCCGCCGAAGTGGTTCTACGACACGCGGGGAAGCGAGCTGTTCGAGGAGATCACCACGCTGGAGGAGTACTACCCGACCCGCGCGGAGCGGGCCATCCTGGTCGCCCGCGCGGACGAGATCGCCGCCGCGAGCCGGGCCCGTACGCTGCTCGAACTCGGCGCGGGTTCCGGTGAGAAGACGCGCAGGCTGCTCGACGCGCTGGGCGCCGCCGGCACGCTCGAGCGCTACGTCCCGGTCGACGTCAGCGGCGAGTTCCTGGTGGCGTCGGCGTCCGCGATCGCCGACGCGTACCCGGGGCTCGACGTCCACGCGGTGGTGGCCGACTTCGGCCAGCACCTGGACCTCCTGCCCACCGCCGGGCCGCGGCTGATCGCGTTCCTCGGCGGCACGGTCGGCAACCTGCGGCCGGCCGAGCGCGCCGCGTTCCTGTCCGACCTGCGCGCCACGATGGGCCCCGACGACCGGCTGCTGCTCGGCACCGACCTCGTCAAGGACCCGGACCGCCTGGTCCGCGCGTACGACGACGCGCGCGGCGTGACGGCCGCGTTCGACCGGAACGTGCTGCGGGTGATCAACACGGAGCTGGCCGCCGACTTCGTGCCGGAGGCGTTCGCGCACGTGGCCGTCTGGAATCCGGGCGAGGAGTGGATCGAGATGCGGCTGCGGTCCGTACGCGACCAGCGGGTGCGCGTCGGCGACCTCGATCTCGACGTCGACTTCGCCGCCGGGGAGCAGATCCGTACGGAGATCTCCGCGAAGTTCCGTACGGAGCGGCTGACCGCCGAGCTCGCGGCCGCGGGCCTGACGCTCGACCACTTCTGGACCGACCCGAACGGTGACTTCGCGCTCTCCCTTTCCCGGCCGGCGTGAGGGGCGCGCGGGGTGCGGCACGGCACCGCGTTTTCCCGCTCGGGTTTGTCGGTGGGTGCCGATAGGCTGAACCGATGCCGCAGCGAAAGCGTGCGACGATCCGCGAGGTAGCCCAGGCCACCGGCCTGTCACCCGCAGCCGTTTCGTACGCGCTGCGGGGCATGCAGGTGTCGGCCGACACACAGGAACGGGTGCGCCGGGCGGCCGCCGAGCTCGGCTACGAGGCCGATCCGATCGCCCGCGCGCTCGCCAGCGGCAAGACCGGCATGATCGGCCTGCTGTGCGGTTCCCTCGGCGACCTCTGGCAACAGGCGCTCGCCGTCGGAATCGGCCGCTCCCTGCTCGCCCGCGACCGCTACGCCCTGATCGTCGACGCCGCGGGCGACCCCGCGCGCGAGCTCGACCTCGCCAGGCAGCTACGCGACCAACGGGTCGACGGGCTGATCGTGCAGCCCCTCGACCCGTCCGCGTCGCTGTGGGCCGAGCTGGCCGAGCACCTCCCGGTCGTGGCCATCGGCGACTCCCTGCGCGGCGCGCAGACCGCGGGCGAGGTCGTGTTCGACAACCGGCGCGGCGTCACGATGGCCCTGGAGCACCTGCACGCCCTGGGCCACCGCCACATCGCCGTGCTCACGTTCATCCGGGAGTCCACGCCGGACCGCCCCGCCGAGGTGCACGTCAGCGCCGAGGCGGAGCGGCTCGGCCTCGACGTCGACATCGTCTCCACGCGGCACGCCCTCGACCCCGCCACCGAGGTGGCCCACGAGGTGCTGTCCCGCCCCGACCGGCCCACCGCGATGTTCTGCTTCGCCGACTCCATCGCCTACGGGGCGTACGCCGCGACCACCGACCTCGGGCTCGACGTCCCCGGCGACGTCTCGATCGCCGGATACGACGACCACCCGATGTCCCGGCTGATCCGCCCGCCGCTGACCACCGTCGACTGGGACATCGACCGGATCATCGCGTCGGCGGCCCGCCTCGTCGTCGGCGCGGTCGACGGCAAGCCACGGCGGCGGCGCATCGTCCAGGAGCCCACGCTGCGTGACCGCGCGTCCACCGGGCCCGTACCGAAGGGGCGCCGCGCGGCCGCGCGCCGAACCCCTTCGTGATCCCCCCTTGCCTCGGCTTGTAGATTGTGGACAATCTCCGGTGAGGCATCACACGGATAGGGTCGCGGATGCCGTACGGGATGCCGGGCAGGAAGGTCCGAGGACCTTAGTCTTCACAGTCGGAACTGGGGCGTGCAGATGACGAACGAACGCGAGGCCAAGATCATCGAATCGGTGCACACCGGCGTGTGCATCGGCGGTGAGTGGCGCGCGGCCACCACCGGACGGAGCTTCGCCGTCGTCGACCCGGCGACCGAGCGGAAGCTGGCCGACGTCGCCGACGCCGGGAGCGAGGACGCGCGCGCCGCGCTCGACGTCGCCGCCGAGACGCAGCCGGGCTGGGCGGCCGTCGCGCCGCGCGAGCGCAGCGAGATCCTCCGCCGCGCCTTCGAGCTGCTCAACGAGCGCGCGGACGACATCGCGCTGCTCATCACGCTGGAGATGGGCAAGCCGCTGGCCGAGGCGCGCGGCGAGGTCACGTACGGCGCCGAGTTCTTCCGGTGGTTCGCCGAGGAGGCCGTCCGCTCGCACGGCGAGTACCGCGTCGCGCCCGACGGCGCGTCCCGGTTCCTCACCATGAAGCAGCCGGTCGGGCCGAGCCTGCTCATCACGCCGTGGAACTTCCCGCTGGCGATGGGCACCCGCAAGATCGGCGCCGCGGTGGCCGCCGGGTGCACGTCCATCCTGAAGCCCGCGCAGCAGACGCCGCTGACCAGCCTGCTGCTGGCCGACGTCCTCACCGAGGCGGGCCTGCCGTCCGGCGTGCTCTCGGTGCTGCCGAGCACCGACCCGGGCGCGATCAGCGAGCCGCTGATGGCCGACCAGCGGCTGCGGAAGGTGTCGTTCACCGGGTCCACCCCGGTGGGCCGCATCCTGCTGCGGCAGGCGGCCGACACCGTGCTGCGGTCGTCCATGGAGCTGGGCGGCAACGCGCCGTTCCTGGTGTTCGCCGACGCCGACCTCGACGCCGCGGTCGAGGGGGCGATGGTCGCGAAGATGCGCAACGGCGGCGAGTCCTGCGTCGCGGCGAACCGCTTCTTCGTCCAGGCGGAGGTCGCCGAGGAGTTCACCCGGAAGCTGGCCGAGCGGATGTCCGCGCAGAAGGTCGGCCCCGGCACCGCCGAGGGCGTCACCGTCGGCCCGCTGATCGACGAGAAGCAGCAGGGCAAGGTCGTCGAGCTGGTCGACGACGCGATCGGCCGCGGCGCGTCCGTCGTCACCGGCGGCGGCAAGCCCGAAGGCGAGGGCTTCTTCTTCGCCCCCACCGTGCTGCGCGGCGTCACCACCGACGCCCGCATGCAGAGCGAAGAGGTCTTCGGCCCGGTCGCCCCGGTCTATGAGTTCAAGACCGAGGACGAGGCCGTAGCCGCCGCCAACGACACCGAGTTCGGCCTCGTCGGCTACGTCTACACCAACGACCTCAAGCGCGGCATGCGAGTAAGCGAGGCCCTGGAGACGGGCATGGTCGGCCTCAACCGAGGCCTCGTCTCCAACCCCGCCGCCCCCTTCGGCGGCGTCAAGCAGTCCGGCCTGGGCCGCGAGGGCGGCTTCGAAGGCATCGAGGAATACCAGATCACGAAGTACGTAGGCCTGGACGTCTAGCCCGTCCGCATCCACCCGCGCCCCCTGCCCCCGTACGGGTCAGGGGGCGCACCTTTCCTCTCCCGCCCCCGCCCACTCCCCCGCGCGGCAACCCCTCGCCCCCGCCCGGCCGCCCCGCTCCCCCAAGCCCGTTGCCATTCCTCCGCCCCGCCACTCCCTTCCCGCTCGACCTCCGCGCGGCCCTCCTCCCCAGTCCTCCGCGCGGCCCCGCCCCGCTCCTCCTCGCGGCACTCTTCTCACTCCCCGCGCCCCGGGCGCCTGGGGCGGTGCAGGGCGCGGGTGGCGGGACTGGCGCGGGTGGCAAGGTGGCGGGTGTCAGAGCTCACAAAGGCCGCGCTCCGCGCGACAGATTTCCCGCGACCTGGGGTGAGCCGGTTCAAGGCTGGGCCGCGGGGCTCCGCCCTAACCCGAGCGCTCTCACACGTCACTTGCCGGGGCGATCCCCCGCCAGACCCCCCTCCCGCTCCCGCATAGGAGACGCCGCGGTGCCGCGCCGCGCCTCGTCAGGGCGGCGCCTCAGGGCTCGGCGGGGTGGCGCGTGGCGGGGGATGCTGGGCTGCGGGGGTGGCAGTGCTAGGACTCACAAAGGCCGCGCTCCGCGCGACAGATTTCCCGCGACCCAGGGTGAGCCGGTTCAAGGCTGGGCCGCAGGGCTCCGCCCTAACCCGAGCGTTCTCGCGCGTCACTTGCCTGGGCGGTCCCCCGCCAGCGCAGGGTCACTCGGTCCCGCCCGGCTGGGGCACGCTCACCCCAGATCGCGGTCGCCCAGGGGCGCGCCCCCTTTCCTGAGCCCCGCCCCGGGCGCTCAGGAAAGGGGCGGAGCCCCCCGCGGCCCAACCCTGAACACGCTCGCCCAAGGTCGCGGGGGATCTGTCGCGCGCAGCGCGGCCTTTATCCCGGCCCGCCCCCGGGCGCCCAGGGAGGAGCGATAGCCCCGCGGCCTGACCCCGAACACGCTCACCCCCGCCGGGGAAGACCGTCGCGGGAGCGGGGTCGCGGCGCAGACGCTGGGCGGGGGTGCGGGGGTGCGGAGCGAGGGGCTGCGAGGCCCACGGGGGAGATACGTGGCGCAGGGGTTACGGGGGCGCGGGCGGGAAGCGCGGTGTGGACGGGGGTGTGGGCGTGAATGTGTGGCGGAAGGCGCGGACAGGTCGGGAGAATGGTTACTACGCTTGCTTTGTGACGGTGACCGAATACGCAGTGTGGGGCATGTTCGGCGGGTTCGCGGTCGAGGGACTGGAGTTCGCCGCCGCCATCCGCCGCACCGGCACGTGGCCGTGGCGGCTGCGTGGCGAGCCCGGTCCCGTCGCGCTGCTCGTGTCCGTGGTGATCCGGCTGGCGGTGGGCGCCGGGCTCGCGGTCGCGTGCGGGACGACCGGGCAGGTGAACGGGCCGTTCGGGGCGCTGGCCGTGGGCATCGCGGCGCCGGTGCTCGTGGAGCGGATCGCCCGGCACGCCTCGGTCACCGGGCTGGCCGACCTCATCAATGATCCACGGGACACCCCCGAGGAACCCCCGCTCGGCACGGGGACGTCGAATCCGCCTGAGCGCGTGGGCAACGGGAGGTCCTGATGACCGGTGGCGCGGCACGTCGTACGAACCCCGGGTTCGGCGCGCAGCTACGGGCGGCCCTCGCCCGTGACACCCCGGCGTTCGACGCCGCGACCGCCGCCGTTGCGGGCGGCACCGCGAGCGCCGCACGCGGAGCGCCCGCCCCGACGGGCACGGGCGCGCGTGTACGTACGGGGGCGGGGGCAGGCGCCGCGCGTGGGGGCGCCGGTGTGCGTGTGCGCACCGGTACGGGGGCGCGGCTTGGCGGGGTGTTCGGGCGGGCCGAGGCCGGGGGGTGGCTGCGGGAACTGCGGGAGCGGGTCGGTGAGGGGCGCGACCTGCCCGTCGCGTACGGCGACCCGGCCGTGGTGGGGGCCGACCTGGCCGGGGTGGCGCTGGACCGTGCGCGGCTGTTCGGGGCGCGGCTCACCGGGACGGACCTCAGCAGGGCGACCCTCGTCGGCGCGGACCTCTCCGACGGCGTGTTCATCGGCAGCGACCTCACCGGCGCCGACCTCTCCGACGCCGACCTCCGCGGCGCCGACCTCACCCGTACGTCACTCGCCGGCGCCGTCATGACCGGCGCCCACCTCGTGAAGGCCGACCTGCACGGCGCCGACCTCCGCGGCGCCGTGCTCACCGGGGCCGACCTCTCCGCCGCGGACCTCACGGGGGCCGACCTCACCGGCGCCCGCCTCGCGGACTGCGACCTCTCCGGCGCCGACCTCACCGGCGCGCGGCTCGCCGAGGCCGTGCTCTTCCGCGCCCGCCTGGTCGACACCGTGCTCCACCACGCCGGCCTCGTGGACGCCCGGCTGATCGGCACCGACCTCACCGGCGCGTACCTCACCGGCACCGACCTGGAGAAGGTGCACTGGACCCCGGCCACCCGCTGGCCCAGCGACCTCCTCGACCGCATCCAGGCGCGCTCCGTGCAGATCATGCCGGGCGTCTTCCAGATCGCCGCGGCCTGACCCCCGTACGACCCCCTACTTCGCCTTGTCCGCGAACTGGGTCGTGTAGGTCTTGGACAGGTCGATGGTGTCCTTCTTGCCCTTGACGTTCGGCGAGAACTGCGACAGGACGTTCAACACGTTCTGCGCGCCCGCCGGCCGCATCCGCCCGTCGCTGTTGAACATCCCGACGCTGTCGCCGACCGCCTTCTCGTACAGCTTCGGGTCGCCGCCCTTGTAGCCGTCGGGCATCTTCGCGGCGATCTCGGCGCCGCTCTTGCCGTGCATCCAGCGCAGCGTCCGCACCAGGGCGTTCGCCAGTTTCTGCACGGTCGGGCCGTTGCGCTTGACGTAGTCGCAGTCCATGTAGAGGGCGCTGGACGGGTACGCGCCGCCGAGCGCCGCCTGCGTGCCCTTCTCGGTGCGCATGTCCAGCATGACCTTGGCCTTCTTGGTGGACAGGAGCTGCGCGACCGTCGGGTCGGTGGTCATGCCCGCGTCGATGCCGCCGTTCTCCAGCGACTTGATGAACGTCTGGCCGGCGCCGGCCTTGACCGTCGTGATGTTCGCGGTGGACACGCCCGCCTTGGTGGCGAGGTACTGCGTGAGGAAGTCCGTGGACGAGCCGGGGCTGGTCACGCCGAGCCGCTTGCCCTTGAAGTCGGCGGGGCTCTTGATCGTCCCGGCCTTGCCGGTGGACACCAGCTCCACCTCGCCGGGCACGTCGGCGAGCTGGACGACGCTCTCCACGCACTTGTTCTTCGTCTGGAGGTCCACGGTGTGGTCGTAGAAGCCGACCACGCCCTGGACGTCGCCGGCGAGCAGGACGTTCTCCGCCTGCGCGCCGGCCGGCTCGGTGAGGAGCTGGACCTTCAGGCCCTCCTGCTTGAAGTAGCCGAGCCGGTCGGTGAGCTCGGCGGGCAGGTAGATCACCTTGTCGATCCCGCCGACCATGATCTTCACGGTGCCGTTCGCCGACGTCGCGGTCCGCGAGTCGCGGCAGCCCGCGGTGAGCCCGACCGCCACGGTTCCGGCCAGGGCGGCGGCGATGATCCTGCGCGTGCGCATCGTTGACTCCTGAGGATGGGGGATTTCCGTACGGGGTCAGACCTGGGCGAGCTCGCCGGCCACCGCGGGCGGTCGCCAGCGCAGCAGCCGGTTCTCCACGAACGTGAGGACCCACTCGGCGAGCAGCGCGATCACCGTGATGATGATCATCCCGGCGTAGATGCCGGCCGAGTCGAACGTGCCCTGCGACGTGTTGATCAGCAGGCCGAGGCCCTTGTCGGCGCCGGTGAACTCGCCGACGACCGCGCCGATCAGCGCGAAGCCGAACGCGGAGTGCAGGGACGCGAGGATCCACGACGTGGCGCTGGGGATGACGATCGAGGTCAGCACCTGGACGCGGCCGGCGCCGAGGATGCGCGCGTTGTTGATCAGGTTCCGGTCGACCTCGCGCGCCCCGGTGAACGCGTTGAAGAACACCGCGAAGAACACCAGCACCACGGCGGTGGCCACCTTGGACGACATGCCGAGGCCGAACCAGATGACGAACAGCGAGGCCAGCACGATGCGCGGCACGGCGTTCGCGGCCTTGATGAACGGCGCGCACACGTCGGAGAGGAACCGGCTGCGGCCGAGCAGCACACCGAGGACCACCCCCGCCAGCGACCCGATCACGAACCCGAACAGCGCCTCCTCCAGGGTCACCTCGATCTGCACCCAGATGGAGCCGTGCGCGGTGGTGCCGGTGAACCAGTCGACCAGCCGCGCCCAGATGCGGGTGGGCTGGGAGTAGAAGAACGGGTCGATCCACAGCCGCGCGGCCAGCTCCCAGCTACCGAGCCAGACGATCACGGCGAGGATCCGTACGGACCAGGTCAGCGCGCGGCGCCGCCGCCGGGCGCGGAACAGGCCCGCCAGCGCGGCGGCCTCCTCCGTACCGGTGGCCGTACGCGACGGGTCGGGCGCGGTGCGCGACTCACGCGGCATGGCGGGCCTCCTCGCGCGCGCGGGCGACCTCGGTGCGCAGCGACTCCCACACCTCGCGGTAGATGCGCAGGAAGTCGTCGGTGAGCCGGACCTCCTCGACGTCCCGCGGGCGCTCCAGCCGTACGGGGAAGACGTCCTTCACGGTGGCCGGGCTCGCGGTCATCACCACGACCCGGTCGGCCAGCGCGATGGCCTCCTCCAGGTCGTGGGTCACGAACAGCACGGCCGCGCCGGAACCCGCCCACAGGCGGAGCAGTTCGTCCTGCATCAGCGCGCGCGTCTGGACGTCGAGGGCGCTGAACGGCTCGTCCATCAGCATGATCTCGGGCTCGTTGACCAGCGTCTGCGCCAGCGCCACCCGCTTGCGCATGCCGCCGGACAACTGGTGCGGGTAGTAGCGCGCGAAGCCGCCGAGGCCGACGCGGTCCACCCAGCCGCGGGCGTGCTCGCGCGCCTTCGCCCGGGACATGCCCCGGTAGCGGGGGCCCGCGGCGACGTTGTCCAGGACGGAGCGCCATGGGAGCACGGCGTCGTTCTGGAACATGTAGCCGAGGCCGTCCGGGATGCCGCGGACGGGGGCGCCGCGGACGAGGACCTCGCCGTCGGAGGCCGGTTCCAGGCCGGATACCAGGGACAGCGTCGTGGACTTGCCGCATCCGGTGGGGCCGACGAGCGCCACGAACTCGGCCGGGGCGATGGTCATGTGCAGGTCGCGTACGGCGGTGTGCAGGCCGCCGGCGACGCTGGCGAACCGCTTCGTGGCGCCGCGTAGTTCGATGACCGGATCCGGGCGTGGTGCGTCAGGCATGCCGTGACGTTAGGACGGTGTGCGCGCGGCGCGAACCCTTGTGTCCATTGCGTTTCCAGGCCGCGTTGACCGCGTTTCGCGCGATTCGCTCAGCCCCGTACGGCATGGCTGATCAACCGCTTGATCGCCACACCCTGTTCGCGGGCGACAGCGTCCGGTACGGTCCGGCCATGCCGAGGCAACCGAGAGTCAGGCATGGGCGCGCCGCGGCGTTCCGGATGCGCCTGTCGGTGCAGGTGCTCGTGCTCCAGATCGGCGTGGTGCTGCTCGTGGTGGGCGTGGGCTTCGGGCTGGTCTGGAACCTGCTCGACGACCAGATGACCGGGCAGTACGGGCAGCGGGCGCTGGCCGTGGCCAGATCCGTGGCCGCCGACCGCGCGCTCGCCGACGACGTGGCGCGCGGCGACCCGGGGCATCGCGTACAGGCGGTGGCCGAGCGGGTGCGGCGGGCGACCGGGGCGCTGTTCGTCGTGGTCACCGACCGGCACGGCATCCGGCTCGCGCACCCCAACCCGTGGCAGATCGGCCGGCGGGTCAGCACCGACCCGTCGGGGCCGCTGGCCGGGCGCGACGTCGTGAACGTGGAGCGCGGCACGCTGGGGCTGTCCGCGCGCGGGAAGGTGCCGCTGCGCGACGCGTCGGGCGCGGTCGTCGGCGAGGTCAGCGTCGGCATCGGGCACGAGACGATCGCCGGCCACCTGACCAGGCAGATCACCGTGGTGGGCCTTTTCGCCTGCGGTGCGCTGCTGCTCGGGGTGTTCGGGTCGTACCTGCTGACGCGGCGAGTGAAGAAGCTGACGCTCGGGCTGGAGCCCTACGAGCTGGGCGAGCTCGTGCGGGAGCGCGAGGCGGTGCTGCACGGCATCGGTGAGGGCGTGCTCGCGGTGGACGAGCACGGGCGGGTGTCGGTGTGCAACGCGGAGGCGTCCCGGCTGCTCGGTGTGGCCCCGGCGCGCGGAACGCCGGTCGGGGGGCTGGAGTTGCCGCCGCGGCTGCGCGGGGTGCTGGACCGTCCGGGCGACGTGGACAACGTGCTGGCCATCGCCGGCGACCGGGTGCTGGTCGCCGGGCGGCGCAGCGTGCGCCGCGACGGGCGCGACCTCGGCGGGGTGCTGACGCTGCGCGACCGTACGGACCTGGAGAACCTCACCCGCGAGCTGGACGCCGTACGCTCGCTGACCGACGGTCTGCGGGCGCAGCGCCACGAGTTCTCCAACCGCCTGCACACGCTGGCCGGGCTGCTCCAGACCGGGCATCACACGGAGGCGGTGGAGTTCGTCCACGCGCTGTCCGACGGGCCGGTGCCGGGCGCGCTGGTCGACACGGAGGCCATCCGCGACCCCCACCTCCAGGCGTTCCTGTCCGCGAAGTCCGCCGTGGCCCGCGAGAACGGGGTGCTCCTGGAGGCGAGCCCAGTGTGCTGGGTGCCCACCCCGGTGGTCGCCCCGGTCGAGGTCACCACGGTGGTCGGCAACCTGGTCGACAACGCCCTGGAGGCCGCCCGCCTGGGCACCCGCACCCCCGCCCGGGTGGAGGTCGACCTCCTCTCGGAAGGCACCACCCTCCACGTCTCGGTAGCCGACTCCGGCACCGGCATCCCCCCGCGCCTGGTCCCCACCATCTTCAACGAGGGCGTGACCACCCGCCCCGGCGACTCCCACGGCTTCGGCCTAGCCCTCTCCCGCCAGGCCGCGGAAAGCGTAGGCGGCGAACTCCACCTAGCCAACCCAGGCGACGCCACCACAGGCGCCGTCTTCACCGCCAAACTCCCCACGGTCCTAGCCCCCGACCCCACAACGGCCCCTCCCCCGCCCTCCCCCACCCCCGCCGATCCCCCCACTCCGGGCTCACCCGCACGAGAGGCCCTCCCAACACCAGGCTCACCCGCACGCGACTCGCTCGCCACTCCGGGCTCACCCGCACGCGACGCCCTCCCAACACCAGACCCACCCGTACGCGACTCTCTCCCCGATCCCGACCCATCCGTACGGGACGACCTCCCCACTCTTGACTCGCGCGGGGCGACCGAGGCTCTCCCGCATCCCGGCCCCACATCCCCGGGTGGCCACGGGAGTTCCCTCACCACCTCCACGCCGCAGGGCGAGGGGAGCACGGAGCCCCCACCCCCACCCCAGGACACCGAGGCATCCGGGGACCGCGACCCCCTCCCCCGGACACCCTCACGCGGCCCCCGGGAGAAGCGCGGGGTTCATTCCACCCCGTACGGCGCCGAGGAGGAGGCGCACCCCCAAGGCCCATCCCAGAGCAGCGAAGAGCGCACGCAACCTGGGGGCGGGAAGCCTCGCACCAGGCACGGCGCGCGCGAGAAGCGCGGAGTTCACGCCACCGCCTCCACCCCGCACGGCGAGGGGGTCGCAGAGCCCCCAGCCCCAGCCCAGGGCGCCGAGGCGTCCGGGGAGCGCGGCCCCCTCTCCCTGAGCAGCGATGGGGAGTTCGCTCAGCCCCCCGCCCCGCGCAGTGAGAGAGAGCTCACCCGGACGCCCGCCCCATACGACGCGAGCGACACAGAGAGCGCGCATCCCCGAGCCCAGAGCGCCGGAGCGTACGGGGACCGGGGATCCCCGCACGGCGGGGAGGGCGCGCATCCCCGAGGCCCGGCCCAGAGCGGCGCGGCGGCTGGGGATTCCCGCACCCCGTACGGCGAGAGTGTCGCGGAGAGCGCGCATCCCCGAGCCCAGAGCGCCGGAGCGTACGGGGACCAGGGATCCCCGCACGGCGGGGAGGGCGCGCATCCCCGAGGCCTAGGCCAGAGCAGCGCGGCGGCCGGGGATTCCCGCACCCCGTACGGCGAGAGTGTCGCGGAAGGCGCGCATCCCCGAGCCCAGAGCACCGGAGCGTACGGGGACCAGGGATCCCCGCACGGCGCGGAGGGGGCGCATCCCCGAGACCAGAGTGGCGACGAGCGTGTGGAGGCTCGCGGGGATGGGGGTGCGGGGGGCGCGCATCCCGCGGCGCCTGCGCGGAGTTTCGGTGGGCGGGGCGGCGCCTCGCGTGAGGGCTTCGGGCCGCGGGGAGGGGGCGCTGGGGTTGGGGGTGGGCTCCGGGGGGTGCCGGGGGCGGGTGGGTCATGATTCGGGTGCTTGTGGTTGAGGATGACTTTCGGGTGGCGCGGATGCATGTGGAGTTCGCGGCTCAGGTGGGCGGGTTCCGGGTCGTGGGGACGGCGGGGACGGCCGCCGAGGCCCGGGAGGTTCTCGCTGGGCAGGACGTGGATTTGTTGTTGCTCGACACGTATCTGCCGGGAGAGTCGGGGCTTGAGCTGCTGGCCTCGGTGGATGTGGACGCGATCATGCTGACGGCGGCGTCCGACGCGGCCACCGTACGGACGGCACTGGCGCGGGGGGCGCTGAACTACCTGGTGAAGCCGTTCACGGTGGAGCAGCTCGCGGACCGCCTCGCCGCGTACGCGCGCTACCGGCTCGTGCTCGACGCCCCGGACCGGCGGCTGGGGCAGGACGAGATCGACCGCGCCGTACGGCTGCGGCACGAGGGCGACCGGCCCGCGCTGCCCAAGGGGCGCTCCCCGGTCACCGCCGAGCTGATCTCCGACGCGCTGCGCACCTCGGAGGCGCCGCGCTCGGCCGCGGACATCGCCGCCGAGCTCGGCGTCTCCCGCGCGACCGCCCAGCGCTACCTCGCGGGCCTCGCCCAGGCCGGCACCGCCCGCATGACCCTGCGGTACGGAACCACCGGCCGCCCCGAGCACCTCTACCACTGGACCGGCTGACCCCGGCCCGCCCCCGCGCTCGGCGGAGGCGGGCCGGTGCGGTCAGCGGGCCTGGCTCAGGCGGTTCAGTTCCGCGGTCGCGGCCATCGCGGCGGCGGACTTGCGCTGGCTTCGCATGGAGTAGCCGAAGGTGAACGCCATCAGGGCGCACAGCACCACGTACGGGAAGATGCTCGACACCAGGACGAGCGTCTTGATGGGCAGGACACCGGAGAGGACCACGATGATCCGGAGGACCGCCTCGGCCAGGAAGCCCAGGCCCCAGATGACGGTGAGGACGCGCTGGGTGTGGCGGAACCCGCCGAACTGCCACAGCCCGTTCCAGTACGCCACCGCGGCCTTGGAGCCGTTGGTCGCGAACTTGCGGCCGAAGTAGAACATCAGCGGGCGCGGGAGGGCTAGCGACACCAGGAACGCCAGCCCGACGAGGCCGGTGACGCCGGAGTCCTTGACGAGCAGCATGCTGGGGCTGTTGAACGCCACCATGCTGACCGCGGTGGCGAGCATGCCGATCAGCACGAGCATGCCGAGCTCGTCGACCTTGCGGCGGATCGCCAGCATGGCGAGGGACTCCAGGAGGGGCCAGGCGCCGGCGAGCAGCAGCGCGGGCACCTCCCCCATGATGTGCCGGTCGGTGAGCTGGCCGTACGTCAGGTACGGCAGGACGATCGTGAAGATGATCGTCGGCGTCCAGTTGATCGCGTAGTCGAGCGGCTTGCCGCGCGGCCGGGCGGGCGGCGCGGCGGGGACGGCGGCGGACGGGGTCGATGAGGGGGCCATCTCGCTGGGCGCCTTCCTAATATGTGACAGGTAAACTCGTGAACGTGAACCCAAATGTAGCGTCACACGTCGCGTCGCGCATCCCGGGTCCGGCAGGCAGCGCCGGAACCTTAGCGTTCCTTTACGGCATCGCGGGCCGCGAGGAGCTGCCCGGGGTGGCGCTGACCAGGCTGATGGGCGACCTCGGCGTGCGCCCGGAGGCCGTACGGGTGCTGCTCTCGCGGATGCGCCGCTCCGGCGAGCTGACGGGCACGCGGCGCGGCCGCCGGGTCGACTACCGCCTCGCGGGCCGGTTCGCCGCGGGCTTCCGCCGGGTGCGGGCCGGCGCCGACCGCCGTACGCCGGAGTGGGACGGCGCGTTCCACACCCTGCTCTACCAGGTGCCCGAGCGCCACCGCGCGTTCCGCGACGCGCTGCGCCGCGCCGCGCAGCTCCAGGGCTACGGGCTGCTCCAGCAGGGCGTGCTGATCGCGCTCGCCGACCGCGCCGACACCCTGTCCGAGGTCCTGGACCGCCGCCCGGAGGGCGCGTACGTACGGCGGGCCCGCCTCACCCTCGACCCCTCCGAGGCGGCCGCCGCCGCGGCCACCGCGTGGGACCTCCCCGGGCTCGGCGCGGCCTACCGCGGGCACATCGACCGGCTCGCCGCCGCGACCGCCGACGCCGGCGACCCGCCCGCCGACGCCGCCACGCTGGCCCTGCTCGCCGAGCTGACCACCGCCCCCATGCTCGACACCCTCGGCGATCCGGGGCTGCCCAAGGAGCTGCTGCCGGACGACTGGCCGCTGCCCGACGTGTGGCGCGGCATCGGCCGGGCGAACGCGGTCTACGGCCCGCCCGCGCAGGCGTACGTACGGACCGTGGTCGCGGAGTCGGAGCGGTGAGTGCGGTGAGTCAGTCGCCGACGGAGCCGGAGTGGCTTCCGTTGCAGTTCGTGCCCGCGCAGGAGCTCTGGCTGATCGGGGTGCCGTCCACGGACACCACGACGGTGGACGTGGAGTAGCCGCCGGACAGCTTGAGGCGCCAGTCGTGGCCGTCCGCGCGCGGTGGGAGGTGGATCGTCCGCCGCCAGGGCAGGGTGACCGTCTTCGCGGTCTTCGCGCCGTCGACGGTGTAGGTGATGTGCATCGTGCCGTGGCCGGTGATCCTGAAGCCCAGGGTGTGCGCCTTGGGCCGCGGCGTCTTCTTCATGATGACGCTGGTGGACGGACTGGGTGATGCGGTCGTCTTCGGCGCGGGGCCGGGCGCTCCGGCGCAGGCCGAGAGGGCGAGGGCCGCCGTGAGCAGGGTGAGGCCGTGGCGTACGGCGGTCATGTGGGGTCCTCCTCGGGCCGCGGGGTGGCACCACCGATGGTGGCCGCGCTCGCGGGGACCGGTCCCGGCGTAAGCGCGATGTAAGCGGGCGCCCGTACGGTCTCCGGGCCGGATATCCGATCATGAGGGAGGGCCCGTGGGCCGTCTTGTTCGTATGGCCGCGACGGCGTCGGTGCTCGCGGTGGCCGCGGGGATCGCGGGCTGCGCGTCCGGGTCCGGCGGGCCGCACAGGTCCGCCGTGCGCGACGACCCGCCCGCCGGCACCCGGCCCATGGCGGCGTCCGGCACGGCCAGCACGGTCCGCGTGGACCTCGGGCACAGCCTCGGCGGGTTCCCGTTCCACCCCGGCCACGAGCTGTCGGCCACGCCCAACTCGTGGAAGTACGGCGCGGCGACCAACGCCGATCTCGACGCGCTGAACCTGGGCGCGGCGCGCGTGTGGCTGGAGTTCCACCAGGCGTACGACGTGGGCACCGGCAAGCACGACTACGCCAAGTGGTACGACTACCTCGACGCGTACGCGAAGCGGTCGAAGTCGCTGGTGCTGAACTGGCGCTCCGACTACGACCCGCTGGTCACCAAGGGCACGATGACGCGGACGGCGCTGTTCGCCGCCGAGCGGGACATGCTGGCCGCGTACAAGCGGCATAACCCGACGATCGCGTACCTGGAGTCGGAGAACGAGCCGGACATCGCGACCTACTACCCGAAGTACAAGTTCACGTACCAGGTGGTGAACGCGGTCAACGCGATGGGCCTGCCCGGACCGAAGATCAAGATCGGCGGGCCGGTCACGGACGTCTTCACGACCGCGCGCATCGGCCAGTTCCTCGACTCCTACGCCGCGGACACCGACAAGAACAAGAAGCTCGACTTCATCTCCTACCACCAGTACCTGATCAACACCTCGGGCACCGGCGCCTGGGACAAGGAGAAGGTGGACCCCGCGCAGGTGGCCGGCGAGCGCGCCAAGGTCGACCAGATGCTCACCGCGCACCACCTCGGCTCGCTGCCCGTGCTGGTCACCGAGTCGGGCGTGTTCCCCGGCACCCGCGCGTCCAGCCTCGGCATCGACGCCGACTACCACATCCAGGCGGCCGGGCTCGCCGCGCTGCACTACTGGTACCTCGGCGAGAAGGGCGTGACGCCGTTCAACTGGACGGTGCACCACCCGGACAACGACCGGAAGTCGATGTTCGCGGACACCGGCACGGGCGCGGCCCGGCCGTACTACAACGCCGTACGGATGCAGTCCATGCTGCCGAACACCCGCTACACCGCGACGTCGGACCGGCTCAGCGCCGCCGGCATCGGGGTGTACGGCCTGGCCGCGGCGGACTCCTCGCACGTGGCCGTGATGTCGTGGAACTACCAGTGGACGAAGTCGGCGTCGTATGACTCCCGCGTCGTGCTGTCCGGCTTCACGGGCGCGTTCAAAACGCAGAACGTCCTGGTCACCCGCTACCGCATCCCGGGCGACGCGAGCACGGGCGAGCTCAAGCCGGTCGAGCGGTTCGTGATCGCCCCGCGCACGGCCGGGTCGTACACCGGCCAGACGCTGTCGCTGGCGCCGAACGAGCTGCGCATGACCGTCCTGACCCCGACGACGAAGCCGGTCGGCCCGGTCTCCTGAGACCGGGACGGCATACGCGTACGGCGCGGTAGTTCGCCATGCTCAAGATCGGCTCAAGTCCCACGAGAACGGAAATGCGAACCGGATAACGTCACGAGGCCATCGGCCCCGCCAGCGCGGCGGCCAGCAAGGACAGCCCGATGCTGTCCGCCGCGGGGGGAAACGCGAAGTACGACGCCAACGGGGACAAGGTCGTCGTCTGCGATGCCAAGGCGGACGGCATGTCCGCCCGGACCACGCTTTATGTGGACGGCACGAACTGGACGGGCGGCCCGCACCGATCACCGGGCCGCCCACGGACCGGTGTACGCCGTGTCGACCAGCTCCGGGCTCCGCGTGGTGGCGATCATGAGGCGTACGGTCTCGGCCACGTCGCTGGTCCACCGGTGGCAGCGCTCGTTGGACGTGCACCGGGTGGGCGCGAGCCCCTGGGCGGCCGCGACGATCTCCGCGGCGTGGTCGCGTACGTCATCGGCGTCGTCGGCGATCCCCGCGGCGGACGGCACCCCGCCCGCCGCGCCCATCGCCGCGAGGTCCGATAGCTGCCCGCGCAGCCACGTCCAGGGGTCCTCGTCCAGGTAGACGCGGCCGGACGGTTCGTTCCCCGCGAAAGTCGGGTGGTAGTGGGCCGCCTCGAACGCGCCGGGTGTGCCGCCCAGCCGGTCGAACAGGTCGGCGCGCCAGACCGGGCGGTCGAGCACGAACCGCTGCGCCGCCGACTCCGTGCCGCGGTGGTCCTGCGGGTCGAGCAGGCGCAGCTCCAGGCGGGCGCCGTGCTCCATCGAGGAGTCGCCGAGGTCGATCTCGAACCAGTGCCGTACCAGGACGGACGTCCGGTCGAAGACGAACGCGCGCAGCATCGTGCTCCCATCGTGTCGGTGGTCGTGCGGTGTCAGGCCCTCACTTGGTACTGGGTCGTGACGCGCTTGGTCGGGCCGCCCCACATGTCGATGGAGCCGGGCTCGTCCGGGTCGAACCAGCGGGGCGTCCACGCCGCGTCGTCCTCGATGCGGCGCACGCCGTAGGAGTACTCGTACGTCAGGCCCTCGGGCCCCTGGAAGTAGACGAACACCGCGCCGGACTGCGGATGCCGGCCGGGGCCCTGCTCGATCTCCACGCCCGCCGCCTCCAGGAAGCGCCAGTCGCGCATCACGTCGTCCAGCGTCTCGACCTGGAAGTTGATGTGGCACAGGCCGGGGCGGTCGCCCTGGAAGACGGCCAGCTTGTGGTGGACGGGGTCGAAGCGCAGCAGCGCGGCGCGGTCGCCGATCCAGTCGGAGACCCGGACGTTGAACAGCCGCGACCAGAACGCGTACGCCTCGCGGACGTCCGGCGCGTCCAGGCACAGGTGGCCGAACTCCGTGATGCCGGCGTTGCGGGCGAACGCGACCGGGCGGGCCAGCGGCACCTGGTCGCAGGCCAGCTCGACGCGGTTGCCCCAGGGGTCGTCGAAGCCGAGGAAGTCGCGCACGCGGCGGTCGCGCGCCTGCTCGGACGTGCCGCGCACGACGGTCAGGCCGGCCTTCTCCAGCTCGGTCTCGGCGTCGGCGAGCGCGTCGTCGTCGCGCACGGTGAACGCGGAGGCCAGCACGCCGGACGCGCCGCGCACGAAGGCCAGGCAGTGGTGGCGGGCGTCGGCGCGCAGGTAGGCGGTCTCGCCGTCCGGCCGCGTCTCCCTGGCGACCTGTTCGAGCCCGACGACGTCCACCGCGAACCGGACGGCGGCGTCGAGGTCGGCCGCGCCGGAGCGTACGTAGGCGATGTCCCGCAGGGTGATCACAGCAGCGTCCTCCTCGCCGGCTCCACCCCCGATTACAGGCCATCGCGGCGCGATTCACCAGAGCCGTACGTCATCCGCCCGCCGACAGGACGAGGCCGCTGGTCGGGACGCCCGTGCCGGCCGTGACGACCACGTGGCGGGCGTCGGCGACCTGGTTCACCGCCGTGCCGCGGATCTGCCGTACGGCCTCGGCGATGCCGTTCATGCCGTGGATGTAGGCCTCGCCGAGCTGGCCGCCGTGCGTGTTGACGGGCAGCCCGCCGTCCAGCTCGATGGCGCCGCCGGCGATGAAGTCGCGCGCCTCACCCGGCCGGCAGAACCCCAGCTCCTCCAGTTGGACCAGCACGAACGGCGTGAAGTGGTCGTACAGCACGGCGGTGGCGACGTCGCCGGGGCCGATGCCCGACTGGCGCCAGAGCTGGTCGCCGACCAGCCGCATCTCCGGCAGCCCGGCCATGCCGGCCGAGCGGTAGTAGCTGGTCATCATCATCTGGTCGGCGCCGGAGCCCTGCGCGGCCGCGGCGATCACCGCGGGTGTTCCGGCCAGGTCGCGGGCGCGTTCGGCGCTGGTCACCACGATGGCCACCGCGCCGTCGCTCTCCTGGCAGCAGTCCAGCAGGTGCAGCGGCTCGACGACCCAGCGCGACTCCTGGTGGTCGGCGAGCGTGATCGGCTTGCCGTGGAACCAGGCCTCCGGGTTGGTCGCGGCGTGCCGGCGGTCGGCGACCGTGACGCGGCCGAAGTCCTCGCTGGTCGCGCCGTACGCGTGCATGTAGCGGCGGGCGAACATGGCCACCCAGGCGGCCGGCGTCATCAGCCCGTACGGCACGTGCCAGGCCATCTCCAGGCCCTGGGTGTCCGGCGCGGCGGCGACGGCGGCGTTGGGCTGCCCGAACCGCCGCCCGGACCGCTCGTTCAGCGCCCGGTAGCAGACCACGACGTCGGCGACGCCGGTGGCCACGGCCATGGCGGCGTGCTGGACGGTGCCGCAGGCCGCGCCGCCGCCGTAGTCAACGCGGTCGAAGAACCGCAGGTCGCCCATGCCGAGGGCGCGGGCGAGCGCGATCTCCGCAGTCGGGTCCATGACGAAGGTGACCAGCCCGTCCACGTCCGCGGGTTCCAGGCCGGCGTCGCGCAGCGCGGCGAGCGTGGCCTCCGCGGCGAGCTGGAGCTCCGTACGGCCGGAGTCCTTGGAGAACTCGGTGGCGCCGATCCCGGCGATGGCCGCCTTGCCGGACAGGCTCATTGCCCCTCCCCCGTGGTGATCCGAACGGTCGCGGTGACGTGGTCGCCGAGGGAGTCGGCGCCGCGTACGGCGATGGTCAGCGCGTCGCCGTCGCGGGCGGTGACCGCGCCGGTGAACGCCAGCGTGTCGCCCGCGTACGCGGGGGCGCCGAGGCGCAGCTCGATGGCGTGGACGCGGGCGGCGGGGCCGGCCCAGTCGGTGACGTACCGCTCCACCAGGCCGATCGAGGTCAGGATGTTGAGGAAGATGTCCGCGGAGCCCTGCGCGCGGGCGATGTCCGGGTCGTGGTGCAGGGGCGTGTAGTCCTGCGTGGCCAGCGCGGACGCGGTGATCATGCTGCGGGTCAGCGGGATCTCCAGGTCGGGCAGCCGGTCGCCCGCGCCGGCCTCGGCGGGCGGGCGCGGGTCCGGGCGCCGGAGGCGCCACTGCGGCAGGACGAGGTCGTCGTCCACCCGCTCGTACGTCACCTCGACCGGCATGCCCACGCGCACGTCCTCGGGCGGCACGTCGAGGACGTTCCCCACGACGTGGACGCCCTCGGGCAGCGCCACGACCGCCACCACGAACGGCGTCGTACGGCCGGGGATCGGCGGATGGTGGTGCACGACGAAGCTCGCCACCTCGCCGTGCCCGGCCGCGACGACGTGGTCCCAGCCGGTGGCGTGGCAGCGGGGGCACATCGGGCCCGGCGGGTGCCGCAGCGCGCCGCAGCCCGTACAGCGCTGGATCCGCAGCTCGCCGTCGCGCGCGCCGTCCCAGAAGAACGCGGTGTCCCGGTTCATCGCCGGGCGTAGCGGATACGGCGCCCGCTCCGCGGGGGCGGCCGCCCCCGCGCCGCCACCCCCGGCGGGGCGGAACTTCAGGACGCGGAAGAGCATCCGCGCGGTGCGCTCCTCCCCGACGTACCAGGTGGTGTGCCAGGTGACGAAGTACCCCTCGCCCATGGCCGTCCGCTTGGGCCCCACGACCTCGCCCATCCGCACGGACGACCGCACGGTCTCGCCGGGCCGCAGATACCGGTCGTACACGTGATCGCAGTTGGTCGCCACAACCCCGGTGAACCCAAGCTCATCCAGCAACCCGAGCAGTTCCGCCGCCCCCCCGGCGTCCCCCTCACCCTCGGAACCGCCCCCAACACCGCCCGCAACCCCGGCCTCGACACCGCCCGCAACCCCGCCCCCGACGCCGCCCGCAACCCCGGCCTCGACGCCGCCCGCAACCTCTGCCTCGACGCCGCCCGCGACCCCGCGCTCCACCCCGCGCTCGACGCCGCCCTGCGAGCCATGCGCGGCACCGGGCGGCGGCCCGTAGCCGCCCATCGTCCATACCTGGGCCATCGCGGGCGGCGCGACGGTTCCCGGGTGGCCGGCCGCGCGGGCGGACGCGTCGTCCAGGTAGACCGGGTTCGCGTCGCCGAGCGCCCGCACCCACTGCCGGATCATCGGCGTGTTCGCGGGATCGGCCGCGTCCGGCCCCGGCTGCTCCCCCTTAGCCGCCAGCCGCTCCGCCAGCGCCATGACCCGTTCCCGGGCGTTCTCCTGCGTCATCGGTCTCCTTCACCTGGGTGCACGGGGCAGACCGAGCCCCAGCGTGGCGATCAGCTCCCGCTGCACCTCGTTCACCCCGCCGCCGAACGTCATGACCAGCGCACCCTTGGCGCCGGCGTCGACGCGGGCGATCAGGTCGCGGGTCTGCGGGTCCCCGGGGTCGCCGTAGCGGTCGAGGATGTCGCCGACGATGCGGCCGACGTCCTGGAGCCGTTCGGAGCCGTAGATCTTGTTCGCCGAGGCGTCCGGCGCGCCCAGCCATCCCGTGTCGATGCCGGCCGCGACCTGCCAGTTCAGCAGCTCGTTGACGCGGAGGTACGCGTACACGCGGCCGAGCGCGCGCCGTACGGCGGGCTCCTCCTCCAGCGGCCCCCCGTCCGGGCCGGTCGAGGTGCGCGCCCAGCGGGCGAACCGGTCGTACAGGTGGCCGATGTTCCCGGCGGGCCCGAGCGTCAGCCGCTCGTGGTTGAGCTGGTTCACGATGAGCTCCCAGCCGCGGTTCACCTCCCCCACGACCATGTCGGCCGGCACCCGTACGTCCTGGTAGTAGGTGGAGTTCGTGTGGTGGGAGCCGTCCGCGGTGACGATCGGCGTCCACGAGAACCCGGGGTCGCGGCAGTCGACGATGAGGATCGAGATCCCCTTGTGCCGCTCGGCGCCGGGGTCGGTACGGCAGGCCAGCCAGATGTAGTCGGCGTGGTGCGCGCCTGAGGTGTAGATCTTCTGCCCGTTGACCACGTACGCGTCGCCGTCGCGGACCGCGGTCGTGCGCAGCGCCGCCAGGTCGGTGCCCGCGCCCGGCTCGCTGTAGCCGATCGCGAAGTGCACGTCCCCGGCGAGGATGCGCGGCAGGAAGAGGTCCTTCTGCGCCGTGGTGCCGTACCGCTGGAGCGTGGGCCCGACCGTCTGGAGCGTGACCAGCGGGTACGGGATCTCCATCCGGGTCGCCTCGTTGACGAAGATCTGCTGCGCGATCGGCCCCAGCCCGTGCCCGCCGTACTCCTTCGGCCAGCCGAGCCCGAGCCACCCGTCGCGGCCCATGCGGCGCACGATCTCGGCGTACATCTCGCCGAAGGAGTCCTTGGCCAGCCGCGCCCGCTCGTCGTCGGTCATCAGCGTCGAGAAGTACGCGCGCAGGTCGTCGCGCAGCGTCTTCTGCTCGTCGGTCAGGTCGATGAACATGCGGCTCAGCTCCTCGCCGTCGCCAGGGCGCCCAACGCGTCGAGCGACGCCTCGGGTCCGCCGAGCAGGTGGGACAGGTATTTGCCGTACGCGAAGTACCGGTGCAGCGGGTACGTGACGTCGACGCCGAGGCCGCCGTGCAGGTGCTGGCAGGCGTACAGCGCGGCCGCCATGTCGTCGGTGACGCAGTACGCGGCGGCGGCGAGCAGGTCGTCGGCGTCCGGATCGCCCTGCGCGAGCCGCCAGACCGCGCCCCACATGGCGGCGTCGAGCGCGCGCAGCGCGATGTAGACGTCGCCGACCCGCATCGTGACCGCCTGGAACTGGGCGAGCGCACGCCCGAACTGCTCGCGCGCCTTGACGTGCGTCGTCGTGAGCAGCAGCGCGCCGGTGAGCACGCCCGACGCGGTAGCCGCGATCCCGGCGAGCGCGTACCGGCGCAGCGTGACCGCCGCGGCCCCGTCCGCCGCGCCCACCAGGTCGCCCGCGGCGGCCCGCACCCCGTCGAGGCCCATCCGGTACGCCGGCGACGCCGTGCCGGTCGGATGCTCGCCGAGGCTCACGCCCGCGGCGTTCGGGTCCACGAGGAACACCCCCGTACCGGCGCCCTCCACCCGCGCCGGTACGAGGACGTGCCGGGCCTGCGCGGCGTACGGCACGGCGGTCTTGACGCCGTCGAGCACGTAGCCCGCGCCGTCCGCACGCGCGGTCGTGTGCGGCGCCGCCGGATCCAGCCCGCCGGGTTCGCGGTGCGCGGCGGTGAGGATCGCGCCCTCGGCGACGTCCGCGAGCGCGGCGCGCTGCGCGTCCGTGCCGTGCGCGGTGATCGGCGCGGCGCCCAGGGCCAGCGTCGCGAACGCCGGGACCGCCGCCACCCGCGCCCCGGTCTCGCGCAGCAGCACGGCGAGCGCCACCGCGTCGAGCCCGTCGCCGCCCGCCTCGGCCGGCAGGCAGGCGCCGAGCAGCCCGGCGGCGCCCATCGCGCGCCACGCGGCCTCGTCGTACGCGGCGCCGGAGCCCGCGTGCTCCGCGACGCGTTCCGCCGACGCCTCCGTGTCCAGCACGTTCGCCGCGAGCCCGCGCAGCTCCTCGGCGGCCTCGTCCAGGCTGAAGTCCATGCGCCCCATTCCTCCCGTTACTCGGTCCGGCCCACCAGGTGGCCACGGCCGTTGGCGGACAGCTCGGAGTCCAGGCGGGCCGCGGACTCCGGCGTCAGGTGCTCGTACGCGAGCGCCCGCCCCGGCCGGTGCCAGAGCGGGTCCCCGGTGCGCCAGGCGGTAGCGGCCAGGCGGCGCTTGAGGATCTTGTGCGACGCCGTCTGCGGCAGCGCGGCGCAGATCCGTACGTACCTCGGGACGGACTTGGGCGCCAGGTCCCGTACGTGCGCGGCGAAGTCCGCGGGCGCGAACGCGCCGGACAGCACCAGCGCCGCCATGACCTGGTCGCCCGCGGCCACGTCGGGCACCGCGTACACGGCCGCCTCGACCACCCCGGGGAAGCGCCGCAGCGCGTCCTCGATCGGCACCGCCGACAGGTTCTCGCCGTCCACCCGCAGCCGGTCCAGCTCGCGGCCGGCGAAGTAGCAGAAGCCGTCGGCGTCGGCGTACGCGAAGTCGCCGCTGTGGAAGCGGCCGTCGCGCAGGCGGAGCGCGTCGGCGTCCGGGTCGTTGTAGTAGCCGTCGAACAGGCCCGCGCCGGTGACGTTGACCAGCTCGCCGATGGCCTCCTCGGCGTTCAGCAGCCGGCCGGACGCGTCGAACCTGGCGGGCGGGCACGGCTTCCCGGTCGCCGGGTCGCACACCTGGACCTCCGGCGGCAGGCGGCCGAGGGCGCCGGGCGGCGCGGCGGGGTCGGGGCTGATGCTCACGGCCGTCTCCGTCGAGCCGAACGCGTCGATCACCCGGCAGCCGAACCGCCGCGCGAACCTGTCCTGCAGCGCCGCCGACCCCTCGTTGCCGAACGCCACCCGCAGCGGGTTGTCCGCGTCGTCGGGGCGCTCCGGTGTGGCCAGGACGTACGACAGCGCCTTGCCGACGTAGTGCAGGTACGTGCAGCCGTACGCGCGGACGTCGTCGACCAGCGCGGACGCGGAGAACCTGCGGCGCAGCACCAGCGTGGCCCCGCCGGCCAGCGCGGGCGCGACCGCGGCCATCAGCGCGCCGGAGTGGAACAGCGGCATCGGCGCGTAGACGGACGTGCCGGTCATCGGCGCGAGGCTCACGCCGGGCACGACCAGCTTGCGGTGCGTGATGCGGACCGCGCGCGGCCGCCCCGAGGTGCCGGACGTGAAGATCAGCATCACCGGCGTCACCGGCGTGACCTCGGCGGACACCGTCCCGGGATCCGCCGCGGCGACCTCAGCCCGGTACGCGCCGCCGGTGACGTCGACCGCCTCGGCGCCGCACGCCGACGCCGCGCGTACGGCCGCCTCCGCGTGCGCGGGCTCGTACAGCACCAGGCCGCAGTCGGTGGCCGCCGCGTCGCGGGCCAGGTCGTCCGGGCCGCGCGTGGTGTTCAGCGCGACGATCACGTGGCCGGAAAGGGCCGCGCCGCCGATCAGGAACACCATCTCGGGGATGTTGTCGAGCGCGACGGCGATGTGCGGCGGGTCGTGCGGCGCGTTCTCGCGCAGCCAGGCGGCGCGGCGCCCGCACTCCGCGACGACCGCCCGCCACGTCCACGCCGCCGACTCGAAGCGCAGCCCGGGACGGTCGTCCCCGGCCCGGACGGCCAGCAGGTCGGCGACCGTTCGCGGCTCCTCGGCCATCTCCGCGCCTCCCGTGCCGGATCGGCTTCCTGGAGCGAAACTAGAACGCATTCTAGTATCTGTCCAGAGATCGGCCCGTTGGCCGCGGTTCCGGATTTCCCCCGCGTACCTCGAATATCACCCCTCGGCGCACGGCACGTCCACCGGTCATGCGCGTACGCACGGGTAGTCAAGTAACGTGTTCCACGGGAGGCGTCACGGTACGCGCGCAATCGTTCGGCGCGTACCCGGATACGGAGGGCGACATCTCGGTGACCGTTCAGCCGCCGGCCGGCGTGCGCGCACGCAGCCAGCACCAACGACGCAAGCGCATCGTGCAGGCAGCGGCCGCTCTGGCGTCGCGCGGCGGCGTCGAGGCGATGCAGATGCGTACGGTCGCGGAGCGCGCGGGCGTCGCGCTCGGCACGCTGTACCGCTACTTCCCCTCGAAGATGGATCTCGTCGTCGCGGTCGTCGCCGAGGAGCTCGACCTCCTGGAGACGAGCATCGAGCGGCGCCCGCCGAAGGCGAAGACGCCCGCCCGCCGCGCCGTCGACCTCCTCGTCCGCGCCACCCGCGGGCTGATGCGCGAGCCCGAGCTGGCCGACGCGCTCGTGCGCTCGCTCATCCTGTCCAGCGTCGAGACCGATTTCGGCGACCGGGTGACCCGCATGCTGCTGCGCGTCGCGGCCGGCGACGCCGACTCCGTCGGCGACCGGCAGACCGCGCTGGCCGGCGCGCTGTCCAGCGTGTGGGTGATGGAGCTGCTGGAGATCCTCAAGGGCCACGCCACGATCGAGCAGATCCAGCGGCGCCTGGAAGTCGCCGCCGACCGCCTACTTGAGGACTTCTGAGCGTTTCCCCCGTAACTAGAACGAGTTACAGTTTGACGTGACGGTGGAACGTACGAGGGAGGACCGATGGCGCGCGCGGTGATCGTCGAAGCGGTCAGGACCCCGATCGGGCGGCGGCGCGGCGCGCTCGCCGGGCTGAAGCCGGTGGAGTTGCTCGCGCACACCATGAACGCCGTGGTCGCGCGCGCGGGAATCGACGCGGCGGGCGTCGGGCAGGTGTTCGCGGGCTGCGTGACGCAGGCCGGCGAGCAGGGCGGCCACATCGGGCGCCACGCCTGGCTGTACGCCGGGCTGCCGTACGAAACGGGCGTGACGACCGTCGACGCGCAGTGCGGGTCCAGCGAGCAGGCCGTGCACCTGGCGGCCGCGCTGATCGAGGCCGGCGTGGTCGACGTGGCCATCGGATGCGGCGTCGAGGCGATGACCCGCGTGCCGCTCGGCCGCAACGTCTACCCCGACAACCCGCGCCCGGACGACTGGGCCATCGACCTGCCCGACCAGTTCACCGCGGCCGAGCGGATCGCCGGGCGCCGCGGCATTACGCGCGACGACACCGACGCGTTCGGGCTGCGCTCGCAGCAGCTCGCCGCGAAAGCGTGGGCCGACGAGCGGTTCGCCCGGGAGATCGCGCCCATCGAGGCGCCGGTCCTCGACTCCGAGGGCGCGGCCACCGGCGAGTTCCGCACGATCGGCCGCGACGAGGGGCTGCGCGAGACGTCCCGCGAGGCGCTGGCCGGACTGAAACCGGTTCTCGGCGACGGCATCCACACGGCGGGCACGTCGTCCCAGATCTCCGACGGCGCCGCCGCCGTCCTGCTGATGAGCGAGGACGCCGCGCGCGCCGCCGGGCTCGCGCCGCGCGCCCGGATCCGCGCGCAGGCGCTGGTCGGCGCCGAGCCGTACTACCACCTCGACGGCCCGATCCAGTCGACGCGCAAGGCGCTCGGCGCGGCCGGCATGGCGCTGGGCGACGTCGACCTCGTGGAGATCAACGAGGCGTTCGCGTCCGTCGTCCTGTCCTGGGCGCGGGTCCTGGAACCCGACATGGGGCGGGTCAACGTCAACGGCGGGGCCATCGCGCTCGGCCATCCGGTGGGCGCGACGGGGGCCCGGCTGGTCACCACGGCGCTGCACGAGCTGGAGCGGTCCGACCGTACGACCGCGCTGGTCACGATGTGCGCGGGCGGCGCCCTGTCGACGGCCACGATCCTGGAGCGCTGAACGCGGCGCGACCAGTTGTTAACAGCGAAGTACCGAGCGGGATTCTGTAGGTAATTCGCGGCCGGATATCATCTGCGTCGTGCATATTTCTTCAGGATCGGGGTGGGACGCGTGAGCGAGCCGGACATCGAGCTGGGCAAGCCGAGAGACCTCGGGGACGGCATCGCCAGCATCGCGGTGCCCTTCCCGAACAACCCCCTCGGTTACACGCTGGTGTACGTCCTCGACTCCGACTCGGGCCCGGTGCTGATCGACACGGGCTGGAACGCGCCCGAGGCGTGGCGCGGCCTGAACGACGGGCTGCACGCGCTCGGCACGTCCATCGACCGGGTGTACGGCGTCGTGATCACGCACCACCACCCCGACCACTCCGGCCTCAACGCCCTCGTCAAGGAGAACTCCGACGCCTGGATCGCGATGCATCCGGCGGACGCGGCCCAGGTCCGGAGGTTCCACGAGGCCGTGAAGTCCGGGGAGAAGTGGGAGTCGATGGGGCTGCGCCGCGCGGGCGCGTCAGACGAGGAGGTCGAGGCGTACTCCGAGCTCGACCGCGGCATGAAGCCCCCGGCGATCCCCGACCGCGAGCCCGTCGACGGCGACCTGCTCGACCTCCCCGGCCGCAAGCTGCGCGCGCTGTGGACGCCCGGCCACACCCCCGGCCACCTGTGCCTGATGCTGGAGGACGCCGGGAGGGACGGCGCGGGCCGCCTGTTCACCGGCGACCACCTGCTCCCGAGGATCACCCCGCACGTCGGCCTGTACCCGTACGACCAGCCCGGCATCGACCCCCTCACCGACTTCCTGGCCTCCCAGACCCGCCTGACGGAGCTGGGCGTCGACGAGGCGCTCCCCGCGCACCGCCGCGAGTTCCACGGCGTGACCGACCGCGCCACCGAGATCATCGCCCACCACGAGGAACGCCTGACCGAGCTCCGCGCCCTCCTCTCGGAGACCCCCCTGTCCCTCTGGTCCGCCACGTCCCAACTCCACTGGCGCCGCCCCTGGGACCAGATGCCCGTCCTCCAACGCCGCATGGCCGCCGGAGAGGCAGCCGCCCACCTCCGCACCCTGGAAATCCGCGGCCACGCCCAACGCACCCCCGGCGACGACAACCTGACGTACATCACGGCCTAGCGTCTCCGGCCCCGCCCCGTCCCGCGCCCCTAGCGCCGCACACGCGCCCCGCCCGGCCCCGGAACCCGGCGCCGGGCGGGGGCACGGGCTCCACTCCCCTCACCGCGACCGCGTCCGATGCGGACGGCGGGGTCAGCGCCGCGGCGTTCGCACCACCGCGGCGATCACCGCGGCGACCGCCGTGAGGGCCCCGAACACCATGGCCAGCCCGATCGAGATCCCGTTGCTGTGCTGGAATCCGAGCACGAAGTGGAGATGGGCGCCGAAGCTCGTGCCCGGCGGCATCGGCACGAGGACGGCGACCACCACGTACAGCAGGGACAGCCCGAACAGCGTCCACGCCGCCCAGACGCGCCGCGCGAGCAGAAACCCGGCCGGCACCACCAGCCCCGCCGCCGCGACCAGCCCCGCCACGACGTCCTCCCACACCGCGAACGACCACTCCGCGAACGACCCCCCGATCAACACGTTCGCAAAAACGAACCACACCAGCGCGATCGCCGTACACCCCGCGAGAGCAGCCGCGACCACCCCGCCCACGAGGTTCACCCGACGCCGACCCGGCGGATACGACACCGGAAAACCCTGCGCCACAGACATCCAAGACTCCCGATCTCAACCGTTTCGTGGCCGAGCCTCGCACACCCGCACACCACGCGTGAGCCCCGCCACCACAACCCACCCCCAAAGCCAGCCGTCCCCTCCCCGACCCCGCAGCGAAGCACAGCCCCGGGCGCGAGCGGAGACGCGCCCCCTCCCCCAGCCCCTCTGCCTCGGCCCAGAGACGCCAGAACCCGAGCGCGGAAGCACGAACACCCATACCGGACAAGGCGCGGCGCGAGGCCACACCCCCTCCCCAGCGGCTTGGCGAAGCACCAGACCCAGGCCCGGACGCACAGAACCCGCACCGGGCGAGACACGAGCGCGGGGCCACAGCACCCCCTCCCCCTCCCCAGCGGCCCGGCGAAGCACCAGGACCAGGCCCGGACGCACGAAACCCGTACGGGGCAAGGCACGGCCGCGAGGCCACACCCCCTCCTCACGGCCTTGGAGCGAGAACACCGGCCCAGGCACAGGCCTGTGGCGGGAGGCCACAGGACCGGCACGGTACGGGGACGAGGCCAGGCACGGGACGGGGCCGCGCCCCCCTCCCCATCCTCAAGGCCTCGAAGCGCAGAACCGGAACCCGGGCGTGCGCGCGCGGGGACACCGGACCGGGGCACGGGGCGCCGCCCCCTCCCCAGCCCCCTCACCGCCTTGAAGCGAAACGCCGGATCCAGGCACGTGCGCCCGTGGGCCACAGGGCGTACAGCACGGGCGCGCGAGGGACACATGACGCCGCGAGACACGGGCGGGGCGCAGGCACGAGCACCCGCGTAGCGATAGGCGCGAGCACAAGCCAGGGCACGGAGCGGGTGGCGAGGGCGGGAGCCCGTACACGGGGACGGGGATGAGGCGGCGGCGCCGGGCGCGGCACTGCCGCGAGCACCGCATGCGGCTCGGCACAGGCACGGGCACGGGCACAGGCACGGGGTGGGGGCGGGGCACGGGCCAGAGGTCGGGCACGAGAGGTGGCGGGGTACCGGGTGCCGGGAGGAGGCAGGGGCCGGATGGGTGCAGGGCCAGGGGTCGGAAGGACGCGAGGCCCCGGAAGGCGAGGAAGAGCGGGGCCGGGAGCTTGAAGGGGGTGTGGGGAGGGCGGTTGCAGGGTGGTGGGGGTGGGGTTTCGGGGGGTTGGGGACTTAGGTTAGCCTTACCTGGATTGTTGACTAGGAGCTTGGGGGTTGGGCGGGATTATGGCCGCTAGCGTTGACGCGCCGGTGCGCGGGTCGGGGGCGCGGCAGCGGCGGGGGCGTACGGGTGTGGTGCGTACGGCCGCGCTTGTCGCAGCGCTTGGCGTTCTGCTGGTGGTGGTCCTGCTCAGCCTGGCGGTCGGGGCTAAGGCGATGCCGTTGCACACCGTGATCGACGGGCTGGCGCACGGCGGGTCCTCGCCCGACGCGATCATCGTCCGCGACCTCCGGGTGCCGCGTACGCTCCTCGGGCTCGGCGTCGGCGCCGCGCTCGGCCTCGCGGGCGCGCTCATGCAGGCACTGACCCGCAACCCCCTCGCGGACCCCGGCATCCTCGGCGTCAACGCGGGCGCCTCGCTGGCCGTGGTGCTCGGCATGGCGTTCCTCGGAATGCGGAACATCAACGCGTACGTCTGGATGGCCCTCGCCGGCGCGGCGATCGCCACGCTGGTCGTCTACGCGGTGGGCGCGTCCGGCCGCGGCGGCGCGACGCCCGTACGGCTCGCGCTGTCCGGCACCGCGATCACCGCCGTGTTCACCGGCGTCATCACCGCGATCATCCTGCTCGACCCCCGCACCTTCGACCAGTACCGCTTCTGGAACGTCGGCGCGCTCAGCGGCCGCGACCTCGGCACGGTCGGCCAGGTCGCGCCGTTCCTGGTGGTCGGCATGGTGCTGGCGCTGCTGCTGAGCCGCCCGCTGAACGCCATCGCGCTCGGCGAGGACACCGCGCAGGCCCTCGGCGCACACATCGGCCGCACCCGGGTCGTCGGCATGCTGGCCGTCACGCTGCTGTGCGGCGCGGCCACCGCGGCGGCCGGGCCGATCACGTTCGTCGGCCTCACCGTGCCGCACATCGTCCGCGCCATCACCGGCCCCGACCAGAGGTGGGTGCTGCCGTACGCGCTGGTCCTCTCCCCGGTGCTGCTGCTCGGCTCGGACGTCCTCGGCCGCGTCCTGGCCAGGCCGGGCGAGCTGCAGGTCGGCATCGTGACCGCGTTCGTGGGGGCGCCGGTGTTCATCGCGCTGATCCGGCGCAGGAAGCTGGCGCAACTGTGAGCGCGCAGTGCTGGTCCGGGGGGCCGAGCCTCCCCGGAACCCCCGACGCACGGTATACCGCCCCGGGTCCGCTCATAGACGCCCGCACATGCCTACTGACACCGCCCTTCCCCACCGGGCCGCATCGTCCCCACAGGGAGGGACGCCCATGAGCGCGCCCACGGATGTCCGGGTCCCGCAGGCGGTGCTGCGCGCAGGCCGCCACGTGTCCGTACGTGTGGACCGCCGCGCCGCGCTGGCCTGCGCCGGCATCGTCGTGGCCGCGCTCGCGGTCTCCGTGGTGGCGCTCGGCACGGGCGACTACCCGATCACGCCCGACCGGGTACTGAAGGCGCTGGTCGGGCACGGCGAGCAGGCGGACACCTTCATCGTCATGACGCTCCGGCTGCCGCGCGTGCTGTCCGCGCTGCTGATCGGCGCCGCGTTCGGCATGGCCGGCGCGGTCTACCAGAGCCTGTCGCGCAACCCGCTGGGCAGCCCGGACGTCATCGGCTTCACGCAGGGCTCGGCCACCGGCGCGCTCATCCAGATCCTCGTGCTCGGCGGCTCCGCCCTGGAGATCGCCGTCAGCTCGCTCGTCGGCTGCCTGCTCACGGTGGCGCTGGTGTACGTCCTGGCGTACCGCAACGGCGTGCAGGGCTACCGGCTCGTGCTCATCGGCATCGGCCTGTCCGCGATGCTCGTCGCGGTCAACCGCTACCTGATCCTCAAGGCCGACATCAACGACGCCGAGCGCGCGCAGGTCTGGGAGACCGGCAGCCTCAACGGCAGCGGCTGGGAGAACGTCGTGCCGGTGGCCATCGCGCTCGTCGTGCTGATGCCGCTGGCCCTGTCGTACGGCAGCCGCATGCGGATGCTGGAGATGGGCGACGACACCGCGCGCGGCCTCGGCGTCAACGTGGAACGGTCCCGCATCGTGCTGCTCGCCGCCGCGACCGTGCTGACGGCGGTGGCGGTCGCGGCGGCCGGCCCCGTCCAGTTCATCGCGCTGGCCGCCCCGCAGGTGGCCCGCCGCGTGACGGGCGCGCCGAGCGTCGGCCTGGCCTCCGCGTCCTGCATGGGCGCGCTGCTGCTCGTGCTCAGCGACCTGGCCGCGCAGCGCCTGTTCGCGCCCACCCAGCTCCCGGTGGGCGTCATGACCGTGACGGTGGGCGGCGTCTACCTCGCCTGGCTCCTGTTCCGCGAACGGCGAAAGGGCCGCGGGTGACAACCGAGGAGGACCGTACGATGACCGACGCCTTGCACGCGGACGGCGTGAGCCTGTCCTACGACCAGCGGGTGATCGTCGAGGATCTCAGCGTCACGATCCCCGACAACTCCCTCACCGTGATCGTCGGCCCCAACGCGTGCGGCAAGTCGACCCTGCTGCGCGGCCTGTCCCGCATGCTCAAACCGCGTACGGGCGCGGTCTACCTGGACGGCCACGTGATCACCTCGCAGCCCGCCAAGCAGGTGGCCAGGCGGCTCGGGCTGCTGCCGCAGTCGTCCACCGCGCCGGACGGCATCACCGTCGCCGACCTCGTCTCCCGCGGCCGCTACCCGCACCAGCACCTGCTGCGGCAGTGGTCGCACGCGGACGAGACCGCGGTCGCCGGGGCCATGGAGGCCACCCGCATCACCGACCTGGCCGACCGCGCCGTCGACGAGCTGTCCGGCGGCCAGCGGCAGCGGGTGTGGCTGGCGATGGTGCTGGCGCAGGAGACCCCGATCATGCTGCTCGACGAGCCGACGACGTTCCTCGACGTCGCCCACCAGGTCGAGGTGCTCGACCTGTGCGCGGACCTGAACGTGCGGCACGGCCGTACGCTCGTCGCCGTCCTGCACGACCTCAACCAGGCGTGCCGCTACGCCACCCACATGATCGCGATGCGCGCCGGCCGGATCGTCGCGGAGGGCCCGCCGCGCGACATCGTCACCGCCGACCTCGTCGCGGACGTCTTCGGGCTGGCCTGCCGGATCATCCCCGACCCCGAGACCGGCACCCCGCTGGTCGTGCCGTCCGCGCCGAAGTCGGCCGGCCGTACGGCGTCGTCGCTGCCGCTGTCCGCGTAGGAAATCGCCCGACTCCTCTCCGTACGCGAACCACTTCGCTATGATCATCGGACTTTGACCACGAAACGGGGGTTCACGTGGGGATACGCAGGTTCGGCGCCGCGGGGTTGATCGGCGCCGCGGTGCTGGCGCTGGCGCCGGCGGCCGTCGCGCACGCCGCCTCGGGCTACGTCCCGGGCCAGTTCATCGCGAAGCAGTACACCGAGGCGCTGGGCCGGGCGCCCGACCAGGCCGGCTGGCAGGGCGACGCGGCGTACTTCACGTCCGACGGCTGCAACGCCACCACGCTCGCCAACGTCGGGAAGTCGCTCTACACCTCATCGGAGTACGCGAACCTCGGCTACGACAACGCCGCGAAGGTCTACACGCTCTACCGCGGCTCGCTGAACCACGAGCCCGACCAGGCCGGGTTCGACAACTGGATGAGCCAGCTCGCCAACGGCATGTCCTGGGCGACCGTCGTCGACAAGTTCTTCGGCAGCGACGAGTTCACCCGGATGGTCCCGACGATCTGCAGCGGCGCGTACGACGCGGCCGGCGCCTCGTACCACTTCGGCACGACGCCCGCCCTCGCCCTGCCGACCTCCGGCACCGGGTTCACCGGCACCCAGGCCGACCTGCAGAAGAAGCTGGACGCCACGCCCAAGGGCGGCACCGTCTACCTCGCCAAGCGCGCCGTGGTCCGCCTCGACTCGCGGCTCACCATCCCCGCGGGCGTCACGCTGGCCACCACCGGCACCCCCGACCCGCGCCACTACGCCGACATGGGCCGCCTGGTGCGCGCGAGCGCCTTCAACGACCGGCTGGTCGAGCTCGCCGGCGGCGCCAAGCTCACGAACCTCTGGGTCGACGGCGCGCGCGGCGACCCGGGCAACTCCGCCGCCAGCCGCGACAGCGTCGTCCTCGAGGGCGGCGACGGCACCGCGGTCACCGACAGCCGCGTCACCGACTCCGCGGGCCCGCAGGCCGTCTACGTCCTCGGCGCCTTCGACGGCTTCGGATGCCAGAAGGCGACCGTCAGCGGCAACCTGATCACGGCGTACTCCAGCGACCACTTCACCGCGAACACCTGGAGCGACGGCATCGCGGCCACCTGCGAGCACACCAGCATCACCAAGAACGAGGTGGTGGACGCCTCCGACGTGCCGATCGTGGTGTACCGGTCGCAACCCGTGGTGGGCAGCACGGTGGTGCCGCAGCAGTCGAAGGTCACCGGCAACACCATTCTCAACGCCGGGAACTCCGCGTTCGGCGGCATGGGCTTCGACCCGCTGTCCGCCGACCCGGTGCGGAAGGTCGGCTTCGAGGGCGCGTCCTTCACCGGCAACACCATCTGGACCAGCCCCACGACCCACTACGAGGTCGGCCTGGTGGACGGCACGCGCGCGTGGTTCGGCGCGAAGTCCAACACCGGCACCGGCGCCGAGATGTCCGGCAACACCACGGGAACGCAGAGCGCCCGGGTGGCCACCGGCATCGGTGTCAGCGGCATGCTCGACACCAAGGTCAGCGGCAACGACATGCGCTGGGTGCACACCACGGCCGCGGGCCGCTGCCCCCAGAACGACGTCGCCGCGTCGCTGTCGGCGGGAACCGCGTCCGGCACGATCACGCCCACCCCGACGGACGTCGCGTACGACGGCTGCGTCTGAGCCTCAGCCGTAGCGTACGGGCAGCTCCTTGATGCCGTTGATCCACGCGGATCGCAGCCTCCGGGGCTCGCCCGTACGCACGATGTCCGGCATGCCGTCGGCGATCGCGTTGAACATCAGGTCGATCTCCATGCGGGCCAGGTTCGCGCCCAGGCAGTAGTGCGCGCCGTTGCCGCCGAACCCGAGGTGCGGGTTCGGGTCGCGGGTGATGTCGAAGCGGTGCGGGTCGGTGAAGACGTCCGTGTCGTTGTTGGCCGAGGCGTAGAAGATGCCGACCCGCTCGCCCTTGCGTACGGGCTGCCCGCCGACCTCGGTGTCGTGCGTCGCGGTGCGCTGGAAGCACGTCACGGGCGTGGACCACCGGACGATCTCCTCGACCGCCGACTTCGGCCGCTCCGCCTTGTACAGCTCCCACTGGTCCGGGTTGTCGAGCAGCGCCATCATGCCGTGCGTGATCGCGTTCCTGGTGGTCTCGTTGCCGGCCACGGCCAGGAGGATCATGAAGAAGCCGAACTCGTCCTGGTTCAGGCCGCGGCCGTCGAGGTCGGCCTGGATCAGCTTGGTGACGATGTCGTCCATCGGGCACTTCTGCCGCTCGGCGGCCAGCTCCATCGAGTACGACAGGATCTCCACCGACGCGGTCTCCTCGTCGGTGTTGTAGTCGGGGTCGTCGTAGCCGAGCATCTGGTTCGACCACGTGAACAGCTTCCCGCGGTCCTCCTGCGGCACGCCGAGCAGCTCGGCGATGGCCTGCAAGGGCAGCTCGCAGGCCACCTCCGTGACGAACTCGCCGGAGCCCTCGTCCCGTGCGGCCGCCACGATGCGCTCGGCGCGCTCGCGCAGCCGGTCGGACAGCGCGTTGATCGCGCGCGGCGTGAAGCCGCGCGACACGATCTTGCGGATCTTGGTGTGCTCCGGCGGGTCGGCGTTCAGCATGATCACCCGCTGCATCTCGACCTGCTCGCGGGTCATGCCGTCGCGGAACCGGACGATCGCGGAGTTCTCGGCGGAGGAGAACGTGTCGGAGTCCAGGGACACCGTACGGACGTCCTCGTACCGGCTCGCCACCCACAGGCCGTCGTCGCCGAACGGGCCGCGCGAGTTCGGCTGGGGGTTCCACCACAGCGGCGCCGTACGCCGGAGCTCGGCGAACTCCTCCAGCGGGACGCGGTCGGCGTACAGATCAGGGTCGGTGAAGTCGAAGCCCTCCGGCAGGCTGGGCATGGCGAACCTCCCACACCAGGCATTTCCCGCACACTAGAACGTGTTCCGACGTTCGACAAGAGCCGCCGCGGGGACACCATGGCCTGGACGTGGCCTTGACGTCGGCGTCGCTTGTTTCTAGAACTTGTTCTACAGAGTCGAGCGATCCGAGGAGCCACCGTGGGGGACAGCACCGCCGCAACGACCGGAAGCGACGACGTACGGCTGGACGGGCGGGTCGCGGCCGTCACGGGCGCGGGCGCCGGGCTCGGGCGCGCGCACGCGCACGCGCTGGCCGCCGCCGGGGCGCGGGTGGTGGTCAACGACGTGCCGGGCGGCGCGGCCGGGGAGGTCGCCGCGGAGATCAGGGACGCCGGGGGGCAGGCGGTCGCGTCCGAGGGCGACGTCCGCGCGTGGGAGACCGGCGCGGCGCTGGTCGCGGCGGCGGTGGACACGTACGGGGCGCTCGACATCCTGGTGAACAACGCCGGGCTGACCCGCGACCGGATGATCTTCAACATGTCCGAGGACGACTGGGACCTGGTGGTCGACGTCCACCTCAAGGGCCACTTCATCGCCTCGCGCCACGCCTGCGCGTACTGGCGGGAACGCTCCAAGGCGGCGGGCGGCCCGGTGTACGCCCGCATCGTGAACACCGCGTCCGAGGCGTTCCTCCTCGGCTCCCCCGGCCAGCCCAACTACGCCGCGGCCAAGGGCGGCATAGCGGCCCTCACCACGTCCACGGCCCACGCCTGCGCCCGCTACGGCGTACGAGCCAACGCCATCTGCCCCAGAGCCCGTACGGCCATGACCGCCGAGACTTTCGACCCCGCCCCGGAAGGCGCCCCCGACCCGTTGTCCCCCGACCGGGTAACCCCCCTGGTCACGTACCTCTGCTCCCCCGCAGCCGCCCACATAACCGCCCAAGTCTTCGTGGCGTACGGCTCCATGATCGCCCGCCTAGCGCCCCCCACAATCGCCAAGGAGTACACGACCCCCACCGCCCAATGGACCCCCGAAGCCATAGCCAAGTCCCTAGGCCCCGACATCCCCGCAACCGACCCAGGCTTCATAACCACATCCCTCCTCAACCTCAACCCCTAGCCCCATGCCACCGCCATCCCGGCGCCACCACCCTCTCCGTACCACCGCCCGCCCGGTGCCACCGCCCTCTCCCCTGCCGCCGCCCCGCTCCCCGCGCCCTGCCTCAGGCCACCACCCCCGCACTCCCGCATTCCACCGCCGCACCCCCAACACATACGGGCCCTGCGAGCCACCCGCGACGCCACGGGACGCGGGACGCGGCAGGGGGTGGCGGGTGGGGTGGAGGGAAGCCCCCATGCTCACCACATGCCTCGGGCGAGGTGCCGGGAGAAGGGAGCGGCCACGCACAGACTCGGGCTGGGCGCCTCACCTCATTCTCACGACGCGCCTCATGAGCACTGCCGGACGCCGGAGCGGGGACCCGGGGTTCCGGGGTGGGCGGCTCCCCACCTCACCACATGCCTCAGGAGAGGTGCCGGGAGGACGGAGCGGGGCACGCGCGGCCCCATGCTCACCACATGCCTCAGGAAAGGTGCAGGGAGGCCGGAGCGGGGCACGCGCCGCGCTCGGAGTGGAGGGGAAGCCCCGGTGCTCACCACATGCCTCGGGAGGTGCCGGGAGGAGGGAGCGGCCACGCGCAGGCTCGGGCTGGGCGCCACCCCCGTCCCCACCACGCGCCTCAGGAGCGCTGCCCGGACGCCGGATCGGGGCACGCGCGGGCTCGGGGTGGAGGGGAAGCCCCCATGCTCACCACATGCCTCAGGAGAGGTGCCGGGAGGACGGAGCGGGGCACGCGCCGCGCTCGGAGTGGAGGGGCACCCCCCATGCTCACCACATGCCTCGGGCGAGGTGCTGGGGAGGACGGCCTCAGAGGGGTGGTGGGGAGGACAGTTCCGGGAGGGGCGGCGGAGGACCGCCTCGTGGGACGCGGTGGGACGGGTTGGGGGGACGTGTGGGGGCTAGGGCTGGTGGCCGGAGGAGGTCAGGGGGTGGAGGAGGGGTGGGGGTTTACCCGTCGGTAGCATCTTGGCGGGGTCGTGGGTACCGTAATGACACGATCTTGGCGGAGTGTCTCGCCTGGCGGGTGTTGGGTGATCCGGCACGTTAGGGTCGAGCGAGCGTACAGCGGGATCATCGCCGGTGACCCGTCGACGGAAGGGCGGTGAGCGTGAGCGAAGGCACGCTGATGCCGGCATCGGCAGCGGGCGAGACGTGACGCGGGAACCGGGCAGCGCGCGAGACCTGACCCAGGAATCAGGCGACGTGCCAGACCTGACGTGGGAACCGGGCGACGGGTCGGACCTGGCGCGGGGACCGGATCGCGGCGGCGGCGCGGCGTTGAGGATTGCGCTTCTCTCGTACCGGAGCAAGCCGCACTGCGGTGGCCAGGGCGTCTACGTCCGCCACCTGTCCCGTGAGCTGGCCGCGCTCGGCCACCGGGTCTCCGTGCTCTCCGGGCAGCCGTACCCCGAGCTCGACGCCGGGGTGGCGCTGCGCAAGATCCCGAGCCTGGACCTCTACAACGACGCCGACCCGTTCCGCACCCCGCCCCTGCGCGAGTGGCGCGACGCGATCGACGCGCTCGAGGTGGCCACCATGTGGACGGCCGGGTTCCCCGAGCCGCTGACCTTCAGCCTCCGCGCGCTGCGCGCCCTGCGGCGCCACCGCCACGAGTTCGACGTCGTCCACGACAACCAGACCCTCGGCTACGGGCTGCTCGGCGTCCGCGCCCTCGGCCTGCCGCTGGTCACCACCATCCACCACCCCATCAGCGTCGACCGCCGCCTGGAGCTGGCCGCCGCCGAGGGCAGCCGCAGGCTCAGCCTCCGCCGCTGGTACGGCTTCGTCCGCATGCAGGCGCGGGTGGCCCGCCGCCTCGACCCGATCCTCACCGTGTCCCGCTCGTCCGCGGCCGACATCACCCGCGACTTCCGCGTCGGCCCCGGCCGCGTGCGCATCGTGCCGCTCGGCGTCGACACCCGCTCCTTCCGCCCCCGCGAGGCCGCGCGCGTGCCCGGCCGCATCGTCACGATCGCCAGCGCGGACGCCGCCTTGAAGGGCGTGCCCACGCTGCTGCGCGCGGTCGCGAAGCTGGCCACCGAGCGCGACGTACGGCTGACCATCGTCGGCAGGCTCACCGGCGGCGGCCCCGCAGAGAGGCTGATCGGCGAGCTGTCCCTGGGCGACCGCGTCGACTTCGTCAGCGGCATCGACGACGACGAGCTCGGCGCGCTCCTGGCGTCGGCCGAGGTCGCGGTGGTGCCGTCGCTGTACGAGGGCTTCTCGCTGCCCGCCGTGGAGGCCATGGCGTGCGCCACGCCGCTCGTGGTCAGCCGCGCGGGCGCGCTGCCCGAGGTCGTCGGCGACGACGACCTCTGCGCCCGGCTCATCACCCCCGGCGACCCCGAGGAGCTGGCCGCCACCCTCGGCGACCTGCTCGACGACCCCGCCCACCGCGCCAGGCTCGGCGCCGCCGGGCTGCGCCGCGTCCAGGAGAGGTACACCTGGCGCGCGGTGGCCATCGCGACCGCGGAGAGCTACCGCGAGGCGATCAGGCGCGGTTCCGCACCCCGCGCCCGTACGGAAGGAGCACCGTCCTGCTGACCGTCGACTTCGACCGGTTCCCCATCCGCACCGGCGACCGCGTCCTCGACATGGGCTGCGGCGGCGGGCGGCACGCCTTCGAGGTGTACCGGCGCGGCGGCCACATCGTCGCGTTCGACCAGAACGGCGACGACCTGGCCGAGGTGGCGAAGATGTTCGGCGCCATGCGGCTGGCCGGCGAGCCGCCGGACGGCGCGGACGCCCGTACGGTCCAGGGCGACGCCCTCGCGCTGCCGTTCCCCGACGCCTCCTTCGACCGCGTGATCGCCTCGGAGGTCCTGGAGCACATCCCGCACGACACCGCCGCGATGGCCGAGCTGTTCCGCGTGCTGCGCCCCGGCGGCATCGCGGCCGTGACCGTGCCGAGCTGGCTCCCCGAGCGCATCTGCTGGGCGATCTCCGAGCCGTACCACACGGCGGACGGCGGCCACGTGCGCATCTACACCCGCGCCGAGCTGGAGGCCAAGCTGAAGGCCACCGGGTTCGCCATCGGCCCGCACCACCACGCGCACGGCCTGCACTCCCCGTACTGGTGGCTCAAGTGCGCGGTGGGCGTCGACCGTACGGACCACGTGCTCACCAGCGCGTACCACAAGCTCCTGGTCTGGGACATCATGAAGGCGCCGCGCACCACCCGGGTCACCGAGCGCGCCCTCAACCCGCTGATCGGCAAGAGCGTCGTCGTGTACCTCCGGCGGCCGCTCGACGCCCGTGCCGCGGCGCGGACGGCGGATGCGGCGGCCTGACCCGCCGGAGGTGGCGGGCGTGCTCGCCGCGTCCGACGTCGCCGCGACCGCGGCGTACATCGCCTCCGCGCAGGAGCCGTCAGGCGCGATCCCGTGGTACCCCGGCGGCCACACCGACCCGTGGGACCACGTCGAGTGCGCGATGGCGCTGAGCGTCGCCGGGCATCCCGGCCGCGCCGCCGCCGCGTACGACTGGCTGCGCCGCACCCAGCGCGCCGACGGCTCGTGGCCGACGCGGGTGCGCGGCCCGGTCGTGGAGGACGCCACGGCCGACGTCAACCACTGCGCGTACGTCGCCGTCGGCGTCTGGCACCACACGCTGGCGACCGGCGACCTCTCCGTGGCCGAGGCCATGTGGGACACCGTGCGCCGCATGGTCGCGTTCGTGCTGCGGCTCCAGCGGCCGCGCGGCGAGGTGCCGTGGGCGTGCGACGCGTACGGCGTGCCGGCCGACGACGCCCTGCTGACCGGCTGCGCGAGCATCCACCAGGCGCTGCGGTGCGCCGCCGCGCTCGCCGACAGGCTCGGCCGCCCGCAGCCCGACTGGGAGCTGGCCGCCGCGAGGCTCGGCCACGTGATCGCCGCGCACGAGGAGGTCTTCGGCGACCGCGACCGCTACTCCATGGACTGGTACTACCCGGTCCTCGGCGGCGCCGTCCGCGGCGAGCGCGCCGCGGAGCGGTTCGACGCCTCGTGGGACCGCTTCGTCGTGCCCGGCCTCGGCTGCCGCTGCGTGAGCGACCAGCCGTGGGTGACCGGCGCGGAGACCTGCGAACTCGTCATGGCCCTGCACGCCGTGGGCCGTACGCCCGAGGCCGTGGGCCTGTTCGCCGCCGTGCAGCGGCACCTCCGCGAGCCGGACGGGTCGTACTGGACCGGCTACCAGTTCGCCGAGGACGTCAACTGGCCGGACGAGCACAGCACCTGGACGTCCGCCGCGGTGATCCTCGCCGCCGACGCCCTGTCGGCCACCACCCCCGCCTCGCGGATCTTCGCCGACGTGCGCCCGCTCCCCTTCGCGCCCGGCCACTGCGGCTGCGCGGTGCCGTCGCCGCGCGCCTGAACGCCCCGAGGCTCAGGCTTTCATCAACTGTCTGGCCGTCCACTGGAGACGGTCCGTAGCGTCCATGTCACCCCTCAAGCGAGCGCTCAAGGAGACGATATGAGCACGCGAGCACGAGTTCTCTCGGCGGCCGTGGCGGCCGGCGCGGTCGGTTCGGTCCTGGTCGGCGTCGCCCCCGCGGCACAGGCCGAGCAGGGCCTGTCGTCCTGCCCCGGCGAGGTCCTCTGCCTGTACCAGTACAAGAACTACGGCGGCCAGATGCTGAAGGTCGCCAGCAACGCCCACGAGACGAGCCTGGGCTCGTGGGACAACAAGCCGAGCTCGATGGTCAACAACAGCGGCTACAGCATCTACCTGTACTCCGACAAGAACTACAAGGGCTCGAGGTACACCGCCAAGCACGACAGCGTCGACACCACGTTCTCCAACAACCACTTCGACAACACCGCGTCGTCGCTGCACGGCCACTGAGCCGACGCGTCTGAGCGACCGCGGCGGGCGGCCCTGGGGCGTGGCACCGCCCGCCGCGGTCTCGTACGGGACGGGCGGGTCCCGTGCGGGGCGGCGGCGCCGGCGTCAGGCGCCGTCGCCCGTACGCTCCAGGACGCGCAGCGAGCCCTGGACCCGGGCCTCGGTGAACGCGCCGCTGTCGAGCGCGCGGCGGTAGATGCGGTACGGCGCCTGGCCGCCGTCGGACGGGTCGGGGAACACGTCGTGGATGGCCAGCGCGCCGCCCGGCGCCACCCACCGCGCCCAGCCCTCGTAGTCGGCCTGGGCGGCCGCGTCGGTGTGGCCGCCGTCGACGAACAGCATGCCGAGCGGGGTGCGCCACAGCCTGGCCACGTCCGCCGACCGGCCCACGATCGCGATGACGTGCTCCTCCAGCCCGGTCGCGGCCATCAGCGCGCGGAACGCGCCGAGGGTGTCGATCTTGCCCGTACGCGGGTCGACGAGCGTCGGGTCGTGGTACTCCCAGCCCGCCTGGTGCTCCTCGGAGCCGCGGTGGTGGTCGACGGTGACGACCGTGGTGCCGCCGGCGCGCGCCGCCGCGCCGAGATAGACCGTCGACTTGCCGCAGTACGTGCCGACCTCCAGCACGGGGCCGCGCCCGGCGTACGCCAGGGCCGTCTCGTACAGCGCGATCCCCTCGTCGTCCGGCATGAACCCCTTCGCCGCCGCGGCCGCGCGCGCCAGGTCGGGCGCCAGGTTCACAACGGGATCGGGCGACTGTTCAGGGATCGGCTCACTCATGTTCACGGGTCCAATCGGTGCGGGGACCACGGACTCTACCGACCGGCCGGGAGGCGCCGATCTCGGGGACGCGGTCGCCACCCCCCTCCCGCGCTTCTCCGCGCCCCACATATCTGCGAGGATGATCGGGGATGGCGGTAAGTCCGTTGTTCCGTTGCCGGCGGCCGCGGTGATCAGTCCCGCGGCCGCCGATCCCATTCCACGGCCGGCGCCTTAACCGAGCCGTCACCAAGTCGTTGACCGGGCGAACCGGGACATACGACCCCTTCGCGTGCTACCAACATCGGTGGTGCCGCGGGCGCCGAGGCAAGGCGAACCGAAGGGGATGGCCGTGAGACCA
>DASXYG010000119.1:0-14272 GCA_036502625.1 Streptosporangiaceae bacterium
TCGGGCCTTTGCAATGACCCGAAGTGATGCCACGCTCAGCCGGTGAGCAGCACGCAGACCCGGCCACCGCAGGGCGGATTCGACCGTTTCTTCGCGATCACCAGGCGCGGTTCCACCGTCGGCAGAGAGATCCGCGGCGGCGTGGCCACCTTCTTCACGATGGCGTACATCGTGGTGCTCAACCCGCTGATCATCGGCACCGCGCCGGACGTCCACCACAACATCCTGCACATCGGGCCGGTGGCCGCCGTGACGACGCTGGTCGCCGCGGTCCTGACGCTGCTGATGGGCCTGGTCGGCAACTTCCCGCTGGCCATCGCGGCGGGCCTCGGCCTCAACGCGTTCCTCGCCTCGACGCTCGCCCCCCAGATGAGCTGGGCGGACGCCATGGGCCTCGTGGTCATCGAGGGCCTGGTGATCATGGTGCTGGTGCTCACCGGGTTCCGTACGGCGATCTTCCGCGCCGTGCCGGCCCCGCTGAAGTCCGCGATCGCGGTCGGCATCGGCCTGTTCATCGCGCTCGTCGGCCTGGTCGACGGCGGCATCGTGCACCGCATCCCGGACGCCGCGAAGACGACCGTCCCGGTCCAGCTCGGCGCCACCGGCAACCTCGCCGGGTGGCCGACGGTGGTCTTCATCGTCGGGCTCGCGATCGCGATCGTGCTGATCGTGCTCCGCGTCCGCGGCGCCATCCTGATCAGCATCGTCGCCGCCACGGTCGTCGCGCTGATCGTCCAGGCGGCGTTCCACCCGACGACCTGGAGCCTGGTCACCCCGGGCGTCCCGCACACCCTGGTCAGCCTGCCCGACCTGCACCTCCTCGGGCACTTCAGCCTGCTCGGCTCCTGGCAGCACGTCGGCGCGATCGCCGCCGTGCTGTTCGCGTTCACGCTGATCCTCGCCGACTTCTTCGACGCCATGGGCACGATCGTGGGCATCGGCGCCGAGGCCGAGCTCCTGGACGAACACGGCGACCCGCCGCACATCGGCCGCATCTTCTTCGTCGACGGCCTGGCCGCGGCGGCGGGCGGCGCGGCGTCCGCGTCGTCCAACACCGGCTACGTCGAGTCGGCCGCCGGGGTCGGCGAGGGCGCGCGTACGGGCCTGGCCAGCGTCGTCACCGCCATCCTGTTCGCCATCGCGATGTTCTTCACGCCGCTGGTGCAGATCGTGCCGTTCGAGGCGGCGACGCCCGCGCTGGTGGTGGTCGGCTTCCTGATGGCCACCCAGATCCGGCGCATCGACTTCACCGACTACTCGATCGCGATCCCCGCGTTCCTGACGATCGTGCTGATGCCGTTCACGTACTCGATCACCAACGGCATCGGCGCGGGCTTCGTCTCCTACGTCCTGATCAAGGTCTGCCAGCGCCAGGCGCGGCTGGTTCATCCGCTGATGTGGCTGGTCGCGCTGCTGTTCCTGGTGTACTTCGCGATCTCGCCGATCAAGGAACTCCTCCACCTGGGCTGAGCCCCGGCGACCCATGGGCACCTCCACGGCGTACGGCGCGTTACGCGGGCAGGGGACGGCCGGATACGCTGCCCCTCCTTCGCAGTGGCGGAATACCGGGCACCCCGGTATCGTTAGCAAAGGTAATGACTCAGGCTAATGAACATGTCGATGCCCAGTCAGACTCGGACCGACGCCGGGCTGTCCACCGCGCTGCGCGTCTCGGTGGCACGTCTGGCTCGCCGCTTGCGCGCGCAGCGCGCCGACTCGTCCCTTTCCGCGACCCAGATCGGGGTGCTGGGAGCGATCGAGAAACACGGGCCGATGAGCCCCGGCGAGCTGGCGGACCACGAGAAGGTGAAGCCGCCCTCGATGACCCGGGTGATAGCGGGCCTGGAGGAGCGCGACCTGATCCAGCGGGCCGCGCATCCGACCGACCGGCGCCAAGTGGTCCTGGCGATCACGGAGAACGGCAAGCAGACGCTGCGGGAGACCCGGCGGATGCGGGAGGCGTGGCTGGTGCAGCGGCTGAAGGAGCTGAGCCCGGAGGAGAAGGCGACGCTCCGCGCGGCGGCGCCGATCCTGGAGAAGATCAGCCAGGCGTAAAGAAGACCGGCATCCACGCGGTCTTCCGTTCTCTCACCACCCGCAACTACCGCCTGTACGCCTCCGGCCAGCTCGTCTCCAACTCCGGCACCTGGATGCAGCGCACCGCGCAGGACTGGCTGGTGCTCACCCTCCCCGGGGGCGGCGGCACGGCGGTCGGCATCACCACCGCGATGCAGTTCCTCCCGCTGCTGCTGTTCGGCATGTACGGCGGTGTCCTCGCCGACCGGTTCAACAAGCGCCACCTGCTGATGGTCACCCAGGCCATCATGGGCACGCTCGCCCTCGTCCTCGGCATCCTCGTCGTCACCGGCACCGCCCGCGTGTGGCACGTCTACATCCTGGCGTTCTGCCTCGGCTCGACCACCGTGCTCGACAACCCCACCCGGCAGACGTTCGCCGTGGAGATGGTCGGCCGCAAGGACCTCCCCAACGCCGTCGCGCTGAACAGCGCCACCTTCAACCTCGGCCGCATCCTCGGCCCGGCGATCGCGGGCACGCTGATCGCCGCCGTCGGCACCGGCACCGTCTTCCTGCTGAACGCCGCGTCCTTCGTCGCCGTCCTGACCAGCCTGAAGCTGATGAACCCGAAGGAGCTGCACACCGTCGACCCGGTGCCGCGCGCCAAGGGCCAGCTCCGCGAGGGCCTGCGCTACATCGCGAGCCGCCGCGACCTGTCGCTGCTGCTCGTCCTGATCGCGTTCGTCGCCACCTTCGCGATGAACTCGCAGATCACCAACGCGCTGATGTCGAAGCAGGTGTTCCACAGCGGCGCCCAGGCGTTCGGCCTGGCGTCCACGGCCATCGCGGTCGGCGCGGTCATCGGCGCGCTGCTGTCCGCGCGCCGCGGCCACCCCCGCCAGCGGCTCCTGCTCACGGCCGCGATCGTGTTCTCGCTGCTGGACATCGCCGCCGGCCTGTCACCGTGGTACTGGCTGTTCCTCATCCTCCTGGTGCCGACCGGCATCACGATGATGACGCTGAACAACACCGCCAACGCCACCATGCAGCTCTCGGTCACCCCGGAGCTCCGCGGCCGTGTGATGAGCGTCTACCTGGTGGTCTTCATGGGCGGCAACCCCGTCGGCGCCCCGGCCATCGGCTGGATCTCCGAGACGTTCGGCGCCCGCTGGAGCCTCATCGGCGGCGGCGCCATCGCGGCCACCGCGGCCATCGGCGTGGCCATCGCCCTGAGCCGCGTCCGCGGCCTGAGCGTCCGCCCCCGGTTCCGCCCGCGCCCCCACCTCCAGGTCACGACCAAGAGCATCCAGGTCGAGCCCAACAGCGGCTGACCCGTACGCTCAGCGGGCCCGCAGCCCGTCGAGCACGACCTCCACGCGCCTGGCCCGTACGGCGTCGTCCACCGCCCCCTGCCCCTCAAGGCCGACGACCGCGCCGAGCACGGCATGGACGTCCGCCAGGTCGACGTCGCCGCGGACCGCGCCGGACCCCTGTGCGTCGTCGAGCAGCCGCCCGAGCTCCGCCGTCATCTCCTCCCCGGCGGCGCGCATCTCCGGCCCGCCCTCCGCGGAGCCGAACGCCGCGGACAACGACCGGTTGTGCGCGGCCTGCTCGACGGTCGCCCGTACGAGCGTGAAGAACGCGTCGCCCGGCCCGTGCTCGGTGCGCAGCGCCCGCGCCATCCGCGTCAGCTCCTGGAAGCGCGCCGCGATGATCGCGCCGAACAGCGCCTCCTTGGTCGGGAAGTGCCGGTGGATCGTGCCCGGCCCGACCCCGGCGCGCCGCGCGATCTCCCGCAGGTTGACGTCCGGGCCGTCGGCCGCGAACGCCGTACGCGCGGCGTCGAGGATCTTCTCCCGGTTGGCGCGGGCGTCCGCACGCAGCGGACGCGGCGCTGATTCGGCCACGCGGCCCCTCCCGTTGTAACCGGGTCGGCCGACCCGTATAGTGCAAGCGGGTCACTCGACCCGGTTCTCATTCAACCACGGGAGACACCTTGATCGTCATCACGGGCGCCGGCGGCGCGCTCTTCGGCAGGCCGGTCCTCGACGCGCTGCTGAAGCTGGTGCCGGCCGACCGGATCATCGCCGGATCCCGGTCCCCCGGCCAGGCGGCCTGGCCCGCCGACGTCCGCGTACGCCGCCTGGACTTCGACGACGCCGACTCCCTGGCCGCCGGGTTCGCCGGCGCCCGCACCGTCCTGGTCAACGGCACGAACTACGGGACGCCACCGGACCACCGCCGCGCGCAGCACGCACGGGCCCTGCGCGCCGCCGTCGCCGCCGGGGCCGCGCGGATCGTCTACACGACCTGGCCCGACCCGGACCGCTCCCCGCTGCCGTCGATGGCCGACTTCGCGGAATCCGAGGCGCTGCTGCGCGGCCTGCCGGTCGACTGGACGATCCTGCGCACGACGTACGGCCTGGCGCAGACGGTGGGCCGCGACGTCACCACGGCGATCGCCACGGGCGTCCTCGCGGCGCCGGCCGAGGGCGCGCGGACGACCCCGGCGCACATCGACGACCTCGCCGAGGCGACCGCCCGCGTGCTCGCGTCGGACGGCCATGCGGGACGCCGGTACACCCTCACCGCGGCCGACACCGTCGACTGGCCGGACCTGGCGCGGCTCGCCTCGCGGATCGCCGGCCGCCCGATCGCGTACCGGCCCATCTCCGACGACGCGTTCACGGACGCGATGCGCGCCCAGGGCGTACCGGACGCGACGGCGGAGCTGCTGCTGGCCGTCTACCAGGCGTTCCGGCAGGGCTGGACGGCCGACCCCGCACCGGACCTCGGCGCGCTCCTCGGCCGCGCACCGCGTACGGCCATCGACGCGGTCGCCGCGGTCACCGGCTAGCGCGGCTCAGGGGGTCTGGGTCGCGCCGGGCGTCGCGGTGGCGCCGGGCTTGTGCGGGTGCTGGCCCTTCTTGGCCTGCGGCTGGCTCGCGCGGGGCTTGGGCGCCGGCGGGTACGTCGCGAAGTACGTGTCGCGGACGAGCACCGGGACGTCCACCTGGAGGGCGCCCGCGTGCGCGAAGGTGAAGGTCACCTTGACGAACTCGCCGCCGTTCAGCGGCTTGGCGAGCTTGCCGAGGGTGACGGCCGGGTGCTGGCCCGTGCGGATGGCCTTGCCGGGCGCGACGTCGATGCCGCCGCCGCTGATCTTCGCGGCGCCGAACGTGCCGTCGGTGGAGATGCTCTGCAGCCGGTCGCCCGCGGTGCCGTCGTTGGACAGCGTGACGTAGAGCGGGGCCAGGTCGCCGGGCTTGACCTGCGCGCCGGGCGCGGGGCCGAGGATGAACGTGTCGCGCAGCTTCATGCTGGAGATGCGGGCGTCGGTGCCCTCGGTGGCGGAGAACGGCTTGTTCGTCTGCGCGTCGGCTCCGGCGGCGCAACCGGCCGCGACCGGGGTCAGCGCGGCCACAGCGGCGAGGGCTACGGCACCTCGACGGCCACGACGGATCAACGCGTCGAACACAGGAGGAACTCCTAGACACACGGCTGCTGGTGGACGCGGCCGCACGCGCATCCGCGGCGCCGCGCGCCTAGCGTAGCGACCATCACCGCCGCGCTCGCACGGACCCCCGAATCGGCCGCTACGACCACCCGAGCGCGGGCGCCCCCGCCCCGGGGTAGGCGAGCTTCCCCAGCGCGCCGAGGAGATCCGCACCCGGCCGCCTGGACAACCGCGACCGCTCGCCGCCCACGATTCCGTCGGTGTGCACGAGGATCGCCGCCAGGCCCGCCGGGTGGTACGTCCGCGCCAGGACGCCGCCGGTGTCGTCGGCGGCCACGACGCCCTGCCCCGCGCGCCGCGCGGCATCGCTGAGCTCCTTCGCGGAGGCGCCCGTGGACACGAGGTAGACGGTGACGGGCACCTGCCGCGCGTGCCACGCGATCTGCCCGATGGTCGTACCGCACCGGCAGCGGCGCGGCACCGTCAGCACCACGGCGGCGCTGATGTCGCCGAAGGACTTGGGCTTCCCGTTGACGCGCAGCGTGCCGTCGGGCAGCCGGCCGCCCGCGCGGCCGACCGGCGCGATCGACTGCGCGGCCGTCGGCTGTGTGCGCACGGGCTCGACGGCCTGCGGGGCCAGTACGGTCATCAGCGTCGCCGCGGTCGCGACGATGACCAGCACGCCGGCGACGAGCGGCGGGATCGGCCCATAGCGCAGCAGGGGACGGACGAGCGCGTGCACCAACCGCTCGCGGCGACGTTGCCGCTGCTCACGGCGGTACGCCTGCACATCGCGGTCGAGCTCGCGCGCGTCGTCGGGGATCTCCACATCGACGGGCGGCAGACCGTAGTCGTCGGGGTCGTTCCCCAGCCCCACACCGCACCTCCTGGGTCCGGGTCGCGCCGGCAGTCCCCTCCAGTATGAATCCTCCGGCGCGCCGCCGTATCCCCTCGCGCGCACGCTTGTGGACAAGAATTGCGGCGAACGGGAACAAGCACTTCGACAAGCCGGTAAAATGGCGCCTGACCTGCATTTATGTGCGGAAACCAGTTCCGGCGCACGGGTGAAGCGTGGTATCCTATTCGACAGCGGAAGGGGTACTTACCACATGACTTTCCAGGTCGGCGACACCGTCGTCTACCCCCATCATGGGGCCGCTCGTATTGAAGCCATCGAGACTCGTACGATCAAGGGTACAGAACGGACCTACTTGGTCCTGAAGGTCGACAAGGGCGATCTGACCGTACGCGTGCCCGCCGAGAACGCCGAGATCGTAGGCGTTCGCGACGTCGTCGGTCAGGACGGCTTGGAGAAGGTCTTCGAGGTGCTGCGCGCACCGCACACCGAAGAGCCGACCAACTGGTCTCGCCGGTACAAGGCCAACTTGGAGAAGCTCGCGTCCGGTGACGTGAACAAGGTCGCCGAGGTCGTCCGCGACCTCTGGCGGCGTGACAGGGAACGCGGTCTTTCCGCGGGCGAGAAGCGCATGCTGGCGAAGGCGCGGCAGATTCTCGTCAGCGAGCTCGCCCTCGCGGAGAAGACCAATGAGGACAAGGCCGAGGCGCTGCTCGACGAGGTGCTGACCTCCTGAACGAGCCGCACATCGCGACCGGGTTGCCACGGGTGGGCGTCGGAATCGACGTCCACCCGTTCGCGTCCGGCCGCGATCTTCATCTGGCGGGCCTCACGTGGCCCGGCGAAACCGGCCTCGACGGCCACTCCGACGGCGACGTAGCCGCGCATGCCGCCTGCGACGCCCTCCTGTCCGCAACCGGCCTAGGCGACCTAGGCGCCCTGTTCGGCACCTCCGACCCCCGGTGGTCAGGCGCATCCGGCGTAGCCCTCCTCCACGAAACCGCCACCCGCGTAGCTTCGGCCGGCTTCACCATCGGCAACGTCGCCATCCAGATCATCGGCAACCGCCCCAAAATCGCCCCCCGCCGCCCCGAAGCCGAACACACCCTCGGTAAAGCGATAGCCGCCCCCGTAACGATCAGCGCCACAACCACAGACGGCCTAGGCCTAACCGGCCGCGCCGAAGGCCTCGCCGCCATAGCCACCGCCCTAGTCATCCAAACCCCCTAACCCCCACCAAGGAGGCGCGCCCCCTCGGGAACGCGCCCCCTCAGGGACACGGCCCCCTCAGGACGCACCCCTAGAGCGGCGGACCCCAGACAGCGTGCCCCCGCGTACGTAGTGCCCGGCGGCGTGCCCCCAGCAGCCCGCACAAACCCCAGCGCCCACCTCAGCACCCGCCCCCCCAGAGCGACGTAGCCCATCAGGCCACGCAAACGCCAGAACGGCGCGCCCCAGAACGGCGTGCCCCAGGGCGGGCGCCCCTCAGCGCGCGCGACCCCTAGAACGTGCGGACCCCAGAGCGGCGTGACCCCAGAGCGACGTGACCCCAGAGTGACGTGACACTTCGGGGCGCACGAATCCCAGGGCACCTGGGACCAGGGGCGCGCCCCCTCGCCGAGCCCGGCCCCAGGACGGCGTGACACCTCAGGACACGCGAACCCAGCACGCACGAGCCCCAAGACGCGTGGACCCCCGGGACGCGACCCTCCCGGAGCATGGACCCAGAGCGGCGCGACACCTCAAGGCGCGCGAACCCCAACGCGCGTAGAACCTCAGTGCGCTCGAACCCCAGGGCGCGCGAACCTCAGGATGCGTGGCCCCCGGGGGGCGTGGCGTCTTTGGGCGCGTGGACCTCAGGGCGTGCGGATGCCAGGACGCACGGGCCTCAGGGGGCGTGGTTCTCTGAGTCGTCGCGGGGGCGGGGGGTGCGTCTGCGGCCGGTGAGGCCGCCTAGGCCTGGGCCCCAGTCGAGTGGGGGGAGCGGGGAGCTGCGCACGCGTCCGGACGGCGGGGGCGGCACCTCGGGCTTGCTCTCCTCGTCGTCGGCCTCGAGTTCGGCGAACTCGTCGATGTCGTCGTCTTGTGCCGTGGTCATCTCGTCGGCCTCGGCCTCGTCGGAGACCGGGTCGGACGGCGGGCCCTCGTCGGCCACGAGCTCGTCCTCGTCGCCGATGGTCGCGGCCGTTACCGGTGGCAGCGGGCCGGTGTCGGCCAGCTCGGCGGGTGTGCCGGGGTAGCGGCGCGGTCGGGCGCGGTCGCGTACGGGCAGGGGCGGACGGTCGGCGTCCATCACCGGCTCCGGCTCGAACGGCTCCTCCTCGTCGCGCTCCTCGGCCTCGGGATCCGGGGTGCGCGCCACGGGTTCCTCAGCGGAAGGAGCGGTGGCGGAAGGCGCCTCATCGGAGAGCGCGGGCTCCGGCGACGCCGCCTCGTCGGCAGGCGCGGGTTCCGTACGGGCGGGCTCGGCGGGCTCGGCAGGAGAAGCCGGTGCCGTACGGGTGGCCCTGGCGGCGGGGGCCTCGGCGGACCGGGGCTCGGCGCCACGCTCGGCAGACCCGGGCTCGCCGGACCGAGGCTTTGCGGCGCGCTCGGCGACACGCTCGGCGGACCGGGGCTCGGCGGCGACGGCCTCTGTGGCGGCGCGCTCGGCCGCAGTGGGCTCGGGCTCGGGGGAGCGGGGGGCCGCGGGGAGGGCCAGGGGTGGGGCTACGCGGGTTTCGGGGCGGCGGGGGCGTACGGGGCCCGGTTCGAGGGCCGGTTCCGGGTCGCGGTCCGCGTACGTCACGGCCTGGCGGCGTTGGGCGGCGAGGCGGCGGATGTGGCGGAGCATGGTCAGCCACAGGCGGAACGCCAGCACCAGCATCAGGAACGGCATCGTCGCGACGACCGCGGCGAGCGGCTTCTGCGGCACCTGGATCGCGGCGGCGTGGACGGCGGCCGCGCCGGCGCACACGCCCAGCACCAGGATGGCGCTGAGCCAGGTCAGCAGCCGGACGTAGACGCGGGCGGTGCGCAGGACGAAGATCGCGGCGAAGGCGACGACCGTCACCGCGTCGTAGACGACGGGGTAGTAGCGGGCGAGCCGGTCGCTGACGCCGCCGGCACGCGCCAGCGCGGCGAACCCGTCGTACGACAGCGCGAACGCGGCCGCGAGCAGGACCACCACGCCGACGGCGGCGAGCCAGGCCGTGGGGCGCCGCAGCGCCGAACCCGCGGACTTCCGCTCCGCCGACCGGTCGCCGGAGGCGATGAGGTCATTCGCGGACATGCCCGGAGGCTAGCCAAGTTTCGCCCGATACACACGATCTTGGCGCCATATAGGGCCAACGTGTCGCGAATTGTTCCGTGGCCGGAACCGGTGCACCCGGCGGGAATGATCGAATCCGCCGCCGCTGTTCGCCCGAGGCGGGCCGAAATCCCGGACGCGAAAACCGCACGAGAAGCGGCCACGAATAGTAGGCGAATAGTGACCAATTGGAGTGGACAACTGATGGCGGCGAACATTCCCGAAGGCGCGCGGCACCTGATCGACGACCCCAACTTCGCCACGCTCGCCACGATCGACCCGGACGGCCGCCCGCAGCTATCGGTCGTGTGGGCCAAGCGCGACGGCGACGACATCCTCGTCTCCACCACCAAGGCCCGCCACAAGGCGGCGAACCTGGCCCGCGACCCGCGCGCCACGTACCTGGTGTACGCGACCGGGAAGCCGTACACGTACCTGGAGGTCCGCGGCCACGTGACCGTCACCGACGACACCGGCAGGGAGCTCGTCGAGGAGCTGGCCCACAAGTACATCGGCCGGCCGTATCCGAACGACGGCCCCGACGCCGTACGCCTCGTCATCCGGATCACGCCGGACAAAGTGGTCTTCAACGGGTGACCGCCCACCGGATCACATAGCCTTGTCCGCGTGAGTCTGCGCTTCTACGACACCCTCAGCCGCTCGGTCCGCGAGTTCGTCCCGCTCAACCCCGGCCGGGTGTCGATCTACCTGTGCGGCGCCACCGTCCAGGCGCCACCGCACATCGGCCACATCCGCTCCGGCCTGAACTTCGACATCCTGCGCCGGTGGCTGGCCTTCCGCGGCTATGACGTGACGTTCTGCCGCAACATCACCGACCTGGACGACAAGATCATCACGGTGGCGGCGGCCGAGGGCGTGCCGTGGTGGCAGGTGGCCGAGCGCAACGCACGCGCCTTCAACCAGGCGTACGACCTGCTCGGCTGCCTCCCGCCGACCGTCGAGCCGCGCGCCACCGGCCACGTGCCCGAGATGGTCGACCTGATGCGCCGGCTGATCGACGACGGCCACGCGTACGCCTCCGAGGGCGACGTCTACTTCGACGTCCTGTCCTGGTCGGAGCGGTACGGCGTGCTGTCGAACCAGAAGCTCGAGAACATGCGCGCGGCCGGCGACACCGCGACCGACACGGCCAAGCACGACCCGCGCGACTTCGCGCTGTGGAAGGGCGAGAAGCCGGGCGAGCCCGCGTGGGAGACGCCTTGGGGCCCGGGGCGGCCCGGCTGGCACCTGGAGTGCTCGGCGATGGCCACGAAGTACCTCGGCCCGGCGTTCGACATCCACGGCGGCGGCGTCGACCTCATCTTCCCCCACCACGAGAACGAGATCGCGCAGTCCACCGCGGCCGGCGACCCGTTCGCCCGCTACTGGCTGCACAACGCGTGGGTGTCCATCAGCGGCGAGAAGATGAGCAAGTCGCTGGGCAACTCGCTGCTGGTCACCGAGATGGTCCACCGGGTACGCCCGGTCGAGCTGCGCTACTACCTCGGCCAGGCCCACTACCGCTCGGTGGTCGACTACTCCGAGGAGGCGCTCGAGGAGGCCGCCGCCGCGTACCGCCGCATCGAGGGGTTCGTGACCCGCGCGCGCGAGACCGTCGGCGACACACCGCCCGGCACACCACCGGAGGCGTTCGCCCAGGCCATGGACGACGACCTCGGCGTGCCGCAGGCGCTCGCCGTGGTCCACGCCGGCGTACGCGACGGCAACACCGCCCTCTCGTCCGGCGACAAGGAAGCCGCCATCCGCCACCTCGCCGAGGTGCGCGGCATGCTCACGGTGCTCGGGCTTGACCCCCTGAGCGAGCCGTGGACGGCCGGCGCGGGCAACGACCTGCGGCCGATCGTCGACGCCCTCGTCAGGGTCGCTGTCGACGCGCGCCAGGCGGCGCGCGCCCGGAAGGACTACGCGAACGCGGACGCGATTCGCGACCAACTCACCACTGCGGGCATCCTGGTGGAAGACACCGCCGAGGGCACCCGCTGGGAGATCAACCGTTGACCACGAAGCGTAAGAAGGGGTCGAGCTACACCCCGCCCGCCGGTGACCGCTACTGGTGGAAACGCAATCAGAGCTCCACCGGCAAGCCCGGCGGCCCGTCCCGTACGAAGGACAACCGCGACGGCGACCCCGCCCGTACGAAGGACCGGCGCGACGGCGACTCCGCGCCGCGGTCCGCGTCCGGCGGCGACCGGCGCCCCCAGGCACGCGGCGCCCGCAAGGGCGACTCACCGGAGACCATCGCCGGGCGCAACTCGGTCGTCGAGGCGCTGCGCGCGGGCATCCCCGCCAACGTGCTGTACGTCGCGCGCGGCGAGACCGACCCCCGCACCCGCGAGGCCATGCAGCTCGCCGCCGACCACGGCATCCGCGTCCTCGAGGCCGGCCGCACCGAGCTGGACCGCATGACCGACCACGCCGTCCACCAGGGCATCGCCCTCCAGGTGCCGGAATACCAGTACCCGCACACCAACGACCTCCTCGGCCGGGCCACCAACGGCGACAGGCCCGCGCTCATCGTCGCGCTCGACGGCATCACCGACCCCCGCAACCTCGGCGCCGTCGCCCGTTCGGCCGCCGCGTTCGGCGCCCACGGCATGCTCGTCCCCGAACGCCGCGCCGCCGGCGTGACCGCGGGCGCGTGGAAGACGTCCGCGGGCGCCCTCACCCGCGTCCCCGTCGCCCGCGCCACCAACCTCACCCGCGCCCTCGAGGAGTACAAGAAGGCCGGCCTGTTCGTCATCGGCCTCGACGCCGGAGCCGAGCAGACCGTCGCCGACGTCGACCTCGCCAGCGGCCCGGTCGTCCTGGTGGTCGGCTCCGAGGACAAGGGCCTGTCCCGGCTCGTCACCCAGACCTGCGACGCCGTCGTCCGCATCCCCATGTCCGCGACCACGGAGTCGCTCAACGCGGGAGTCGCCGCCGGAATCGCCCTCTACGAGATCGCCCGCCACCGAGCCTGACCAGTAAATGCATTCGGCGGCCCCTGGTCGCGTCGGCTACGATGCGACCAGTTCACGCCGCCATAGCTCAATTGGCAGAGCACCCGTCTTGTAAACGGGAGGTTTCTCGGTTCGATCCCGAGTGGCGGCTCTCGGAGCTTGGCTCGCCGCGTTCGCCGCTGCGCGGCTTCCCTGCGGGTAGCTCCTCGTGTGTTTGCCCGGGGGGCCGAGCCCCCCGGACCCCCGCGCTCGGTGCCTGGGGTCCGCGCGTCCGCTTGGGTACCACCATGGGTCGGGTGGCCGTGCCGCTAGCGGGTGGGGTCGGGGACGGGGCGGCCCAGGAGGGACGTCAGGGCGGCGCGGCTGTCCGCGCGGGCGGACTTGTTGTGGCGGATTCGGGCGCAGCGGGTGCAGCGGTGGGCGATGACGTACGCGTCGCCTCTGGTCAGGGCGGCCACCGGCTCCATCAGCGCCTGGCAGGTCTCCTCGCGGTCGCCGGGGTAGACGTCCACGTGGCGGGACCACAGGCAGTGGGGGCAGTGGTTCGTATAGCCGTTGCCGTGGATCTCGCGGTGGCAGTGGCCGCACGCGAAGTCCTCGACGCGGCGGGTGAAGCGGCCGCTCATGACTGCCTCGGGGTCATGCGAATACTCTATGGTCGGCCGCGAACCTGAAGGGACGACCGTGGGGTACCGCAAACTCAAGATCGTCGTACGGCCGGTCCTCGTGGCTCTGTGGCGGCCGCGGGTCACGGGGCTCGAGCACCTTCCCGCGGACGGCCCGGTGATCGTCGCGTCCAACCACCTCTCCCTCGCGGACTTCGTCTTCCTCGGCCTCGCCGCCCCCCGCCACATCACGTTCGTGGTCAAGGGCGAGGCGTTCGCGGTCGGCGGCCTCGGCGGCCGCCTGCTGACCTGGGTCCTGCGCACCATGGGCCAGCTCCGCCTCGAACGCGGCGCCGGCCGCGGCGCCCAGGCCGCCCTCGACGCCGGCCTGGGTGTCCTGGACGAGGGCGGCGTACTCGGCATCTACCCGGAAGGCACCCGCTCCCCGGACGGCCGCCTCCACAAGGGCCGTACGGGCGTCGGCTGGCTCGCACTGACCTCCGGCGCCCCGGTCATCCCGGTAGCCATGAGCGGTACGGGCAAGGTCCTCCCCCCAGGCGCCGCCCTCCCCCGCCTGGTACGCGTAGCCGTACGTTTCGGCCCCCCGGTCTCCCTGAAGGAGTACACCGGCCAAGCCACCGAGCCCCAGGCCCGCCGCACCGCCACCGACACCATCATGACCGCGATCGGCAACCTGTCAGGCGAGACACCCACCGACACGTACGCCAACACGGTCAAGCGCCCCCGCTGAACCCTCGCCCCTACTCCAAGCGCGCGTCAGCCCGGGTGGCGTCTGGTAACGGCCCGCCCTCCCCTCCCGCGCAGCGGCCTGGACCTCGATGTGCGCGAGTCTGGGGGCAGGCCGGACCCGCTGGACCGCCCGGGAGCCGACGGAGCGAGCGGCTCCCCCCGTCCTCATTGCCCAGAGCTGTGCACGCTCGGAGTGGTCAGGGCGGACGGCCACCGCCTCACCGCCCAGGGAAGTGCAGTTCACTGCGCAGAGAGATCAGCTCAGGTGGGGTCCGGCAGGGTGGGCGACCGCCTCCGGACTCACTACCCGGGGCTACACACTCAGGGCGGGGCGGGCGG
>DASXYG010000120.1:0-14886 GCA_036502625.1 Streptosporangiaceae bacterium
GTGGCCGTATGCCAACGGCCCGCGGCACATCGGGCACGTCGCAGGATTCGGTGTTCCCTCCGATGTGTTCAGCCGCTATCAGCGAATGGCGGGCAACAACGTCCTGATGGTCTCGGGAACGGACGAGCACGGCACGCCGATTCAGGTCGCCGCGGATAAAGAAGGCCTGACGCCCAAGCAGTTGGTCGACCGCTACAGCCTGGTCATCGCCGAGGACCTGCGTGGGCTGGGCCTGTCCTATGACCTGTTCACCCGCACCTCGACGGTGAACCACTACGCCGTGGTGCAGGAGCTGTTTCTGGGCCTGCACCGCAAAGGCTACATCGTGCCCAAGACCACGATGGGCGCGATCTCGCCGTCCACCGGCCGCACCCTGCCGTACCGCTACATCGAGGGCACCTGCCCCATCTGCGGCTACGACGGCGCGCGCGGCGACCAGTGCGACAACTGCGGCAACCAGCTCGACCCGATCGACCTCATCAACCCCCGGTCGAAGATCAACGGCGAGAAGCCGAAGTTCGTCGAGACCGAGCACTTCATGCTCGACCTCCCCGCCTTCACCGAGGCCCTGGGCGGCTACCTCCAGGGCAAGCAGGGCGAGTGGCGGCCGAACGTCCTGAAGTTCTCGCTGAACATCCTCGACGAGCTCCAGCCGCGCGCCATCACCCGCGACCTCGACTGGGGCGTGCCCATCCCGCTCGACGGCTGGCGCGACCGGCCCGACAAGCGGATCTACGTCTGGTTCGACGCCGTCATCGGCTACCTCTCGGCGTCGATCGAGTGGGCGCGCCGCTCCGGCGACCCCGACGCCTGGCGCGCCTGGTGGCAGAACCCGGACGCCGACGCCTACTACTTCATGGGCAAGGACAACATCGTCTTCCACTCGGTGATCTGGCCCGCGATCCTGATGGGCTACGCCGGCGCGGGCGACAAGGGCGGCCAGGCCGGTCCGCTCGGCGCGCTCAACCTCCCCACCGAGGTCGTGTCGAGTGAGTACCTCACGATGGAGGGGCGCAAGTTCTCCTCCTCCCGTCAGGTCGTCATCTACGTCCGCGACTTCCTCCAGCGCTACGACGTCGACGCCCTGCGCTACTTCGTCGCCGCCGCGGGCCCGGAGAACCAGGACACCGACTTCACCTGGTCGGAGTTCGTCCGCCGCAACAACGACGAACTGGTCGCCACCTGGGGCAACCTGGTGAACCGCTCGGTCTCCTTCGCCGCGAAGAACATCGGCGAGATCCCCGCCGCCGGCGAGCTGACCGAGACCGACCGCGCCGTCCTCGAGGGCTCGCGCACCGCGTTCGGCGCGGTGGGCGCCGAGCTCGGCAGGTCCCGGTTCAAGAACGCCGTCAACGAGAGCATGCGCACCGTCGCCGAGGCCAACAAGTACCTCTCCGACCAGGCCCCGTGGAAGCTCCGCGAGTCCGACCCGGAGCGCATGCGCACGATCCTCCACGTCGCGCTGCAACTGGTCGACGACGCGAAGACCCTCCTCACCCCGTTCCTGCCGGGCTCGTCGGACAAGGTGCACGCCATGCTCGGCGGCCAGGGCGCCTGGGCGGGCCAGCCGGAGATCACCGAGGTCAGCGAGGACGGCGGCGCGCCGTACCCCGTCATCTCCGGCGACTACGACACCGGCGCCACCTGGGCGTCCACCCCGATCACCCCGGGCACGCCGCTGTCCCGCCCCGACCCCCTGTTCACCAAGCTCGACACATCCGTCATCGACGAGGAACTGGCAAGGCTGGAGAACCCGGCGAAGTGAATGCCGCCTACCCGCCGTCGCCCGAGCCGCTGACGTTCCCCGCGTTCGACGCGCACACCCACCTCGACGCGCTCGACATGGCGCCTGAGGAGGCGGTCGCGTCGGCCGCGGCGGTAGGCGTCACCCGCATGGTCACCGTCGGCTGCGACCTCCCGTCGTCGCGCTGGTCCGTCGAGAGCGCCCGGCTGCACGACGCCGTGTTCGCCGCCGTCGCCATCCACCCCAACGACACCAGCGACATCACCGACGACACCATCGCCGACATCGCGCACCTCGCCGCCGAGCCCCGGGTGCGCGCCGTCGGCGAGACCGGCCTCGACTACTACCGCGACTGGGCCGACCCCGCCGCCCAGCAGTGGTCCTTCCGCGCGCACATCGAGATCGCGAAGCGCACCGGCAAGGCGCTGATGATCCACGACCGCGACGCCCACGACGACATCCTGCGCATCCTCGACGCCGACGGCCCGCCGGAGAAGGTGATCTTCCACTGCTTCTCCGGCGACGCCGACATGGCGCGCCTGTGCGCCGAACGCGGCTACTACATGAGCTTCGCCGGAAACGTCACCTTCACCAACGCCGCGCCGCTGCGGGAGGCCGCGCTCGCCGCGCCGCCGGAGCTGATGCTCATCGAGACCGACGCCCCGTACCTCACCCCGGTGCCGCACCGCGGCAAGCCCAACGCGCCGTACCTCATCCCGTACACCCTGCGTTTCCTGGCCGAGCTCAAGGGCCTCGACCCGGGCGCCCTCGCCCGTACGATCGACGCCGCGGGCCGCGCGGTCTTCGGCGACTGGTAGCCGCGCGTCAGCCCGCGCGGCGGCGGCGCAGCGCCAGCGCGAGCGCCAGGCCCGCGAGCGGCAGCGTGGGCATCAGGTAGCGGTAGCTGAAGTCGGCCGTCATCGCGGGCAGCACGATCAGCGCGGCGGCCAGCGTCAGCGGCAGCAGCGCCGCGCCCCCGAGCCGCCGCCACCGCACGACCACGCCCGCCGCGGCCACGACCATGAACACGCCGAGCAGCGTGCCGGGCAGGTAGATCTCCTGCTGGTACCACCGCATGGCCGAGGCGTACGGCTCCACCACGGTCGTCGCCCAGTCGGGGTCGTACTCCCGAAGCGTCGGCACCACCCACTGTGGCGCGGGCGCGGGCGTGGAGGCGAACTGGTACTGCTCGTACGTCTCGAGGTCGGGGAACACCGTGCGGTGCCAGTGGAACGCGTGGAGCGTGTCGTCGGCGACCGTGCGCGCGTAGTCGAGCGGCTGGCTGCGCATGGCGAGCTTCGCGAACTGCCCGGCCCGCTGGTCGTTGACCGGGCCGAACACCCAGCCGCCCAGCTTGCGCAGCGGCGACCTCGCGCTCCAGATGTAGAACTGCGACGACGGCCGCTCGGCCACCGGGGTCGGGTCGCACAGCGGGCGCAGCGCGGGCGGCGGCCGCATCTTGGCGCAGTCGGCGAAGGCCATCGTCCTGCCGTACAGGAACACGCCGCTTGAGCCGCTGAACCCGTACGTGCCGTGCACGGAGGCGTACCACGCGGCGTACGCGCCCATCGGCAGCACACCCGCGACGGCGACCGCCACGATCGGCACCAGCCCGCCGAACCGCCGCACCATCGACCGGCGCGGCAGCCCCATGCGCCGCCGCGTCCACACGACGGTGAGCCAGCGGATCAGCAGGAAGACGCCGAAGATCACCAGCAGCGGCAGCCCGACGGACCGGGTCACCGCCGCCACGCCCACGCACAGCCCCGCCACGGCCATCGCCCACCATGGAGGCAGCGCGGTCGGCCCGGTGCGCCACAGCGCCAGGGCGACGGCGGCGACCAGCAGGAACATGAACAGCGTGTCGGACAGCAGCAGGTGTTCGAGCTGGATCTCGTACGCGTCGAACAGCACGGGCGCCATCGCCAGCGCGGCGATCCACGGCCGCACCCGGTGGCGCACCGCCACGGTGTACGGCAGGACCGCGCAGGCCAGGCCCAGCAGGTGCTGCAGCGCCACCACGAACCCGAAGTCGTGCACCGGCAGCAGCGCGCGCAGGAACAGGGAGTAGCCGGACGGGCGCACGCCGTACGGCCGGAGGTGCAGCGTGAAGTAGACGTACTCGTAGGAGTCGGTGAACCAGAGCTGCCAGCGGAAGCCGAGCATCGTGACGACGCGCAGCGCCAGCCCGAGCGTGAGCAGGACCAGGAACAGGGAGTGCCGCCGCAGCGACGCGGCGCGGGCGCTCCTCGGCGCGTCGCCGCCGGGTTGTGGCCCGACGTCGTCGTCGGACGGTTCCGCCGTGGACACGACGGTGACCTCGCTGTCCGCTCCGTGGCTCAAGAGTTGGGGCCCGCTCCTCATCTCCGATTACCCGGGCAACTGTAGTCCGGACGCGTTCACGGTCGGGTCGTACGCGGCGGGGCGCCGTGAACGCTCGTTACCGATACCGTTCGCGGGGCGACAGATTACCTTCGGATAAGGCTCACGATGGGCATTCGCGGACAGAGCGCATTTGTAACGAAATGAATGCGCAGTGCACGCGAACCGGAAGTTTCCAGGGTTCCGGTTGAGGCCCATGTGATCACTCCGTTATTCTCCAATGCTCGATAGCCGTGGAAGCGTCCGACGACGCTCCCACGTGCGAAACCGGAGGTCACAGCCCCGATCTCCGCGAGTCGCAACCAACCAGTCACTGGGGAGCAGCGTGCCTCGATCGTCTCGATCACACGGACGTCGCGTGTCCAAGCTGGGCCGGTCGCGAGACGACCGCGCCCCGGGTGGTCAACCCGGTGCGGCACAGCCGCCCTACGAACCGCGCTACGAGACGCCCGGGTCCGACGGGCCGACCATGATGCAGGCACCGGTCGGCGCCGGGCCCGCGGGCGAGTCGAACGCCACCATGGCCTTCTCGATGGGCGCCGCCGCGCCGGGCTTCGCGCCCGAGGCCCCGGCCGGGTCCCATCCGTACGACACGATGCGCACCGCGCCCGGCCAGGGCATGCCGCCGCGCCCGGGCATGCCGCCCCGGCCGGAGATGCCCGGCCCGGAGATGCCGGGCGCCGAGATGCCGGGCGCCGCCGGAATGCCGGGCGGTCCCGCCCGGCCCGGTGTGCCGCGCCCCGGCACCCGCCCGCCCGGCGCCCGCCCGCCGGGCCGGAAGCACAAGATGAGCCTGCTCGACCGGGTGCCGCGCTCGCCGCTGTTCATGGCGCTCTACGCCGCGGTCGCGCTGGTGGTCGTCGCGGGCGGCGGCACGTTCTTCGCCCTCCACCGCAGCTACACCGTCACCATCGACGGCAAGACCCGCGAGGTCGGCAGCTTCTCCGGAACCGTCAACGGCGTCCTGTCCTCGGCGGACGTCAAGGTCGGCAACGACGACATCGTCTGGCCGTCGAGCAGCGCCGCGGTCGGCAGCGGCGACACCATCGTGGTGCGCCACGCCCGGCCGCTGACGATCACGATGGACGGCAAGACCCGTACGGTGATGACCACCGCGCTGACCGTCAACGAGGCGCTGGAGCAGCTACGGCTGAGCAACAGCGCCGTGGTCAACGCGTCGAGGTCCCGTGCGCTCCCGACCACCGGCGGGTTCGCGCTCCAGTTGCGCGCGCCCAAGCGGGTGATCATCCTCCTCGACCAGGTGCGGCTGGAGACCGAGACCACCGCGACGTCCGTCGCCGGTGTCCTCCAGGAGTCCGGCATCAACCTCGGCAAGCACGACCACGTGAACACCAAGCTCAGCGCCACGCCCAAGCAGGACATGGTGCTGAAGGTCGCGCAGCTCATCTCGAAGCCGGTCACCAAGACCGTGCACGTCAAGCCGCCGGTCAAGAAGAAGAAGGACCCGACGATGACCGTCGGGGACAAGAAGACCGTCGACCCGGGCAAGTCGGGCCTGAAGCAGGTCGTCACGGCGTTCGTGATGGAGCGCGGCCACAAGGTGCGCAAGGTCATCGCGACGACCTGGAAGCGCCACCCGGAGCCGAAGATCGTCAAGGTCGGCACGAAGCCGTCGGCGACCGGCGGCCCGTCCGGCGGCAGCGGTCCCGTGCCGTCCGGCTCGCCGCAGGCCATCGCGAAGAGCCTGCTCCCGAGCTGGGGCTGGTCCGACCAGTTCGGCTGCCTCGACAGCCTGTGGACCAAGGAGAGCCACTGGAACGTGCACGCCGCGAACCCGTCCGGCGCGTACGGCATCCCCCAGTCGCTCCCCGGCTCCAAGATGGCCAGCGCGGGCCCCGACTGGCAGAACAACGCCGAAACCCAGATCAAGTGGGGCCTCGGCTACATCAAGGACCGCTACGGCAGCCCCTGCGCCGCCTGGAGCCACTCGGAGTCCTCCGGCTGGTACTAGTCCGGCACGCTTCTGAGGCGCCGCCCCACCGGTCTCCGGCGGGGCGGCGTTCCGCTTCTGCGTACCGATGAGTTCCGGGCCGTACGCCGGTCTTCCCCCTGACGGTTCCGTACAGGGAGGCACCCATGACCAAGATCATTGCCGACATCTCGATGTCGCTCGACGGCTACGTGACCGGCCCCGACCCCAGCGAGGAGCACGGCCTCGGCCTGGGCGGCGAGCCGCTGCACACCTGGGCGATCGACTCCGACGACCCGATCGACGTCGACGTGCTGAGCGCGAGCACGGAGGAGTCGGGCGCCGTGGTGATGGGCCGCCGCCTCTTCGACTTCATCGACGGCCCCACCGGCTGGGACGACACCATGGGCTACGGCGCCGCGCACGCCGCCACGCCGCCGTTCTTCGTCGTCACCCACGCCCAGCCGGAGACGCTGCGGCTCGGGCTGTCGTTCACGTTCGTCACCGAGGGCCTGCCCGCCGCGCTGGCCAAGGCGAGCGCCGCCGCCGGCGGCAAGGACGTCTTCGTCATGGGCGGCGGCGACATCGTGGGCCAGTGCGTCGACGCCGGGCTGGTCGACGAGCTGCGCATCCACCTTTCGCCGATCATCCTCGGCAGCGGCACACCGCTGCTCACCGGCCGTACGCGCCACCTCATGACGCAGCGCTCCGTCCGCGTCTCCGCCACCGCGACCCACCTCGTGTACACGTTCTGATCCCGGGCCGGGCCGCGGCCGTGGGCTGGGACAATCGGCGGGTGGGTGAGACGAATCCGGCCGGCGACGTCGGGGTGCGCATGCTCGGGCCGGGAGACGTGCGGGCGCTGGCCGCGCGGCTCGGGGCGCGGCCGACGAAGAGGCTCGGCCAGAACTTCGTCACCGACGCCGGCACCGTACGCCGCATCGTGCGCGCCGCGGGCCTCCAGGACGACGACATCGTGCTGGAGGTCGGGCCGGGGCTCGGCTCGCTGACCCTCGCGCTGCTGGAGACGTCGGGGCGGGTGATCGCCGTGGAGATCGACCCGGTCCTGGCCGCGGAGCTGCCCGCCACGGTCGCCGACCGCGCCCCCGACCGCGCCGTACGGCTGGACTCCCTGCACCGCGACGCCCTCACGCTGAGCGCCGGCGACCTCCCGGCGCCGCCGACGGCGCTGGTCGCGAACCTGCCGTACAACGTGGCCGTACCGGTCGTGCTGCACCTCCTGGCCGCGCTGCCCACCCTGCGGCGCGGGCTGGTCATGGTGCAGGCCGAGGTCGCGGAGCGGATGACCGCCGCGCCCGGAGGGCGGGTGTACGGCGTGCCGTCGGTGAAGACCGCGTGGTACGCCGAGGCGCGCCGGGCCGGGACGATCGGCCGTACGGTCTTCTGGCCGGTGCCGAACGTCGACTCCGGGCTGGTGTCCCTGACCCGCCACGACCCGCCCGCCACGACCGCCACGCGCGCCGAGGTGTTCGCCGCCATCGACGCCGCGTTCGCCCAGCGCCGCAAGACGTTGCGCGCGGCGCTCGCGGGGTGGGCGGGGGGTGCGGACGCCGCGGCCGACGCGTTGCGCGCCGCGGGGGTGGACCCGGGGGCGCGCGGCGAGACGCTGGACGTGGCGGCGTACGCCCGGATCGCCGAGCACCGGCCGGAGCGGGGCTGACCGTACGGGGGTCAGAGGGTGACGGTGAGGCCCTTGCCTGAGCCGTCGCCGCCGTGGAGGACGAGGTGGTCGGCGGCGGCGGAGGCCGGGACGTCGAACACGATCGAGCCTGAGGTGGTCTGGCCGGGCTTGATCGGCTCGAAGAGCCTGGATCCGGGGATGACCTGGCTGCCGTACGCGACCGCGTGGTAGGAGCGGTTCTTCGTGTCGTACAGGCGCTGCTTGTCGGCTTCGAGGGTGGCGGGCTGGGCGCCGGTGTTGGTGACGCGTACGTCGGCGAGGCAGAACGTGCCGTTGGCGGTGAGGGTCTTCGGCGGGTTGCCGAGGCGCTTGGTGCCGCAGGCGAGGGAGTTCACCAGGAACCGCATGCCGTGGTCGGCGCCGGGTTCGCGGATCTTGACGGTGCCGGGGCCGAACTCGTCCGGGTTGGCGGTCTTCGCACCGGTGGTGGCCACGGGCGACTGCGCGGGCATCGCCGGCTGCGACTGCCTCCCCGGCTCGCCCTCATGATGCGGCCGCGCGGAGGGGCCCGCCCCGGCCATCAGCACGATGCCCCCGAGCAGCAGCACGAGCAGCACGAGCGCCGCCGCGAGCACCATCCACCACTGGAACCCGCCACCGCCGAGCCGCCGCGGAGCCGGCCCGAGAGGCGGCACAACGGGTATGGGCCCGGAGGGCGGCGCCCCACCCGCCCCCGGACACGGCGGCGCCCCAGAACGCCCAACACCGCCCTGCGGCGCGCCGGAGACCCCGACACCGCCTTGCGGCGGGCCAGAGATGCCCGTACCGCCTTGCGGCGCCCCTGAGACGCCGACGCCGCCTTGCGGCGCGCCAAAGCCCCCAGCATCGCCCTGCGGCCCGCCAGAGATTCCCGTACTGCCTTGCGGCCCGCCGAGGACCCCAGCACTGCCCTGCGGCGCGCCGGAGATCCCCGTGCCGCCTTGCGGCCCGCCGAGGACCCCAGCACCGCCTTGCGGCGCGCCGGAGACCCCGACACTGCCCTGCGGGCCGCCGGAGATTCCCGCGCTGCCTTGCGGCGGACCGGGAACCGCGCTGCCCTGGGGGCCGCCGGAGACCGGGGGGCCGCCCTGGGGTCCGGCGCCCGTTGCGTCCGGGGCGTGTGGTGGCTCGCCCTGCCCGGGCATGCCCGGCACCACGGTTCCGGGGGGTGCGTCAGGGCCCGGCTCGATGCCGGGCTGCGGGGGCGCGGAGGGTGCGGCCTCGGGGCGTGGCGGCATGGGCGTACGGCCCGTGCCGGGCACGGCGGCTCCGGTGTGCGGCACCGGGGGCGCGTACGGCCCGCCCTGGTCGCCCGAGCCGTGCGACGGCCCGGGGACGGGCGCGCCCGCGTGTGGAGGTTCGGGCGGGGCGTATCCCCCGTGGGGCCCCATCGCGCCGGGCATGCCGGGACCGGGAGTGCCCGGGGCGCCGCGGCCCTGGGGCGGGCCTGGCTGGGGCGCCGCGCCGGGGTGGCCCTGGGGAGCCGGGCCGGGGTTGGGCTGGGGGACCGCGCCCGCGTTGGGCTGGAGCGCCGCGCCAGGGTTGGGCTGGGGGGGCGCTCCGGGCTGGAGCGCCGCGCCGGGGTTGGGCTGGGGGACCACGCCCGGCTGGGGCGATGGGCCGGGCTGATTCGCGGCGCCGGGCTGCGGTGCGGGACCGGGCTGGGGGGCGCCCGGCTGGCGTGCGGAGCCGGAGCGGGGGCGGGCGCCGGGTGGGAGGGGTGGGGGGCCGGGCATGGGGCGTGGGGGGTAGCGGCGGTCGGACGGGCGGCGGAACTGGGGTGGGGCGGGGGGCTGCCAGCGGTGGAGGACGGCGTTGACGGCGCTGCGGGTGTCCGGGATGGACTCGGCGGCCTCCGGGGGGCGTTCGCGTTTGGCCTCGGGGCGGCCCAGGGAGCCCAGCATCAGGTAGCGGGCGGTGGGGCGGCGTACGGGGTCCTTGGACATCGCCGCCGCCGCGAGGCCGCGCAGCGGCTCCTCGAGCTCGCCGAGGTTGGCCTGGCCGTGCATCATGCGTCCGGCCATCGTCACCGGGTCGCCCTCGCCGAACGGGTGCCGCCCGTTCGCCGCGAACGCCACCAGGCACCCCCAGTTGAAGATGTCGGACGACGGGGTGACCGGGGCGCCGGCGAGCTGCTCCGGCGACATCCACCCGGGGCTGCCCAGCACGATGCCCTTCTGGGTGCGGCCGAGCGGCGCGTCCATGGCGCGCGCGATGCCGAAGTCGATCACCCGCGGCCCGGACCAGGAGAGGATCACGTTCGCGGGCTTGAGGTCGCGGTGGACGAGGCCCGCGGCGTGGATCGCGGTCAGCGCCGCCGCCACCCCCACCGCCACGCCGTGCAGGTTCGCCGCGGGCAGCGCGCCGTGCTCAAGCACCTGCCGCTCCAGCGACAGCCCCTCGACGTACTCGGTGACGAGGTACGGCCGGTTGTGCTCGGCGATGCCGTGGTCGAGCACCTGGGCCGTGCAGAACGGGGACACCCGGTCGGCCAGCGCCACCTCGTCCTGGAAGCGGGCCAGGAACGACGGGTCGGCGGCGTACTCGGGCCTGATCAGCTTGACCGCGCCGAGCCGCCCCTTGCCGTCGCGGCCGAGGAACACCGCGCCCATTCCGCCCGCCCCGATGCGCCCGAGCAGCTCGAACGCCCCGATGTGGGACGGGTCGGTACGGCCGAGGCGCGAGACGCCCTCGGGAAGGTCGTCGTCATCGCGCGACGGCGTGTCGTCGGACTCCGGCGGCTCGGGCTCCTCGGGCACGGGCGCGGGTACGGCGTCGGCGCCGGGGTCGGTGTTCATGGCGGCGAGCAGCTCGGCGGCGGCGATCATGCGCGGCTCGGTGTCGCCACCGCCGCCGCGCCCCGCCCCCCGGCCGGAGGCGGGCACACCAGGAGAGACCGGGGAGCCCCGGCCCGGCGTGCCACCTTCCTTCACCGAACCTCCACTGCGAACCGACGACCAGCGCCCAGGGGGTGTCCCGCTAGCTGTGGGCGAGGCTGATGATCACCACGATGACGAACACGACGGCGAGCCCGACGAACGCCCCGATGGCGATCCAGGTCACCAGCTTGCTGTTGTCCTCCCCGCCGCCGGATGACGGCGGGGCGATCTGGCCCGTACGCGGATGCACGCCGGTCTGCGGCGGCCGCGCGGGTACGGCGCCGGTCGGCCGGATCGGCGCGGGCCGCGGGCCACTCGGTGGCCCGGGGCGCATCTGGCCGGGCGGCTGGCCCGGATACGCCGGACGCGGGCGCATGCCGCTCGGCGGCATCGGCGGCCGCGCGCCCGACTGCGGCCCGGCCTGCGGACCCGAGGGGTGCGGCTGGCGCTGCGGCCCCGACGGGTGCGGCGGCATCGGCCGCCCCGGCATCGGGTACTGCGGTGCCTGCGGCGGTCGTACGCCCATGGGGCCCATGCCCGGGTGCGGGCCGGACGCGGAGGGGTGCGGCCCGGAGCCGGCCGGCGGCCCGGCGGGCGGCGACCAGCCGCCCAGGAACGCCGTCATCGCCGACTTGGTATCCGGCGCGTCGGCGTCGCCGCCGACGAGGTTCAGCAGCAGCCGCTGCGCCTTCGGGCGGTTCGCCGGGTCGGGCGCGAGCGCGGACCGTACGAGGCCGTCGAGCGGCGCGGGCATGTCGCCCAGCATCGGTTCGTCGTGCAGCGCGCGGTAGGCGATGGCGGCGGCGTTGCCCCTGCCGAACGGGTGGCGGCCGGTCGCGGCGTACGCCACCAGGCAGCCCCACGCCCATACGTCGACCGCGGTGGTGGTCTCGCCGCCGGTGAGCTGCTCGGGCGCGATCCACCCGGGGGTGCCGACGAGGACGCCGACCGTGGACTTGCGGCCCGTGGTGTTCTCCGTGGGCTTCGCGATGCCGAAGTCGATCACCCGGGGGCCGGACTGGGACAGCAGGACGTTGGACGGCTTGAGGTCGCGGTGCATCAGCCCGGCCGCATGGATCGCCGTCAGCGCGGCGGACACGCCCACCGCGATGCCGTGCACCGTGGAATGCGGCAGCCCGCCCTGCGCGGCGACCACGTCCTCCAGGGACTGGCCCTCCACGAACTCGGTGACGAGGTACGGGATCTTCCCGGCCATGCCGTAGTCGAGCACCTGGGCGGTGCAGAACGGGGAGACCCGGCGGGCGAGCAGCGCCTCGTCGCGGAACCGCGCGAGGAAGTCGTCATCTGTGGCGAGCTCGGTGCGGATGACCTTGACGGCCACCTTCTGGCCGGTCGTGGACGACCCGAGGTAGACGGTGCCCATGCCGCCCTCGCCGAGCCGCCCGAGCAGCTCGTAGTCGCCGAGGGTCGGGGGATCCTCGGCCGTCAGCGGCTTGCCGTGCGCGGGCTCGTTCACCTCATGCTCCCCTCCCGTCACCCAACCACCGCCCTAATCGAGCCGCTCCGCGGCGCAGTGTCACTTCGCGGATTGCGACACAGGATAGACGCGTCGCGCGGCCACGGGGTTCTACGCGCGTGCCGTAGATGTCTACCGCACCTCAATTAACCCACGCCCGGGTCGGCCCGCCGCGCGTGCGCGGGTGGGGCGTGCGCGCCATGGCAGCCCGTACGATTGGTCAACCGTGAGCCTTTCCCACGTCAGCAGCCCGGCCGGGGCGCCGCTCGGCGCGCCCGGGGTGACGGCGCGCGCCCCCGCGAAGGTCAATGTGCGGTTGTCGGTGGGGCCGCCGCGCGGCGACGGCTTCCACGACCTGGTCAACGTCTTCCATGCCGTGTCCCTGTTCGACGAGGTGACGGCGCGGCCCGCGGAGCGCTTGAGGATCGTCGTCGACGGGCGTTCCGCCGACCTGGTGCCCACCGGGGAGGACAACCTCGCGGCCCGTGCCGCACTGCTCCTCGCCGAGCGTACCGGCGTGGCGCCCGCTGTCGAGCTGCTTATCCACAAGGCGATCCCGGTCGCCGGCGGCATGGCGGGCGGCAGCGCCGACGCCGCGGCCGCCCTGCTGGCGTGCGACGCGCTCTGGGGCACCGGGCTCGGCCGTACGGACCTGCTCGCGCTCGCCGCCGAGCTCGGGAGCGACGTGCCGTTCGCGCTGGTCGGCGGCACCGCGGTGGGGCGCGGCCGGGGCGAGATCCTGACCCCGGCGCCCGCGGAGGGCCGGTTCCACTGGGTGTTCGCGCTGGCCGATGGCGGCCTGTCCACCCCGGCCGTCTACGCGGAGTGCGACCGGCTGCGCGCGGAGGGCCGTACGACACCGGACGCGGCGACGCCCGACGACGACCTGATGGCCGCGCTCGCCGCCGGAGACGCGCCGGGCCTCGGGGCGCGGCTGGCCAACGACCTCCAGGAGGCCGCGGTGGCGCTGCGGCCCGCGCTCGCCGCGACGCTCGCGGCGGGGGCGGGCGCGCTCGGTGCCCTGGTGTCCGGATCCGGCCCGACGTGTGCGTTCCTCGCCGGGTCCGCGGCGCATGCCGCCGAGGTCGAGGCGGCGCTGCGCGCGTCCGCGACCTGCGCGGGCACGGTCCGCACCGACGGACCCGCGCCCGGGGCGCGCCTCGTCTGACACGATCTGTCCGTACGCGGTCCTACGCGGAACGTACGGATCATCCCTTGCGTCATAAGCTGCGTATCCGTATCCCCTGAGCCCGGAGGCGGCCGTGGTCAACCCGATCGTCCACCTGTACGTCGCGGTCGCGGCGAGGGCGGCGACCCCGGTGCCCACGCCGCACATCGAGCGCCCGGTTCCGGGGCGGCCGAGCCCCAATCCGGTCCGCCCGTACCACGGCTTCCACTTCCGGCACGGCTACGGCGGCTACGGGCCCGACGGCACCGACACGTCCACGGTCCTGCTCATCGCGATCGGGGTCGGCGCCGTGGTGCTGGCGCTCGCCGCCTGGCTGTTCCTGATCTGGCGCCAGAAGCGCCGCCCCGGCTACACCACGGTCGCCCCGGGTTCCTTCCCCACCAGCGGGGGAACGTTCCCCGGAGCACCCGGCGACCTCACGGGCACCCGGCCCCGCTTCCCCAGAAGAAGAAGCCCATGACCACGGACCCGAGCGCCTTACCCCTGCACCGCCCGGAGACACAATGACGCCCAGCCAACGGCTTCCCGGGGCCCTGGCCGCCGTACCACCGCCATCGGCCCGCATCCACCTGCCATTGGGCCTGGCAACCGGCTCGCCGTACGTCACGGCCGCGATCCTGCTGATCCTCCTGATCGTGGTGGCGGCCGCGGTCCACCGCGTGAGATCACGCGGCCGGCCCCCGTCCCAGCCGGGCCCGAGTCCCAACGCGGGCTACGGCAACGCCTACGGAGTCCCGCCCGGCTATGGCGTGGAGGAGCCGCCCCCCGTGACCGGATCCGGCCGCTACGGCGTGTCGCCCCCGCCCCAGCCCTGGGACGCCTTCGCACCGGACCCGGGGGTGTCTCCATGGGGCGAGGCTCCCGGCGGTCCGGCCGCGCGACCTGCCCCGGCGCCGGATCCGGGGGCGTCTCCGTGGGGTGAGGCTCCGGGCGGTCCGGCCGCGCGGCCTGCCCCGGCGCCGGATCCGGGGGCGTCGACATGGGGCGGGGCTCCGGGCGCGCGGCCCGGCTCGGCGCAGGGCATGGGCGCGGCGCCATGGGGTGCGGCTCCCGGCGGGCCGGGCACGCCGCCCGCGGGGCCGCCCGCACCCGGGGCGCCCGCCTCGCCGCCGCCTGGTGCGCCTCCCGGGGCGCCGCCGACCTGGTTCATGCCGCAGGCCGACGCGCCGGAGGCCCCGTACGGGAACCCGGCGCAACCGGGATCCCGGTTCATCCCGCCGCCGCACATGTCCGGGCGGACCGAGCCGCAGGCGCCCGACCCGTCCTGGGACGACGTGCCGGAGGAACCGGCTCCCCGCGTGCGGCCGGAATCCGGAGGTTACGGGAGGTACGGGCGCTCGGCCGCGTCCGGCAGATCCGGGGACAACCCGGTGGACCCCAACTACAGTGGCCCCGGCGACTGGGACGGCGGCCCCGCCGACGGGCCGGAGAGCCCATGACCACCGCACCGACCCCCCGCACGGAGGCGCCATGACGCAGCAGGCGTGGCATACCGGTGCCTTGGAGATCATCGAGGGCACCGGCATCGGCCTCGAGTCCGTCCTGGAATTCCTCGTGGCGCTCCTGCTCATGGGGTTCGCGGTCACCCTGGCCTTCCGCGCCCG
>DASXYG010000121.1:0-90270 GCA_036502625.1 Streptosporangiaceae bacterium
CGGGGGGTGGCGGCGGGCCCCCTGGGCGGGGGGGGGTGGGGACGGGGCCGGGCCGCGCCCAGCCCCGATCACGGAGCCACGCACGGGATGAAGCCCCGGGCGGTTCGGGGTGGGGCGGCGCGGGGCCGCACCCGGACGCGATCACGGAGCCACGCCCGGAATGACGGGCCCAGCCCGGGACGGGGTGGGGTGGGGGCGGTGGGGAGCCGTACCCAGCCCCGATCACGGCGGCCCTGCCCGGAATGACGGCCAAGCCCTGGACGGGGCGGGGCGTGGGCGGGGCGTGGGCGGGGCGGGGCGTGGGCGGGGCGGGCCGTGGGCGGGGCGGGCCGTGGGCGGGGCGGGACGGGGCGGGGGCGGGACGGGGCGTGGGCGGGACGGGGCGTGCTCGGCTCCGGGCGCGGTGCCCTGGTGGGGGTGGTGGCTGGGGGGCGGGCCGGGGGGCGTCACCAGGTTGGGAGACCTTCGGTGGGGGTGGAGGCTTTGGCGTAGAGGCGGCGGGGGATGCGGCCGGCTCTTGAGGCTTGGCGGCCGGCTTGGACGGCGTTGCGCATGGCCTCGGCCATGAGTTCGGGGGTGCGGGCGCGGGTTACCGCTGAGGCTAGGAGGACGGCGTCGCAGCCCAGTTCCATCGCCAGGGCGGCGTCTGAGGCGGTGCCGACGCCGGCGTCCAGGATGATCGGGACCGTGGCCTGCTCCCGGATGATGGCCAGGTTGTACGGGTTGCGGATGCCCATGCCGGAGCCGATGGGGGCGCCGAGCGGCATCACGGCGGCGCATCCGGTGTCGGCGAGGCGGCGCGCCAGGACCGGGTCGTCGTTGGTGTAGGCGAGCACCGTGAAGCCGTCGTCGACCAGTTGCTCGGCGGCGTCCAGCAGCTCGATGGGGTCGGGCAGGAGGGTGTGCTCGTCGGCGACCACCTCCAGCTTCACCCAGTCGGTCTCCAGCGCCTCGCGGGCCAGCCGCGCCGTGGTCACGGCCTCGCGCGCGGTGAAGCAGCCCGCCGTGTTGGGCAGCGGCCGCACCCCCGTACGGGCCAGGACGTCCAGCACCGAGCCGCGCGGGCCGGGCGCCACGCGGCGCATCGCGACCGTGGTCATCTGCGTGCCGGACGCGACCAGCGCGCGTTCCAGGACGTCCAGGCTCGGCGCGCCGCCGGTGCCCATGATCAGCCGCGAGGTGAACTTCTCCCCCGCGATCACCAGCGGATCGTCGGTCATCGTGGTCCCCCTCGTGTCGGTCACGGTCAGCCGCCCTGTACGGCGGTGAGCACGTCCACATCGTCGCCGTCGTCGAGGCCGCGCGCGGGCCAGGTGCCGCGCGGCACGATCTCCCCGTTGACCGCGACCGCCGTGCCGGACGCCCGGAAGCCGAGCGCGGCCATCAGGTCGGCGACGGTCGTGCCGGGCGCGCACGTACGGGCGCCGCCGTTCACGGTGACGGTCACGACCGCACCCCCCTGTCGCCGGCGAACCGCGCGGGATCCGCCGCGCGCGCCCAGTCGGGCACGTCTCCGCCGGTGAGCAGGGCGGTGATCGCCTCGGCGGTGGCCGGGGCGAGCAGCATGCCGTTGCGGTAGTGGCCGGTGGCGACGGCCAGGCCGGGCAGCGCGGACTCCCCGATCAGCGGCACGTTGTCCGGTGAGCCGGGGCGCAGCCCGGCGCGGGTCTCCACCAGGTCGAGCTCCTCGATCGCGGGGATCAGCGCGGCGCCGTCGCGCAGCAGCCGGGACACGCCGCCGGCGGTGACGCGCGTGTCGAACCCCTGCTCCTCGACGGTCGCGCCGATCACCACGCGGCCGTCGTCGCGCGGCACCAGGTAGACGGTGCGGCCGCGGACCATGCCGCGCACGGTCCGCTCCATCACGCGCCGCCCCGCCGGGTCGCGCACCGTCACGATCTGCCCCTTGACCGGCCGTACGGGCGGCACCACGCCCGCGGGCAGCCCCTCGACGCCGCCGGACCAGCAGCCCGCGGCCAGCACCACGTGCCCGGCGCCGACCGGCGAGCCGTCGTCGAGGTGCACCCCGGTGGCGCGCCCGGCATCGGTGGCGATCGCCATGGCGCGGCGGTCGAGGAACGTCACGCCCGAGGCGCAGGCGGCCTCCACGAGCGCCTCGGTCACCGCGCGCGGGTCCACGCGGTGGTCGCCCTCGGCCAGCACCGCGCCCCGTACGCCCGGGGTGAGCAGCGGTTCCAGCTCGCGCGCTTCGCGCCCGCGCAGCCGCCGCGCGGCCAGGCCCAGCTCGGTCTGGTACGCGTAGACGGGGTCGAGCGCCGCGTTGTCGTCGGCGTCCAGCGCGACCAGCAGCGTGCCGCTGGTGTGGAACCCCAGGTCGTGGCCGGTGGCCTCGGCCAGCTCGGCGGCGAATTCCGGCCAGCGGCGTACGGCGTGCAGGTTCAGCCCGAGCAGCGCCTCCTCGCCGTACACGACCTCCGTGACGGGCGCCAGCATGCCGGCCGCCGCCCACGACGCGCCGCCGCGCGGCTCGGGGTCGATCAGCGTCACGCCGAGCCCGGCACGCGCCGCGCGCCAGGCGATGCCGAGCCCGATCACCCCGCCGCCGACCACGGCGACGTCGGCGTGGTCGGCGGTCACCGCTCCCCCTGTCCGGCCAGCGGCGCCGCGCCGATGACGGCGAGCAGGTCGCGTACGGCGCCGGGCGGGTCGGCGGCGCGCGTCACGGCGCCGATCACCGCGACGCCGGCCACGCCCTCGGCGAGCAGCTCGGGGACGCGGGCGGCGGTGATGCCCGCGATGGCCAGCACCGGCACCGCGGCCGCGCGCGCGACCTCGCCGACGCGGGACGGGCCGAGCGGGTCGGGCAGGCCGGTCTTGGAGGTCGTCGCGTACGCGGGGCCGACGCCCAGGTAGTCGGCGCCGTCCGCGACCCGGGCGCGGGCCGCCTCGGGGTCGCGCGCCGTGGCGCCGACGATCAGGCCGGGCCCGCCGATCCGGCGGACGGCGTCCACCGGGAGGTCGTCGGCGCCGACGTGGACGCCGCCCGCGCCGGCCGCGAGCGCCAGGTCCACGCGGTCGTCCACCACGCACAGGGCGTCCGCGGCGGCGCAGCGGTCGGCGATCGCGGCGGTGGCGGCGTAGCGCTCGCGGTCGGTGCCCGTCTTCAGCCGCACCTGGATGGCCGGCGCGCCGCCGCGCAGCGCGGCCTCGGCGTGCGCGACCGTGTCGACGATCACGTGGAGGCGGGGGAAACGGCGCCCGGCTGCGTTCCGCGCCGCGGCGTTGCTCATGCGATCAGGCTCCCTTCGCCGGCATGACCCGGATCAGGTTCGACGGTCGACCCGAAGGTCCTCTCAGCCCCGGGGGGCTCCCGTGCGGTCTTCTCGAATACGCGGGGATCCCGGCGTACGGGATATCCCGTACGCGACGTTACGACATGGACGTCCGGATCCGCCACCCGGGGCGGGCACCGGTCACGGCACGTACCCGCGCTCCTTGTCGACGACGTTCAGCAGCGGCCGGCCGTCCTGGCGGCGGCGCAGGTTCTCCGCGAACACCTCGGCCAGGGACGCGCGCCAGCCCTGCGCCTCGCCCGCGGTGTGCGGGGAGACGAGCACGCCGGGCAGCGTCCACAGCGGCGAGCCCGTGGGCAGCGGCTCGGTGGCGAACACGTCGAGCGCGGCGCCCACCAGGTGGCCGCTGGTCAGCGCGTCGATCAGCGCCTCCTCGTCGACCAGCGCGCCGCGGCCCACGTTGATCAGCCGCGCGCCCGGCTTCATGGCCCGGATCGTCCGGGCGTCGACCATGCCGCGCGTCTGCGCGGTCAGCGGCGCGACCAGCACGACGTAGTCGGCCGCGCCGAGCGCGCCGGGGATGGCGTCCGGGCCGTGCACGGTGCCGAAGTCGGCGTCGTCCGTACGCGGCGCGCGCCCGGCGCCGCTCACCCGCATGCCCACCGCGCGCAGCGTACGGGCGACGGCACGGCCGATCGGGCCGGTCCCCCACACCACCGCGCGGCGGCCGCCGATGGGCTCGCTGTCGCGCGGCCGCCACTCCTTGCGCCGCTGGTGCTCCAGCATGCCGGGCACGTCCTTGGCCATGGCCAGCACGAACCCCAGGACGTACTCCGCGATGGCCTGGTCGTACACGCCGCGGGAGTTCGTGAGCGCGATCCCCGGGTCGCCGGTGACCGCCGGGAACAGCATCGGCTCGACCCCGGACCCGGCGACGTGGATCCAGCGCGGCGCGCGCCCCGGGTCCGCGGGCCAGGCGCCCGCGACCGCGGTGGACGTCGAGTGCCAGGCGAGCAGCGCGTCCGCGCCGAGCAGCGCCGCGGGCAGGTCGTCGGCCGTGGCGTACCGCGTGTCGACCGTACGGTCCAGCCAGTCGGTGTTCGGCGGGAGGACGCCTCTGTGCAGCACGACGAGACGCCGCACCGGTTCGGACACCACGGCACTCCTCGGCCTGCTCGGGGACGGACGGTCCACTTTCGGGCGCCGCCGCGGGCCGCGTCAACGGACACAGTGTCAACACGCGCCGCCGATCGCCGGACAGCATGTGCATTGACGTGCGGTTTCGCGGTCCCTGAGGGTGTTCAGGCCGCCACACCCCCCAGGAGGCCGCATGACCCGCACCACGAGCACGACCAGCATGGACGACGTCCCGGTCAACCGGTTCCACCGGCGCATCGTCGCGGTCGCCATGGGCGGGCCGTTCTGCGACGGCTACCTGCTCGGCATCATCGCCGTCGCCCTGCCGCTGCTCACCCCGGACCTCGGCGTGGACGAGCTCGGCACCGGGCTCATCGCCAGCTCGGTGCTCGTCGGCGTGTTCGTCGGCGGCGCCGTCTTCGGCCCGATCACCGACCGCATCGGCCGGCACCTGATGTACATGCTGAACCTGCTGGCGTTCGTGATCGGCTCCGTACTGCAGTTCTTCGTGCACGAGCCGTGGCAGCTCATCGCGCTGCGGCTGTTCGTCGGCATCGCCATCGGCGCGGACTACCCGATCGCGTCGGCCCTCACCACCGAGCTGGTGCCCAAGAAGCTGCGCGGCCCGGCCCTGTCCGGCCTCGTGCTCGCCTGGTGGGTGGGGTACGGCATCAGCTTCTACGTCGGCTGGCTGCTGCAGTCCGCCCCGGACGGCTGGCGGTGGATGCTCGCGTCCGGCGCGGTCCCCGCGGTGGCCTTCATGCTGATGCGGCGCGGCATCCCCGAGTCGCCGCGCTGGCTGGCCGCCCGCGGCGAGCTGGACAAGGCACGCGCCGTCGTGCACAAGTACTTCGGCGCGGACGTGGACACCAGCGAGCTGGGCACCGAGAACGCGGCCGTACGGCGCGGGTCCGGCATGGCGAACCTCGTGGAGATCTTCCGCCGCGGCTACGCCGTGCCCGTCATCTTCTGCTCCGCGTTCTGGATCTGCCAGGTCGCGCCGGCGTTCGCGCTGCGGTCGTTCCAGCCGCAGATGCTGAAGGCGTTCGGCGTGGACAGCACGTTCGGCGGGTCGGCCATCGTGACGTCCATCGCGGTGGTGGGCATCGCGCTCGGCCTGGCCGTGGTGAACCGGATGGGCCGCCGCCCGCTGCTGATCGGCAGTTTCGTCGGCATGGTGCTCGCGCTCGGCGCGCTGATCGTGTTCCCGCCGCACCTCGCGGTCCTGGTCATCGGCCTGTTCGCGGCGTTCCAGTTCTTCGAGGCGGCGGCCAGCGGGCTCCAGTTCGTCTACCCCAGCGAGCTGTTCCCCACCGACCTGCGCGCCACCGGCGTCGGCATCGCCACCGCCATGAGCCGCGTCGGCTCGGCGGCCAGCACCTTCCTGCTGCCCGCCGCGACCGCCGGGCTCGGCATCGGCGGCACGCTCACCGTCGGCCTGGTGATCACCGCGATCGGCCTCGTCGTGTCGGTCGCGCTCGCCCCCGAGACCAAGAACCTCGGCCTGGCCGCGGCCAGCGTCCGGACCTGACCTCGCACCCGTACGAGAGGACCCGCATGCGCAAGATCGTCACCTTCGACTGCTACCGCACGCTGCTGAACTTCGACACCAAGACGGCCACCCACGCGATCGTCGCGGACCGCCTCGCCGCGGCCGGCGTGGACCCCGAGCGGTTCCACTACGACGCGTACGTCATGCGGTTCCAGGGCGTGGTCTTCGACGACTACCTGCCGTACCGCGACATCCTGCGGCGGACGCTGCGCGACGTGCTGCTGCTGCACGGCCTGGCGTACCGCGACGAGGACGGCGACGCGCTGATCGAGGCGGTCAAGGGGTTCGTGGCGTTCCCCGAGGTGCCGGACGCGCTGCGGCGGCTGAAGGAGGAGTACGACATCGCGATCATCTCCAACAGCGACGACGACCTGATCGCGTACGCCGTGGACGCGATCGGCGTGGAGTTCGACCACGTGATCACCGCGGAACAGGCCGGGGCGTACAAGCCGCGGCCCGAGGCGTTCGACCACATGATCAAGGCGGTCGGCCGCGGCCCGGAGGACATCGTCCACGCGGCGCAGGGCTGGGAGTACGACATCATGCCGACCAAGCGGTACGCCGACGCCGGCATGCGCCGCGTCTGGGTGAACCGCTACGGCTTCCCCGGCTCGCCGGCGTTCCAGCCGTACGAGGAGATCCGCGACCTGTCCGGGCTCCCGCCGCTGCTCGGCTGCTGACCACCGCCCATGCCCTACGAAAGGACCCCCTGTGGTCACCGCCGCGCGTCCGGGCGCGATCAACGGCCGGATCTCCCACTGGTACGACGCCATCCCCGAGCCGCGGGCCGCGCTGCCCGGCGACCGCGACGCCGACGTGTGCGTCGTCGGCGCCGGCCTGACCGGCCTGTGGACCGCCTACTACCTCAAACGCGCCGACCCCGGCCTGCGGATCGTCGTCTGCGAGGCCGAGTTCGCCGGGTTCGGCGCCTCCGGCCGCAACGGCGGCTGGCTGTCCGGCCTGGTGCCCGCCGCGCGCGAGCGCATGGCCCGCACGCACGGCCGTACGCCCGTCCTGGCCTGGCAGCACGCCATGAACACCGCCGTGGACGAGGTCATCGAGGTGGCCGCGCGCGAGGGCATCGACGCGCACATCGTCAAGGGCGGCACGCTGCGCGTCGCCCGCACCCCCGCGCAGGCCGACCGGCTGCGGCACAAGGTCGAGGCCGACCACGGGTGGGGCATCCCCGAGGTGGAGCTGCTCGCGCCCGCCGAGGCGGCCGCGCACATCCGCGTCGACGGCACCGTCGCCGCCGCGTACACGCCGCACTGCGCGCGCGTCCAGCCCGCCCTCCTCGTCCGCGGCCTGGCCGACGCGGTCGAGCGGATGGGCGTGACCGTCTACGAGAAGACGCCGGTGACGCGGATCGAGCCCGGACGCGCGGTCACCGCCCACGGCGTGGTCACCGCGCCGCTGGTGCTGCGCGCGACGGAAGGCTTCACGCAGACGCTGGCCGGGCACCGGCGCACCTGGCTGCCGATGAACAGCTCGATGATCGTCACCGAGCCGCTGCCGGCCCGCGTGTGGGACGAAATCGGCTGGGCCGGGCGCGCCACGCTCGGCGACACCGCGCACGGCCACATGTACGCCCAGCGCACCCGGGACGACCGGATCGCCATCGGCGGGCGCGGCGTGCCGTACCGGTACGGGTCGCGTACGGACGACGACGGGCGGGTGGACGCCCGCACGGTCGCCGAGCTGCGCGCCACGCTGCGCGCCATGCTCCCGGCCACCCGCGGCACCGCGATCGCGCACGGCTGGTGCGGGGTGCTCGCCGTGCCGCGCGACTGGTCGGCGACCGTCGGCATGGACCACGCCACCGGGCTCGGCTGGGCGGGCGGCTACGTCGGGCACGGCGTCACCTCCACCAACCTGGCCGCCCGCACCCTCGCCGACCTGGCCCTGCGGCGCGCCACCCCGCTCACCCGGCTGCCCTGGGTGGACCACAGGCCGGGCGCCTGGGAGCCGGAACCGCTGCGCTGGCTGGGCGTACGCGGCCTGTACGTCGCGTACCGGCTCGCCGACCGGCACGAGGCGGGCGGCAGGCGGCGCACCTCGCCGCTCGCGACCGCCGCCGACCTGGTCGCCCGCCGCCCGGCCTAGCTCCGCGCTCGGGCCTTCCCAGGTCACGTCAGGTTTGCGAAGGTGTCTGACCATGGCGGACAGCGGACAGCGCCCGGTGCGCACGGTCACCCTCGCCGACGTGCTCGCCCTGCCGGTCATCGCGGCGGGGCGTCCTGAGGTGATGGCCGGGCGCGACCGGCTCGACCGGCCCGTCCGGTGGGTGCACGTCACCGAGCTGCTCGACCCGGCGTCGTTCCTCGAAGGCGGCGAGCTGATCCTCACCACCGGGATGCCGCAGGCCGACGACCCGGCCCGGGTGCGCGACTACGTGGACCAGCTCGCCGACGTCGGCACGGCCGGGCTCGTGGTCGAGCTCGGCCGCCGCTACCAGCGGGTGCCGGACGCGCTCGTCCACGCCTGCCGCGCCCGCGACCTGCCGCTGATCGTCCTCGGCCGCAGCGTCCTGTTCATCGAGATCACCCAGACCGTGCACGCGCTCATCCTGGACGCCCAAGGCGAGCTGCTGCGCCGCGCCCAGGGCATCACGGACGCGTTCGCCGCGATGGCCGCGCGCGGCGCGCCCGCCGGGGAGATCGTCACCGCCGCCGCCGAGCTGGCCGGATGCCCGGCGATCCTGGAGAACCTGGTGCACCAGGCGGTGATCTGCGCGCCCGGCGGCAGCACGGTCGGACGGGTGCTCACCGGGTGGCCGCGCCGCTCCCACATGACGCCCACCCCGGACCGTGCGGAGCCGGCCGGCGCGGAGGGCTGGCTGGTCACGCCGCTGGAGCGGGACGGCGCGCGGTGGGGGCGGCTGATCCTGGTGCCGGACGCCGCGGACCCGGCGGCCGGTCCCGAGCACGCCATGGTGGCCGAGCGCGCGGCCGCCGCGCTGAACCTCACCCGCGCGCCCGGCTACGGCCACTGGGAGCGCGACGCGCACCGTACGGTGCTGCGCGACCTCATCGACCGGCGCTTCCGTACGGCGACCGACGCGCGGCACCGGGCCGAGGCGCTCGGAATGCCGGTCGCCGGCCACCGGCTGGTCGCGGTGGTGGTCAACCCGCCGCGGCCGGAGGAGCGCGAGGACTTCGCCGCGCGGCTCGCCGCCCACCTGGCCGCGTCGGGGGTGCGGGCGCTCGTCGGGGAGACGGCGCCGGGGCTGGTCGGCGCGCTGATCGCGCTGGCGCGGACGACCGCGTGGCAGCCGGTGGCGCACCGCATCGGGCGGTTCGCCGCCGAGCGGCTCGGCCCGGACGCGGTCGTGGCGGTGGGGCCCGGGGTGGCCGACCTCGCGGACGTGGCCCGGTCGTTCCACGAGGCCGGCGAGGTGATCGAGGCCGTACGCCCCGGCACGTCGCGGCGGCCGTTCCACACCGAGGCGGACATCGGGCTGCCCGAGCTGCTGTACATGCTCCGCGACGACCCGCGGCTGCAGCGGTACGTCCAGCGGCAGCTCGGCCGGCTCATCGCCCACGACGCGCGGCACGACGGCGACCTGGTGACCACGCTGCGTCACTACCTGGCGGAGACGGGCAACACGTCCGCGGCGGCGAAGCGCAGCGGGCTGTCGCGGCAGGCGTTCTACCAGCGCATCCGGGCGATCGAGCGGGTCACGGCCGCCGACCTCTCCGACGGCGCCCACCAGATGCGGCTGCACGTCGCGTTGACGGCGCTCGACGCGATCACGCCGGAGCCGTGACCCTGGCCGGCGCGTTTACGTTGTAGATCATTTACGCGCGCACGTACACGGCCGGCGTGATCCCGTAGCAGCGGACGAACCACCGCGTCAGGTGCGCCTGGTCCGCGAACCCGGCGCAGGCGGCCGCGTCCGCGATCGGGATCCCCCTCCGCAGCAGCCCCCGCGCCTCTCGCAGCCGAAGCTGCCGCTGGTAGGCGCTCGGCGACATCCCGTACACCCGCTGGAACGCCCGGTACAGCGCATGCCTGCTGCACCCGGCCACCGCGGCCAGCGCGTCCGCGTCGAGCGCGCCCCCGGCGCCGCCCCCTGCGCGGACCTCGGCGCGTACGTGGTCGGCGAGGGCGTCGCGGACGCGGGCGACCGCGCGGCGTGACACGCGGGCGGCGGGGTCGGACGGGCGGACGGTGGTCGCCGCCATCGCCAGGACGACCTCGGACAGGCGTTCGTCGCGGGTCAGGGGGTCGGCGCCGCCGAGCAGCGCGGCGTTCAAGCGGCGTACGGCGGCGGCGAGGCGGGGGTCGGTGACCACGGGCTCGGTGAACAGCGGCAGGCCCGCCCCGCCCCCGGGCCCGGCCGCGTCGCCCAGGACGTCGGCGACCAGGTCCGGCGCGATGTGCACGATCCGGTAGATGAAGCCGTCCGCCGTCGCCGGGTAGCCGTCGTGCGGTTCGTCGGGGTTGAAGGCCATCACCATGCCGGCCGCGCTCGTGCGGGCCGCGCCCCGGCAGCGGAACGCCTGCGCGCCGAGCTCGGTCACGCCGATGGAGTACGCGTCGTGGCTGTGCCGGTCGTAGGTGTGCCGCCGGAACCCCGCGTACATCGCCTCGACCGGCCGGTCGGCGGCCCGCGAGTACCGCGACCAGTCACGCCCGATCCGCTCGCCCATGCCCCCATTCTGCCGCCTCCCCGGACCCGCGCGAGCGTTCAAGACCGGCGTGACCTGCCGCGCGAGAATCACGGCCATGCGTTTCGATACGAAGATCGCGATCGTCGTGCGCGAGGGGCTCGCCGCCTGGCAGGAGCTGAACGTGACCGCGTTCCTGTCCAGCGCGGTGGCCGCCGGGGTGCCGGAGACGATCGGCAAGCCGTACGAGGACGGCTCGGGCAACACCTACCTCCCGATGTTCCGCCAGCCGGTGCTCGTGTACGCGGCGCCCGACGCGGCCCAGCTCGCCGAGGTGCGGGAGCGCGCGGTGACCCGGGAGATGCCGGTGGCGCTGTACACCGCCGAGCTGTTCGGCACCGGCAACGACGACGACAACCGCGCCGCCGTGCGCGACGTGCCCGCCGCCGGCCTGGACCTCGTCGGCCTGGCCGTGTACGGGCCGCGCAACCGCGTGGACAAGGTGCTCAAGGGCCTGCGGCTGCACGGCTGACCGGCGCGGCGCCGGCCGGCCGTACGGTGCCTCACACCAGGTTGTGCTCCGGGCGCGCGGCGGACGCCGCGAACCGCCGCACGTCCAGCGGCGAGACGTCGATCTCCGGTGTGCGCCCGAGCACGAGGTCGCGCATGACCTCCCCGATCGCCGGCCCCTGCAGGAAGCCGTGGCCGGAGAAGCCGGTGGCGTACAGGAACCGGGAGACCTCCGGCGCCTCCCCCACGATCGCGTTGTGGTCGGGGGTGATCTCGTACAGCCCGGCCCAGCGGTGCGCCAGGCCCGTCTCGGCGAGCCGCGGCGCGCGCCGGGCCACCACCTCGCCGAGCGCGGCCAGCCACTCGTCGGTGACGGGGGCGTCGAAGGCGTAGACGTCCTCCGGCTCCGACATGCCCATGAGCAGGCCGGGGCCCTCGTCGTGGAAGTAGAACGAGGTGCCGAAGTCGATCGTCATGGGCATGTCGCGCGGCAGGTCGGGGATCGGCTCGGTGACCACGATCTGCCGGCGCAGCGGCCGCACCGGCAGCTCCACCCCGGCCATCTCCCCCACCGCGGCCGACCACGGGCCCGCCGCGCACACCACCGTGTCCGTACGGACGACGCCCTGGTCCGTACGGACGCCGGTGATCGCGCCGCCGGACACGTCGACGCCGGTCACCGGGCAGTGCCGGACGAGCCGCGCGCCGTGCGCGCGCGCCGCCGCGGCGTAGCCCTGCACCACCGCCTCGGGCGTGCAGTGGCCGTCGCGCGGCGCGTACGCGGCGGCGATCAGGCCGTCCGGCGCCACGATCGGCGCCAGCGCGCACGCCTCCTCGACGGACAGGATGCGGCTGGGCACGCCGAGCCCGTTCTGCACCTCGACGCTCCGCTCGAACGCGGCGAGGTCGGCCGGGTCGGACAGCAGGAAGAGGTAGCCGTGCTGCTTCAGGTCGATCTCGCCGCCGGGCCGCCGGGCGAAGTCCTCGAACAATTCGAGGCCGCGCTGCCCGAGGGCGATGTTGACGGGGTCGGAGAACTGCGCGCGCACGCCGCCGGCGGCGCGGCTGGTGCTGCCCGACGCGAGCTCGTCGCGCTCGAACAGCACCACCTCCGCGCCGGCCTCCGCGAGGTGGAAGGCGGTGCTCACGCCCATGACGCCGCCGCCGATCACGACGGCGTCGGCGCGCTCGGGCAGGCCCGTCATTCCGCGGCGCCGGTGAACGACGACGGCAGGCGGTAGTCGCGGTCGGGGGTGACGGTCGCGACGTCCATCTGCGCCTTCTGGAGCTGACCGGAGAAGTCCCAGTTCATCGACTGCCAGCGGGTGAACTGGTCGAGCACCCAGATGCCCGACTGGCGGCTGCCGTTGCCGGACTTGCCGTTGCCGCCGAACGGGAGGTGCGCCTCCGCGCCGGACGTCGAGTTGTTCACGCTGACCATGCCGGCGCCGATGTCCTGCCGGAAGCGGAACGCGGTGGCCGGGTCGTTGGTGTAGACGGCCGCGGACAGGCCGTAGCCGGACAGGTTGCCCAGCTCGATGGCCTCGTCCAGCGTCGTGTACGTGGTGACGCCGACGATCGGGCCGAACGTCTCCTCGGTGAACACCGGGTCGTCGCGGCGCACCCCGGTGAGCAGCACCGGGTGGTAGAACAGGCCGTCGCCCGGGTCGCCGACGAAGCCGTCGCGCGGCGCGTCGGCGGTGATGCGGCCCACCGCGGACGAGCCCCACACGCGGTGGTGGTCGCCGATCCACTTCAGCGTCCGCTCGAAGCCGTCCGCGAACTTCTGGTCCAGCAGCGGCCCGTACAGGACGTCCTGCGCCGGGTCGCCGACGGGCGCGGCGCGCAGCACGGCGTCGAGCCGGCGCACGAACTCGTCGTGGACGTCGGCGTGCACGATCAGGCTGCCCAGTGACGTGCAGCGCTGCCCGGCGGTGCCGTAGCCGGAGAACAGCGCGCCCTCGACGGCGAGGTCGAGGTCCGCGTCCGGCGCGACGACCATCGGGTTCTTGCCGCCGAGCTCCAGGCACGGCGACTGGAGGTGGCGGCCGCACAGCTCCCCGACGCGCGCGCCGACCGCCGACGAACCGGTGAAGCCGACCTTCTGCACGGTGCCCGCCTCCAGGGACATGCGCAGCCCCGCGAACGTGGCGTCGCCGTCGGCGTACACGAGCTGCAAGGCGTCGCGCGGCACCCCGGCGCGCCAGAACAGCTCGGCGAACGCGCGGGCGCTGGCCGCGGCGTACTCGGCCGGCTTCCACACGACCGTGTTGCCGCACAGCAGCGCCGGCACGAGGTACCAGGACGGCACCGCGACCGGGAAGTTGCCCGCCGTGATGATCGTGGCCACCCCGACCGGCGCGCGGAACGTGAACAACTGCTTGTCGGGCATCTCCGAGGGCACCGTCTGCCCGTACATCCTGCGGCCCTCGCCGAGGAAGAAGTCGCAGGTGTCGATGATCTCCTGGACCTCGCCGAGCGCCTCGGTGTACGGCTTGCCGATCTCGCGGGTCACCAGCGCCGACAGCGCCTCCTTGTTGGCCTCCACGAGCCGCCCGAGGCTCGCGACCACGCGGCCGCGCACCGGGGCCGGAACGTCGCGCCACGAGCGCTGCGCGCGTGCGGCCGACGCGGTGGCGTCGCGCAGCGCCTCCGGACCGGCCAGCAGCACGGTCGCGACGCGATCATCAAGCCGCGCCGGGTTGCGCGAGACGTACTCGGCGTCGCCGTCGCGGTCCGTACCTCCGACGACCGAGGTCACGCGTGCCGGATCCACCAGACCCACCTCTTCCTGCTCTCTGAGCTCCACGGGCCATCATGAGGCCCGAGCGTAAGCCGATCTTGACCTTACGTACATTGACGCCCGTACCATGCCGGGCCGAACCTGATCATCGCCGACGAAGGAGGAGGTCACATGCCCGCCCCACGGGTGCTCGACGACGCGGAGGTCGCTGCGCGGCTTGATGTGGACACCGCGATCGCGTCCCAGCGCGAGGCGTTCGGGGCGCTCGGCGACGGCACCGCGGAGCTGGCGCCCAAGGCGTTGCTGCACGGCGACGACGACACCGCGCTGTGCTATTTCAGCCGGCTCTCCCCCGCGCACGCCGCCGTGTGCAAGGTCGTCAGCGTCAACCCGGGCAACGCCGGGCGCGGGCTGCCGACGATCTCCGCGACCGTGCTCGTCCTCGACCCCGTGACCGGCGCGCTGGCCGCCGTCATGGACGCCGGCACGCTCACCGCCGTGCGCACCGCCGCGGGCAGCGCGGTCGCCGCCGACGCGCTGGCCCTCCCCGGCCCCGTCGACCTCGGGGTACTCGGCTCGGGCGTGCAGGCGTACCAGCACGTACGGGCGCTGGCGCGGGTGCGCGAGCTGCGGTCCGTACGGCTGTGGAGCCCGAACGCCGCGCACCGCGACGCCGCCGTCGAGCGCATCGCCGCCGAGGCCGGCGTCCCGGTGACCGCCGCAGACGACCCGGCCCAGGCGGTGCGCGGCGCGCATGTCGTCGCGGCCTGCACGCTCAGCACCGAACCCGTCGTGCCGACCGCGGAGATCGCGCCCGGCTGCCTGGTGATCAGCGTCGGGTCGTTCGAGAAGCACCGCCGCGAGGTGGACGGCGCCCTGCTGCGCCGCGCCGCGCGGGTCGTCGTGGACGACGTCGCGACCGCGGAGGCCACCGCCGGCTGCGTGGTGGCCGGCGTCGCCGCGGGCGACGTCTCCCGCGAGGCGCTCGTACCGCTCGGCGCCGTCGTCACCGGCCGCGCCGAGGGCCGTACGGACCCCGGCGACATCGTCTTCTACAACAGCGTCGGTCTCGGCGCGCAGGACGCCGCCGCGGCGCTCGCGGTACTCCGATCCCCCTGATCGGGCTCCCCCACCTGAAGGAGGCTGGCCATGAGTACGGCCCCGGGATCCCCACCCCCCGACTCCCTTTTCGGCACCGGCCCGCGCGGCATCTTCCGCCGTACGCTGCCGACCGCGGAGCACGAACCCGAACACCGCATGGTGCGGGCCATCGGCCTCGGCCGCCTCACGCTGATCGGCATCGGCGCGATCATCGGCGCGGGCATATTCACCCTCGCCGGATCGGTCGCCCACGACACCGCCGGCCCCGCGGTGCTCGTGTCGTTCCTGGTCGCCGGGCTGGCCTCGGTGTGCGCGGCGTTCTGCTACGCCGAGTTCGCCGGGTTCGTGCCGCGCGCCGGGTCGTCGTACACGTACGGCGCGAGCGTGCTCGGCGAGATCGTCGGCTGGATCATCGGCTGGGACCTGCTCCTGGAGTACACCGCGATCGTCGCGGTCGTCTCCATCGGGATGTCCGGCTACGTCGACTACCTGCTGCACTCCGCGCACATCAACCTGCCGCTGTGGATGCAGGGTGCGCCCGGCACCGGCACCGGCCACTACGTGGACCTCATCGCGATGGTCATCTGCGTGGGCGTCGCCTGGCTGCTCAACCAGGGCACCAAGCGCTCCACCCGGGTCGACGCGATCCTCACGATCGTCAAGATCGCCGTCGTGCTGCTCGTGGTGATCGTCGGGCTGTTCAAGGTGCACGGCTCGAACCTGACGCCGTTCGCCCCGTTCGGCTGGGGCGGCGCCATGACCGGCGCGGCCACCGTGTTCTTCGCGGTCTTCGGCTACGACGCGCTGTCCACCGCGGCCGAGGAGTCGATCGAGGCCAAGCGGCACCTCCCGAAGGCGATGATCATCTCGCTGGCGGTGTCGATGCTGCTGTACGTCCTGGCCTGCATCGTGCTGACCGGCATGGTGAACTACAAGGACATCAACCCCACCAGCGGCTTCTCCTCGGCGTTCCAGTCCGTCGGATTGGGCGGCATCGGCGACATCATCGCGATCGGCGCGGTGCTCGGCATCGTGACCGTGTGCTTCTCGTTCATGATGGGCGCGTCCCGCATGTGGTACGCCATGAGCCGCGACGGCCTGATGCCCGCGTGGTTCGGCAGGCTGCACCCGCGGCGCCGCGTGCCGACCCGCGCCACGTGGGTGCTCGGCGGCGCGTCGGCCGTGCTCGCCGGGCTGCTGCCGGTCAACGACGCCGCCGAGCTGGTCAACATCGGCGTGCTGCTGGCGTTCGTGGTGGTCTGCGCGGCCGTGGTGGTCCTCCGCTACCGCCGCCCCGACCTCCCGCGCGGATTCAAGGTGCCGTGGATGCCGGTGGTGCCGATCGTGGGCATCGGCTTCTCGATCTGGCTGACCACGTTCCTGACCTCGGTGACGTGGTGGCGCTTCGTGATCTGGCTGGTCGTCGGGCTGATCGTCTACTCGGCGTACGGCTACCGCAAGACGCGGCAGGTCATGCCGGGCGGCTCGGTCAGCCTGGACGACCTGCAGCGGCTGGGCCAGGCGGAGGAGGAGGCGGAACCGCCCGCCCCCGCCGCCACCTGACCCGGCCGCCCCGTACGTCGTCACCCGCGTGGTTCAGGCGAGCACGCGATCGAGGGCGGACAGCGCGGTCGCCAGTTCGTCGCGGGTGACGCTCAGGGCGGGGCGCACGCGGACGGCACGCTCGCCGCTGGGCAGCGCCAGCACGTGCTCATCGGTGAGCAGCCGCCGCAGGACGTCGTCGCGGGTCGCGGCGTCCGGCAGGTCGAACGCGACCATCAGGCCCCGGCCCCGTACGTTGTCCACGCCCGGGTGCCGCTGCGCCAGGGCGGTCAGCTCGCCCAGGAACCAGGCGCCGGTCTCGGCCGCCTTCGCGATGAGCCCGTCGCGCTCGATGATCTCCAGGTAGCGGCGGGCGCGGACCATGTCGGCCAGGCCGCCGCCCCAGGTGGAGTTGAGCCGGCCGCTGACGGTGAACACGTTGTCCGTCACGTCGTCCACGCGGCGCCCGGCCATGATGCCGCCGACCTGCACCTTCTTCGAGAACGCCACGATGTCGGGTTCGAGGCCGAGCTGCTGGTACGCCCAGGGCGTGCCGGTGAACCCGGCGCCCGTCTGCACCTCGTCCAGCACGAACAGCGCCTCGTTCTCCACGCACAGCCGCTGCATGGCCTGGAGGAACTCCGGGCGCATGTGGTTGTCGCCGCCCTCGCCCTGGATGGGCTCGGCGATGAAGCAGGCGATGTCGTGCGGGTGCGCGGCGAACGCGGCGCGCGCCTGGTCCAGCGCGTGCCGCTCGGCCGCCTCGACCTCCGCGAGGTGGTCGCCGAGCGGGAACCGGATGGCCGGGACGTCGATGCGCGGCCAGTCGAACTTCGGGAACCGCGCGGTCTTGTTCGGGTCGGTGTTGGTCAGCGACATGGTGTAGCCGGTGCGGCCGTGGAACGCCCGCGTCAGGTGCAGCACCTTCGTGCCGAGCTCCGGCGAGCGGCCGTGCGCCTCGTTGTGCCTGCTCTTCCAGTCGAACGCGGTCTTCAGCGCGTTCTCTACGGCCAGCGCGCCGCCCTCGACGAAGAACAGGTGCGGCAGCGCCGGGTCGCCGAGGACGCGGGCGAACGTCTCCGTGAAGTCGGCGAGGTGGGTCGTGTAGATGTCGGAGTTCGCGGGCTTGTTCGCCGCGACCTCGGCCAGCGTCGCCATGAACGCCGGGTCGTCCACGATGCCGGGCGGGTTGACGCCCAGCGGCGCGGACGCGAAGAACGTGTAGAGGTCGAGGTAGCGCTCGCCGGTGCGGGCGTCGACCAGCCAGGAGCCGTGGCTCGCGCGCGGGTCGAGGACGAGCTTGAACCCGTCGACCAGCAGGTGCCGCGCCAGCCGTTCGTGCACGTCCGCCGGCGTCGTCGCGGCGAATCCGAACGTGGACGTCTCCGGAAGTACTTGCGTCATCACACCCACCCCTCGAAACATCTACGGCATTGATACGTCCTTAACGCGATTCTTACGCTAACCAATCCCCGCCGCGCGGGAAAGTCCGGCGGCGTGTGATCTACGCGGCCACATCGCGCCGCCCCGCACCCCCTTGACCGTCCATGCCGGACGCCCTACGTTCGCCGCAAGTTAGGAAACCTTCCTAACTCAGCGCACGATCGGAGGCACACCCCCGTGTCCCGGCCCGGCCACCCCAGCCTGCTGCGCGCCATCAACGACCGCGCCGCCCTCGAGGCGCTCCTCGACCGCGGCCCGCTCACCCGTACGGAGATCGGCGCGCACACCGGCCTGTCCAAGCCCACCGCGTCGCAGCTCCTCTCCCGGCTGCGCGACGCCGGGCTCGTGGTCGCCGACGGCATACGGGCGGGCGCCCCCGGGCGTACGGCGGAGCTCTACCGGATCAACCCCGCCGCCGGGTACGCGGCCGGGCTGGACGTCACGGCGGCCCGGCTGGTCGCCCGTATCACCGACCTCACCGGCGAGGTCGTCGGCGAGGCCCGGCTGGACACACCGGGCCGCCAGGCGGACAGCGCGGTGCGCCGGGTCCGCGAGGCGCTGCGCCGCGCGGCCGCGCCCGCCGACCTCGACCCGTCCCGCGTACGGCACGTCGTGGTCGGCGCGCCGGGCGCGATCAACCCGGCGACCGGCCGCCTCGGCTACGCCGCGCACCTGCCCGGCTGGCACGAGGCGCACATCCTCGACCGGCTCGCCGACGACCTCGGCGTCCCCGTCGACTTCGAGAACGACGTCAACCTCGTGGCGATCGCCGAGGCCGCGACCGGCGCGGCCGCCGGGTCGCCGAACTTCGCGCTGCTGTGGGCGGCCGAGGGCGTCGGCATGGCGGTCGTCCTCGGCGGCGCGTTGCACCGCGGCGCGACCGGCGGCGCCGGCGAGGTCGGCTACATGCCCGTCGCGGGCGCCCCTGTGGTCCGCGATGTCAGCCGCGCCAACACCGGCGGCCTGCAGAAGCAGATCGGCGGCACGGCCGTGCGCAGACTGCTGCGCGAGCACGGCTTCGGCGGCCGGTCCGCCCCCGACGCCCTGGCCCGTACGGCCGCCGCCCGGGGCGACGCGCGCGCCGACGCGGCCCTCGGCGAGTTGGCCACCCGGATGGCCACCGGGCTGGCCGCGATCACCAGCGTGCTCGACCCGGAGCTGATCGTCCTGCACGGCCACGTGCCGCTGGCCGGCGGCGAACCGCTGCGGCACCGCGTGGAGGCCGAGCTGTACAGCATGACCATCCCCCGGCCGCGGCTGCGGCTCGGCACCGTCGGCGGCTCCCCCGTCCTCGCCGGCGCGCTCGAGCTGTCCCTCGCGGCGGTCCGCGACTCCGTGTTCGACGACACCGTCCGTTCCTGACCCCCGGAGGGCGACATGAGGCCCGTACGAAGCAGAGGAAGGGTCGCGCGCGTGCTCGCGGCCGTGGCCGCCGGCGGGCTCGCCGCCGCCTGCACCGCCGGCACCGGCGGGCCGGGCGCGGGCGGGCCGAAGGCCGAGGCGAAGCAGACGATCACCCTGTGGCACGGCTTCTCCGCGCCCAACGAGGTGAAGGCGTTCAGCATGGCGCTCGCCGGGTTCCACAAGCTGCACCCGAACATCACGGTCAAGGCCGTCAAGGGCCAGGACGACGAGAAGATCATCCAGGCGATCCGCGGCGGCACCCCACCGGACGTCGTGTCGTCGTTCACCACCGACAACGTCGGCGAGTTCTGCGGCAGCGGCGCCTGGCAGGACCTCACGCCGCGGCTGACCGCCGACAAGGTCGACATGGCCCGGTTCCCCGCGGCCGTGCGCGCGTACACGGCGTACAAGGGCAAGCGGTGCGCGCTGCCGCTGCTCGCCGACGCGTACGGGCTCTACTACAACAAGAAGCTGCTCGCCCAGGCCGGCATCGCCGGGCCGCCGAAGACCATGAGCGAGCTGGCCGCCGACGCGAAGAGGCTCACGAAGCGCAACCCGGACGGCTCGATCAAGACCGCCGGGTTCATGCCGACGATGAACTACTACGAGTACGTGCCGCAGCACCTCGCGCCGCTGTGGGACGCGCACTGGACCGGCCCCAATGGCAAGTCGGACCTGGCCGCGGACCCCGCGTGGACGGCCATGCTGACCTGGAACAAGAAGCTGATCGACTGGTACGGCTACGACAAGCTGAACACGTTCCGGCACGGCCTCGGGCAGGAGTTCAGCGCCGACAACCCCTTCGAGAAGGGGAAGGTCGCGATGGCCATCGACGGCGAGTGGCGCACCAAGATGATCGCCGACGAGGCCAAGGGCCTCGACTACGGCACCGCGCCCGCCCCGGTCGCCGACAACAAGCAGAACCTGTACGGCGGCGGGTTCATCACCGGCACGATCATCGGCATCCCGCGCGGCTCCCGGCACGCCGACGCGGCGTGGGAGCTGGTCAAGTACCTCACGACGAACACCGACGCGCTCGTCACGCTGGCCGACAACATCCACAACGTGCCCAGCACGCTGCCCGCGCTGCGCTCACCGAAGCTCGCCAAGGACCCGCAGTTCCAGACGTTCCTGAACATCTTCGGCAGCCCGCACAGCGCCACCAACCCGGCCAGCCCCAACGGCGGCGCGTACATCACCACGTTCCAGAGCTTCGTCACCGACTCCTACGAACCCGGGAAGGCCGGAAACCTGGCCGCGGGGCTGCGCGCCACCGACACCAAGATCGACCGGGCGACCAAGCTCGCCGGGCAGTGACGCCGTGACCACCGTGGGCCGGCGCCTCGCCGCGCGCACCCCGCCCGCCGCCGACGCCGCGCTGCGGGCGGCGGCCCGGCGGGCGCGGCGGCGCGGCGCGCTGCGGGTGCTGGCGTTCCTCGCGCCGGGGATCGTCGGGTTCGCGGTCTTCTTCGCCTACCCGCTCGCCGCGACCGTCTACTTCTCCTTCACCCGCTACAACATGTTCACGCTGTCCTACGCCGGCCTGGACAACTACCGGTTCCTGCTGCACGACGGTGACGCGCTCCAGGCGATCAGGAACACCCTGTGGCTGGTCGTCGTCATGGTGCCGCTCCAGGTCGTCTTCGCGCTCGGCGTCGCGCAGCTCCTCACCCGGATCAAGGCCGGCGCGGGGATCTTCCGTACGGTGTTCTACCTGCCGTACCTCGTGCCGCCGGTGGCCGCCACGGTGGCCACCGTGTTCCTGCTGAACCCGGCGACCGGCCCGGTGAACACGATCGCCGCGCGGCTCGGCGTGCGCCTGCCCGACTGGTTCAACGACCCGGGCTGGGCCAAGCCGGCGCTGACGCTGATGTCGATGTGGGCGATCGGCAACATCATGGTGATCTTCCTGGCCGCGCTGCTCGACGTGCCGGCCGAGCTGTACGAGGCGGCGGCCATCGACGGCGCCGGGCCGTTGCAGCGGTTCCGGCACGTCACGCTGCCGACGATTTCGCCGGTGCTGCTGTTCGCCGCGGTCACCGGTGTCATCGAGACGCTCCAGTACTTCACGCAGGCGCAGGTCGCCAGCAAGGTGGCCAGCGGCCAGACCGACCTGCCGGGCTCGAACCTGCCGCCCGGCTACCCGGACGGCTCGACGCTGACGTTCCCGCAGTGGCTGTACCAGCAGGGCTTCCAGGAGTTCAACATGGGCTACGCGTGCGTGCTCGCCATCGTGCTGTTCGTCGTCGCGATGGCCTTCACCGCGATCCTGCTGCGCCGCTTCCACGCCTTCGCGGAGGACGCGTGAACGCCGTCGCCGCGGCCCGCGGCGCGCGCCGCCGCCGCGCCCTCATGTGGGTCGCCACCCACGCGCTGGCCGTCGCGCTCGGCGTCATGTTCCTCGCGCCGTTCGCGTTCATGCTGTTCACCGCGTTGATGACGGACCACCAGGCGCTCACCGCGAAACTGTGGCCGAGCCCGGTGCACTGGTCGAGCTTCGCCGACGTGTTCCACACCGAGATCTGGACGTGGATCGCGAACTCGCTGCTGTACGCCGGGCTCGGCACCGTGTTCATGCTGGTGTCCAGCGTGCCGGTGGCGTACGCGCTGGCCCGGTTCCGGTTCCGCGGGCGCAAGACGGCGTTCGTCCTGGTGATCACGATGATGATGCTGCCGCCGCAGGTGACCGTCGTCCCGATGTACATCCTGTGGGCGCGGTTCCACCTGACGGGCACGCTGTGGCCGGTGATCCTCCCGCTGCTGTTCGGCGACGCGTTCTCGATCTTCCTGCTGCGGCAGTTCCTCGTGACGATCCCGAAGGAGTACGCCGACGCGGCGCGGGTGGACGGCTGCGGCGAGTTCCGCACGATGCTGCGCGTGATCCTCCCGATGGCCCGCCCGGCCATCGCGGCGGTCGCGCTGTTCAACTTCTTCTACTGCTGGAACGACTACTACGGCCCGCTGGTGTACGCGGGGCAGCAGCCGTCGAGCTGGACGCTCGCCGTGGGGCTGGCGTCCTTCCGCGCGCTGCACCACGTCGAGTGGAACCTCACCATGGCCGCCACCGTGATCACGGTCGCGCCGGTCGTCGTGGTGTTCTTCCTGGCCCAGCGGGTCTTCATCCAGGGGGTCACGTTGACGGGGGTCAAAGGGTGAAGCTGGCGATCGTCGGCGGCGGTTCGACGTACACGCCCGAGCTGGTCGACGGGCTGATCCGGCTGCGCGACGTGCTCCCCGTGGCGGAGCTCGCGCTGGTCGACCCGGACGCGCGCCGCCGCGAGCTGGTCGGCGGCGTGGCCCGGCGGATGCTCGGCCGCGCCGGGCATCCCGCGGAGCTGACCGTCACCGGCGAGGTGGCCGCGACCGAGGGCGCCGACGCGGTGCTGTTCCAGCTCCGGGTGGGCGGCCAGGCCGCGCGGCACCTCGACGAGACGCTGCCGCTGCCGTACGGGCTGGTCGGGCAGGAGACGACCGGCGCGGGCGGGCTGGCCAAGGCGCTGCGCACGGTGCCGGTGGTGCTCGAGCTGGCCGCCGAGGTGGCGCGGCGCGCGCCGGACGCGTGGATCGTCGACTTCACCAACCCGGTGGGCATCGTGACCCGCGCGCTGCTGGACGCCGGGCACCGCGCGATCGGGCTGTGCAACGTCGCGATCGGATTCCAGCGCCGGTTCGCCGCGCGGCTCGGCGTTCCGCCGTCGCGGGTGGCGCTGGACCAGATCGGGCTGAACCACCTGACGTGGCTGCGCGCCGTACGGGTGGGCGGCGCCGACGTGCTGCCGTCGATCCTCGCGGAGTCCGGCGAGGAGGTCGCCGGGGAGCTCGGGCTGCCCGCGCACCTGGTCCGCCGCCTCGGCGTGGTCCCGTCGTACTACCTGCGCTACTACTACGCGCACGACGCGGTCGTACGGGAGCTGACGGGCGCGCCGACGCGGGCCGAGAAGGTCGCGGAGATCGAGGCCGAGCTGCTGGACATGTACGCCGACCCGGCGCTGGACACCAAGCCGGAGCTGCTTGAGCACCGCGGCGGCGCGTTCTACTCCGAGGCCGCCGTGGAGCTGCTGGCCGCGCTGCTGCGCGACCCGGCCGCGGTCGGCGCCGGCGTGCCGCGCGAGCAGGTGCTCAACGTGCGCAACCGGGGCACGCTGCCGTTCCTCGCCGACGACGCGGTGATCGAGGCGCCGTGCGCGGTCGGCCGCGACGGCGCCGCGCCGCTGCCGGCCGATCCCGTGCCGCCGCTGTTCGCCGGGCTGATCGCGCACGTGTCGGCGTACGAGGAGGTCGCGCTGGACGCCTGCCTGCGCGGCGGGCACGACCGGGTCGCCGGCGCGCTGCTCGCGCACCCGCTGATCGGGCAGGCCGACGTGGCGGCGCGGCTGGCCGCCGACATCATCGCCGCCGGCCGCGCGTACCTGCCGTGGGCCCGCCCGTGACGCCGCGTCCGCTGGTGGTCGCGGTCGACGGCGGCAACTCCAAGACCGACGTCTGGGTGGCCGACACCGACGGCACGGTGCTGGCGACCGTACGGGGGCCGGGCTTCCGGCCGTACCGCGACGGGGACGGCGCGCTCGACGCGCTGACCGCGACGCTGCGCCGGGCGCTGGACACCGCGGGGTCCGGCGACGGGCCCGCGGGCGCGCTCGTCGCGTGCCTGGCGAACGTGGACCTCCCGGAGGACGAGACCCGTACGCACGCCGCGCTCGTCCGGCTCGGCCTCGCGGACCGGGTCGAGGTGCACAACGACACGTTCGCGCTGCTGCGCGCCGGCGCCGCCGACGGCTGGGGCGTCGCGATCGTCTGCGGCGCCGGGATCAACTGCGCGGGCGTCGCGCCGGACGGCCGCGAAGTGCGGTTCCCCGCGCTCGGCGAGCTGACCGGCGACTGGGGCGGCGGCGGGCAGCTCGCCCGGGAGGCGCTGTGGTCGGCGGTGCGCGCCGAGGACGGCCGCGGCCCGGCCACCGCGCTCGCCGCCGCCGTGGCCGCGCACTTCGGGTGCGCGACGGCCACCGAGGTCGGCGTGGCGATGTACCGCGGCGCCCTCGCGGACGAGCGGATGCACGAGCTGCCGCCGCTGCTGATGCGCCTCGCCGGTGACGGCGACGCGGTGGCGCGCGCGGTCGTCGAGCGGCTCGCGGAGGAGATCGCCGTGCTCGGCACGGCCACGCTCCGCCGCCTCGGCCTGCTGGACGTACCGGCGGAGGTGGTGCTCGGCGGCGGTGTGCTCACCGCGCGCGACCCCGGGCTGCTGGCCGCCGTGGAACGCGGCTACGCGGCGAGCGCCCCGCACGCCAGGCTCGTCGTCGTGGACGTCTCCCCCGTACTCGGCGCGGCCCTGCGCGGCCTCGACCTCCTGAACGCCGCCCCGTCCGCGCACGACCGGCTGCGCGCCGCCGCGCACCTCAGACGCACCGGCCTGCCCCGCTCGCACGGGGCGCGTCCGTGACCGGGTCGCGGGGGGCTAGGAGTCGCCCGAGGTCTTCGGGATCGTGGGCGGGCGGCCCTCGTACGGTGTGCTCAGCACGACCGTGGTGCGGGTGGACACGTTGGCCGCCGCGCGCACCTCCTGGAGCAGCAGCTCCAGGTCGGCCGGGCTCGGCACGCGCACCTTCAGGATGTAGCTCTCGTCGCCGGCCACGCTGTGGCACGCCTCGATCGCGGCCAGGTGCGCGAGGCGGTCGGGCGCGTCGTCCGGCGCGGCCGGGTCGATCGGCTTGATCGAGATGAACGCCGTCAGCGGCAGGCCGATCTCCTCGGGGTCGACGTCGACGGTGAAGCCGCGGATCACGCCGCGCCGCTCCAGCCGCCGCACCCGCTGGTGCACGGCGGACACCGAAAGGCCCGTCTCCTTGGCCAGGTCGGTGAAGCTCATGCGGCCGTCGCGGGTCAGCAGCGCCACGATCTGGCGATCGATCTCTTCCACGCTGCAAAAAGTAGCGTGCCCGCGACGGAAATGGCCCCCGATCCGGACAGACGCCGCACATTTCACACCACCGTGGTCACGCTACGAGCCAAGCCGCGTAAGGGGTGTCGCGCAGCAGATCAGCCCTAAAAATAATGAGCTTTCCGGCCTCGAAACGCCCGTCCGCGACCGTTAGGCTCCTCCCAATACGGGTCCAAAAACAGGATTCCCGGCGGCGACCGGGACGTACGAAACATGGAGTGTTTCGATGGCCGGCATCGTTCTCGACCAGGTCGACAAGGTCTACTCCGGTGGGGTCCAGGCGGTGAACCAGCTCAGCCTCGACATCGCCGACGGCGAGTTCATGGTGCTGGTCGGCCCGTCCGGGTGCGGCAAGTCCACCGCCCTGCGCATGATCGCCGGCCTCGAGGACATCTCCGGCGGCGCGATCTCCATCGGCGACCGCGTGGTCAACCACCTCGCCCCCAAGCAGCGCGACATCGCGATGGTCTTCCAGAACTACGCCCTGTACCCGCACATGACGGTCGCGGAGAACCTGGCGTTCGGCCTCAAGCTGCGCAAGACCCCGAAGCAGGAGATCAACGAGCGGGTGCAGCGCGCCGCGCGGATGCTCGGCCTGGAGGCGTACCTCAGCCGTAAGCCCGCCGCGTTGTCCGGCGGGCAGCGGCAGCGGGTCGCGATGGGCCGCGCGATCGTCCGCGAGCCGCAGGCCTTCCTGATGGACGAACCGCTGTCCAACCTCGACGCCAAGCTGCGCGTGTCGATGCGCGCCGGCCTGAACCAGCTCCACGAGCAGCTCAACGTCACCACCGTCTACGTCACGCACGACCAGGTCGAGGCGATGACCCTCGGCGACCGCGTCGCGGTGCTGCGCGACGGCCGCCTCCAGCAGGTGGACACCCCGCAGCGGCTGTTCGACAACCCGGTCAACCTGTTCGTCGCCGGGTTCATCGGCTCCCCCGCCATGAACTTCGTGACCGCCGACCTCGTACGCGACGACGAAGGGGTGGGCGTGCGCTTCGCCGGGCTGCGGCTGCCGGTGCCCGAGGAGACGCTGACCGAGCGCGACGGCCTCGACGACTACGTCGGCCGGTCGCTGATCTGCGGCATCCGCCCGTCCGACTTCGAGGACGACACGCTCGCCAACCCCGAATGGGCGCGGTTCGAGGCCGACGCCAATGTCACCGAGGAGCTGGGCTCGGAGATCAACGTGATCTTCACCCTCGACGCGCCGCCGGTCGACCACAAGGACACCACCGACCTCGCCGCCGACTCCACCGACGACGAGGAGAGCGCCGCGATCCCGCTGGCCACCGGCAAGTCGATGTGGACCGCCCGCGTCAACGCCCGCAGCCACGCCCGCCCGGGCGCCCACATCACCCTCGCCGTCGACACCCACCGGCTCCACTTCTTCGACGCCGAGTCCGGCCTGGCCATCGGCCACCCCGACGCCCAGCCCCAGCCCACGGCCACCGACGACGCCATCAGCGCCTAACCCGCCCTCACCCCGCGCCGGCGTCGCGGCGGCTCCTCTCTCACCCGCGCCGTCGCGGCGCGACCTCCCTCACCCTGCGCCGCCCTCGCGGCGCAGGGTGAACCAGTACGTCGCGAAGGGGTTCGTTCCCGGGGTGACGTCCACGAGCTCCCATCCGGTGAACCGCTCGCGCAGCTCGTCGGCCGTCACGCCGGAGATGTCCTCGTCCAGCACACCCGGCCCGTAGCCGAACATCAGGAGCCGCGCGCCCGGTGCGGCCGCCCGGGTGACGCCGTCGGCGTACGCGTCGCGGCGGTGGCGCGGCACCCCGCAGTAGCAGCTCAGGTCGAAGAACAGGTCGTACGGCCCGGTCACGCCCAGGTCCGCGAGGCGGGTGGCGTCGCCGCACACCAGCCGCACCGGCGCGCCCGCCTTCGCGACCTTCTCCCGCGCCCGGCCGACCGCGATCTCGATCATGTCGACCGCCGTCACGTCCCAGCCCAGCCTGGCCAGGTAGATGGCGTTCGTGCCGGTGCCGCAGCCGAGCTCGAGCGCGCGGCCGGGCGGCCGGGCGGCCGGCCCGCTCGCCTCCGCGACCAGCTCGGGCGGCGTGATCTCGCTGTCCCACGGCGGCCGTCCCGCCCGGTAGTACCTCTCGAGCACGCGCCGTACGGCCAGCTCCTCGTCCAGCTCGGTCTGCTCGGTCTCGGTCATCGCGTCCTCCATGTGATCTCTTCACTAGAGTTGAACTCTAGTAACTGACTCTAGAGATACACTGTCCGCGTGAGTACGGTCAAGCGCCCGGACAAGCGGGCCGAACGGTCCAGGCAGACCCGCGAGAAGATCATCGACGCGGCCCGCGACCTGTTCGTGGAGGACGGCTACGGCGCGACGAACCTCCAGGCCGTCGCCGACCGCGCGGGCGTCGCCGTCCAGACGATCTACTTCGTCTTCCACAACAAGCGGACGCTCTTCAAGGACGTCGTCGACACCACCATCGCCGGCGACACCGAACCGGTAGCCACCATGGACCGCCCGTGGTTCCAGGCCGCCCTCGCCGCCGAGACCGCCGACGACCTGCTCCGCACCTACACCAAGGGCAGCCGCGCCATCCTCGACCGGGTGGCCCCCATCATGGCGATGGTCGCCTCCGCGTCCGCCGCCGACCCGGAGATCGCCACCCTGTGGCCCACCGACACCGACCCCCGCTACACAGTGGTGTCCACCCTCGCGAAGTCCCTGGTCACCAAGCCCGACGCCCGCCCCGGCCTCACCCCGAAGACCGCCGCCGACATCATCTACGCCCTACTCAGCCCCGAGCTGTACCTGGTCCTCGTCCGCGACCGCTCCTGGCCCTCATCCCGCTACCAACGCTGGGCCCACGAACTCCTCCGCACCCAACTAACCGCGACCTGACCCCCACGAAGCATTCCCGGGGTTGGGCCGCGGGGGCTCCGCCCTCACCCCGCCCCGCTCTCCCGGCAGGCTCAGAGGCACCCGCCCCAACCCCGGGTTCCCGGGCGGCGGACCCCGGGGCGGGATCCAGAGCGCACAGCGACAAAGGCCGCGCTACGCGCGACAGACCTCCCGCGACCTTCGCGGGGCATTCTCGGGGTTGGGCCGCGGGGGGCTCCGCCCTCATCGCGCTCCGGTTTCCGGGCATGCTCAGGCGCTGCTGCCTCTCCCCTCCCCGGTCTCCGGGAGGGCTCAGAGCCCCCGTCCTCACCCCCCGTCTCCGGCGGCGGGCTCTGGAGGCGGGGTAGGGCGCCGCGGCGATAAAGGCCGCGCTCCGCGCGACTGCCTTCCCGCGACCCTCGCGAAGCATTCCCAAGGTTGGGCCGCAGGGGCTCCGCCCTCACCCCGCCCCGCTCTCCCGGCAGGCTCAGAGGAGCCCGCCCCAGCCCCCGGGTTCCGGGCGGACCCCGGGGCGGGATCCGGGAGTGCGCAGCGCCAAAGGCCGCGCTCCGCGCGACAGACCTCCCGCGACCCTCGCGGGGCATTCTCGGGGTTGGGCCGCGGGGGGCTCCGCCCTCACCCCGCCCCGATCTCCACGGAGGCTCCGCCCTCACACCGCCCTGATTCCCGGAACAAGCTCGGGGCTTGGGCCTCCCGCCCTGCCCCGACCTGACTCCGGGCGGGTCCCAGGCGCGGGGGGTTCGGCGTCCCGCCCCGCGCCCTCGTCCCGCATCGTCAAAACCGGGCCAACTCCACCCGGCTCGCCCCCTCAGTCGAGGCAGAACTCGTTGCCCTCGATGTCCTGCATCACGATGCAGGACTCGTTTTCCTCATCCGCGGGCAGCAGCCGCAGGCGGGTCGCGCCGAGCGCGATCAGGCGTGTGCATTCGGCCTCGAGTGTGGCGAGGCGTTCTTCGCCCACCAGGCCGGTGCCGGCCCGTACGTCGAGATGCACCCGGTTCTTGACGACCTTGCCTTCGGGGACGCGCTGGAAGAACAGGCGCGGGCCCACGCCTGTGGGGTCGCTGCACACGAACGCCGAATCGCGCTCGTCCGGCGGCAGCGAGCGGTTGAAATCGTCCCAGGTGGCGAACCCCTCCGGCGCCGGCGGTACGACGTACCCCAGCACCTCGCACCAGAAGCGGGCGACGCGCTCGGGTTGAGCGCAATCGAAGGTGACCTGGACCTGCTTGACCGTCGGCATCGGACCACAATAGTGGCGGGTGGTGTCCACTGAGAACTGGATTTCATCGCCCGCGCGGGTGGAGTTCGCGGGTGGAATGAGTCGGTGACGCGCGGTGCCGGGGAGGGCGTTGAAATTGCCGGACGCGGTGAGACTGCGCCGCCTTCGAGATGTGGCAGCGCGTGGCTTATCCAATACGGAAAGCGCCCCATAGGGCGGCAGCCCCGCGGCCCAACTCCGAGAATGCTCTGCGTAGGTCGCGGGAAATCTGTCGCGCGTCAGCGCGGCCTTTGTCGTCACGGCACGCCCGGAGGCGGGGCCGGGTTAGGGCGGCAGCCCCGCGGCCCAGCCCTGAAAACGCTCCGCGAAGGTCGCGGGAAAACTGTCGCGCAGCGCGGCCTTTTCAACCCGGAACCCGGCCACGCTGAGGCGGCAGGCCGCGGCCCAACCCCAAGAACGCTCTGCGGAAGTCGCGGGAAGGGCTGTCGCGCGTCAACGCGGCCTTTGTCGTCCGAGGGCGTTCACGTATTGGCCAGGGTCGCCATGACCGCCGTGGTCGGGATGGCGCGGGCCTGGGTGTGGGCGGTGCCCGCCCAGAGGTTGAGGGCGTTCGCGTTGCCGGACTTGGCGGCCGCGGCGCGCAACGGGGACGTCAGGTAGTGGATCTGGGGGTACGCGGCGGGGGCCGCCTCGCTGTGGTCGCGCATGAAGGTGTTCACCAGACCGCGGGCGCGGCGGCCGCTGAACACGCGGGTCACGGCCGTCTCGGCGTACGCGGGGTCGGTGAGGGCCGCCTGGTGGGCGGGTTTCGCGGCGCTCTCGGGGGTGCGGAGGAACGCCGTGCCGCACTGTGCGGCTACCGCACCGGCCGCGCAGACCCGGGCCACGTCCGCGCCGGTCATGATGGCACCAGCGGCGACCAGGGGCAGGGGCGTGGCCGCGCGTACGGCGGCCAGCAGGTCCAGCAGCGGCACCGTGCGCTCGGCCGCGTCCGAGAACGAGCCCTGATGGCCGCCGGACTCCGCGCCCTGTACGCACAGGAACTCCGCGCCCGCGTCCTCGGCGGCGCGCGCCTCGTCCGGCGTGGTGACGGTGACGCCGACCGTGCTGCCGCTCCCCCGCAACCCGGCCAGCACATCGCCGGACGGGCACCCGAACGTGAACGTGACCACCGGCACCGGGTCGCGGCGCAGCAGCGCGAGCTTCGCGTCCCACGCGTCATCGCGCCACACCGGATCGCCGAGCCCGGCGCCCAGGCGCTCGGCGTCGCCCCGCAGCCGGTCGGCGTACGCGGCGACCGCCGCCGGGTCGCCGGTGTCCCGCCCGGGGACGAACACGTTCACGCCGAACGCCCCGGTCGTACGGGCGCGGACGGCCGCGATGTCCTCGGCCAGCCCGGAGGCCGTACGGTATCCGGCGGCCAGGAACCCGAGCCCGCCCGCCTCGGTCGCCGCGGCCGCCATCGCGGGCGTCGTCGCCCCGGCCATCGGGGCCTGCACGACCGGCACGGCAAGCCCGCCCAGAAGATCACCCGCACTCATGCGCCCGACCCTACGCGCGGCCCCGCCCGGACACGGACGAGACCACGCCCGAGCGCCCGGCCGCCAGATGAGACCGCGATCGAGCGTCCGATCCCGGCCGCGCGCCAGGCGAGGCCGCGCGCAAATCGCGATGGGGTGAGGGCGGAGCCGCGCGGCCCAACCCCGAGGATGCTTCGCGAAGGTCGCGGGAAATCAGTCGCGCGCAGCGCGGCCTTTGTCGCCACGGCACACCCGCCCCCTGCCTGCCCAGAACCAGGGACGGGGCGAGGCCGGGACGCCCGTGCCTTCCCCGAGCCAGGTCTGGCTGGGGCGGGAACCTCGAGCCTGCCGGGAAAGCGGGGCGCGATGAGGGCGGAGCCCCCGCGGCCTAACCCCCAAGAATGCTTCGCGGGGGTCGCGGGAAGGCAGTCGCGCGTAGCGCGGCCTTGTCGCCGAGGCGCCCCACCCCGCCTCCAGAGCCCGCCGCCGGAGACCGGGGCGGGTGAGGACGGGGGCTCTGAGCCCTCCCGGAAACCGGGGCGGGGTGAGGGCGGCAGCGTCCGAGCCTGCCCGGAACCAGGCCAGGCCGGAACCCCCGAACCTGCCCGGAAACCGGGGCGCGATGAGGGCGCAGCCCCCGCGGCCCAACCCCGAGAACGCTCCGCGAAGGTCGCGGGAAGGCAGTCGCGCGCAGCGCGGCCTTTGTCGCCGAGGCGCCCCACCCCGCCTCCAAAGCCCGCCGCCGAAGACCGGGGCAGGTGAGGACGGGGGCTCTGAGCCCTCCCGGAGACCGGGGCGGGCGGGAGTGGGGGCCCCGCGGGTGCTACGCGGGTGCCTCCTGGATGGCTGGGTCGTGGAGGTGGCAGGCGACCTCGACGTCGCCGATCAAGGTCAGGCCCGGGTCCGTGCCGTCGCGGAAGGCGACCTCGGCGTGGCCCCCCTTCGCGCGGATGTCGGCTACGCCGCGCCACAGCGGCTCGTCGGTGTCGGAGTCGCGGATTCGGGTGAGGCGGGCGGCTACCTCCTCGCCCATGTGGCCGGACGCGGCGGCGACCTGTACGGTGCCGCGCTGGCCGTCCAGGGCGGTCAGGTCGGCGAACAGGGACGACTCCGCCAGGTAGTCGTCCTCGGTGAGGGTCGTCCAGCGTTCCTCCAGGAGGGCGCGCAGGTCGCGGCCCTCCCAGCCGCACACCTCGAACGCCTTCGGGCACCGCGGGTGGAACGAGCACCCGGCGGGGCGGATCGCGGCGTCCGGCACCTCGCCGCGCGGCACCTCGCGGGACACCTCCACGCGCGGGTCCGGCTCGGGGACCGCGGCCAGCAGGGAGCGGGTGTACGGGTGCCGGGGGTTGGCGAAGATCTCCTCGGTCGGGCCGAGCTCCACGATGCGGCCGAGGTACATGATCGCGATGCGGTCGCAGAAGAACTTGGCCGTGGCGAGGTCGTGCGTGATGTAGACGTACGTCAGGCCCAGCTCGCGCCTGAGGTCCTGCATCAGCTCGATGACCTTCGCGCGGACGCTCATGTCGAGCATGGAGGCCGGTTCGTCGGCGACCACCAGCTTCGGCTCCATGATCGTCGCGCGGGCGAACACCGCGCGCTGCTTCTGCCCGCCGGAGAGGTCCGCCGGGTACTTGTCCATGAACCGCTCCACCGGCGCGAGCCCCACGCGTTCGAGCGCGGTGACGACACGTTCGCGCAGCTCGGTGTCCGTACGGACCATCTTGTGGATGCGCAGCGGATGGCCGATGGCCGTCTGGAGGTCCATCGCGGGGTTCAGCGAGGCGTGCGGGTCCTGGAAGGCCATCTGCAGCTCGCGGCGCAGCGGGCGCAGGTTGTGCTCGCTCATGCCGACGAGCTCGTGCCCGGCGTAGCCGATGCTGCCGCCGGTGGCGGGCACCAGGCCGAGCAGCGCGCGGCCGAGTGTGGTCTTGCCGCTGCCCGACTCCCCCACCAGGCCGAGCACCTCGCCGCGGCGCAGCCCGAACGACACGCCGTCGACCGCGCGTACGGCGCCGCCGCCGCGGCCGGTGAACCGCGACAGGGCGCCGCCGCGCAGCGCGAAGTGGACTTCGAGGTCGCGGACGTCCATCAGGAGGTCGTCGGCGCCGACCTCCGGCGTCTCCGGCTCAAGCTTCGTCGGCAACGCTGATCGCCTCCCGCTCCAGGGGTTCGGTTCCGTTCGCCGGCACCTGGTCGTGCGGGCCGTGCAGCCAGCACTCGGTGCGCTGGCCGGTCTCCAGCCGTACGGGGACCGGCGCCTTCTCCACGCACACCCGCATGGCGTCCGGGCAGCGCAGGTGGAAGCGGCAGCCGGACGGCGGGTCGGCGAGGTCGGGCGGCGCGCCCGGGATGGAGTGCAGGTCGGTGGTGTGCAGCGAGATCGTGGACGCCAGCAGCTCCCGGGTGTACGGATGCTTGGGCTCGGCGAAGACCTCGCGCGCGTCGCCGATCTCGACGATGCGCCCCGCGTACATCACCGCGACCCGGTCGCACGCCTCGGCGACGATGCCGAGGTTGTGCGTGATCAGCAGCATGGCCGTACGGAAGTTCTGCCGCAGATCGCCGAGCAGCCGCAGGATCTGCGCCTCCACCAGGACGTCGAGCGCCGTGGTGGGCTCGTCGGCGACCATGAACGCGGGGTGCAGCACCAGGGTCAGCGCGATCATGATGCGCTGGCGCATGCCGCCGGAGAACTCGTGCGGGTAGTTGTCGTACCTGCTGGGCGGGATGCCCACGTGGCGCAGCGCCTCGACGGCCCGCTCCCGCATGCCCTTCTTGCCCAGCCCCGGCTCGTGGATCTTGAGCGTCTCCTCGAAGTGCTCGCTGACCCGCATGAGCGGGTTGAGCCGGGTCATCGGCTCCTGGAACACCAGCCCCAGCTCCGGCCCGCGCAGCCCTTCGAGCTCCTTGCGCGGCAGCCCGACCAGTTCGCTGCCCTTGAACCGCAGCGACCCGTCCATCGCGGACCCGCGCGGCAGCAGCCCGAGGATGGCCCGCCCGAGCGTCGACTTCCCGCACCCGGACTCCCCGACCAGCCCCAGCGTCTCCCCCTCGTACACGGCGAAACTGACCCCGTCGACCGCGCGCACGGGCCCGCGCTCGGTGCCGTACCAGACGCGGAGATCGTCGGCGGCGAGGACCGGCTCGGTCATGCGTCCCCCTTCGGCTCGATCGGCTGTTCCAGGGCGCGTGGTGGGAGGACGACCTTGGCGATGCGGCGGCGGCGCAACGTGGGGTTGTAGACGTCGTTCAGGCCCTCGCCGACCAGGGTGAGCGCGGTTACCGCGAGGACGATCGCGATGCCGGGGTAGACGCCGGTCCACCAGATGCCGGCGCCGGCGTCGTCGATGGCGCGCTGGAGGTCGTAGCCCCATTCGGCGGCGTCGGTGGGCTGGATGCCGTAGCCGAGGAAGCCGAGGCCGGCCAGCGTGGAGATCGCGTCGGCGGCGTTCAGCGTGGCGATCACCGGCACCGACTGCACCACGTTGGAGAAGAGGTACTTCGTGATGATCGTGCGCGGCTGCGCGCCGATCGCCCGCGCCGCCTCGACGTACGTCGCCTCGCGCGCGGACAGCGTCGAATTTCGTACGACACGGAAGTACTGCGGTATGTACACCACCGTGATCGCCAGCGCGGCCGTCACCACGCCCCCGCCGAGCAGGCCGGACAGCAGGAACGCCGCCACGATGGCCAGCAGCAGGTACGGGAACGCGAACAGCGCGTCCATGATCAGCACCAGGATGCGGTCGAGCCAGCCGCCGAAGTAGCCGGACAGCAGCCCCAGCGGCACGCCGATGACCAGCGAGAAGATCACCGCGAGGAGCATCACCTCAAGCGCGGTGCGCGCGCCGTAGACGACGCGGGAGAACACGTCGAACTGCATCACGGTCGTGCCGAACAGGTGTCCCGCGCCGGGCGCGCCCTGCTTCGGGAACGTGTGGCCGGCCGCCTGGTACTGCGCGAAGCCGTACGGCGCGATCAGCGGCGCGAAGACCGCCATGATCACGAACAGCGCGGTCAGCACGATGCCGGACCACAGCAGCCACTTCGGCAGGCCCTGCGCCTCGGCGATCGGCGCCAGCAGGCGGCGCATGCCACGGCGGCCGCCGCCGGGCCCGTCGCCCCCGCCGGGTGTCGGGGCAATCGTCAGTTGTGCCATCAGATGCGCGAGTCCAATGATCCGCCGCTGTCACGGCGCGAACCCGCGTTCCCCCCTCCTATGTCGGTGGCGACAGATAGATTCGCTCGCGGTCGTTCGTATGGTCGATACAGGGAGGGCGAGTGCACAGGTCGTTCAAGTTCCTGCTGCGGCCGACCCACCGGCAAACGGCAGCACTGGCGACCTGTTTGGAAGACCACCGGGTCTTGTACAACGCAGCGCTCACCGAACGTCGCGAGGCGTATCAGAGACGCACCATTTCGATCCGGTACACCGACCAGTCGTCTCAGCTTCGCGAGATCCGAGGGGCTGATCCCGAGGGGCAAGGGCGTTGGTCGGCGGGTTCGCAGCAACAGACATTGCGACGCTTGGACCGGGCATTCCAGGGATTCTTCCGCCGAGTCAGATCCGGCGTCAGACCAGGCTTTCCCCGATTCAAGGGGCGCGGCCGGTTCAACACCGTCGAGTGGCCTGCCCTGAAGAACGGCGCCCGCTGGAATTCCACACCAAATGAACCGGTCACCCGCGTCTACTTGATCGGCATCGGTCACATTCGAGTCCACCCGCACCGGGCCGTTCTGGGCAACGTGAAAACGATCGCCGTCAAGCGCGAGCGCAGTCGTTGGTACGTGATCCTCAGGTGTGATGACATCCCTGCCGAGCCGCTCCCTAAGTCGGAAGCAATGGCCGGAATCGATATGGGCGTGGCTTCGTTCTTGACCGACTCCGACGGAGGTCATGTTCGGAATCCACGCTACGCCCGGGCCACCGCGGGAAGACTCGCAGCCGCCCAACGGGAGGTGTCCCGCTGTGGGCCTGGGTCGAGGCGGCGGCGCAACGCACGTGCCCGCGTGGCCGCATTGCATGGCAAGATCCGGCGCCAGCGCCTTGATCATGCGCACAAGATCGCGCTTGCCCTCGTACGCACCTACGACCTGATCGCCCATGAGGACCTGCGGATCGCGAATATGACCCGATCCGCGTCGGGCACACTCGATTCCCCCGGCACCAACGTCGCTCAGAAGACCGGGCTCAACCGCAGCATCCTCGACGCGGGCTGGGGGTTGTTCCTGCGTATCCTCACGTACAAGGCTGAAAGTGCCGGGCGTGTACTGATCGCGGTGAACCCGGCCGGCACCTCCCGTACATGCTGGGCCTGCGGGCACCGCGCGGGAGGAAACCGCGTCAGCCAAGCCGAGTTCCGATGTCGGGCGTGCGGCCACACTGCGCATGCCGATGTCAACGCTGCGCGCAATATCCTGAGGGCAGGGCTTGCCCTTCGGGCCGCTTGAGCGGCCCGAGAAACCGCTCGCTTGCTTGAGCGGAGGAGTCACTAGTACCGCACCCTCGGGTCGATCAGCGCGTTGACGAAGTCGATGATCATGCTGATCACGACCACCACCAGGGCGAAGACGGTGATGATGCCCTGGACGGCGTTGTAGTCGCGCCCGTTCATGTACTGGATGAGCTGGTTGCCGAGGCCGGGCCAGTTGAAGGTCTGCTCGGTCAGCACCGAGCCGCCGAGCAGCAGCGCCACCTGGAGGCCCATGACGGTGATCACGGGCACCAGCGCGTTGCGGAAGGCGTGCCGGTTGACCACGCGCCGTTCGGGGACGCCGCGCGCCCGCGCCGCCTCGATGTAGTCGCCCTGCATGGCCTGGACGACGTTGACCCGGACCAGCCGGATGAACACGCCGCATATCAGCAGGCCGAGCGTGATCGACGGCATCAGCAGATGTTGGATGACGTCCCAGAAGGAGTAGGCGTCACCGGACAGCAGCGCGTCGATGACCAGGATGTGCGTCCGCGTGGGCACGGTGGCCTGCACGATCGGGGACGCCTGGCCGCTCGACGGCAGGATGTCCAGGTCCTTGGAGAAGATGATCTGGAAGATCAGCCCGGTGAAGAAGACCGGCGCGGCGTACGTCACGATGCCGAACAGCCGGATCACGACGTCCGGGACCTTGTCGCGCATGCGGCCGCCGTACAGGCCGAGCGGCAGGCCGATGACCAGGGCGACGATCAGCGCGCAGATGGACAGCGACAGCGTGGCGCCGCCGTTGTCGATGATGATCGACCGGACGCTGCGGCCGTCGGTCAGCGTGGTGCCGAAGTTGAGCGTCACCACGTCGCGCAGGTACTCGATGTACTGGATGATCAGCGGTTTGTCCAGGCCGAGCTCGTGTCTGCGGGTGGCCAGGTCGGCCGCGGACAGCTTGCCGCCGAGTGCGGCGCTGATGGGGTCGCCGGGCGCGACGCGCATCAGCAGGAACACCATGGTCAGGAGGATCCAGATCATGGGGATCACGAGGAGGAGACGGGTCAGGAAGTATCTCCGCAGAGAACCCGATTTCTTCGCCATGTGCGGACTTTCTCGGGTCGGGGTCGCGGGTTGCGCGGACGGCGGGAAACGCGGCGTCGCGGTGGCAGCCTAGGGGGGCACCGGCCTGTGCCGGTGCCCCCGGTACCGCTACGGGTCAGCTCTTCTTGGAGATCACCCAGAAGCGGAAGCTGTACGCCGGGTCGAAGGTGGTCGTGACGCCCTCGACGTTGTCGCGCACCGCGGCCTGCTGCTTGGCCTGCCACAGCGGCAGCATCGGCACGTCCTCCGCGCCGATCTTCTGGATCTGGTCGAAGATCGGCAGGCGCTTGGCCTGGTTGATCTCGCCCTCTTCCTTGGAGATCAGCTTGTTGACCGTCGGGTTGTTGTAGTTGTTCCCGTAGAACCCGCCCTTGAGGTAGAAGGGCGCGAGGTAGTCGTCGGAGTCCGGGTAGTCCGGGAACCAGCCGAGCTGGTACATGCCGTAGAGCTGGTCCTGCTTGTAGCCCTTCTGGTACTGCACCCACTCGGTGTTCTTCAGCGTCACCTTGAAGTCGCCGCTGGAGTCGAGCTGCCGCTTGACCTCGTTCATCTCATCAGCGGTGGCCGGACCGTAGTGGGTCGGGGTGTACCACAGGGTGACGGGCAGGGGCGCCTTCACACCGGCCTTGGCCAGCAGCGCCTTCGCCTTGGCGGGGTCCGGCGCGCCGTACTTGTCCTTGAAGACGTCCTTGTGGCCGTCGAGCCCGACCGGGATCGGGGAGTACAGCGACTGGAAGTCGCCGTTGTAGATGTTGTTGTTGATCTGGTCGCGGTTGATCGTCTGCGCGACGGCCTGCCGTACGTACTTGTTGTCGAACGGCTTCTTCTTGACGTTGAAGACCAGGTAGCGGATCTCCGTGCCGTTGCCGCTGACGACCTTGACGCCCTTGCTGGACTCGGTCTTCAGCGACTTGAACTCGGTCGGCGCGAGGTTGCGGTACGCCACGTCGACGTCGCCCTGCTCGATGGCGAGCTTCAGCGCCGAGGACTTCTGGTAGTAGCGCACGATCACGTTGGAGGTCTTCGGCTTGTCCGACCCGGAGTAGTTCGGGTTCGCGACGAGCACCGCCTGCTGGCCGTTCTGGAACTTGGTCAGCTTGTAGTGGCCGGAGCCGACGGTCTTGGTGTCGTCCGTCAGCTTCTTGTCGGCCGGGTAGACCTTCGAGTCGACGATCGACGCGGCCGCGTAGGTCAGCTTGACCGGCCACGTGGCGTCCGGCGCGGTGAGGTGGAAGACCACCGTCGTCGGGTCGGGCGCGTCGACGCTCTTGAACGACGCGTCATAGATCGACCAGGCGCCGTTCGGGTCGTTGATCTTCTTGTTGCGGTCGAAGGAGAACTTGACGTCCTTCGACGTGAGCGGGTCTCCGTTGGAGAACTTCAGGCCCGACTTGATCGTGCACTTGTACGTCTTCGGGTCGGTGAAATCGCACTTCTGGGCCACATCGGGCACCGGCTTGCTTCCGCCCGGGGGGATCTTCAGCAGCAGTTGGAAAACGTTGTACTGAAGCGTGGAGGACGGAAGGTCGTAGGAACCCGCCGGGTCAATGGACGTGACCTGGCTGTCCGTCGTGCCGATGACCAGCGCGCTCTTGGCGCCGCCGCCTCCCCCTCCGCCGCCACCGCACGCGGCCGCCAGCAGGGCCAGCGCGCCGCCCGCCGCCGCGAGGATCAGCCCGCGCCGGTGCGCTGAGCGTCGTCGCATCTTCCACCTCGTGTTGTCCGACCGCCGCTCCGCGGCAATCCAATTAGGTCTTGCGATCTGCGGCAACCGTAAAGAAGCCCGCCGACCGTTCGACCTCGACACGATCGCGAAGCGATAACGATTGACGAACCCGGTGGCCACGAGCGCGGAAATACCCGGACACGGAGGCGCGCGAACGCCCGTACTTTCCCGGAACGGGGCCGTACGGGCGGAAGGCTTACGGGACGGTCACTCGATGCCGCGGCGGCGCAGCAGCTCCTCGATGTCCTTCATGTCGTCGTCGCCGCTCGCGGACGCCGACTGGCCGGTGGCGACCGTACGCTCCACCGCCGGGCGCTTCGCGGCGCCTCCGGCGGCCTTCGGGGTGGCGCCGGGCGTGTCGCCCTCGGCGACCTCGCCGCGGTTGCTCTTGGTGACCTTGCGGCGCAGCATCATGCCGGAGACGATCCACAGCAGCACGGCCAGGCCGAGCACGATCGTGCCCGCCCACACGGTGGGCTTGAAGATCAGCCCGGCGGCCCAGCCGACGATCTGGCTGCCGATGCGCCACAGCAGCGGGATCACGCCGGTGAGGTAGAGGCCGAGGGGCAGCAGGGAGTAGGCGGCGCCGCGCATTCCGGACGACGCGCCGCGGCGGCGCCAGGCGAGCCAGCTCAGCACGAGGCCGACGGCCGTCACTCCGATGCACAGCGGAGCCCACGCGAAAGAGTCCGCGTTCATCGCTGCCGCCACCTTCCCTGTTCGTCGCCGTCCGCTTCGGGATCCCCATCGTCGCACACGGTTCCGGCGCCGGACGTCCGCCGAAAGGACGACGGGCCCCCGACATCGGGCCTCCGGGACGCCGCGCGGTCCCCTACGGGAAACGCCCGAGGACCGCGCGGTGGTTCCGTACGGCGGCTCAGAAGTGGGCGTCGTCGTCGAGGCGGCGGATGTCCGGTACGTACGGGTCGAGCTCGCCGGGCTCGAACCGGCACAACCCGACGACGTGCCAGAACTTGCCTGCGGGGTCGCCGCTGAGCTTGTAGCGGCCGTCTCGGGAAGCGGCCGCCCAGCCGTCCGGCAGCCCGATCAGCATCACCCGGGAGACGGGCGCGCCGTCGCGGATGTCCCACAGGCGTACGGCGCCGTCGTCGCTGGCCGTGGCGAGCTGCGCGCCGTCCGGAGAGAACGCCACGGAGCGCGCCGGGTCGGTGTAGTCGCGCAGCGTCCACAGCTCGCCGCCCGCGGCGACGTCCCACAGGCGCACCGTGCGGTCGTCGCCGGATGTGGCCAGCAGCCGGCCGTCCGGGGAGAACGCCACCGACCGGACCCGGCCCGCGTGGCCGAGCAGCGCGCGGGTGGGGCGCCCGGTGACGGGGTCCCACAGCCGTACGGTCGCGTCGTAGCTCGCGCTGGCCAGCAGCGAGCCGTCCGGGGAGAACGCCACCTGCCAGACACGGTCGCCGTGGCCGTCGAGCACGTGGCGGCAGCGGCCGGTCGCCGGGTTCCACAGGCGCACGGTGCGGTCGTCGCAGGCCGAGGCGAGTGTGCTGCCGTCGGCGGAGAACGAGAGCGACCTGACGCGCCCGGTGTGGCCGGCGAGCGTACGGATGAGGCGGTCGGTGTTGACCGTCCACAGGCGCACGCTGTCGTCGTCGGTCGCGGTGGCCAGCATCCGCCCGTTGGGGCTGAACGCCACCGCCCACACCTGGTCGGTGTCGGCGCCGAGGGAGTGGTGGTGGCGGCCGGTCTCGACGTCCCACATGCGCACGTCGCCGAGGTTGCCGGGGATCGCGACGAGCGCGCCGTCCGGGGTGAACTCCGCCGAGCCGATGCGCCCGGTGTGGCCGGGCAGGGCGTGCCGGTACGCGCCGGTGGCGGGGTCCCAGAGGTGCGCGCGGCCGTCGTTGCTCGTGCTGAGCAGCAGCCGGCCCTCGGGGTGGTAGACGACGGACGACAGCCGCTCGATGTGCCCGGCCAGCTTGTCGCGGCGCGCGCCGGTCGCGGGGTCCCAGATGAGCACGGTGTCGTCGTTGCTGGTGCTGGCGAGCAGCGAGCCGTCGGCGCTGAACGCGCACGCCCACACGGGGCCGGTGTGGCCGCGCAGGGTGCGCAGCGGCTCGCCGCCGCGCGGGTCCCATACGCGCAGGTCGTGGTCGCTGCTCGCGGTGACGAGCCGGGCGCCGTCCGGGCTGAACACGGCCACCCAGACGGGCCCGGTGTGGCCTTCGAGCACGTGGAGGCACTCGCCGGTCTCGGTCTCGAAGACGCGGACGGTGTGGTCGTCGCCCGCGGTGGCGATCAGCGCGCCGTCCGGGGAGAACGCCGCCGACCACACGGGGCCGTGGTGGCCGCGCAGGGTGCGCAGGCAGTGGCCGGTCTCGACGCTGGACAGCCGCACCTCGCCCTGGGCGTCGCAGGTGGCCAGCAGCGACCCGTCGCCGTTGAAGTGCGCCCACCAGATGGGCGCGGCGTGGCCGCGCAGCGTGCGCAAGTGCTCGCCCGTACGGGTGTCGTACACCGGCACGGCGTGGTCGTCGCCCGCGGTGACCAGCGTCGACCCGTCCGGCGCGAACCGCACCGACCACACCGAGCCCTCGTGGTCGTCGTGCGTACGGCGGCACTCACCGGTCGTGGGGTCCCATTCGCGGACCACGCCGTCGGCGTCGGCGGTGACGAGCTGTGTGCCGTCCGGGCTGAACTGGACGGACCACACCGGCGTGGCGTGGCCGCCGAGGAGCTGGACGCACTCCCCCGTCATCGGGTCCCACAGGCGCACCTCCTCGTCCAGGCCGGCGGTGACCAGGCGGTCGCCGGACGGGTTGAACGCGAGGGTGTAGACGCGGTCGCTGTGGCCGGTCAGTGTGCGCAGCCCGGCGCCGTGGTAGGCGTCGCAGATCACGACGGCGCCCGTCTCGTCGCCCACGGCGAGCACCCCGCCGTCCGGGCTGAACGCCAGGAGGCCGGGCAGCGCGCCGTTGCGGAAGCTGTGCGCGATGCCGACCGTGGCCGGGGCCAGCTCCGTCTCGACGTCGGTGCCGGGGACGACGGCGGCGCCGGCCAGGCCGTCGGACGCGGCGAGCTCGGCCTGGCCCTCGACGGCGACCAGCGTCGCGCGGCGCCACGTCGCGCCCGCGGTGACGGTCTCGCGGAGGTCGGTGCCGAGCAGCCGGGCGCCCGTGAGGTCGGCGCCGGAGAGGTCGGCGCGCAGCATGCGGGCGCGGTCGAGCCGGGCGCCGGCCAGCTTGGTGCCGATCAGCCGCGCGCCCTCCAGGTCGGTGCCGACCAGCCGGGCGTCGGTGAGGTCGGCGCCGGAGAGGTCGGCGCGGCGCAGGTCGCGGCCGGAGAGGTCGACGCCGCGGAAGTTCACGCCGCGCAGGTTGACCGGCACGCCGGTGGGTTCGCGTACGCGCCCGCTGATCTTCAGCGCGTTCGCGCGCGCCGCCTCGGCCGCCTTGCTGTCGGCGAGGGTGCGCTCCGCCCAGGCGCGGCACTGCCGGTAGCCGGCGAGGTCGACCAGGAAGTCGGCCATCAGGGCGGAGATCACCCGGCCGCGCAGCGGCTCCGGGTCGGTCTCGCCGCGGCCGAGGCGCTGCGCGATCTCCGCGGCGACCAGCCACTCCATGACGGAGTTGTGCACGAACGTGAACGCGCCCTCGCCCGCGCGGACGAGCAGCGTGCCGGAACCCACGACGTGGGCGGCCTGCTCGGCGGTGAGCCGCCGCTCGGTCAGCCCGGCGATCACGTCGCCGGCGACGTCGGTCAGGTCGGCGAGCGTGACGTACGGCCGGTCGGAGTCCCACAGGCGCAGCGCCAGCGCCATGACGGCCTCCCAGCGGCGCGCCTTGTCGAGGTTCGCCGCGCGCGCCGCCGGGCCGCCGCGCACCTCGGCCTCGTACGCCAGCCAGGCGTCGAGGATCTGCCGGTAGAGGTTCGCGGCGCCCACCTCGCCGTCGGCGGACTGCGCGTCGTGCAGCCGGTCGTCGTCGAGGTCGGCGATGAACGCCAGCATGCGCGGGTTGGACGCCAGGCCGAGGAGGTCCTTGACGCCGCGGATGAGGTCGAGCCGCGCGTCGGCGCGCGCCTCGTCGCCGTCGTAGGAGTTCACCAGGAACGCGCGCATCTGCGTCTCGGTGAAGTCGCGCACCTCCAGCAGCCGCCGGCCCGGGATGGGCTCGACCCGCGCGAGCGCGTCGCGCGCCTGGTCGTCCGACAGCAGCGACCCCGCGCGGCTGGACACGACGATCTTGGCCTGGCCCTCGGCCGCGCGCATGAGCGTGGCCAGCCGCTCGGCGGCCCGGTCGTACGTCGGGCGTACGGCCATCTCGTCGAAGCCGTCGAACAGCAGCACGAGCTGGCCCGTGCGCAGCATGTACTTGAACGCGGCCAGGTCGAAGCGCTCCACACCGGACGCGGCGAGGTGCGCGGCGATCAGCTCGTCCAGCGACGCCACGGTCTCCAGCGTGCGCAGCTCGATGAGCATGGGCGTGAGGTGCGGCAGCTCGACCGGGAGCCGCCGGGCCAGCTCGCGCATCAGGAACGTCTTGCCGCGGCCGAAATCGCCGAGGAGCAGCAGGAAGTGGCCCTGGTCGTCGCCCAGCATCCGCAGCACGTCGGCGAAGAGGTCCTCGCCCTCGGCGATGCCGCCCGTACGGTCGAGGTCGCGGTAGCGCTGCGGTACGTACAGGCCGGGGGTGTAGCGGCGGTCGTGGGTCAGCGCCTCGGTCTGCGCGGCGACGTAGCGGCGGAGGTCGAGCAGGCCGCGGAACTCGGCGAAGCTGCGCAGCCGCACGCCGCGGCGCATCGCCTCGTCGACCAGCGCCTGGTCCGGCTGCGCGCCGGAGTAGACGAGCTGCGAGCCGGGTTCGGGGTCGATGGCGTGCACGCGGCTGACGAAGGCGTCGAGCGCCTCGCGGGTCGGGTCGCCGGGGCACGCGGCGATGCGGAGCTGCTGGAAGAACCGCTCCTCGCCGTGGGTGAGCAGCAGGTACGGCGGGTCGCCGTCGTAGCGGCGCACGGTGGCGTCGGGGTAGCGCAGCTCGCAGATCTCCGCCAGGCGGGTGAGCAGCAGCGACGTCGGGTCGTCGCGGCGGGCCGCGGCCGCGGCCACCACGCCCGTGGCCGGGCGCCGCTTGGAGGCCGTCTCGCCGGGCGCGGGGAAGGTCGTCTGCGCGGACTTCCAGGTCAGCGCGATCGGCGCGGCCGTTGGCCCGGCCTCCCAGGTCGTGCCGTCGGTGCGGCGGCGCTCCCAGCGGGTGATCCCGTCGCGGTTCAGCCGCAGCAGCTCGTACCGCGGGCCGTCCGGGTCCGACCCGGTGGCCAGGACCCGCGGGCCGTCCGGCGCGCCGTCGAGCGTGTCCGCCCCGGCGCTCCCCTGGAGCAGCACGTTCAGCCGCGGCGCGACCGTTCCGGCCAGCCGCCCGGCGTCGGCGACGCCGTCGCCGGATCCGGTCACGTCGTGGTGGACGGCGCCGACGCGCAGCCACCCGCGCTCCTCGTACGGCGCGAGCCGCTCGGCGAACCAGGACGCCTGCTCGGTGCCGATCCAGCCGCCGTCCTCGCCGGAGAGGTGCGACATGGCGATCGTGGAGTTCAGCCCGGCCACGGCGACGCGCAGCTCGGGGATCTCCACGAGCGTCCACGGCATGTCGGCCTCGAAGCGCACCTTCTCGGCGTCGCGGTAGAACTCGCCGAACATGCGGGCGTAGTGGCGCCACTTCGGCCAGTACGGCGGCGCCGGCTCGACCTCGTCGGCCTCGCAGTTCGCGAAGTACGCGCGGCACGCCGACACGCTGACGTCGCGGCCGCCGGGCACCATGACGACCCGGTGGCGGCCGAGGCCGAACGTGCCGGCCAGGTTGGCGAGCAGCTCGCCGGCGCGGTCGAACTCGCTCGGCCGGGCGCCCGCCGTGAGTCCGCCGCTGACGACGATCAGGTCGGGCCGCGCGCCGGCGTCGGCGGTCGCGGCCCCGATGTCGGCGACCAGGCCGGCCACCGGGTCGGCCGCCTCCGCGCCCCCGGATTCCGGCTCCGCGAACAGGACGCCGAGGTCGGCGAGGTGCAGGACGGTCAGCTCCGCCGTCTCGGCGGCGTCCTCGCCGGCGGGCAGCGCGCGGGGGAACTGCGGTCGGCCCTCGATGGCGCGCTGCTGCTGCCGGGCGATGGGCGCGCCGTGGCCGGGCGCGCCGTACGGGCCCGGCTGGCCGGGCACGCCGGGGAAGCTCGGCTTGACCTCCGGCTTGGCGCGGCCCTGCACGGCGCCGCGCACCGCGTGGTCGAGCCGGTCGGCCGCGGTGTCCTCGTCCGGCACGCCCACCATGTCGACGTAGGTGATGGCGGCGAGCAGGCCGGTCGGCTCGCACGGCACCACGCGGATGGGCAGCAGCCTGCGGTTGAGACCGGTGGGGTCGGAGCGGTAGACGGCCTGCCATTCGAGGCGGCCGTAGACGGACTGGAGGTACGCCGGGGACAGCACGGCGATCATGCGCGCGGCCTCCTCGACGCCGCGGTGCATGAGCTGGACGAAGTCGGCGCCGCCGACGAAGTCCCAGGCCTGCATCATGATGTGGTAGCCGGATTCCTCGAGCGTCCAGCCGATCCACTCGGCCCACTCTTGGTCGGCCGGGGCGTAGGAGATGAAGAAGTCCACCGTCGCGCCCGTTCCGTCCGTCACTTTCAGTCCCGGCACGCGGTCAGTATGTCGCGCGAGTGGTCGTTCCCGCACCCCGTCATCGCCCGGCCACGCGCCGCACACGGCCGTTCCCGCAGGGCATGTGCGGTGCGTGGCCGGGATCGGCGCGCCTCCCGTACGGCTATAACATCTGCGGCGATGGGCGGACGCAGATGGTGAACCCGACGGCGCCGCGGCCCGCGTGGCCGCGCCGCGTACCGGTGCTGGACTGGATCCGCGTCGGCCTGTTCGTCCTCGGCGGCGTGTGCGTGGCCACGGGGCTGCTGCCGTTCGCCGAGGCCGAGGCCACGATGCGGCGCGTCCTGCCGATCCTGGCGTTCCTCGCGACGGTGATCATCCTGGCCGAGCTGACCGCCGAGGCCGGCGTGTTCGACGTGATCGCGGCGCGCATCGCGATCGCCGGGCGCGGCCGCTTCGTCGCGCTGTTCGGCATGTGCGGCGCGTTCGCCGCCGTCACGACCATCGCGCTCAACCTCGACACCACGGCCGTGCTGCTGTTCCCCGTCATGCTCGCCACGGCCCGCAAGGTCGGCATGCCGGGGCTGCCGCTGGCGATGACGACGCTGTGGCTGGCCAACACCGCGAGCCTGCTCCTGCCGGTCTCGAACCTGACGAACCTCCTGGCCGCCAACCGCGTCGACCTCGGCGTCACCGAGTACGCCCAGGTGATGGGCCTGCCGCAGGTCGCGTCGATCGCCGTCACGATGGTGTGCCTGTGGGCCTTCTACTGGCGGCCCGGCGTCCGCGGCCCCGGCGCCGGCGGGCCGCTCGGCCACCGCTACACCGTGCCGCCGCCGCACACGCCGCGCGACCGTACGCTCTTCTGGACCGCCGCGGGCGCCTGCGTCGTGTTCCTCGTGTGCGTGGCGGTGAACGCGCCGCTGCAGATCGCCTCGACGATCTGCGCGGCGCTGCTCGCGGTGGCCTTCGCCGTACGGATGCGCGACCGGCTGCGCTGGAGCCTGCTCCCCTGGCGGCTGCTGATCTTCGTGACGGGCCTGTTCCTGGTCGTCCAGACGATCAGCGCGCACGGCCTCGACGACGTGATGCGGGCGCTGATCGGCCCGGACGGCGGCCCGGCCGGGGTGTTCCGTGCGGCCGGAACCGGCGCGGGCGCGGCCAACCTGGTCAACAACCTCCCGTCGTACCTCGCGGGCGAGGCCGCGGTGCCGGTCGCCAACCACACGCAATTGCTCGGGCTGCTGATCGGCACGAACGTCGGCCCGCTCGTCACCCCGTGGGCGTCGCTGGCCACGCTGCTCTGCTACGAGCGGGCGCGCACCGACGGCGTCCGCATCCCGCTCGCCAGGTTCGTGCTGACGGGCCTGGTCACGGCGGTGGCCACGCTGCTCGCCTCGATCGCCGCGCTGGTGCTCACGGGCTGACCGGCGGCCAGCGCGCGTCGATCTCCCGCTGCGCGGCCGTACGCGCGGCCTCGTCGAGCCGGTCGAGGAACAGCACGCCGTCGAGGTGGTCGAGCTCGTGCTGGAGGCAGCGCGCCATCGGCCCGGTCAGCCGCACCTTCACGGGGCGGCCCGCGGTGTCCGAACCGCGCGCCGTGACCGCGTACGCGCGGCGCAGCGGCGCCCAAACGCCGGGCGCGGACAGGCACCCCTCGTCGCCGTCCTGCCCCTGCTCGGACAGCTCCAGGACGGGGTTCACCAGGTGGCCGCGCAGGCCGGTGCCGTTGTCGTAGACGACGACCCGTACGCCCTCGCCGATCTGCGGCGCCGCCAGCCCGGCGCGGCCCGGCACGGCGTGCAGCGTGCGCATCATCTCCTTGACCAGGGCGCGCAGCGGCTTGCCGAACTCCGTGACCGGCGCCGCGCGCGTGCGCAGGATCGGTTCCCCGATGAGCAGTATCGGCCGGACGGCCACATGATCTCCCAGCGTGTCGGCGGCGGTCGACGCCTTCTCCCGTACGGACGGCGCGGTTATCCCCCGGCGCCGGCCGCCGTGAACTGGCGTAGCAGCGACGTTAGCTTCACGTCACCGTCTGTGACCGGACGCGGCGCCGGGCGCGGGCGAACCGGCCCTGACATGTGTCCGTCAGATGCGGACAAACATCGGGAATTGCCGTTACATTCGTCGGCGTGTCCGACGCGCGAGACGAACTGACCCCCGCATCCGGCGGCCGCTCCCCCGACAGGGACCGGGCGTCCACCGTGATCGACCCCACCGTGCCGAGCACGGCCCGGATGTACGACTACTACCTGGGCGGCAAGGACAACTTCGCCGCCGACCGCGACGCCGCGGAGGCCGTGCTGTCGGCCGCGCCCGAGGTGCGCATGCTGGCCAGGGAGAACCGCGCGTTCCTGATCCGCGCGGTGCGCTACCTCGCCGAGCAGGGCGTCACGCAGATCCTCGACATCGGCACGGGCATCCCCACCTCGCCGAACGTCCACGAGGTGGCGCGGTCGATCGCGCCGGAGACCCGCATCGTGTACGTCGACAACGACCCGATCGTGCTGGCGCACAACCGGGCGCTGCGCGCGGCCGACGGCGTGGCCTGCATCCGCGGCGACATGCGCGACCCGGCCACGTTCGCCGACGACCCGGTCCTGCACGACCTGATCGACTTCGACCGCCCCGTCGCCGTGCTGTTCGCGTCCGTGCTGCACTTCATGACCGACGCCGAGGACCCGCACGCCATCGTCGGGTTCTGGCGCGACCGAATCGTCCCCGGCAGCTATCTGCTGGTCTCGCACATCACCGGCGAATCGCGCCCGACGGCCTCGGCCGACGCCGCGAGCGCGTACACCACGGCGCGCGCCTCGTCCTCGGCGACGCTCCGCAGCCGCGCCGACATCCAGCGCCTGTTCGACGGCTTCACGCTCGTCGACCCGCCGGGCCGGCTCGTCTACCTCCCCGAATGGCACCCCGACGACCCGGGGAACGTCGTCGACCCGGAGCTGGTCTGGATGCTCGCGGGGGTCGGCCGCCGCGTCTGACCCGCCGTAGACCCTCATATTGCGCGCCCGTATTTTTGCCGGACACGAATCATTGCGCGGCGCGCACGTTTTGCCGTACGGTTCTCGGCATGGCGGACAACGACGCACCCGGGCTGCGCGAGCGCAAGAAGCTGGCCACCCGCGCGGCGATCAGCGACGCGGCGCTGCGGCTCGCGATCGCGCACGGGTTCGACAACGTGCTGGTGGAGGACATCGCCGCGGCGGCGAACGTCTCGCCGCGGACGTTCAACAACTACTTCTCCAGCAAGCAGGAGGCCATCGTCTCCCGGGCGCTCGACCGCGCCAGGCGCGCCGCCGACGTGCTGCGCGAGCGGCCCGCGGGCGAACCCCTGTGGGAGGCGCTGACCGACGCGGTGATCGCGCCGTACGAGGGCGCCGCCATGCCCGATCTGGACCGCCTGGCAGGCATTCGCCTGCTCATGGACACACCCGCCCTGCGCGCGGAGCTCACGCGCGTGTTCACCGGAAGCCAGCGCGAACTGGCCGCCGCGATCGCCGAGCGCACCGGGCTCGACGCCGAACGCGACCTCTACCCGGCCCTGGTCGCGGGGGTCGCGACCGCGGCCGAGGGCGTCGCCATGGAGCGCTGGCTGCGGGCCGACCCGCCCATCGCCATCGACCGGGAGCTGCGCGACGCCCTCGGGCAGGTCGCCGCCGGCCTGCCCGTCCCCGCCCCCCGGCGGACGAAAGGAACCCACCGTGACCACTGACGTCCTGATCGCGGGCGGCGGTCCGAACGGGCTGATGCTCGCCTGCGAGCTCGCCCTCAACGGGGTGCGCCCGGTCCTGCTGGAACGTGAGGCGGACCGCGACCGGCCCATCCGCGCGAACGGGCTCATCGGCCGCGTCGCGCACGTCTTCGACCGGCGCGGCCTGCTCGCCCGCCTCGGCCTCGGCGACGACCCGCCGGCGCCCACACCGTTCTTCCAGTTCGGCGGCCTGCCGCTGGACCTGCGCGCGGTGCCGGGCAACCCGATGACCGGCGTGCCCGTGCCGCAGCCGCGCGTGGAGGCGATGCTGGAGGAGCGGGCGCGCGAGCTCGGCGTGGAGATCCGCCGCGGCCACGAGCTGACCGCGCAGCACGACACCGGTACGTCCGTGTCCTGCGAGGTCGCCGGGCCGGACGGCGCCTACCGCATCGACGCGCGCTGGCTGGTCGGCGCGGACGGCTCGCGCAGCCTCGTCCGCAAGACCTCCGGCATCGGCTTCCCCGGCACGAGCCGCCCCGACTTCGTCTCCCGCATCGCCGAGGTGGTGCTCCCGGACGGGTACCTGGACCCGACCGGCCTCGGCCTGAACGTGCCCGGCGTGGGCCGCCTGCCCATGGGCTTCACCCGTACGGCCGGCGGCGTGTTCTCCACCGCGTCGTTCGCCCCGGGCATCCAGTTGGTCGGCTCCAACGAGTGGGACCAGCCGCCGCCCGACCCGGACGTCCCGATGAGCCTGGACGAGCTGCGCGCCAGCGTGCGCCGGGTGATCGGCGCCGACCTCCCGATGACCGCGCCCGAGGGGCCGGGACCGTACCGGATGTACCGGCACACGCTGGAGAGCCGCCACGCCGACCGCTACCGCGCGGGCCGGGTGCTGCTGGTCGGCGACGCCGCGCACATCCAGTTCGGCATCGGCGGGCCGGGGCTGAACCTCGGCCTCCAGGACGCCGCCAACCTCGGCTGGAAGCTGGCGGCCGTGGTCGGCGGGGCGGCGCCGGACGACCTGCTCGACACGTACGACGCCGAGCGGCGCCCGGTCGCCGGGCGCGTCCTGATGCAGACGCGCGCGCAGGTCGCGCTGCTGGCCCCCGGCGAGGAGACCACGGCGCTGCGCGAGCTGTTCGGCGAGCTGCTGACCGACCCGGCCGCCACGGCGCGCATCGCGAACACCATGGCCGGCGCCGACACCCGGTACGACACCCGCGTGACCGACCCGGCGCCGCACCCGCTGGCCGGCGGCTGGGCCGACGACCTCCCGCTGGCCACCGAGGCCGGGCCCACCCGGCTCGCGGTGCTCCAGCGCGGCGGCCGCCCCCTGCTGCTCGACCTGGCGGGGCGCCCCGAGGTGGCCGAGGCCGCCGCGGGCTGGAAGGACCGCGTCGACCTGGTCACCGCGCGCATCGCCGGCGCGGCCGTCCCGGTGGACGCCCTGCTCGTACGGCCGGACGGTTATCTCGCATGGGCGGTCGGCGCCGACGCCCCGCCCGACACCGCGCTGCGCGGCCTGCGCGCCGCGCTCACCACCTGGTTCGGCCCGGCCCGATGACCGGACCCGAAAACACGGGAGCAGCGATGGACACACGTACGGGAACCCTGGACGTCCCCGGGGCGACGCTCTACTACGAGGCGCGCGGCACCGGTCCGGTGCTGCTGATGATCCCCGGCGGCAGCGGCGACCTCGCGCCGTACGCCACGGTCGCCGCCGCGCTCGCGGACCGCCGCACGGTGGTCGCGTACGAGCGGCGCGGCTTCTCCCGCAGCACGCTGGACCGGCCGCTGACGCCCGACGACGACGCCACGCGGGTCGCGACCGACGCCGACGACGCCGCGCGGCTGCTCGCCCACCTGGCCGACGCGCCCGCGGACGTCTTCGGCTCCAGCTCGGGCGCCGTCGTCGCGCTCGACCTGATGGCCCGCCATCCGGAGACGGTGCGGCTGCTGCTGCCGCACGAGGCGCCCGTCCTGACGCTGCTACCGGACCGCGACGACCTGGCGAAGATGCTCGACGGCGTGTACGGCACGTACCTCGCGTCCGGCGTCGGGCCCGCGATGGCCGAGTTCGGCGCCGCCGTGTTCGGCCACGCGGGCAGCCCCGCACCCGGCGGCGGGGCTGGTGGCGGCGCGCCGTCGCCGGAGATGGCGGAGATGGCCGCGCGCGTGCAGGTGAACCTGCCGTTCTGGATGGAGCACGAGCTGCGGACGTACCCCCGCTACCCGGTCGACGCCGACGCCCTGCGCGCCGTCGCCGACCGCATCGTCCCCCTGTGCGGCCACGACTCCCGCGGCCAGTTCCCGTACCGCGCGAACGCCGCCGTCGCCGACCTGCTCGCCCGCCCGGTCACCGAGACCCCCGGCGGCCACGTCGGCTACATCACCCACCCGGACACGTTCCCACCCGCCCTCGCCGAGGCGCTGGCCGGCGCGTGACCCGCGGCGCGGCGGGAATGTCCGGCCCGGGTGGAAGACTCACGCGCCCCCCGACCGGGAGATCCCCGTGGTCGTGCTGGAACCCGACGCGTGACGCGATCGCCGGGGGTCAGCCGCCGGTGACGTCGGAGAGGACCTCCTCTACGTGGGTCAGCGTGGCGCCGATCCACGGGAGGGCGAGTGGTTCGGAGGCGGCGAGTGCCGCCTCGCGCTGTTCCGGGGTCTCGCCGTACAGGAGTCCGGTGGCGACGCGCAGCCGCAGGGCGGCCGGCTCCTCGCCGAAGGCGCTCGCGGGGAGTACGCCCAGGCCGTAGCGGCTCATCAGCAGCGCGGCGAGCTCGGCGCCGGTGTGCACACCGTGGTCGAGGGCGAGGCTGCCGCGCCACGTCTCGAAGTCCGGGTACTGGTAGAACGCCGCCTGCGGTGGGGCGAGCGCCGCCTTCGCCGCGCGGAACCGGTCGGCCACGGCGCCGGCCACGATGCGGTGCAGCCGCCGCGACCTGGCGACGTGGCCGGTGAGCTCGGTCGGCTCCCCGAAGGCGTACGCCGCGACCTGCTGGATCGGCGCCGACGGGCAGGACCAGATCTCGCTGGCGATGCCGAGCAGCTTCGCGCGCAGGTCGATGCCCAGCGGCCCGTCCGGCAGCCGGGCCACGCCGAGCCGCCAGCCGCCGAGCGCGAGGCTCTTGCTCAGCGCGGTCGTCACCACCGTGCGCTCGGGCGCGTACTCCGCCGGGCTCGCGAACGCCGCGCCGTCGTCGTAGACGAGGTCGCGGTAGATCTCGTCCGCGATGATCACCAGGTCGAGCGCCCGCGCCACCTCGGTGAGGCGGTACACCGTCGCCGGGGTGGCCAGCGTGCCCGTGGGGTTGTCGGGCAGCGTCACCACGACGCTGTTGACCGTCCGCCCGGCGGCGCGCGCCCGCGTGACGGCGGCGGCCATGGCGTCCGGGTCGGGCACGCCGCCCTCGCCGGGCGCGGTCGGTACGAACAGCGGGTCGCGGCCGATGAGCTGCGACTGCGCGGCGTAGCTCACCCAGCTCGGGCACGGCACGACCACGTCGCCGTCGAGCGCGAGCAGCAGGCCGTACAGCAGCGGCTTGCTCCCCGGCCCGGCGACCACGAGATCCGGGTCGGTGGACAGGCCGCGCCGCTCCCAGTAGCCGGCCGCGGCGCGGCGTACGTCGACGGACCCGGCGACGGGCCCGTACGCGCCGCGCCCGACCGCCGCCGCGAGCTGCGCGCGCAGCGCCGGGTGCACCGGGAGCCCCGCCTCGCCGAACCCCAGCGGCAGCACGGGCTTGCCCTGTCGCCTCCTCTCGTCGAGGGCCTCGTTCACGGCGAGGGTGGCGGACACGGCTACTGACATGAGGGCTCCCACGGTGCGGGGACTTCGGGGCGGACGTTCCGGCTGCGCAACATGTTGCGCAACGTGTCCAACGTAGGAACGCCACAACCATCACCGCAAGCGAGGCTTTACGACGCTGAGGGTAAGCTGATCTGATGCTGGACCTGCGCCGCCTCCGGCTGCTCCGCGAATTCCGCCAGCGCGGCTCCATCGCGGCCACCGCCGCCGCGCTCGGCTACACGCCCTCGGCGGTGTCCCAGCAGCTCGCCGCCCTGGAACGCGAGGCGGGCGCGCCGCTGCTCGACCGTACGGCCCGCAGCGCCGAGCTGACCGACTCCGGCCGCACCCTCGCGGCGTACGCCGACCAGATCCTCGAACTCGTCGAGCAGGCCGAGGCCGACCTCTCCGCGCTCAGCACCGAGCCCACCGGCCGCGTCGTCGTCAGCGCGTTCCCGACCGCGTCCGTCGCCTTCGCCCCCACGCTGGCGCACGGCCTCAACGAGTACCCGGGGCTGAGCCTGTCGCTGCGGCAGACCGGTCCCGGCGCGGGCCTGCCGCTGGTCAGGTCCGCCGAGGTGGACATCGCGCTGATCGACGACTGGACCGGCTGGCTGGCCACCCGCGACGACGGCGCGCTGCGGTTCTTCCACCTGATGCGCGACCCCCTGGTGCTGGTCGTGCCGCCGGACCACCCGCTGGCCGACCGGAGCGCGCGGCTGGACCTCAGGCGGCTGCGCGAGGAGCCGTGGCTGTCCACCCCGGCCGGCGAGCCGTCACGGCAGGCGGTCGACCGGCTGCTCGCCGGGGTCGGCGGCGCGCTCCCGGTGCCCTGGGAGTTCGAGGGGCTGAACACGATCCTCGGGCTCGTCGCGCGCGGCATGGGCGTGGCCGTCGTGCCGACGCTCGCGCTCGCCGCGGGCGGGCAGGACATCGCCGTACGCCCGCTGCCCGACCCCTCCATGGGCCGCGACGTCTACGCGGTCGTGCGCGCGTCCAGCGTCCGCCGCCCGTCGGTGTCGGTCGTCCTCCAGGCCATCCACGCCGCCGCGGCCGCCGCCGCGCCGCCACCGCGGCGGCGCCGTCAGCGGCGGCAGGCGTAGTACATCGCGGCCATGTCGTCGTCGCCGTAGCCGAGGCGCACGGTGGTGTCGAGGTGGTCGAGCGCCGCGCGCATGCCGCCGAGGTCGGCCCCGTCGCCCGCGGCGTCGAGCACCAGCCGCGCGTCCTTGGCGGCCAGCTTCGCCGGGAAGCTCGGCGGGAACGCGCGGCTCATCATCGCCTCGGCCTTGACGTGCGTGTACGGCGAGTCGGTCGGCCCGCCGGCGATCGCCTGCAGGAACAGGTGCGGGTCCACGCCGAGCGTCTCCGCCAGCGCCACCGACTCCGCCGTGCCCTGGGTGATGGCCAGCACCCACGAGTTGACGACCAGCTTCAGCCGCGTGCCCCCGCCCGCCTCGCCCAGCCGCAGCGTGCGCCCGCCGACCGCGGCGAACACCGGATCGCCCCTGTCCAGCGCCTCCTCGGGGCCGGACGCGAGGACCACGAGCGACCCCGTACGCGCGGGCGCCGTCGTGCCGAGCACCGGCGCGTCGACGAACGGCACGCCCGCGTCCGCGGCCAGCGCGGCGAGCCGCTCGGTGTATTCGAGGCCGACCGTGCTCATCTGGAGCCACACCCCGCCCGGCGCCAGCGCGCGCAGCACGCCCGCGTCCACGACGTCCTCCACCGTGGGCCCGTCGCTGAGCATCGTGACCAGCAGGTCCGCCCCGTCGGCGGCCTCAGCGGGGGTGGCGGCGACGGCCGCGCCGTGCTCCGTCAGCGGGCGCGCCTTGTCGGCCGTACGGTTCCACGCCCGTACGGGCATCCCCGCGTCGGCGATGTTGGCGGCCATGGGCAACCCCATCAGGCCGGTGCCGAGAAACGCCACAGTCATCGGTGGTCCCTCCGGTCGGATCGTCTCCGGTGGGCACCGTACCCGCCCGCGCGGCGCGCGATCATGCGAGATCGCGGCGCAGGTGCGAGGCGCTCGCCGACGCCGGGTGCGCCAGGAGCCCGGCGGGCGTGCAGGCGTACTGCTCGATGACCAGCACGGTGTTGCCGCCGCCGACCAGCCGGTCCATGAAGTCCATCAGTCCCGCGACGTCGCGTCCTCGCGCTCGACCTGCGGTCACCGTCGCCGAGCCGCCTCTCCCCCGCGCGAGGGAGATCCGCGGCGCGCGGTCCATTCCGCGGCGGGACGCGCGGCGGCGGCGCGCCGTGCCAGGATCGGGGTATGTCCGCGCGTTCGCTGATCGCGCCGCTGACCTCGGGCGCCACGTGGCGGCGGTGGGCGTACCTCATCCTCGGCGGCGCGGTCGCCTGGCCGTACGTCGTGGCCGGGCTGGTGCTCGCCGCGGTCGCCGAGCAGCGGCTGCACAGCCCGCTCCTGGCCTGGGTGCTCGCGGTGTTCTGCATCGTGGTGCTGCCGGTGCTGACCGCGTTCGTCCCGGCGCTGCGCTCCCTGGAGGGCGGCGCGGCGCGGAAGATGCTGGGCGGCCCGATCGCCGACCACAAGGTCGGCAACGCCGCCACCTGGCCGGACCGCTTCCGTACGGCCGGGTGGTTCTACACCCACCTGTTCATCGGCGCGATCGTCTGCACGCTCACGATGATCGTCCCGACGGCCGCGCTCGGCCTGATCCTGACCACGATCACCGGCGACCCGCCGTCGCTCGGCATCGAGACCCTCGCGCCGCTGGACATCCTGCGCGGCCCGGCCGCCCCGGTGACCGCCGTCGTGTCGATCGTCGCGCTGGTCTACGCGGTGGCCGCGCTCGGCGCGATCGCGTCGATCTTCGCGCCCGCGCTGCTCGGCCCGTCCGACGCCGAATGGCAGGCCGAGCTGGCCCGCCGCACCGAACGCCTCGCCGAGCGCAACCGCCTGGCCCGCGAGCTGCACGACTCCGTGGGCCACAGCCTCAGCGTCGTGACGATCCAGGCGGGCGCCGCCGCGCGCGTGCTCGACGCCGACCCCACGTTCGCGAAGCAGGCGCTGTCGGCCATCGAGGAGTCCGCGCGTACCGCCCTGGCCGACCTCGACCACGTCCTCGGCGTCCTCAGGGAGGACCCCCAGTCCACCACGCCGCAGCCCACGCTCGACGAGCTCGGCGAGCTGGTGAAGTCCACCCGGCTGGCGGGCGTGAAGGTGCGCACCGACGTCACGGCCGACCTCGGCCGGGTGCCGCCCGCCGTGTCGCGCGAGGCGTACCGCATCGTGCAGGAGGGCCTGACGAACGTGCTGCGCCACGCCGGGAAGGTACCGGTCGACCTGCGCCTGTCCGTCGACGCCGACGAGTTGGAGCTGGACATGACGAACCCGCTGACGCCCGGCCACCGGTCGCCGCGCGGCGGCCACGGGGGCGGCCGCGGCCTGCCCGGCATGCGCGAGCGCGTCGCCGTGCTGCGCGGCTCGATGATCGCCGGGCCCGACGACGGCCAGTGGACGGTCGCCGTGCGCCTGCCGCTCAAGGCGACCCGGTGAGCGCCGAGCCGCTGCGCGTCCTGCTGGTCGACGACGAATCGCTGATCCGCGCGGGCCTGCGCGCGATCGTCGACGCCGAGCCCGACATGACGGTCGTCGGCGAGGCGGGCGACGGCGCCGAGGCGATCCCCCAGGTCAACAGCCTCCGTCCGGACATCATCCTGATGGACGTCCGCATGCCCGCCGTCGACGGCATCCAGGCGACCCGCCGCATCCTCGACACCACGCCCGCGCCCGGGCCGAGGGTGATCGTCGTCACGACGTTCGAGAACGACGAGTACGTCTACGACGCGCTGCGCGCCGGGGCGAGCGGCTTCCTGCTGAAACGCGCCAGGCCGGAGGAGATCGTCCAGGCCGTGCGCACGGTCAGCCAGGGCGACTCCCTGCTGTTCCCGGCCGCCATCCGCAACCTCGCCGCCGCCCACCGCGACGACCCGCCCACGCCGCACGCCTGGCACGCCGCGCTGACCGAGCGCGAGGGCGACGTCCTGCGGCTGATGGCCAAGGGCCTGACCAACGCCGAGATCGGCGCGGAGCTGTTCGTGAGCCTCCAGACCGTGAAGACGCACGTCGGGAACGTCCTCGCGAAGCTCCAGGCCCGCGACCGCACCCAGGCGGTGATCTTCGCGTACGAGTCGGGCTTCATCATCCCCGGCTGACCCGCCGGCCGGCCGCCGTCCGCGCCCCGTTTCCGGAACGTTCCAGCGACATGCGGGCGCCGGGGAACAACCGCGGTAGATCATGAGTTACAGTGCAGTGGCCGGTGTGGTTCGTGCCCCCGGGCCTCAACTAAAGCCTTCACGGAATACCGGAAGCGGGGTCAGTCCCCGGTTCGCTTGGAGCCGTGTCGTGCCATTCGCCGAGAGGCGGCCGCCACATCGGCCTGAACGTGTGGCCCTCGTCAGTTCGCTGGCGGGGGCCACAGTCATTTCCCCGGCCGTCGTCCACAGATCCCGGGGACCGGCGCAGATGCGCCGCTTACGCCCGGTACGCTCGTTCATTGGCCGTACGGGGAAGGACGCCTTGATCAACTTCAAGAGCCGCAAATTCGTGCTGATCACCGCGATCAGCCTCGTCGTGGTGGTGCTCGCCGGGGGCGGCGCGTACCTCCTGCTGCGCACCAAGGGATCGCCCGAGCAGGCGGCGAAGGACTTCCTCGCGGCCTGGCAGTCCGGCGACACCGCGGCCATGAAGAAGCAGGTCGCGCAGCCCCCCGCCGCGTTCGACACCGCTTACGCGCAGTTGCGCACCGGCCTCGGCGTGCAGGGCGTCAAGACCCAGCTCGGCAAGGTCACGAAGTCCGGCGACACGACCAGCGCGGCGTTCCACGTCACGCTGACGCTCAACGCCGTCGGCGCCTGGAGCTACGACGGGCGGCTCGACCTCACCGACTCCGACCGGCAGTGGCGGGTGAAGTGGTCCCCCGCGGCCATCCACCCCGGCCTCGCCGCCGGCCAGAAGCTCACGGTCGCCACCCGCTGGCCGCAGCGCGGCGCCATCCTCGCCGCCGACGGCACCCGGATGGACGCCGCGGGCGCCACCGGCTCCGTCCAGCAGCTCACCGGCTACGTCACCCCCGCCACGAAGAAGGACGTCAAGCGCCTCGGCGCGCCGTACAAACCGGGCGACGAGGTCGGCGTCGGCGGCATCCAGCAGCAGTACGAAACGCGCCTCGCCGGGAAGCCCACCGCGTCGATCACCATCGCGGACGCCTCGGGCAAGGCCGTCAAGACGGTCGGGCGCCTCCAGGGCCGCAACGGCACGGACGTCCGCACGTCCCTGTCGCCGAAGGCGCAGCACGCCGCGGCGGCCGCGATCATCTCCCAGAAGAAGCCCACCGCGCTGGTCGCGATCCGCCCGTCCACCGGCGAGGTCCTCGCGGTGGCGAACGTCCCCGGCGGCTTCAACCGCGCGCTGGTCGGCAACTACGCGCCCGGCTCCACGTTCAAGGTCGTCACGGCCGAGGCGCTGGCCAAGGCGGGCGTGACGCCGAGCACCACCGTGCAGTGCCCGAAGACGATCAACATCGGCGGCATGACCGTCCACAACTCCGAAGACGAGTCGTTCGGGCCGATCCCGTTCCGTACGGCGTTCGCGAAGTCCTGCAACACCGCCTTCGCGGGCACCACCAAGGCGAAGATCAGCGGCGCGCGGCTCAAGGCGGCCGCCCAGCTCTTCGGGTTCAACCAGCCGATGAACATCGGGCTCCCGGCCAACGGCGGCCGGTTCCCCTCGGTCGGCGACGACGCCGAGCTGGCCGCCGCGTCGTTCGGCCAGGGCAAGGTCACCGCGAACCCGCTGCAGATGGCCAGCGTCGCCGCCGGCGTCGGCGACGGCACGTGGCGCCCGCCGCACCTCGTCACCACGCCGAAGGTCGCGCAGAAGACCTCGCCGCACAAGCTGCCGTCCGGCGTCGACCAGCAGCTACGCGAGATGATGCGCGCCGTCGTGACGTCCGGCACGGCCGCGGGCTCGGGGCTGCCGAGCGGCACGTACGGCAAGACCGGAACGGCCGAATACGGCACCGGCAAGAACCCGCCGACGCACGCCTGGTTCACCGCCTACCGGGGCGACGTCGCGATGGCCGTGGTCGTGGAGGGCGGCGGCTTCGGCGGCAAGGTGGCCGCGCCGATCGCCGCGAAGTTCTTCAAGGGGCTGTGACCGGCGTACGGCCGTGGTGCCGTACGCCCGCCGGGTCACCGGCTGGGTTCGTGCTGCGGCAGCGGCGCCCGGATGTTCGGCTCGGTGTTGACCGGGGCGGCCGACGTGGTGCCGCGGCCGGTGGTCTGCGCCGGGCGGTGGCGTGAGGAATTGAGGACCGCCGCGTAGACCGCGACGAGGATGCCGATCACGAAGACGGCGATCATCACGAGCGCGGTCACACGGACCAGCGCGCGGCGCCGCTCGTCGCGGTCGGCCCGGCGCCGGCGCAGGCCGAACGTCGTCAGGCGCGTGGCCAGCGACGGGTCATCGCGGGTGATCTGCTGTTCGATCTCGGCGAGAATTCGCTGTTCATCCATCGACAAGGCCATACCGCACCTCCCGGACCACACCTCTTACCTGATGGCGTATCACGCGCCCGCCACGCCGCGCGAGACCTCGCGTCACGTATTACCCACCGTGGCCGCCTCCGTAGCCCCGGAAAACGGCTTGCGATCATTCGAACGCGTGTTCTAGTGTCGCGATCATGCGTTGGGACAGCCTGCGCCTCATCGAGGACGCCGAGCCTCCGGAGGGCACCACCCGCGCGCTGTTCGCCCAGGGGGCGGTCACGCGCACGTTCGACACGCCCCAGTTCCGCGGCATCACCTTCCACGAGATCCGCGCGAAGTCGATCATCAACCGGGTCCCGGGCGCGTCCCGCGTGCCGTTCTCCTGGACGATCAACCCGTATCGCGGGTGCAGCCATGCGTGCTCGTACTGCTGCGTCGGCGAGACCCCGATCCTCATGGCCGACGGGCGAACGCGCCAGCTCAAGGACGTCCGCGTCGGCGACCGCATCATCGGCACCGTCGCCGACGGCCGGAGCCGCCGCTTCACCGAGACCGAGGTCCTGGCCCACTGGCGCACCGAGAAGCCCGCCCACCGCGTCACGCTCGGCGACGGCACGGTGCTCGTGGCCAGCGGCGACCACCGCTTCCTCACCGACCGCGGCTGGAAGCACGTCACCGGCGCCGCGCAGGGCGCCGCCCGCCGTCCGCATCTGACCACCAACAACAGCCTCGCCGGGCTCGGCGCGTTCGCGCTCCCGCCGAAGGAGACCCCGGAGTACCGCCGCGGCTACCTCCACGCCGTGCTGCGCGCCGACCCCGCGGCGCCGGCGTCCGGCGCCCCGGCCGTACGGGGGCGCATCGCCGACTACCTCGCCGACCACCCCGATGCCGCCGCGCAGGGCCCCGAGTCCTGGCCCGCGGCGCCGGGCGCGGAGTGGCGCAAGGGCTTCCTGGCCGGCATGGCCGACGCGGCCGGCGTGCCGGGGTCGCCCCCGTCCCTCGCCCACGGCGACGACGACCTGATCGACACCGCGCTCACCGCGCTCGACACCCTCGGATTCGACACCGAGCTGGAGACGACAGGGCGCCGCCGCGCGGAGCGGGTCAGCGTGCTGCGGGTGCTCGGCGGCCCGGCCGAGCGGCTGCGGTTCGTCCACACCGTGGGCCCCGCGAGCGCGCCCGACGCGGGCGTGGTGGGCCACCCAGTGCGGGCCGGCGCGCGGCTGCGGGTCGCCTCGGTCGAGCCGCTCGGGCTCGTCCTCCCGATGTACGACATCACCACCGGCACGGGCGACTTCATCGCCAACGGCGTGGTCAGCCACAACTGCTTCGCCCGCAAGACCCACGAGTACCTCGACTTCGACGCGGGCCGCGACTTCGACTCCCAGATCGTGGTGAAGGTGAACGCCCCCGAGCTGGTGCGCCGCGAGCTGGCCGCGCCCCGCTGGCGCGGCGACCACATCGCGATGGGCACCAACGTCGACTGCTACCAGCGCGCCGAGGGCCGCTACCGCCTGATGCCCGGCATCATCGCGGCCCTGCGCGACGCGGCGAACCCGTTCTCGATCCTCACCAAGGGCTCGCTGATCCTCCGCGACCTCGACCTCCTCGCCGAGGCCGCCGAGGTGACCGACGTCGCGGCGAACGTCTCCGCCGGCTTCCTCGACCGCGACCTCTGGCGCACCCTCGAATCTGGCACCCCCGCCCCGGAGAAGCGCCTCGAGGTGTGCGCGGCGCTGAACGACCGCGGCATCGCCTGCGGCGTGCTGATGGCCCCCATCGTCCCGTACCTCACCGACTCCCCCAAGGCGATCGACACCGCGGTAGCCGCCATCGCCCAGACCGGCGCCACCCACGTGACCCCGATCGTCCTCCACCTCCGCCCCGGCGCCCGCGAGTGGTTCCTGGCCTGGCTCCAGGCCCACCACCCCACCCTGGTCCCCCGCTACCACGACCTCTACTCCCAAGGCGCCTACGCCCCCAAGCGCTACCAACAAACCATCACCGACCGCGTCCAAGCCGCCGCAACCCGCCACGCCATCGGCCACCCCACCCGAGCCCAACCCCGCCGCATAACCCCCCGCCCACCCCCACCCAAGCCCCCCACCCCCCAGGCAGAACAACTAACCCTCCTCTAACCACCCCGCCGTCCACCCCAGCCCACCGCAACCCGCCGCAGTCCTCCGCAATCCGCCGCAGCATCCGCAGCCACTCGCAGCCACCCGTAGCCACTCCGCCAAGCCACCCCACCGAACCGACCCACCACACCATCAGCCGCGTCCGCCGCCTACCGCCTCGCCACCACCCAAGCCCCCGGCCCCTCCCCCCTCGCCTCCCCAGCCGCCGGAACCCCCGAGCGCAACGCCCTTCCCAAACCCCACCGGCCTCCGGGCACCGGGAGCGCTACACCCTCCTGAGTCCCCGCTGGATCCCTGGGATGCAGGAGACGCGCTCACCCCCAAGCAGCCCCGCTCCCTGGGCGGCCGAGGGACGGCCCGCGCGAGCCTGCGCGAACAGCCTCCGCCCGAGCCACCGGGACCGCACGGAGAACAGCCCAGCGTCAGGTGCCGCGCCAACCCGCCCAACCGCCTGAACCCCGAGAACAGCACGCTCGCGATCCGGGCTGCGGCGCGAACAGCCCCGCTGTCGGCGTACCCCTTGGTGTGCAGAGGTCGGTACGGATAAACGTGCAGGGGTGTCAGTGCTGGTCAGGGCGGGGTCGGTGTCGTAGGTCGGCGACGGTGAAGCTGAATCTATGCCGAACGTGGCGACAGAATACCAGCGCTGTCTTATATAAGTGGAAGCTGGTATGATTCTGGTTTGTGCACGCGTTCGACATCCTTGGCGACCCGGTGCGCCGGCGCATTCTGGAGCTGCTTGCCGACGGTGAGCAGACCTCTGGCGCGATCACGGAGGTGATCCGGGCCGAGTTCGGACTCTCCCAGCCGGCTGTCTCACAGCATCTGCGCGTGCTGCGGGACAGCGGGTTCACGTCGGTGCGGGCTGAGGGCGCTCGCCGGTTCTACGCCGTCGAGACCGCGCCGCTGCGCGAGGTTGACGCATGGTTGGACCGGTTTCGCCGGTTCTGGGAACAACGCCTCGACGCCCTGGGAACCGAGCTGGCCCGGGGCAGGCGTGCAGCCCGGACGGCCGGTGGGGAGCCCACCCGACCGGCCGAGCCCGGCACCGATGCGGACAAGACCGATCCGTCGGCGAAGGGAACCTGACATGAAGGACGTATTGGACGAACTGGCCGCCGCGCGCCGAGCGATGGGCAAGGGCAGCGTGCCCGCCGGCGACGCGTACACCATAGAGGTGCGGCGTCGATACGAAGCGCAGATCGACGACGTCTGGGACGCCATCACCAGCCCCGAGCGGTTGTCTCGCTGGTTGAAACCGGTCACCGGAGATCTGCGACTCGGCGGGACGTTCGAGCTGGACGGTGGTGAGCACGGCGAGATCCTCCGGTGCGAGCCACCGCGTCTACTCAAGGTGTCCTGGCTCTACGGACCGGACGCCGACGCGTGGCCCGGCACGAGCGAGGTGGAAGTGCGCCTGGTCCCGGGCCCGACCGGCGACACCGAATTCGAACTCATCCACGCAGCAGTCGTCGAGGAGCCCCTCTTCCCGACATACGGCCCCGGTGCCGGCGGCGTCGGCTGGGACCTGCATCTCCTCGCCCTGGCCCAGATGTTGGCCGGTGGCGAGACCGCCGACCACGCGGCGGTCGAGAAGTCGCCCGAAGGACGCGAGTTCATCCGGCGCAGCGCCGCGGCCTGGGGCGAGGCTCACCTGGCCGCCGGTGGCGAACCGGAGCACGTCGCGGCCGCAGTCGAGGCCACCACCAAGTTCTACGCACCCGACCCGACCTGACATCCCCGCTGCGGCGAGCTGACCAGCACTCCTGGCGCTCGCACCGCCGATGAGGATCCTCAGCGAGACGGATTTCAGACCTCTCCGTCGAGGAGCAGCACGAGCAGCACGTTGTCCCACACCTGGAAAGAATGCGCGATGAAGTACACCAACTCGATCGAGATCGCCCTGCCGCGGGAGAGGGTGGCCCGGCTGCTCGCCGACCCGGCGCACCTACCGAAGTGGCTGCGAGGCCTGGTACTGCACGAGCCGGTGAACGGGATACACGGGCAGCCCGGTACCAAGTCGCGGGTCGTGATGCAGTCGGGGCAGCGGAAGATCGAGTGCACCGAAACGATCACACGCCGGGACCCGGCAGACCTGCACGGGATCCCGAAAGAGAGCGTCGTTCACTTCGACCGCGAGATCGTCGGCGCGGGCATGTGGAGCGTCGTGCGCGATCGGCTGGCCGAAGCCAATCCGAAGACGACGCTCTGGGAGAGCGAGAGCGAATACCGGTTCAGCAGCCTGCTGATGCGGCTGGTGGGGCTTCTCATGCCCGGCTCCTTCCACAAGCAGTCGCAACAGCACATGCAGGATTTCAAGGCGTTCGCCGAACAGGGGAAGGATGTCCGCGACGGGAAGAACTGATCTGCCGCAAACAGCAACGAGAATCTCCGACGGCGATCGGCCGCTGCGTGGAGCGCCCGGTCACGGGATCGTGGGGCGTGACCATCATCGGGCACTTGCGTTTCGACAAGCGGTGTCAGGCAAAGCCGACATAGCCACGGGGGCGCCCGACCTCGTCCAGCACGAGGACGTGGGGGCGCAGGTAGGCGCGCATTTTGGAGGTCAGTCGGCCACCCAGAACGCCGCCAGGTCCTGGCTGGTGGTGAAGCGCACGAACGGGGCGCGGGAATGCGACAGCACCATGCGGAAGGAATAGACCTTCGCGATCCCGACGTGCGCCAGGATGCCGCCTTCGTCGCCCCAATCGACCTGCGCCTGAGCGCCGGGCACCACCTCGAACCGGCGATGCGGCCGGGCCAGTTCGCTGGGCGTGTAACCGAGCTCCTGGGCGATCCTGGGGCGGGCTTCCTGCAGATACAGCTTGACCCGCCGATAATGACCGGTGAACCCGTACTGCTCGACCAGCCGTTCATGGATCACCGACGCCTTCAACCGCAGCTCCGCCCGCAGCCACCCGTCGATCACCTCGACATACGGACCGATCACCTGACGGTGCCGTGACCGCCGCCCAGCCGCCGCCGGAGGCGCCACCGGCCCGTCGTCCTCCAGGTACTTCTTCACCGTCCGCCAGTTCAACCCGGTCTCCCGCGCGATCTCCGAGATCGACGCCCCCGCATCCCGCAACACCCGGAACCGGCGTAGCTCAAGCCAACGCTCCGCCTCCAACACCACCGCGACCCCCACCCCAGGTGAACAACACCACCCGGAAGGCTCCACGAACACAGCCCGAGATCACAGCCGCACGCTGAGTAACTCTGCACGTTTACCAGTACCCAGCTCTGCACACGAACCCGTACGCCGACACCCGCTCACCCCCGCCGCCACGGAACCTCACGCAGCACAGCTCACACTCCCCTGGGCGCAGCGCCGCTCGCTCGGATGCGCTCACGCTCCAGAGTCAGCGCCAGTTCCTGGGGACGCGGGCGCCCGGCGGGCGCGGGAGCGGGGACGCTCGCGCTCCGGATGCCCCGAAGCTCCCTGGCGAGGTGCGCTCACCAGCGCCGGTGCCTGGGGACCGAGGGGCCGCGGGGGCGGGGACGCTCACTCGCTAAGTGCCCCGACGCTCCCTGGGGCGAGGGCAGAGGCCCGGCGGCGCGAGGGGCCAGGGCCCCGGCGGCCCGGGCCAGGGGGACCGCGGCCCGACAGCCGAGGGGACCGTGGCCTGGGACGGGAGGACGGGACGGGTCCCGGCGGCCCAGGTGCCTGGCGGCAGGGGACGCCCGGCGGTGCGGGAACGGGACACTTGCTCGCTACATGCCTCGACCGCCCCTGGGGCGAGGACAGGGGCTCGACGCCCAGGGCAACCCGGGGGCTGGTGCCCGGGGGCGCCCACCCTCAGGAAGGTGCGGTGCCCGGTCCCTGGGGTGGCCAGGCGGCTGACGGGGCGGGACGCTCACGCCCTGCATGCCCCGACGGTTGCTGGGGCGGGACAAAATCCCGGCCACCCGGCAGCCCGAGGGACGGGGTCCTGGCGGCCCGGCGGCCCGGGGACGGCGGCCCGAGGGACCAGGTCCCGGAGGCCCGGACGGACGGGGGGCTGCTGGAGCGGGGCTCACCCCCCTGCATGCCCTGACGGCCCCTGGGGTGGGAACAAGTGCCCGGCGCCACGGAGGGACGGCGGCCCGGGACGCGGAAGGCCCGGCGGCGGGAGACCCGGAGGCGGGAGGCCGGGTGACCCTCAGGAGCCCAGGTGCCCGGGAGGCGGGAGGCCCGGTGCCCGGGAGGCCCGGGGCCCGGAGGCCGGGTGCCCGGGAGGCCCGGGGCCCGGAGGCCGGGTGGCCTCCGGGAGGCCGGGTGGCCGGGGGCGTCCGGCCTCAAGGAGGTGCTGGGCCGGGGCTCTGGAGGGGGCGGGGTGGCGGGAGGGCGCGGGGTTTGGGGTGGGGTGGTGGTGGACGTGGGGGGCTTGTGGGATCTACTAAGGAGGGATGTCCGTTTCCTGTGGGTCTGAGTCTGGCTCGGCTGGGCGAACCGGCGCTGCCCGGAACGAGCGTGCGGAGCATTCCGCGCGGGATGCGCATGACGCCGAGGCGCGGCCGCGGTTTCCTGTGCGGCGGGACTTCGTGCTCATGCTGGCCGCTACGTTCGGGGCCTTCGTCAACTACGCGGTGCTGCTCACGGTGGTGCCGATGTGGGCGGTCAGCGGTGGCGCGGGCGCGGCGGGGGCGGGCGGGACGACCGGGGCGTTCATGCTCGTGACCGTGCTGACGCAGCTCGGCGTGCCGTGGATGCTGCGGCGGGTCGGCTACCGGTGGGTGCTCGTGGCGGGCATTCTCGCGCTCGGCGTTCCGGCGATCGGGTACGCCGTCTCGAGCGCGCTGCCGGTGCTGATGGCCGTGTCGGTGGTCCGGGGCGTGGGCTTCGGGATGGTGACGGTGGCCGGTGCCGGACTCGTGCCGCATCTGCTTCCCCGGTGGGCGCACGGCCGTGGTGCCGGGCTGTACGGGCTGGCCATCGGCACGCCGAACCTCCTGGCGCTGCCCCTCGGCGTGTGGGCGGCGGGGCACATCGGCTACCGCCCGATCTTCGTGGTCCTTACCGCGCTCCCGGTGGCCGGAGCGCTGGTCGCCGTGGCCATGAAGACGAACCGCACAGCGGACGCCCCGACGCCGCGGGCCGCCAGCGAGCTAGGTGCGCGTACGAGCCAGGCGCCCGCGGACGGCGAGCCGGATGCCCGTACGCGCGTGGACGGCGACCCTGGCGCTCGTACGGAGCGGGCTCGCGCGGAGGGCCAGCCGGGTACCGGCACGGGCCGGGCACGCGCGGACGGCCAGCCGGACACCCGTACGCGACGGGCCGCGACACTACGCCCCCTGGTGGCGCCGTGGTTGATGCTGTGGACATCGGCGATCATCGCCGGCGGGCTGCTGACGTTTCTGCCGATTGCCGTTGCGCATACCGCTGCCGGGATCGTTCCGGTGGCGCTGCTGGCGTTCAGTGCCGGGGCGATGGGGTCCCGGTGGGGGGCGGGGGTGTTGAACGACCGGCGCGGGATGGGGCGGTCACTGCCTGTGGCCATCGTGTCGGGCGTGGTCGGGGCCAGCGGGCTGGTTGCGGCGACGCTGACGGGCGGCGGCGCGGTTACGGCCGCGGTTACCGTGGCCGGTGCGCTGGCTGTCGGTTTGGGGTTCGGGGCGGTGCAGAACGACACGCTGGTGATCATGTTCGCGTCCGGGTCCGGCTACGGGCTGGCCAGTGCCGTGTGGAACACCGCGTTCGACGCGGGCACCGGCGCGGCGGCCGTCGGCGTCGGGCTGATCGTGCAGCATCTCGGCTACCCGGTCGGCTTCGGGGTGTCCGGTGTGGTCGCGCTGGCCTGCCTGCCGCTGGCGCTGCGCCGCTTCTCGCGGCGAATCCCGGACCAGGTGTGACCTTGCCCCCGGTCCGGCCGGATCAGGTCGCGCTCGGCCGCGGCCGCCTAGGCTGGGGTGATCGCGTACGTACGGCAGCGGGGAGCGGGGCATGGCGGGCGAGAAGATCAAGGTGGAGCTCGACGGTGTCCCCGAGACGCAGTTGTGGACGCTCTACCACCGCGCGGCCGAGGCCCGCAGGCCCGGCGGCGTGCTCGACGACCCGCGCGCGGTCGCGCTCGTCGACTCCATCGACTACCCCTTCGCCGAGCGCTTCGGCACCGGCGGCCACGGCTTCGGCCAGATGCAGGCGCTCCGCGTCCGCGCGTTCGACATCGAGGTCAAGCGGTTCCTCGCGGCCCACCCGGACGGCACGGTCGTCGCGCTCGGCGAGGGCTTGGAAACGCAGTTCTGGCGGGTCGACAACGGCCGGGTCCGCTGGCTGACCGTCGACCTCCCGGAGTCCGCGGCGGTCCGCCGCGCCCTGCTCCCCGCGGACGACGACCGCCGCCGCGTCCTCGCCCAGTCGGCGCTCGACACGGGCTGGACGGCCGAGGCCGACACCGCCAACGGCGTGCTGGTCACCGCGCAGGGCCTGCTGATGTACCTCCACCCGGACGAGGTGCGCACGCTCATCGCCGCCTGCGCCGCGGCCTTCCCCGGCGGCGGCATGGTCTTCGACGCGATCCCCCGCTGGCTGTCGGCGGCCACCAAGCGCGGCTTCCGCGACCCGGCCACCGGCTACCAGATCCCCACCTGGCACTGGGCGATGGACCCGCGCGACCGCCCGAAGCTCCGCGAGGCGCACCCCGGCATCCGCGTGGTCCGCGACGTGCCGCTGCCGGGCGGCCGGGGCCCGCTCGGCCTGGCCGCGCCGTGGCTGGGCCGCCTGCCGCTGGCCGGCGCCGTCATGCCGTCCATCACCTACCTCGGCTTCGCCGCCCGTACGTGACCCGCGTCACGCCCGCGGCGCGTGATGAGTTCCGGCGCCCCGGCGGATCTGTACGTGGTGGACGGATCGCCCGTCCATTCGTACGGAGGAGACGGTGATGACCGAGTTCCAGGCGCCCGCCGACATCGCGGTGGCGTTCATCGAGGCGTTCGGCCGGCGGGACACCGCCGCGGTGGCCGCCCTGCTCGCCGACGACGTCGTGTTCGAGAGCCCGCGCGCGACCCTGGCCGGCGCGGACGCGGTCGCGGCGGCGATCGGCGGGTTCGCGCAGGCGGTGACCGGCGTGAAGATCATCTCGGCGCTCGGCGACGACGAGCGGGCCACGGTCGTGTACGACATGGCGACCGAGGCGTACGGCACGCTGCGCGCCGCCGACCACGTCACGGTCAGCGGCGGCCGCATCACGTCGGACACCCTGGTCTTCGACGCCGGCCGGATCACCGCGCCCGCGCCGCCCGAGGCCACGGTGATCCGGTACGACACGCTCCCGGAGTCCGCGGACGCCAACCAGGCGCTGATCGAGGGCGTCTTCGCCCAGCTCGCCGCCGAGCGCCCCGGCGACGTCCGCTACACGGTGTTCCGCGACGGCACGTCGTTCACGCACGTCGTGGTGAACGGCCGCATGCCATCGCCGCTCGGCGACCTGGCCGCGTTCCAGGAGTTCCAGCGCGCCTTCGCCGACCGCGTGGCCGGCGGCCCGTCCCGGGTGGACACCCGCGTCGTGGGCGCGTACCGGATGATGGGCTGAGGCCCTGATGGGCGGGGCGGTACGTCAGGAGGCGCGGATGCCGGCGGCGGCGCGGAGCGCGGAGGAGTTCGCGCGGCTGGCCGCCGCGCACCGTCCCGAACTGCTCGCGCTGTGCTACCGCATGCTCGGCTCCGCGCACGAGGCCGAGGACGTCGTGCAGGACACGTACCTGCGCGCCTGGCGCTCCTACGACGGGTTCGCCGGGCGTTCGTCGCCGCGCACCTGGCTGTACCGCATCGCCACGAACGCCTGCCTGCGCGCGCTGGAACGCGCGGCCCGGCGCCCGCTGCCGTCCGGCCTGGGCGCCCCGGGCGACGACACGGGCGGGGAGGTGGCGCCGCGTACGCCCGAGGTGCCGTGGCTGGAGCCGTTCCCAGATGACCCGGCGGCCGTCGTGGAGGCGCGCGCGGGGCTGCGGCTGGCGCTGGTGGCGGCGTTGCAGGTGCTGCCGCCGCGGCGGCGCGCCGTGCTCATCCTGCGCGACGTCCTCGAATGGCCGGCCGCCGAGGTGGCCGGCCTGCTCGACACGACGACGACCGCGGTCAACAGCCTGCTCCAGCACGCCCGCACCCAGCTCAGGAACGCCGACCCCCGTGCGCTTGAACCGTCCGCGCCGCTGGACGCGCACCGGCGCGACCTCCTCGACCGCTACGCCGCGGCGTTCGAGACGGCCGACATCGCCGGGCTCACCCGGGTGCTGGCCGAGGACGCCGTCTGGGAGATGCCGCCGATCCCCACGTGGTTCGCCGGGCGCGCGGACGTCGCCGGCTTCCTGGCCACGCGGCTGCGCGCGCCCGGCGCGAACCGGATGGTGCCGGCCCGCGCGAACGGGCAGCCCGCGTACGCCGTGTACGCGGGCGACGCGCGCGGCGGCCACCTGCTGCACGCGCTGCACGTGGTCACCGTCGAGGAGCGCGGCATCGCGCGGGTGACGGCGTTCATGGACACCGGCGCGCTCGCCGCGTTCGGCCTGCCCGCGGCGCTCAGGTGACCAGGCCGCCGAGGTACCAGCCGGCGGCGGCCAGCGCGATGCCCGCGACGAGGCTGCCGAGCGCGTTGAGCCCCGCTTCGAGCACGGAGCCGTCCTCCAGCAGCCGCATCGTCTCGTAGCCGAACGTGGAGAACGTGGTGAGCGCGCCGCAGAAGCCGGTGCCGATGAGCGTGACGACCGCGGCGGGCAGGCCGTGCGCGGCGCCGAGCACGAACCCGAGGATCAGCGAGCCGGAGAGGTTCACCGCGAGCGTGCCCCACGGGAACGCGCCGGCCCGGCGGCCCTGGATCCAGCGGTCGAGCAGGTAGCGGGTCGGGGCGCCGACCACGCCGCCGGCGAACACGAGCAGGACCGTCACGGCTCCTCCCCGGGTGTCCGGCCGACGTAGCGGTAGACCTGCACGGGTTCGAGGGTGACCAGCCCCTCGTCGATGAGCTCGTCGAGCTCCAGCAGGAACTCCGAGACGCGCTCCTCGACGTCGACGATCACGATGGCCAGCGGCAGGTCCTGGCTGAGCGACAGCAGGCGGCTGGTGTGGATGTGCGACGACGCGCCGAACCCCTCCAGGCCGCGGAAGACGCTGGCGCCGGCGAGCCCGGCGGCGCGCGCCCGCCGCACGATCTCGGAGTAGAGCGGGTGGTGGCCGTGCTGGTCGTCCTCGCCGACGTAGATCGTCAGGCGTACGGCGGGTCCGGCGAGTCGCATCAGGTCTCCTCGGTGGCGCGGGGCCGGCGCACGGTGGTGCGGGCGAGCAGGCGGCCGAGCACGATGCCGCACCAGACGGCGGCGAGCCCGGCGACGAGGCTGGTCAGGGCGTAGGCGTCGGCGCGGGACCACAGCCCGGCGGCGGCGATGTCGCGCACCTCGGTGACGTACGTCGAGAACGTCGTGTAGCCGCCGATGACGCCGACGCACACGAACGGCCGTACGTACTTCCGGGGCGGCCAGACCTCCATGATGTACACCATGAGCAGCCCGAGCGCGAAGGAACCGCTCAGGTTGACCAGCAGCGTGTTCCACGGGAAGCCGTGCGGCGGCACCGGGATGGCGCGTTCCACCAGGTAGCGCAGCACGCTGCCGATGCCGCCGCCGAGCCCGACCACCGCGGGGACGCGCCACGCGCGGGCGTGGCGGCGCCGCCGGGACGCGGTGAAGACGTCGGCTCCGGGCTCGGTGGCCGTACGCGATCGTCGCGGGTCGGTCATGCGCTCCTCCTCGGTCTCCGGGCACGGCGAACCGCCGCACCCAGGGACCGTTGGCGGCCGCGCCGCGGTTCTCGGCGGGCCCCACCGCCGTCCGACCGAGGTCAAGTATAGGAGGCGCCGCGATCAGTAGTAGTGCGGGTACTCCGACCAGTCGGGGTCGCGCTTGTCCAGGAAGGCGGCGCGGCCCTCGACCGCCTCGTCCGTCATGTACGCCAGGCGGGTCGTCTCGCCGGCGAAGAGCTGCTGCCCGACGAGGCCGTCGTCGATGGCGTTGAAGGCGTACTTCAGCATGCGCTGCGCGGTCGGGCTCTTCGCGTTGATCTCCGCGGCCCACTCCAGGCCGGTGGACTCCAGCTCGGCGTGCGGCACGACCGCGTTGACCATGCCCATGCGGTGGGCGTCCTCGGCGGAGTAGGCGCGGCCGAGGAAGAAGATCTCGCGGGCGAACTTCTGGCCCACCTGGCGGGCCAGGTACGCCGAGCCGAACCCGCCGTCGAAGCTGGCCACCGCGGCGTCGGTCTGCTTGAACCAGGCGTGCTCGGCGCTGGCGATCGTCAGGTCGCACACGACGTGCAGGCTGTGCCCGCCGCCGGCCGCCCAGCCCGGTGCGAGGCAGATCACCGGCTTGGGCATGAACCTGATCAGCCGCTGGCACTCCAGGATGTGCAGCCGGCCCGCGCGCGCCGGGTCGACCGTTTCCGCGGTCTCGCCGTCGGCGTAGCGGTAGCCGTCGCGGCCCCGGATGCGCTGGTCGCCGCCGGAGCAGAACGCCCACCCGCCGTCGCGCGGCGACGGGCCGTTCCCGGTGAGCAGCACCGCCCCGACGTCGCCGGACATCCGCGCGTGGTCCAGCGCGCGGTACAGCTCGTCCACGGTGTGCGGCCGGAACGCGTTCCGCACCTCGGGCCGGTCGAACGCGATCCGTACGGTGCCCTGGTCGACGGCACGGTGATACGTGATGTCCGTGAAGTCGAAGCCGTCGACGACCCGCCACCGGGCGGCGTCGAACAATTCAGAAACCACCAACAAGCCCTCCTAGATCAGCCGTGAGCATATTCCCGGGGCGCCCGCCCACAGCGGGCGCATAGGGTTCCCGTGGATCCGTTCTCGTCGTAAAGGGGTGGTCATGCGCCGTCTGGGTGCCGTTGTGCTGGTCGGGGTCGCCGTGCTGTTCATGACCACGGGGTGCGACAAGACGAGCAGCCAGTGCCGCAACGGGTCGTGCGAGGTCGCCGTGAGCGGCAGGCCCACCGTGAACCTGGGCGGCGGCTCCGGCCCGACCTCCAGCTCCGGCCGGCACCGCTACGGCTCGTCGCACAACGGACCGAGCCTCACCGTGCAGGGGTACGAGGGCGACGCCGTGCGCATCAACGTCCACGCCGACACGCAGACCGTGCGCACCGGGCAGACCGCGATGATCGGCGGCCTGCGTGTGCGGGTCGAGTCGGTCAGCGGCGAGAGCGCGAAGCTGCACGTCGACTACCGGGCCGGCTACTGAGAGGCGCACGGCCGCGTCAGTCGAGCGCGTTGCGGACGACCCGGAACTTCATGTCGACCTCGGCCAGCTCGGTGGCCGGGTCGGAGCCCGCGACGATGCCGGCGCCGGCGAACAACCGCGCCCCCGGCCCGTCGGGGCCGTCGACCAGTTGCGCGCCGCGCAGCGCGATGCCCCACTCGCCGTTGCCGCGGCCGTCCACCCAGCCGACCGGCCCGGCGTAGCGGCCGCGGTCCATGCCCTCGAGGTCGCGGATGGCCTGCACGGCGACGTCCGTCGGGGTGCCGCCCACCGCGGCCGTGGGGTGCAGCGCGGCGGCGACGTCGAGGGACGACAGGTCGTCGGCCAGCTCGCCGGCGATGCGGGTGGCGAGGTGCTGGATGTTCGCCACCTTCAGCAGGAACGGGGTGTCGTCGCAGGTGATGGACGCGCACAGCGGGGCCAGCGACGCGCGCGCGGACTCCGCGGCGTAGCCGTGCTCCTCGACGTTCTTCGCCGAGCTCATCAGCTCGGCGCCCAGCGCGTCGTCCTCGGCGGTGTCGGCGCCGCGCGGCGCGGACCCGGCGAGCACCAGTGAGCTCAGCCGCCGCCCGAAGCGCCGGATCAGCAACTCGGGCGTGGCGCCGATGAGGCCGTCGCAGGCGTAGGTGTAGCAGTCGGGGTACCGCTCGGCCAGGCGGCCGGCGACCACCCGGGCGTCGATCGGCTCGGTGGTGCGGGCGTAGAGGTCGCGGGCCAGCACGACCTTGTCGTACGCGCCGCCGCGCATCGCCCGCACCGCGCGCGCGACGCGCCGCCCCCACTCCTCCGGCGGCAGCGTGCCGTCGCGCCAGCCGGCGACGGTGGTCGGGCGCAGCGGCGCGGTCGGGCCTTCGGTGAGCGGGTCGCCGGGGTCCGGGTCGCCGGGGCCGGTGATGGTGGTCAGCCAGGCGCGGCCGTCGCGGCGGCCGAGCACGACGCGCGGAACGACCAGCACGGATCCGGCGGCGCGGCGGTCGAAGGTGAGGGCGCCGAACGCGACGAGGCCGGTGCCGGGCAGCCGCAGCGGGTCGTCGACCCGGGCGCCGGCGACGGTCGCGGCGAGCAGGTCGTGCGCGGCGGCGTCGCGGTCGTCGCCGGGCGGTACGGCGACGCGGGCGGCCTCGCCCCATCCGACCAGGCCGTCGCCGTGGTGCAGCCAGATCAGCGGCGCCGGGTCGGGCAGCCGGGCGAGCAGGTCGCCCGGGTCGGGGATCTCCCGGGTGCGGGCCACGAGGCCGGAATCCACGGGCCGCGGCGCGGTGGCCGGGCCGGTCGCCGGGGCGCGGGCGCTCACAGCGCGGCCCGTACGGCGCGGGCGGCGGCGTCGGCGAGCCGCGCGCGCCCGGTCTCGGCGCGTGACGTGCGCACCTCGACGACGCGCAGCCCCTCGCCCTTGAGCAGGCCGGGCAGCTCGCCGTCGCCGACCAGGGCGTACGGCGTGCCGGTGGCGGCGGCCACGGCGGCGAGGTCGACGCCGTGCGGGGTGCCGAACAGCCGCTCGAACGGGCCGGGCAGCGCGGCCTGCGGCAGGCTTGAGAAGATGCCGCCGCCGTCGTTGTTGACGACCACGAGCGTGAGGTCGGGCACCGCCTCGCCGGGGCCGATGATCAGGCCGTTCTGGTCGTGCAGCGCGGTGAGGTCGCCGATCAGGGCGTACGCGGGGCCGCCGCCGGCCGCCTGGTGGGCCAGCGCCGCGCCGGACGCGGCCGACACGGTGCCGTCGATGCCGCTGGTGCCGCGGTTGGCGAGCACCCGCAGGCCGGTGCGCGGCGCCATCGCGAGGTCGAGGTCGCGTACGGGCTGGGACGAGCCGGTGAACAGCAGCGAGCCGTCGGGCAGCGCGGCGGCGAGGTCGCGGGCCAGGCGCGGCTCGGGGGGCGCGGCCGGGCCGTCGAGCACGGCGTCGATCGCGGCGCGCGCGGCGTCCTCGGCGGCCCGCCACCCGGCCAGCCACGGGCCGGGCGCGCCGTCGGCGGCGGTGTCCGGCTCGGTGGGCCGCCAGGGCTCGGCGTAGCGGTGGGCGCGGGTGGCCGTACGGGTCGGGTCGGGCCAGCGCTCGGTGGCGGACACCACGATGTGGTCGCCGGCCGTGGCCAGGTAGCCGAGCAGCGGCTTGGACAGGCCGGGGCGGCCCACCGTGACGACGACGTCGGGGCGGTGGCGCTCGGCGAACTCGGGCACCGAGAGCACGTGGTGGTAGGCGGAGATCGCGTTCGGGCCGCTGCGCGCGTTGCCGGACGGCTCGGACAGGACCGGCCAGCCGTGTGCCTGCGCGTGCGCCACGAACGGCGCCGGGTCGACCGTGGTGTCGCCGACGACGAGCACGCCGCGCGGCGCGCCGGGCAGCGCGGGCGGCGCGGCCTCGGCGGCGGCGACGGTGGTCCACGGGGCGCCGCCCGCGCGGCCGTCCAGGCTCTCCGGCCACGTCGTGTCGCCGTCGGGGACCAGGGGCTCGCGGAACGCCAGGTTCAGGTGGACGGGGCCGGGGTCGGCGCCGGTGGCGTACGCGACGGCGCGGCACGCGGTGGACCGCCAGTACGCGGCCATGCCGGCGCGCTCCTCGGGAACGCCGACCTCGCAGAACCAGCGGACCGCCGAGCCGTACATCTTGATCTGGTCGATCGCCTGGTTGGCCGCGGTGGCGCGCAGCTCGGGCGGGCGGTCGGCGGTGAGCAGCAGCAGCGGCACGCCGGACTCGGCGGCCTCGGTGACCGCCGGGTGGAAGTTGGCCGCGGCCGAACCGGACGTGCAGACCACCGGTACGGGGCGGGCGGACGCGCGGGCCAGGCCGAGGGCCAGGAACGCGGCGGACCGTTCGTCGTGGCGGACGTGCAGCCGCAGGCGGCCGGCGCGCTCGGCGTCGTCGAGGGCCAGCGCGAGCGGCGTCGACCGGGAGCCCGGCGCGAGCACCGCCTCGGCGACGCCGCAGCGGGCGAGCTCGTCGACGAGGGTGGCGGCCAGCGCGGTGGCGGGGTTCACGCGGCGGCCTCCAGCTCGGCCGCGGCGGCGGCCATGCGGGCCAGCCAGGCGGGCGGGTCGGGCGCGGCGTAGCGGTCGAGCAGCGCGGGGTCGGCCTCGGGGCGGCGTACGGGCAGGGCGCCGTCCGGGCCGGGCAGCAGCGACTCGGTGACCACGTCGCCGTCGAGGAGCTGCACGGTGGCCAGGCCGCAGGCATACGGCAGGTCGGGCAGGGCGGCGGCGAGCGCGACACCGGCCGCGATGCCGATGGAGGTGTCGACCGCGCTGGACACGACGACGGGCAGGCCGCACGCCTCGGCGACGCGCAGCGCGGCGCGCACCCCGCCCAGCGGCTGCACCTTCAGCACCACGATGTCGGCCGCGCCGACCGCGCGGACGCGCAACGGGTCCTCGGCGCGGCGGATCGACTCGTCGGCGGCCAGCGGTACGTCGACGCGGCGGCGCAGCGCGGCCAGCTCCTCCAGCGTGGCGCACGGCTGCTCGACGTACTCGAGGTCGAACCGGGCCAGCTCGGCGATCATGCGGGCGGCGTGGTCGACGTCCCAGCCGCCGTTGACGTCGACCCGGACCTTGCCGGACGGGCCGATGGCGTCGCGGACGGCCTCGACGCGGGCGATGTCGTCGGCGTCGGCCTGGCCGCGCTCGGCGATCTTGACCTTGGCGGTGCGGCAGCCCCCGCGCGCGACGATCGCGCGCGCGGTCTCGGGGTCGACGGCGGGCACGGTCACGTTGACCGGCACCCGGTCGCGGACGGCCGCGGGCCACCCGTCGTACGCCGACTCGCGTGCGGCGGCGAGCCAGCGCGCGCACTCGGCGGGGCCGTACTCGGGGAACGGGGAGAACTCGCCCCACCCGGCGGGGCCGCGCAGCAGGACGCCCTCGCGACGGGTCTGGCCACGGAACCGGGTGCGCATCGGGATCGTGAACACCCTCACTTCGTCCGGCCCGCGTTCCGTCATCGCCGTCCCTTCGAATCCTTGACGTCCCCCCGCACCGGCGGCGGCATGAGCTGGCGGGATTAACCTTACGACCGTGAATGCCGGGCAAGATCCCCCGCGAGAGGGAGCCGTGGACGACTCCTCAGCCGCGACCCGCGAGTTGCACGCCGTCGCGCTGCCCACCGGGCGCGACCTGTTCGCCGCCGTCGCCGGCGCGCTGCGCGGCGACGGGCCCGCGCTGCTGCCGATCGACCCGGCGCTGCCGGAGGCGAAGCGCGACGCGCTGCTGGCCGCGATGCGCCCGAACGTGATCCGCACCACCGGCGGCGTGCGGCGGCTGCCCGATCCGGCGCCCATCGCGGACGACACGGCGCTGGTCATCGCCACGTCCGGGTCGACGGGCGCGCCGAAGGGCGTGGAGCTGTCCCGTACGGCGCTGACCGCGTCGGCGCGCGCCACCTTGGACCGCATCTCGGCCGCGCCCGGCGACCGGTGGCTGTGCTGCCTGCCGACCAGCCACATCGCGGGCCTGCAGGTGCTGACGCGCTCGGTGGTGGCCGGCACGGAACCCGTGCTGCACGCGCGCTTCACGCCGGAGTCCGCGCTGGCCAGTGGCGCGGCGCACGTGTCGCTGGTGCCGACCCAGTTGCGGCGGCTGCTCGACGCGGGCGCCGACCTCTCGGTGTTCGCCACGATCGTGCTCGGCGGCGCGGCCGCGTCGCCGGGGCTGCTGGCCGAGGCGGCCGCGGCGGGCGGGCGCGTGGTCACGACGTACGGCATGAGCGAGACGTGCGGCGGCTGCGTGTACGACGGGGTGCCGCTCGACGGCGTGCGGGTCGAGCTGCGCGAGGAGGCCGGCGGCGTGGGCCGCATCGCGCTGAGCGGCCCCGCGCTGTTCACCGGCTACCGGCTCGCGCCCGAGCTGACCGCCGAGGTCCGCGACGGCGCCTGGTTCGCCACGTCCGACCTCGGCCGGTTCGACGACGGCCGGCTGCGCGTGCTCGGCCGGGTGGACGACGTGATCAACACCGGCGGCGAGAAGGTCGTCGCGGGCGAGGTGTCCCGCGTGCTGTCCGGCCATCCGGGCGTCGCGGACGTCGTCGTGGTGGGCCGCGCCGACCGCGAGTGGGGCCAGCGGGTGACCGCGGTGGTCGTACCGGCCGACCCCGGCGCCCCGCCGACCCTCGCCGACCTGCGCGCCTACGCCCGCGACCGGCTCCCCGGCGCCGCCGCGCCGCGCGAGCTCGACCTCGTCCCGGAGATACCGCTGCTGCCGTCGGGGAAGCCGGACCGCGCGGCGCTGATCGGCGCCTGACCCCGGCTCCGTACGAACCGCCGTGGCGAATCCGTGTGCGCACGATTGCGGACCGTTACGCTTGCCGCCATCCGGGGGACGCCGCCGCGCGGGGACGCGCGCGGTTTCCAGGTGAGCGGAACCGGAGTCCAGTGCTGAGCGTCTTCCACCACGAGACGCACCGAAAGGCGGCCCACACACATGTCGATCAAGAAACTGATGGCCTCACTCGCCGTGATCGCCGCGGCGCTCGCGGTGGGCGTGGTCGTGAGCGGGATCGCGCGTGCGGACCGGCACGGCCCTGCCGTCGAACCCGGCTCGCGGCCCGGCATCGTCTCCCACCAGGTCACCGACGACCCGCAGAAGGTCCGCGACTACTGGACGCCGGACCGCATGCGCAAGGCCCACCCGGCGCCCATGCCGACCGTCGGCGACTAGCGCGCGCGTCACGCCGTACGGGGCTCGGGGCGCCGCGCGCCGGTGCCGATCAGCAGGGAGCAGGCGGCGGCGATCGCGCAGAGGCCGCCCGCGATGTACCACGCGAGGTTGTATCCGCCGGTCAGGTCGTGCACGACGCCGGCGCCGTACGCCGCGATCGACGCGCCGACCTGGTGGCAGGCGAACACCCAGCCGAACACCACGGGGCCCGCCTCGCCGAAGTACTGGCGGCACAGCGCCACGGTCGGCGGCACCGTCGCCACCCAGTCGAGGCCGTAGAAGATGATGAAGACCAGCATGCTGGGCCGCGGCGTGGCGGCGAACAGGTACGGCAGCACCAGTAGCGAGGCGCCGCGCAGCAGGTAGTACGCCCCGAGCAGGCCGCGCGACCCGATCCGGTCGGTGAGCCAGCCGGAGAACACGGTCCCGACGACGTCGAAGACGCCGACCAGCGCGAGCAGGCTCGCCGCGGTGGTCTCCGGCATCCCGTGGTCGTGCGCGGCCGGGATGAAGTGCGTCTGGATGAGGCCGTTCGTGGTCGCGCCGCAGATGGCGAACCCGGCGGCGAGCATCCAGAACGCCCGCGTCCGCGCCGCGGAGGCCAGGACCGTCACGGCGCGGCGCGCGGCGCCCTTCGACGGCGCGGGCGCCGCGACGGGCGTGTCCGCGGGGGCGCCGTACGCGCGCAGCCCCACGTCCGACGGGTGCTCGCGGATCAGCCAGAGCACCAGCGGCACGCCGAGCAGCGCGCCGCAGGCCACCACGACGGCGGCGGACCGCCAGCCGTGGTCCATGGCGAGGTGCGCGAGGATCGGCAGGAAGACCAGGTTCCCGGCGGCCGATCCGGCGGTGAGCACCCCGGTCACCAGGCCGCGGTGGCGGACGAACCAGCGGTTGGTGATCGTCGCGACGAACGCCAGCGCGAGCGATCCGGTGCCGAGGCCGATCAGCACGCCCCAGCACAGCACGAGCTGCCAGCTCGCCGTCATGAACACCGTGGCGCCGCTGCCCACGGCGACGGTGACCAGCGCGATCGACACGACGCGCCGGATGCCGAACCGCTCCATGAGGGCGGCGGCGAACGGCGCGGTCAGGCCGTACAGCAGCAGGTTCACCGAGACGGCCGAGGCGATGGTGCTGCGCGGCCAGCCGAACTCCTGGTGCAGCGGGTCGAGGAGCACGCCGGGCGTGGCGCGGAAGCCGGCGGCGGCGACCAGCGTGATCAGCGCGGCGGCGGCTACCGGCCAGGCGCGGTGGATACGGGTACGGGGCGGGTTCGGGGTGATCGTCGCGGACACGCGGACCAGCTTCGCCGCCGCCGGTGGCCGTCCGCGAGTGGCCGGATGGCCATTATGTGACAGAATCCGGCCATGAGCGTTCAGGAGCGTACGGCACGGCCGCACCGGGTGGCGGTCCTGGCGATCGGCGAGGTCATCGCGTTCGACCTGACGATCCCCGAGCAGATCTTCCGCGCGGCGCGCGCCGCCGACGGCACCCCGCTGTACGAGGTCCGCGTGTGCAGCCTGGACGGCGGACCGGTGCGGTGCTCGGCGGGCTACACCATCGCGCCCGACCACGACCGTACGGCCGTCGAATGGGCGGACACCCTGGTCATCCCCGGCACGCACGGCATCGGGCCGGTCGACGCCGGCGTGATCGACGACGACCTGGCCGGCCTGCTGCGCCGCGCGGCCGGGCGCACGCGGATCATGTCGATCTGCACGGGCGCGTTCGTGCTCGCCGCGGCCGGCCTGCTCGACGGCCGCCCGGCGACGACCCACTGGATGCACGCCGACCGGTTCCGCCGCTTCTACCCGGACGTGCGCCTCGACCCGTCCGTGCTGTTCGTCGACGACGGCGACCTGCTCACCTCGGCGGGCAACGCGGCCGGCATCGACCTCTGCCTGCACGTCGTGCGCCGCGACCACGGCAGCGACGCGGCCACCCGGTCGGCGCGGCGCACGGTCGTGGCGCCGTGGCGCGACGGCGGGCAGGCGCAGTTCATCGACCGCCCGCTGCCCGACGGCTCCGACGACGGCACCGGCCGCACCCGCGAATGGGCGCTCGCCCGCCTCGACCGCGCGCTCGACCTGGCCGCGCTGGCCGGGCACGCCCGCATGAGCGTCCGCACGTTCACCCGCAGGTTCCGCGCCGAGACCGGCATGAGCCCGGCCGCGTGGCTCATCCAGCAGCGCGTCCGCCACGCCCAGCACCTCCTGGAGGCCACCGACCTCCCCGTCGACCAGGTCGCGCGCGCCGCCGGGTTCGGCTCGCCGGTGGCGCTGCGCCAGAACCTCCGCCAGGCCATCGGCGTGTCCCCGCTGGCGTACCGGCGCACGTTCCACGCGCCGGACCGGCAGGCCGCGCGCGCCTGACCCGTACGGCCGGGGGCGGGCGCGGCGCCGCGCGGGCGCGGAGTTTATGTTCGGCTCACGATCATCTGATGGCGCGGGCCGTCGGGTCCCGCGCGGAGAGGATCCGTATGCGCCTGTCCGCCAAGATCGGGGGCGTCGCGGCCGGTGCCGCGGTGCTCCTCGCCGGGGCGCTCGCCGTCCCCGCGCACGCCGCTCCCCCGTCCGAATCCCGCTACTCCGCACGCATCGCGTACAGCGCGGGCGGCGTCCCGCACATCACCGCCCGCGACTTCGGCGGCGCGGGCTACGGCTACGGCTACGCCGCGGCCCGCGACAACCTGTGCGTGCTCGCCGACGACTACCTCACGCTCAGCGGCGAGCGGTCCCGCTTCCACGGCGCCGCCGCGTCCTACACCAGCAGCGGCGCCGGCATCAGCATCAACAACCTCGACAGCGACGTGTACTACCGCTACCTCGACGGCAGCGGCGTCATCGACCGGGCGCTGGCCTCCCCCGCGCCGCGCGGGCCGCGGCCGGAGCTGCGGCGGCTGGTGGACGGCTACGTCGCGGGCTACAACCGCTACGTCCGCGACGTCGGCGCCCGCACGTCCGACCCGGCGTGCCGCGGCCGGGCGTGGGTGCGGCCGATCACCGCGCGGCTGGTGTACCTGCGCGGCCTGCAGGTCGGCATCCTGGGCAGCGGCGTGTACGCCATGCACGGCCTGGCGACCGCCGCTCCCCCGGCCGGGACGGCGGGCCGTACGGCGCGCACCGCCCAGGCCGCCGAAGCCGCGGCGCGCATCTCGGCGGCGCGCGACCGGGAGGTGATGGGCTCCAACGGCATCGCGATCGGCTCGGCCGGCGTACGCGCCGGCTCCGCCGCACGCGGCCTCCTCTACGGCAACCCGCACATGCCGTGGACCGGGTCGGAGCGGTTCTGGCAGGCGCAGCTCACCGTGCCCGGCAAGCTGGACATCTCCGGCGCCGGGCTGCTCGGCATGCCGCTGACCCTGTTCGGCCACACGAACGGCATGGCGTGGACGCACACGATCTCCACGGCGTCGCGCTACGTCCCGATGGCGCTGCGGCTGGCGCCGGGCGACCCCACGTCGTACGTGGTCGACGGCCGCCGGGAGAAGATGGCCCGCCGTACGATCACCGTTCCGGCACGGGCGGACGACGGCTCGGCGGCGCCGGTGCGGCGCACCGTGTGGACCACCCGGTACGGCCCGGTGATCACCGGCATCCAGGGCATCGACCTGCCGTGGAGCCGCGGCACGGCGTACGCGCTGTTCGACCCGAACGCCGGCGGCATCCGGCTGATGAACTCCTGGTTCGACATCGACCGCGCCCAGTCCGTGGCCGACATCCGCGCCGCGCTGACCGGCGACCAGGGCATCCCGTCGAGCAACACGCTCGCGGTCGACACCACGGGGCGGGCGTTCTACGCCGACGTCTCCGTCGTGCCGGGCGTCACCGACGCGCTGGCCGCCCGGTGCGACACGAAGCTGGGGAAGACGCTGTGGGCGGCGTCGAGCATCCCGGTGCTCGACGCGTCGCGCGGCTCCTGCGCCCCCGTCACCGGCAAAGGCGCACTTCAGCCCGGCACGTTCGGGCCCGCCCAGCAGCCGCAACTGACCCGCCGCGACTACGTCACCAACTCCAACGACAGCTTCTGGCTCACCAACCCCGCCCATCCGATGACCGGCTATCCGCGGATGCTCGGCGAGGCCGGCACCGTACGGTCGCCGCGCACCCGCGCCGGCCTCGTCGCCGTGGCGCGGCGGCTCGCCGGCACCGACGGCCTGCCCGGCAGGGGCTTCGACCGGGCGCTGCTCCAGGAGGTCGGGCTCAGCGACCGCAGCCTCGCCGGCGAGCTGACCGCCGCGGACGCCGCCCGGATGTGCCGCGCGCTGCCGGACGGCACGGCCCCGTCGGCGGGCGGGCCGGTTGACGTGTCGGCGGCCTGCGGCGTGCTCGCGAACTGGGACCACCGCTTCGACCTGGACAGCAGGGGCGCCGTCCTGTTCGCCAAGTTCTGGACGCTGGCGTCCAAGGCGGCCGGCGGGCCGTGGAAGGTGCCGTTCACCGCCGCCGACCCCGTGCGCACGCCGAACACGCTCGCCACCGGGAACCCCGGCGTACGGCAGGCGCTCGGCGAGGCCGTAGCGGCAATGCGGAAGGCGGGGCTCCCGCTGGACGCCACGCCGCGCGGCACCCAGTTCGCCGAGCCGGCGGGCGCGCGGATCCCGGTGCCCGGCGGGCCGAGCGCCGCCGGGGTGCTCAACGCGCTCGGCGGCACCACCGGCGCCGACGGCACGACCGCCGTCGGCTTCGGGTCCAGCTACATCCAGGCCGTCGCGCTGGCACCGGGCCGCTGCGCGGACGCGCGTACGGTGCTCACCTACTCCCAGTCGTCGGATCCCACGTCGCCGCACGCCGCGGACCAGACCCGCTGGTTCTCCGGCAAGCGCCTGGAACCCGACCGCTCCTGCGCGCCGGTGCCCGGCGGCCGGGAGATCGGCGGCTCCTAGCGCGGCGTGGGCCTGACCCGCACCTGAGGAGGATGCAGTCCCGGGTGCGGGTCAGGGTCTCAGAGGTCCGCCCGCGGTCAGGCGGACGACGGGCCGAGCCCCAGCGACTGCGGGGTGCTGGAGTCCGGCGACGGCTGCCGCAGGCCCTCGTCGAGCGGCCCGTACTCGGTCATCAGCGCCGCGCTGCCGCCCCACGGCGTCTGCTCCTCGGCGATCAGCGAGTTGGTGGTGAGCAGCAGGCCCGCGACCGACGCGCCGTTCTGCAGCGCGGACCGGCACACCCGCAGCGGGTCGATGATGCCCATCTCCACCATGTCGCCGTAGCGTTCGCGCAGCGCGTCGAAGCCCTCGTCGTCGCCCATGCCGCGCACCCGCGCGACGATCTCCGCCGCCGGCGCCCCGGCGTTCCCGGCGATCAGCGACGCCGGCTCGGCCAGCGCGCGGCGGACGATCTCCGCGCCGATCGCGTAGTCGCCGTCGAGGTCGAGGCCGTCGAGCACGTGCTCGGCGTGCAGCAGCGCGGCGCCGCCGCCGGCCACCACGCCCTCGGCCATCGCGGCGCGCGTCGCCGACAGGGCGTCCTCGACGCGGTGCTGGAGCTCCTTCAGCTCCGCCGGGGTGGCGGCGCCGACGCGGATGACGGCGACCTTGCCGGTCAGGGCACCGATCCGCTCGGTCAGGACGTCCTCGTCGATGCCGTACCGCGCGCGTTCCAGCTCGGCGCGGAGCTGGTTGACGCGGAACTCGACGTCCGCGGACGAGCCCGCGCCGCCGATGATCGTCGTGGCGTCCTCGGTGACCCGTACCTGCCGCGCCCGGCCCAGGTGCTCGACGGTCATCGTCTCCAGCGTGAAGCCGGACTGGCGGGACAGCACCTGCCCGCCGACGACGGCCGCGAGGTCCTCCAGCTTGTGCAGGCGGCGGTCGCCGAAGCCGGGCGCGCGGATGGCCACCGCCTGGAAGACGCCGTTGACGTGGTTGTGCACGAGCATGCTCAGCGCCGCGCCCTCCACGTTCTCGGCGATCAGCACGAGCGGGCGCGGGTCGCGCATCACCTTGTCCAGGATCGGCATGAGCTCCTGGACCTTGGCGATCTTCTCGCTGCACATGAGGACGTACGGGTCGTCCACCACGGCCTCCAGCCGCCCCGGGTCGGTGACCAGGTACGGCGACAGGTAGCCGTTGTCGAACTCGAAGCCCTCGACGAAGTCCACGCTCATCCCGATGCGCGGCGACTCCTCGACGGTGACGACGCCGCCGTCGCCGACCGTGTGCAGCGCCTTCGCGATCACGGCGCCGACCGCGTCGTCGTCGTTGGCGGAGATGGCCGCCACCCGCGCGTAGTCCTCCTCGCGCGCCACCGGGTGCGCGGCCTTCTCCAGGTGCGCGACCAGCAGGCCGACGGCGTGGTCGATGCCCCGCTTGATCAGCACCGGGTTGCCGCCGGTGGCGATGGCGCGCATGCCCTCGCGGACGACCGCCTGCGCGATGACCGTCGCCGTGGTGGTGCCGTCGCCCACCACGTCGTTGGTCTTGATCGCGGCCTCCTTGACCAGTTGCGCGCCCATGTTCTCGAACTGGTTCTTCAGGTGGATCTCGCGCGCGATGGTGACGCCGTCGTTGGTCACCACCGGCGACCCGGTGGTCTTCTCGATGATCACGTTGCGGCCCTTCGGCCCCAGCGTGGACTTCACGGCCTCCGCCAGCTTGTCCACCCCGGCGAGCAGCAGCTCGCGGGATTCCGAGCCGAAGCGCAGTTCCTTTGCCATTGGTGGGTGCTCCTCGTCATCGGGCGGCGGCGGTCACGGGGTGAGGATGGCCCGGCCGCGGACGCGCCCGGCGTCCAGGTCGGCCAGCGCGTCGAGCGCGGCGTCCAGCGGGTACCGCTGGGTGTGCAGGGTGACGCGGCCGGTCTGCGCCAGCACCATCAGCTCGGCCAGGTCGTTGTACGTGCCCACGAGGTTGCCGACCACGTTCCGCTCGGTGGAGATGATGTCGATGGTCGGGACGTCGATGTTGCCGCCGTAGCCGATGACGTAGTGCGAGCCGTCGCGGCGCGTCATGGCGAACGCGTCCTGCTGCGCGCCCTGCTCGGCCACGAAGTCGAGCACGACCTCCGCGCCGTTGCCGCCGGTGAGGTCCTGTACGGCGGCGACCTGGCCGCCGTCGGCGACCACCGTGTGGTCCGCGCCCAGCGTCTCGGCCAGCTTCAGCGCCTCGGGGTTGCGGTCCACCACGACGATCCTCGTCGCGGTGAGCGCGCGCAGCGACTGGATGCCGATGTGGCCGAGCCCGCCCGCGCCGTTGACCACGCACACGGTGCCCGGGTACAGCAGCGGCACGGCCTTGCGTACGGCGTGGTACGCGGTGATGCCCGCGTCGGCCAGCGCCGCGACGTCCTCGGGGCGGGTGCCGGGGTCGAGCTTGATGCAGGCCCGCGCGGACGTCAGCAGGTACTCCGCCATGCCGCCGTCGGTGTCGATGCCGGGGAACGCGCTGTTCGCGCAGTGCATGTCGTTGCCCGCGCGGCAGGCGCGGCACAGCCCGCAGGTCGGCGTCGGGTGCAGGATGACCGTGTCGCCGACGGCCACGTTCGTGACCCCCGAGCCGATCTCGTGCACCCAGCCGGCGTTCTCGTGGCCGATCGTGTACGGCAGCGCGACGCCGGACTTCGCCGCCCACTGCTCCTCGATGATGTGCAGGTCGGTCCGGCAGACGCCGGCGCCGCCGACCTTGACGACGACGTCGAGCGGGCCGCGGACGACCGGCTCCGGCACCTCCTCCACGACCGGCCGTTGGTGGTACGCGTGCAGCCGCACTGCCTTCATGTCGCATCCTCCGTTGGTGTTCCGTAGCGGGTGCGCAGCAGGCCGCCGCACCACCCGGCGTTGCCGTCGATGCTGACCCGTACGGCCATCGCGAACCGCAGCCGCGCGGCCACGCCGCCGACCGGCACGGGCGCGCCGTCGTCGCCGACGACCAGCGGCGCGTCAGGTCCCGCCGGGAGGCCGAGCTCGGCGCGGCGCCGCACCAGCGCCGTACGCTCCGCGGACTCCGGCACGTCGCCGATGTGCAGCCCGGCCAGGTCCTCGGCGGCCAGCCCAGTAGCGAGCAGCTTCCGGCAGACGCGCTCCAGGCACGCGGTGTGCGCCTTGCGGCGGAAGGTGCGGCGCAGCTCGGCCAGCTCGCCGGTGGCCTGCCCGGGGAACGCGCCGCCGAACCCGGCGCGCTCCGCCACCCCGCCGTTGATCTCCTCGGCGGCGAAGTGGTCCTCCAGCCGGACCTGGACGTCGCCGACGCCGCCGAGCGCGCGCAGCGCGTCGTAGGCGTCGGCGACCATCAGGTAGGCGAAGTTGGGGGCGCAGAAGTACGTCGGCAGCCGCAGCCGCACGCGCACGTCCGCGCCCCCCGCCCCTTCGTCGGTCACGACCGCCTCGGTGACGAAGCCGAGGTCGGTGATGGGCCGGTCGAGCTCGGGGTCGCGCACCGTGCCGAGCGCGTCCCAGACCGCGGCGCGGTCGGTCATGCGGGCACCTCGGGCGCGGAGCCCACGGCCTCCCCGCTGACCACCGGCTCCGCGCGCGCCCGCGCCTGGGCCGGCACCTCGATGTCGTACAGCTTCGCGGCGTTCAGCCCGAGGATCTTGCGCTTGACGTCCGGCGTGAGCACGCCGTACTCCGACTGCATGTCCTCCGGGATCTGGAAGTCGACGAACGCCTCGACCAGCCACTTCGGCGACCAGATCGCGTAGTCGCTGGCGAACGTGAGGCGGTTCTCGTCCAGCCAGTACAACAGCTCGCCGATGACCTGCGCGAAGTACCGCGGCCGCGTGTGGATGAACGGCATCGCGACGGCGAGGCCGCCGTAGACGTTCGGCTCCTGCGTGGCGATCCAGCAGAAGTCCTCCAGGCGCGGCAGCCCGCAGTGCTCGACGATGAAGTTCAGGTTCGGGAACGCGGTCGCGACGTCGTCCACGTCGGCGACGTCGAAGGCGTCGCGGTTCAGCGGGTAGATCGTCGGGCCCTTGTGGACGTGGATGTTCGTGATGCCGAGCCGCTCGCACCGCTCCAGATAGCGGTACGACCAGTCGTCGCTGAGCTTCCAGCCCTTGGACTCCCCCTTCCACTCCGCGGTGTAGAGCTTCACGCCGCGCAGGTTCCACCGCTCGGCGAGCGCGTCCAGCCGGTCCAGCCCGGCCTCGCCGTCGCGCGGGTCGAAGGCGCCGTTGACGATGAACTTGTCCGGGTGCTTCTCCGCGATCGCGCCGTCGTCCTCGGTGGTGTTGAACCCGTTGACGTAGAAGTCGCTCAGGTACGTCGGCTGGAAGATCGCCTTGTCCACGTAGCCGGTCTCGAACAGGTCGTGCAGCAGGTCGGCCTCGCTGTACTTCTCGAACTTCTCCAGCGGCCACACCCACTCGGCGGGGCTGAGGTTGCGGGAGTAGTCGTAGAAGCACTCGATGAAGCCCTTGCCGTACCGGTTGGCCTGGTTGGCGGGGCTGGCGTCCCAGAAGTGGACGTGGCTGTCGACGACGAAGTAGGACTCACCGTCCTTGGTGTACATACGCTCCCCTCACTCGCCGATGGGCTTCAGGTCGAAGTCCAGGTACTCGGCGGCATCCTCCGGGTTGGCGAACATGATCGTGCGGTCGTCCTCGTGGATCATCCGGCCGTAGTGGGTGGACATGGACTCCTCGAACTCCGCCGAGTCGAACCAGCCCTCCTCCTCGCCGGCGGCCTCGTCGACCTCGCTGTAGAGCAGGTCCATACGGCCGTGCGCGTCGACGCGGATCATCGACGGCAGCGGGGTGACGGTGACGTTGTCGTAGCGCCCCATGACCTGCGCGACGATCGCCCCGACCTGGTTGTTCATCAGGGTGAACCCGCACATGCCCGAGGCGGTGCTGTCCGACCGGTACGGGCTTTCCATCGTCTTGTCGGTGGTCACTGCGCCAGCTCCTTCGGTGCGCGAAGATCCAGGTCGGTCAGGATCCCGGTGAACCGGCTCTTCGCCCGGTCCAGGCCGTCCTCGAAACGGGGCGGCTTGGCGTCCGGCTGCGACCACAGCGGCTGCATGGTGCGCGCCGCCGCGACGCACCGCGGCACCCACGTCTCCAGCCAGGAGGCCAGCTTCGCCGTGTTGTGGTCGGCGTACTCGCGGTCGTGGACGAGCAGGTCGAACATCGCGCGGGTGTAGCGCAGGTCGCGTTCGGCGTAGTCGAACTCCGCCGCGCCGACCAGCGTCGGCGTCACGAAGTCACCGTTGGCGGGGGCGGCCTGCTGCACCAGGTTGCTGCGGAACAGCTCGCCCACCAGCGGCTCGAACACGATGTTGGCGGCGAAGACCGCCTCGCACCAGTCCCAGATGCCGGTGAGCTGCTCGGCGACCTCACGTACGCCCTGCCACGCGGGGTCGGACTCCCACGCCTCGACGTGCGCCGTGCCGTCGAACCCCTCGATCTCCTCGGTCAGCGTGAGGTTGTACAGCGCGAGGTCCTGGGCGCTGCGGATCCGGTGCATGCTGTTCACCGAGATCGCGTTGTTGTGCATGTTCGTCGGCGCGCGGCGGTTGGCGTTGGCGAACAGGTAGAGGCCGAGGCCGTGGTCGACGTGCATCCACGCGCCGACGTGCCGGGCCACGAAGTCCACCCAGTTGGGGTTCCACTGCTCGAACGCCTTGGAGTTCCGCGCCGCGTCGATGTTCTGGTTGAGCTGCCGTACGACGTTGGCGTTGTACCGGTAGAGCGTGAGCTCCCATTCCTCGTTGGGGTCGCGGAACTCGTGCCAGCCGTGCGCCGGCCACGGATAGCCGGCGCCGCCGGAGCCCGGTGAGCGCTCGGGCACGGGACGGTCGCCGCCCCACGCCTTCAGCTCCGTCCAGTCCAACGGATAGCCGCCGACGCCGTCGGCGAACGCGTACAGCCAGCCCTGCGACAGGTAGTGCCGCGGGTCGGGCTGCACCTCGACCGTGACGTCCTCGTAGTGGCTCTGCTTGCGCTTGCTCGGGGTGAAGTAGCTGAAGTTGCGCGCGCCGGAGTCCGGGAAGACCCGGGCGCCTGCCTCGGCGTCGGTGAACACCGGCTTCGGCACACTGCGTTCTGGAGTGTCTGGAGTGGTTGTCATGACGCACCCTCCGCGTCGCCGGTCGTGGTGAACTTGTCGTAGAAGACGCGCCGTTCCGCGACGCCGAGCCCCGGCAGCAGCTCGACGGCGGCCTCGACCATCGGCGGCGGCCCGCAGACGTACGCGTCGGCGCCCCTCAGGTCGCCGGCCAGGCGGCTGACGACGTCGGTGATCAGCCCGGTCTCCCCGTCCCAGCCGGGCGAGCCGCCCGGTTCGGACAGCGCGGGCACGTATGTGAACGCCGGGAGCGTCTTCTCCAGCTCGCGCAGCTCCGCCTCGAAGCACAGGTCCTCGGCGGTCCGCGCGCCGTAGTAGAAGGTCGCGCGGCGCTCGATGCCCTGCTCGGCCATCGAGCGCAGCAGCGACAGGATCGGCGCCATCCCGGCGCCGCCGCCGACGAAGACCAGCTCGGCGCCCGGGGCGTCGCGCAGCGTGAACACACCGAACGGTCCCGAGACGTCGAGCCGGTCCCCGACGGCGAGGTCGGTGTCGAGGAACCGGGAGAACAGGCCGTCCGGATAGACCTTGATGACGAA
>DASXYG010000122.1:0-140685 GCA_036502625.1 Streptosporangiaceae bacterium
CACACCGTGGCCAGTTCGTCCGCCGAGGTCAGCGTCAGCGTCCGCCAGCCCGCGGCGGCCAGCGCCGTCGTCTCGGGTACGGGGCGCGGCGAGCCGTCGCGGTCGCGGCCGGTCAGCACGACGGCGACGCCGGCCCGCGGGCCCGTCGAGCTCAGCACCTCGATGTCCTCGGTGGTCAGCCCGGCCAGGACGGCGACCACCAGGCCGCCGCGCTCGCCGCCGCGGCCGTCCTCGCCGCGCAGCGCCGCGACGCCCGCGCCGAGCGTGCGCCGCCGCGACGGACGGGCGGTGGCCAGGGCGTCGAGCAGGGTGTCCTCGAACGCGCCGTCGGTGCCGATCGGGCCCTCGTCGGTGACGAACCGTACGCCGAACCCGTCGTGCGCCAGCCGCATGCCGATGGACGCGGCGATCGTGACGGCGTTCTCGAACGACGAGCCGGGGCCGTCGCCGTGGTGGGCGGTGCGCCGGGTGTCGAGCAGCAGCGTGCCGCGGCTGCGCCACTGCCGCTCCTCGCGGCGCACCATCAGCTCGCCGTGGCGCGCGGTGGACCGCCAGTGGACGCGCCGCAGGTCGTCGCCGTAGCGGTACTCGCGCGGCGCCACGTCGTCCTCGCCGGCGGCCGCCGCCGTCGCGGTGTGGCTCTCGCCGCCGCCGGACCAGTCGCCGCCGATGCGCGCGGCGGGCAGCGCGATCAGCCGCGGCGTCACGACCAACTGGTCGGTCGAGGTGAACGCGCGGTCCAGTTCGAGCAGCCCGAACGGGTCGGCGATGCGGACGGTCAGCGGCCCGACGGGGAAGCGGCCGCGGAGGTCCGAGCGCACCGGATAGGAGACCTCGCGCACGCCGCGCGCCTCCAGCCGCTCCACCACGAACCGCGGCCGGCCGCCGAGGGCGTACGGCAGGCGGTCCTCGACGAGCAGCAGCCCGGTGGGCAGCCAGGTGACGTTCTCCAGCCGGACGTGGACGCGGGCGTCGTGGCCAACCGGAACCCGGCGCGGCACCAGCCGGCGGCCGCAGCTCAGCCGGTAGCGGCTGCGCGCCACCGCGATCGCGGACAGCACGGGAAGGGCGAGGATCAGCACGCCCAGCCGGATCAGGTCGCGCTCGCCGACGACGAACGCGCATCCGATCGACACCAGCCCGGCGGCCACGAACGACCGCCCGCGGAGGGTGAGGGAGCCGAGCGACTCGCGGAACGCCATGGTCCGATCCCTAACGTCGGTGGCGGTAGTCCGGTACGGGGACGTGCTCGAGGAGGTCGGCGACCACGTCGGCGGGGGAGCGGCGGGCGACCTGCGCCTCGGCGGTGGGCAGGAGCCGGTGGGCGAGCACCGGGGTGGCCAGCTCCTGGAGGTCGTCGGGCAGGACGTAGTCGCGGTCGTCGAGCGCGGCGTACGCGCGGGCGGCGCGCAGGAGGTGCAGCGTGGCGCGCGGCGACGCGCCGAGCCTGAGGTCCGGGTGGGTGCGGGTGGCGCCGACGAGGTCGATGGCGTACTTCCGCAGCGCGGGCGCGACGTGCACGGTGCGGACGGTCTCGATCAGCGCCCGCACGTCGCCGGCCTCGGCCACGGCGCGCAGTTCGTCGAGCGGCGACGCGGACCCGTGGGTGTCGAGCATCTCCAGCTCGGCGGCCGGGCTGGGGTAGCCCATCGAGACGCGGGCGGTGAACCGGTCGCGCTGCGCCTCGGGCAGCGGGTAGGTGCCCTCCATCTCGACCGGGTTCTGCGTCGCGATGACCATGAACGGCGCCTGGAGCTCGTACGTCGTGCCGTCGACGGTGACCTGCCGCTCCTCCATGCATTCGAGCAGCGCGGACTGCGTCTTCGGCGACGCGCGGTTGATCTCGTCGCCCACCACGACGTTGGCGAACACCGGGCCCGGCTTGAACTCGAACTCGCGGGTCTCCTGGTTGTACGCGCTGACGCCGGTGATGTCGCTCGGCAGGAGGTCGGGGGTGAACTGCACGCGCCGCACCGAGCAGTCGAGCGACCGGGCGAGCGCCTTCGCCAGCATGGTCTTGCCGACGCCCGGGACGTCCTCGATGAGCAGGTGGCCTTCGGCGAGGAGGACCGTCAGGGTGAGGCGTACGGCCTCGGGCTTCCCGTCGATCACCGACTCGATCGCGGAGCGGATCGCCTCGGCGGTCTGGGTCAGCTCCCACAGGCGGCCATCCCGCGCCCCACGGGTCGCGTCGACTGCCACATAGCCTCCTCAGCCCGCCCCGTTATTCGGCGTACGCCCGCCCGGCCCCGGGCCGCGCGCCTTGGGAAAACAGTACGTCCTCCACCCCCTGTGAAGCGATGAATCCCCGGTCGGTTCGGGCGATTCCACCGCCTGTTCACCCACCGGCGCCCCACGATCCGCTCCACTCCGCACCACCCGGGCGCCACGCGCGGGCCCGTTCGTCCTCCACCGCGCCCCACACCGCCCGTACCGCGGGCGTAGCCGCATCTGGACAGCCGCGCCGCCACGCGGCCCCCCACTTCGCTCCACCACCGTCTGACCTGCGATGTCGTCGGTGATCTGGGCGTGCGGGAGCGGTTGGAACTGTTGACCGTGGGGAACAGTGGAGTACAGTGGGGCACCGTGGAGCATTCGAGTAGGCCAGCCGTCGGCTGACCGTGCGGGTGCCGCACACGGCGCGAGGCGGCGCGGGGAGGTGGGCCGATGTTCCTCGGCACACACTCACCACGCCTGGACGACAAAGGCAGGTTGTTCCTGCCGGCGAAGTACCGCGACGAGCTATCGGGGGGGCTGGTGATCACGAAGGGTCAGGAGCGGTGTCTCTACGTCTTCGGGCTCGACGAGTTCCAGCGGATCACCGAAGCGTTGCGTACCGCGCCGGTCACCGCCAAGGCGGTGCGGGACTACAGCCGCGTCTTCTTCGCCAGCGCGTCGGACGAAGTGCCGGACAAGCAGGGGCGGGTCACCATCCCACCGGCCCTGCGCACGTACGCGGGTCTCTCGCGTGACTGCGTCGTCGTCGGCGCGAACACGCGGCTCGAGATCTGGGACTCCCCGTCGTGGGAGAGCTACCTGAACGACCAGGAACAGAAGTTCTCGGACATGTCGGAGGAGGTGCTGCCCGGAGTGCTGTAGAGGTCGGCCCGCCGGTGTGCGTACGGCGAGGTCTCCAGCCGCGTGATCCCCTAGCTGACGCTTCTTCCCCGGCGCCAGGTAGGCGGACGCCCGTCACACTCGGGCGGCGCGGATGGGGATCTGGCCGGACGATTCCGGCGGGCGGCCGATCCGGGCACCGTCAAAGCCCAGTCCGGGCGCACACACCTTGCTCGACTCCGAGTATCGGCCTGTTAGGGGGGCGCATGACGACGCCGGAGGGAGACAGCGCCTTTGACCACGTGCCGGTCATGCTCGACCGGGTCGTGGCGCTGCTGACCCCCGCGTTGGGCGCCCCCGATTCCGTCTGCCTCGACGCCACCCTGGGCCGCGGCGGCCACGCGCGTACGCTCCTCGACGCCCTGCCCGGCCTCCGGGTGATCGGCGTCGACCGCGACGCCGAGGCCATCGAGCGCAGTCAGGCGCGGCTCGCCGACCACGCCGACCGCGTCACGTACGTCCGCGCGCGGTTCGACGAGGCGCTCGCCGGCGAGGTGCCGGCCGCGCTGCTGCGGCTCGGCCTGCCCGCCGAACACGGCGTGCAGGGCGTGCTGTTCGACCTCGGCGTCTCCTCCCCGCAGCTCGACGACACCGAGCGCGGTTTCGCGTACTCCCAAGACGCCCCGCTCGACATGCGGATGGACGCCCGCCAGGAGCTGACCGCCGCCGTGGTGGTCAACACCTACCCGGCGGCGGACATCGCGCGCGTCCTGCGGGACTACGGCGAAGAGCGGTTCGCGCGGCGCGTGGCCGACGCGATCGTCGCGGAGCGCACCTCCGCACCCTTCACCGGCACAGCGCGCCTGGCCGACGTCGTGCGCACCGCCATCCCGGCGGCTACCCGGCGCACCGGCGGCCACCCGGCCAAGCGCGCTTTCCAAGCCCTGCGCATCGAGGTCAACGGCGAGCTCGCGGCCGTGGCCGAGGCGGTCCCCGCCGCCCTGCGCGCGCTCACCGTCGGCGGCCGTGTCGTCGTCCTGGCGTACCACTCGCTTGAAGACCGCATCGTCAAGCGCGCGTTCGCCGACGCCACCACCGACAAGACCCCTCCAGGCCTGCCCGTCCCCCTACCCGAACACGAGCCGGAGTTCCGATCACTCACCCGCGGGGCCGAACAGCCCAGTGCGGATGAGGCCGAACGGAACCCGCGCGCCGCGTCCGCACGGTTGCGCGCCGTTGAGCGCGTCCGCGCAGGGAGGAGCAATCCGTGAACGTGACGGTAATGGGGGAACCGGCGTGCGCGCCGCGTGCGTCGATCTCGGCGCGCCCGCCGCGCGAGGCAGAAGGGAGGGGCGCATGACCACCACGCTGCCCCAGACGGCGAAGGGCCGTAAGGCCGCCGCGGGAACGACGGGCACCACGGGCCCGCGGACCGAACCGCGCGTCAAGCCGCGCACCGATCCGGCCGCGAAGCCGAAGACGCGCCCGGCGCGCGAGAGCGGTGCGCGTCCGGCGTCGCGTGCGCCGCGCACCCCGTTCGTGCTGCTCATCGTCGGGCTGCTCGGCGGCGCCCTGATCAGCCTGCTGCTGCTCAACACCGTGCTCGCCGAGGACGCCTTCCGGCTGGACGACCTCCAGCGGCAGAACACCACGATGCTCCAGCAGGAGCAGGCGCTGAAGGTCGAGGTGAACAAGGCGGAGGCGCCGGGCGCGCTGGCGCAGCGCGCGCGGCAGCTCGGCATGCGGCCCGGTCCGACGACCCCGCGGTTCGCCGACGCGCAGCACGCCACGACGCCCGGCGGCGGCCAGAAGGCCAAGCCGCGGGCCACGCCGAACACCAAGCCGCGCCACGCCGCGAGCCACACGCCGCGTACGGCCAAGCCCGTCCACCACCGCGCCCCGAAGACGCGGCACTCCGCCGGCCCGACGCCGTCCACGTCGGGCGGTGGTGGCGCCTTCGCCGGGGGCGGCCGATGACCGACCGGCCAGGCCGACGCCCCCCAGGCGGGTCGGGATCCGCGGGCTCGTCCGGCTCCGGCCGGGGGAGCGGCCCGCGGCGCCCCGGCGGCGGCTCGGGCGGCAACCCGGGCGGCAGGGGCCGCCGCGACCGTCCGGGCAGGGACAAACCGGGCCGCGGTCGCGCGCCCGCGCCGCGCCCGGCCAGGCGCGGCTCCGGCGGATCCGGCGGCGGCCCGCGGCGGCAGCCGCTGCGGCGCGGCGTGCTGCGCCGTACGGACCCCAGCAGGCGGCTGCGGCTCGGCGCGCTGTGCATGGCGTTCGTGCTGTCGCTGTTCGTCGGCCGCCTGGTGCAGCTCCAGGGCATCGAGTCCGCGGCGTACAAGGTGAAGGCCGAGCGCGAGCGCACGATCGCGATGACGCTGCCCGCCACGCGCGGCGAGCTCACCGACTCCGGCGGACGCCCGCTCGCCATGACGATCGAGGCGCGCGCCCTGTACGCCGACCCCGCGCACGTCGACCCCGCCGAGGTGCCGCGCATCGTCAGCGAGGTCTCCCGGCTGACCGGCGTGTCCAGTGACGACGTCCAGCAGCGCATCACCCACCCCTCGTCCAAGCGGTTCACCTACCTCGCGCACGGCGTCACGCCGCCGGTCGCGGAGCAGATCGTCGCGATGAACTTCAAAGGCATCGGCGCGCAGCGGGAGTACAAGCGCGTCTACCCCGACGACCAGGTCGCCGCGAACGTCGTCGGCGTCGTCGGCAGCGACCAGCACGGCCTCGTCGGCCTGGAGTACAGCGAGGACAAGACGCTCGCCGGGCGCGACGGCAGCCAGCGCGTGGAGATCGGGCTGCGCGGCCAGGCCATCCCGATGGCCCCCGAGGTGCGCAAGGACCCCGTGCCGGGCCACGGGCTGAAGCTCACCCTCGACCGCGACATCCAGTGGAAGGCCGAGCAGGCGCTGGCCGCCCAGGTCAAGAAGACGAAGGCGAAGAGCGGCACGATCATCGTGATGGACCCCCGTACGGGCAGCCTCGTCGCGCTCGCCGCCACCCCCACGTTCGACCCCAACAACCTCGACACCCTCCGCTCGTGGAACACCACGAACCGCGCGGTCACCGACGTCTACGAACCGGGCAGCACGAACAAGGTGATCACCGCGGCGGCCGCGATCGAGCGCGGCGGCGTGCGCCCGAACACCCCGTTCACGGTGCCGGGCGGGCTGCGCCGTGGCGGCACCACCTTCCACGACTCCGAGCCGCACGGCACCGAGCACCTGACGTTCGCCGGGGTGCTGGCCAAGTCGAGCAACATCGGCACGATCCTGGCCAGCGAGAAGGTCAGCAAGCAGACGCTGTACCAGTACATGCGGAACTTCGGGTTCGGCGCGACCACCGACATCGGCCTGCCCGGCGAGAGCAGCGGCCTGCTGCCCCCGCCGAACCGCTGGTCCGCGACGTCCCGCTACACCATCGCGTTCGGGCAGGGCGTGTCCGTCAACGCCATCCAGATGGCCAGCGTGTACGCCACGATCGCCAACGGCGGCGTCCGCGTCGCGCCGACGCTCATCGCCGGCCACTACGACGGCCACGGCGGCTACGTCCCCACCCACCCGCAGCAGCGCCGCGTCGTCACGGCGGAGACCGCGCGGCGCGTGGAGCGCATGCTCGAAGGCGTCACCACCGCCGAGGGCACCGCCCCCGAGGCGCAGATCCCCGGCTACCGGGTCGCGGGCAAGACCGGCACCGCGCAGCGCGTCGACTCCTCCTGCGGCTGCTACCGCGGCTACACCTCGAGCTTCGTGGGTTTCGCCCCGGCGGAGAACCCGCAGCTCGTCGCGCAGGTCGTCTTGCAGGATCCAAAGACCCAGCATTACGGTGGCGCCGTCGCGGCACCGGTCTTCAAGGACGTGATGTCGTTCGCCCTGAAGAGTCGTAAGATCCCACCCTCGGGAAGCACGTCCCCGAAACTGCCCATTTACGCCAAGTGATCACGGCCCGTCACCGGGGCGACCCGGCCGCGGTCCGCGATCCGTCCCAAGACAGGTAGCCTTCGCGCCGTGCCAACGGCTGCGTCCACCATGCGACCCATGCGACCCACCACGAATCCCGCGCGCCCGCTCGCCGAGCTGGTCGATCTGCTCGGCGCCACCGCGTCGCCGTACCGCCGTCCCCACGGCCGGGTGACCGGAGCGACGCACGACTCGCGCGCGGTGGCCCCCGGCGACCTCTACGTCGCCCTGCCGGGCAGCCGCTTCCACGGCGCCGACTTCGCCGCGTCCGCCGTCGACGCGGGCGCCGCCGCGATCCTCACCGACCCGGGCGGGCGCAACCGCGCGGTGGCCGCCACCGAGGGCACCGACGTCGAGGTGCTGGTCGTGGACGAACCGCGGCGGCGGCTCGGGGAGATCGCGTCCTGGGTGTACGGCGACCCCGTGTCCGCGCTGGAGCTGATCGGCGTGACCGGCACCAGCGGCAAGACCACGGTGGCGTACCTCCTGGAGGCCGGGCTGCGCGCCGCCGGGCACACCACCGGGCTGATCGGCACGGTCGAGACGCGGGTCGCGGGGGAGCGGGTGGCCAGCTCGCTGACCACGCCCGAGGCCACCGACCTGCACGGGCTGTTCGCCACGATGCGCGAGCGCGGCGTCACGGCGGCGGCCATGGAGGTGTCGAGCCACGCCCTGGCGTACGGCCGGGTCGGCGGCGCGCGCTACGACGTGGCGATCTTCACCAACCTGTCGCGCGACCACCTCGACTTCCACCCCACCATGCAGGACTACTTCGCCACCAAGGCGCGGCTGTTCACCCCCGCGTACAGCAGGGTGGGCGTGGTGAACCTCGACGACCTGTACGGCCGCGCGCTGATCGACATCGCGAAGGTGCCCGTCACGACGTACTCCGCGGACGGCGACCCGGATGCCGACTGGCGCGCGCACGACGTCCGCCTCGGCGCCGACGGCACCACGTTCCGCGTCGTCGGCCCGCTCGGCATCGAGGCGGACGCGTCGGTGCAGATGCCGGGCCCGTTCAACGTCGCGAACGCGCTCGCCGCGATCGTCGGCCTGGTCGAGGCGGGCGAGGGCCTGCAGGACGCCGTCACGGGCGTCGCCGCCTGCCCGGGGGTGCCCGGCCGCATGGAGCGCGTCGACGCTGGCCAGCCGTTCACGGCGCTGGTCGACTACTCCCACAAGCCGGGCGCCGTCGAGGCGGTGCTGTCCGCGCTGCGCCCGGTCACCGACGACCGGCTGATCGTGGTGCTCGGCTGCGGCGGCGACCGCGACCGGGAGAAGCGCCCGCTGATGGGCGAGGCCGCCGCGCGGCTGGCGGACATCGCGATCTTCACCGACGACAACCCGCGGTCGGAGGACCCGCTGACGATCCTCGCCGCGATGCTCGACGGCGTCCTCGAGCTGCCGGCGGGGGAGCGGGCGGCGATCACCGTCGAGCCCGACCGGGCGCGCGCGATCGACCTCGCGGTGGCCCGCGCCCACGCCGGCGACGTGCTCGTCGTCGCGGGCAAGGGCCACGAACAGGGGCAGTACGTCGCGGGCGAGGTGCTGCCGTTCGACGACCGGGTCCAGGTGCGCGAGGCGGTGCGCCGCCGTACGACCATCACCGGCGACGGCGTGGAGATCGTTGCGGGGAACGGCCGGGCCGCCGGGGGCGAGCCGCTAACGTGATCGTCGGCCAAGGACCGAGACCCATCGACAAGGGAGTACGGCGCGTGCGTTGTGGATTGAGGCCAACCGGGCGGGGGCGGGCGTGATACCGATCTCGCTCACCCGCATCGCGGAGGTCACCGGCAGCCGGATCTGCGACGCACCGGATCCCGACGCGCTCGTCACCGGGCCCGCGGTCATCGACTCGCGCGAGGCCGAGCCGGGCACGCTGTTCGTCGCCCTGCCGGGCGAGCGCGCCGACGGCCACGACTTCGCCGCCGCCGCGGTCGCCGCCGGCGCCACCGCCGTGCTCGGCGACCGCCCCGTGGGCGTGCCCGCGCTGGTCACCGAGCCGGGCGGCGTGCTCGACGCGCTCGGCAGGCTGGCCCGCGCGAACCTCGACGCCCTGCCCGGCACCACCGTGGTCGGCCTGACCGGCTCGGCCGGGAAGACCAGCACGAAGGACATGCTCGGCGCGCTGTGCGCCCGGCTCGGCGCGACCATCGCGCCGCCCGGCTCGTTCAACAACGAGATCGGCCACCCGCTGACGGTGCTGCGCGCCGACGCCGGCACCCGCTACCTGGTGCTGGAGGTCAGCGCGCGCGGCATCGGCCACATCGCGTACCTCTGCGGCATCGCGCCGCCGCGCATCGGCGTCGTCCTCAACGTCGGCACCGCCCACCTGGGCGAGTTCGGCAGCCGCGACGCGATCGCCCGCGCCAAGGGCGAGCTGGTCGAGGCGCTGCCGTCCGCCGCCGACGGGGGCATCGCGGTGCTGAACGCCGACGACCCCATGGTGGCCGGCATGAAGACGCGCACCGCCGCGCGCGTCGTGTGGTTCGGCCGTACGGAGACCGCCGACGTCCGCGCCGCCGACGTCCTGCTCGACTCCTCGGGCCGCGCCGCGTTCACGCTGGTCACGCCGGAGGGTTCGGCGCCCGTACGCCTCGGCGTGTACGGCGGGGCGCAGGTGTCGAACGCGCTGGCCGCCGCCGCGGTGGCCCGCGAGCTGGGCATGCCGGTCGGCGACATCGCCGCCGCGCTCGGCGAGATCGCGACGATCAGCCGGTGGCGCATGGAGGTCACCGAGCGCCCGGACGGCGTCACCGTGGTCAACGACGCGTACAACGCCAACCCCGACTCCGTGCGCGCCGCGCTGGACACCCTGTCCGTGATGGCCCCCGAGGGGCACGGCGTCGCGGTCCTCGGCGGAATGGCCGAGCTGGGGCCGCAGAGCGAGATCGAGCACGAACGGGCCGGGGCCCACGCGGTGGCCAGCGGCGTCCGTACGCTGGTGGCGGTCGGCGACGACGCCGCGCCCATCCTGGCCGGGGCGAAATCGGCGCCCGGCTGGACCGGCGAGGCGGTCGGCGTGCCTGACGCCGAGGCCGCCGCCGAACTTCTGCGCAACCGGCTGGGTGCCGGTGACGTCGTCCTGGTGAAGGGGTCGCGGGTGGCCGGACTCGAACGGGTCGCGCAGGCCCTGCTGGCCGGCTCGCGTCAGGGAGGCCACGCGTGACCAACGTTCTGCTCGCCGCTGCGGTGTCGCTCCTGCTGGCGCTGCTCGGCACCCCGCTGGCGATCCGGCTGTTCTCCAGACGCGGCTACGGCCAGGAGATCCGCGAGGAGGGCCCGTCCTCACACGCGGGCAAGCGCGGCACCCCCACCATGGGCGGCACCGTCTTCCTGGTCTCCTCGATCGTCGGCTACGGGGTCGCGCACCTCGTGACCTGGACCCCGCCGACGATCTCCGGTGCGCTGGTGATCTTCTTGATGGCCGGGCTCGGCGTGGTCGGCTTCGTCGACGACTTCATCAAGATCTACAAGCAGCGCAGCCTGGGCCTGCGCAGCGGCGCGAAGATGGCCGGGCAGGTCATCGTCGGCGTGATCTTCGCGTTCGTGGCCATCCGCTTCCCGAACCACTACGGCTTCACGCCCGCGTCCACCCACCTGTCGTTCCTGCGCGACTTCGGCCCCAACCTCGGCCCGTGGATCTTCGTGGTGCTCGCGCTGTTCGTCATCGTCGCGATGTCCAACGGCGTGAACCTCACCGACGGGCTCGACGGCCTGGCCACCGGCGCCACCATCCTGGTGCTGGCCGCGTACGTCATCATCGGCAACTGGCAGTTCCGCCAGTCCTGCGCCGCCGACCTGATCTTCCACTGCTATCCCGTACGCGACCCGCTGGACATCGCGGTCGTCGCCGCGGCCGTCCTCGGCGGCTGCATCGGGTTCCTGTGGTGGAACGCGCCCCCCGCGCGGATCTTCATGGGCGACACCGGGTCGCTCGCGCTCGGCGGCGTCCTCGCCGGGCTGGCCTTCACCACCGAGACGATCTTCCTGCTCGCGGTGCTGTCCGGTCTCTTCGTGCTGATCTCGCTGTCGGTGGTGGTGCAGGTCGGGTTCTTCAAGCTGACCGGGAAACGGGTGCTGAAGATGGCGCCGCTCCAGCACCACTTCGAGCTGATGGGCTGGGCGGAGACCACGATCGTCATCCGCTTCTGGATCATCGCCGCGCTGTTCGTCGCCGTCGGCCTCGGCGTCTTCTACGTCGAGTGGATGCCGGGGGTCAAGGCATGAGCGACTGGGCCGGGCGCGCCGTCACGGTCGCCGGGCTCGGCGTCTCCGGGCCGCCGGTCGCGCGGGCGCTGGCCGCGCGGGGCGCGGAGGTCACCGCGGTCGACGCGCGTGACGACGCCGCGCGCCGCGAGCTGGCCGCCGAGCTGGAGCGCGACGGCGTACGGGTGCGGCTCGGCGACGGCGAGACGCTGCCCGACCGTACGGACATCGTGGTCACGTCGCCCGGATGGCGGCCGGACACCCCGCTGCTCGCCGCCGCGGCGAAGAACGGCGTGCCGATCATCGGCGACGTCGAGCTGGCGTGGCGGCTGCGGCCCACGCTCGCCGACAGCACGCGGCAGCGGTGGCTCGCGGTCACCGGCACGAACGGCAAGACCACCACGGTGAAGATGCTCGAGGCCATGCTGCTGGCCGCCGGGCGCCGCGCGATCGCCGCGGGCAACGTGGGAACGCCGCTGGTCGACGTGGTGCTCGACCCCGATCCGTACGACGTGGTGGCGGTGGAGCTGTCCAGCTTCCAGCTCCACTGGTCGGAGTCGCTGGCGCCGACGGCCGCCACCGTGCTGAACGTCGCGGCCGACCACATCGACTGGCACGGCTCCCTGGAGGCGTACGCCGCCGACAAGGGCCGCGTCTACGCCCCGGGCACGCTGATCATCGCGAACGCCGACGACCCGTGGTCGATGGAGCTGGCCGGCCGCGCCGCCGCGCCGGACTCCCGTACGGTCACCTTCACCCTGCGCACCCCCGCCCCGGACCAGCTCGGCCTCGTCGAGGACCTCCTCGTGGACCGCGCATTCGTGGCCGACCCATCGGAGGCCGCCGAGCTTGCCGGGCTCGCCGACGTCCAGCCCGCGGCGCCGCACAACGTGGCGAACGCGCTGGCCGCCGCGGCGCTGGCCCGCGCCGAGGGCGTCCCGGCCGAGGCCGTCCGCGACGGCCTGCGCGCCTTCCGCCCCGAGCCGCACCGCATCAGCCACGTCGCCGCCCGCGACGGCGTCGACTACGTGGACGACTCCAAGGCCACGAACCCGCACGCCGCCGCCGCGTCCCTGGCCGCGTACCCGTCCATCGTGTGGATCGCCGGCGGCCTGCTGAAGGGCGCCGAGGTGGACGACCTCGTCCGCGACGCCGCCCCCCGGATGCGCGCGGTGGTCGCTCTCGGCACCGATCGGAACGTGATCCGTGAGGCAGTCACGCGACACGCGCCGAATGTCCCCATCGTCGACGTGCCCGGCACCGACACTGGGGTCATGCAACGCGTGGTGAACGAGGCGAGCCGTCTCGCCCGGCCGGGTGACACGGTGCTGCTCGCCCCGGCCGCGGCGTCGCTGGACATCTTCGCCAACTACAACGCGCGCGGCGACGCCTTCGCGGCCGCCGTGCGCGCCCTCGGCGCGTCCACCCCCGCACCGGGCACCCCAGGGACGTGACACATGGCGGTGGCGTCCCCCGATGAACGGGAACCCGCGAACGCCGGCATCGGTGTCCGCGTCGCGGCCGTGCGCGCGTTCGTGGCGTCGCGGCTCAGCCTGCTCGACCGGCCGCTCACGTCGTACTACCTGATCTTCGGCTGCACCGCGCTGCTGCTGGCGCTCGGCGTCACGATGGTGCTGTCGGCGTCCACGATCGAGTCGTACGACACCACAGGCTCGGCGTTCACCTGGTTCCGCAAGCAGGTCATGTGGGTGGGCGTGGGCCTGCCGCTGATGTGGGTGGCCTCCCGGATGCCCGCGACGGTGTTCCGGAAGCTGGCCTATCCCATGCTGGCGGTCGCGGTCGCGGGCCTGGCCGTCGTGCTCATCCCCGGCATCGGCGTCTCGCTGCAGGGCGCCACCCGGTGGATCAACATCGGCCCGTTCGTGTTCCAGCCGTCCGAGCCAGCCAAGCTCGCGCTCGTCCTGTGGGGCGCGGACCTCCTGGCCCGCAAGGAGAAGCTCGGCATGCTCACCGAGTGGCGGCACCTCCTGATGCCGCTGCTGCCCGGAGCCGGCCTGCTCGTCCTGCTCGTCCTGCTCGGCAGCGACCTCGGCACCACGCTCGTGCTGCTGACGATCTTCCTGGCGCTGCTGTGGGTGGTGGGCGCGCCCGCCCGGCTGTTCGTCGGCATGCTGGGGCTGATCGGCATGCTGGTCTCGATCATGATCATCGTCGAGCCGTACCGGCTTGACCGCATCACCGCGTTCATGGACCCCCAGCGCGACCCGTTGAAGAGCGGCTACCAGATCCTGCACGGTCTGTACGCGATCGCCTCCGGGGGCTGGTTCGGCCTGGGCATCGGCCAGTCGCGGGAGAAATGGCAGTACCTCCCGCATCCGGAAAGTGACTTCATCTTCGCGGTCATCGGCGAAGAGCTCGGTCTCGTCGGTACCCTCGTGGTCGTCGGGCTGTTCGCACTGCTCGGCTACGCGGGTCTGCGGGTGGCGCGCCGCCTCGACGACCCGTTCATGCGGCTGGCGGCCGCGTCCGCCACGGCATGGCTGGTCATGCAGGCGGTCGTCAACATGGGGGCGGTGATGGGCATCCTTCCGATCACCGGCATCCCGCTGCCCCTGGTGTCGTACGGCGGGTCGGCGCTCCTGACGACCCTCCTCGCGCTCGGAATGCTGCTGTCGTTCGCGAAGCAGGAGCCGGGCGCCGCGGCCGCGCTGGCCGCGCGTGGTCCCGGCTGGAGCGGGCGCGCTCTAAGCTGGCTGGGTCTGCATGGCAAGACGGACAAATCCAAGACAGCGAGGAAGGAAGCCCGACGATGAGGGTTGTCCTCGCCGGCGGAGGAACAGCCGGCCACATCGAGCCCGCGCTCGCGCTAGCGGACGCGCTGCGCCGTGAGGACCCCGACATCGGCGTGACCTGTCTCGGCACCGAGCGCGGCCTCGAAACCCGGCTCGTCCCGATGCGCGGCTACGACCTCGCGCTGGTCCCCGCCGTGCCGCTGCCGCGCGCGATCACCCCGCGGCTGCTCAGCGTGCCGGGCCGCCTCGCCGGCGCGATCAACACCGCCGCCGGCATCCTCGACAAGGTCCGCGCCGACGTCCTCGTCGGCTTCGGCGGCTACGTCGCGACCCCCGGCTACCTGGCCGCGCGGCGGCGCGGCGTCCCGATCGTCGTCCACGAGGCCAACCCCAGGCCCGGCCTGGCCAACCGCCTCGGCGCCCGCATGACACGCCACGTCTTCACCGGCCACCCCGACGCCCAGTTGCCGCACGCCGAGTTCATCGGCATCCCGCTGCGCAACGACATCGTGTCGCTGGACCGCTTCGCCCTCGGCGACAAGGCGCGGTCCCACTTCGGGCTGCGCGGCGACCTCCCGACACTGCTGATCTTCGGCGGCTCACAGGGCGCGCGCTCGCTGAACCGCGCGGCGCTGGAGTCCCAGCCGTACTTCCGGCAGTCCGGCGTGCAGGTGCTGCACGTCGTCGGCCCGAAGAACGCGGCCGAGCCCGAAGACCACACCGGCGACGGCGTGCCGTACGTCACGGTGCCCTACATCGACCGCATGGACCTCGCGTACGCCGCGGCCGATTTCGCGCTGTGCCGCGGCGGCGCCATGACCTGCGCGGAGCTGACCGCCGTCGGCCTGCCCGCGGTGTACGTACCGCTGCCCATCGGCAACGGGGAGCAGAAGCTCAACGCCCAGCCGATCGTCGACGGCGGCGGCGGCCTCATGATCGACGACGCCGACCTCACCCCCGACTGGATCCGCGACGTGGTGCTGCCCGTCCTCCGCGACCCCGACCAGGTGGTCAAGATGTCCACCGCGGCCGCCCGGCTCGGCAGGCGCGACGCCGACCGCGTGCTGGCCCAGCGCGTCATCGAGGTCATCCGCGGCCGCCACGACCAGCAGGCGCAGCGGTGAGCCTCGTCGCACCCGTCGAGGTCGTCCCGGTCGCCGAGCTGGGCCGCGTCCACATGGTCGGCATCGGCGGCGCGGGCATGTCCGGCATCGCGCGCGTGCTGCTGGCCCGCGGCGTCGCGGTCTCCGGCAGCGACGCCAAAGAGAGCGCGCTGCTCGCCGAGCTGCGCGGCCTCGGCGCGCGCACCACCATCGGCCACGCCGCCGCCAACCTCGCCGACCTCGGCCCGTCCGACACCCTCGTGGTGTCCACGGCCATCCGTACGGACAACCCGGAGCTGGTCGAGGCCCGCCGCCGCGGCATGCGGGTGCTGCCGCGCGCCTCCGCGCTGGCGTCGCTGATGGCCGACCGCCGCGGCGTGGCCGTCGCCGGCACCCACGGCAAGACCACCACGACGTCCATGCTGACCGTCGCCGCGCAGCACGCCGGCGCCCAGCCCGGCTACGTCATCGGCGGCCAGCTCGTGACCAGCGGCGTCGGCGCCGAAGACGGCGCGGGCGAGCTGTTCGTGGTGGAGGCCGACGAGAGCGACGGCTCGTTCCTGATGCTGCACCCCGCGGGCGCGATCGTCACGAACATCGAGGCCGACCACCTCGACAACTACACCGGGCTCGACGAGATCCTCGCGGGCTTCGCGGCCTTCGTCGACGGCATACGCCCCGGCGGGTTCCTCGTGGTCTGCGCCGACGACGCCAACGCCGCCGCGCTGGCGCCGCGCGGCCGCGAGCGCGGGCTCACCGTGCTGACGTACGGCACCGCGCCGTCCGCCGACATCCGCGTCACCGCGATCACGTCGCGCGGCCTGGGCACCGGCTTCACCATCGACGGCCTCGGCGCCTACACCCTGACGCTGCCGGGCAAGCACAACGCGCTCAACGCCGCGGCGGTCGTGGCCGCGTGCCGCGCGCTCGGGCTCGACGACGACTCCGTGCGCGCCGGGCTGGCCGCGTTCGGCGGCGCCGCGCGGCGGTTCGAGGCCAAGGGCGAGGCCGGCGGCGTGGCGGTGTTCGACAGCTACGCCCACCACCCGACCGAGCTCACCGCCGACCTCGAGGCCGCGCGCGACCTCGCCGCCGACCGCGGCGGCCGGGTCATCGCGGTGTTCCAGCCGCACCTGTTCAGCCGTACACGCATCTTCGCCGACCAGTTCGGCGCCGCGCTCGGCCTCGCCGACCACGCGGTCGTGCTCGACGTCTACGCCGCGCGCGAGGACCCCGAGCCGGGCATCACCGGCGCCACGATCGCCGAGCGCGTGCCCGGCGGCCGGGTCACCTACCAGCCGGACCGCGCCGCCGTACCGGCCACCGTCGCGGGGCTGGCCCGCGCGGGCGACGTCGTGCTGACGATGGGCGCGGGCGACATCACGCAGCTCGGCCCCGTCATCGTCGCGTCCGTACGGGAGAAGGCCGAGGAGTAGCCGTGACCGCACGCCGTGATCCCGCCGCGACGCCCGAACCCGGCGCCGCGCCCGACCACGGCGAGCGGCCGGGGACAACCCGGACGAAACCGCGCGGCGCCGCGGCGGGCATGGCGCGCAAGCGGACCAACCCGTGGAAGGCGTTGTTCGTCGTCGTCCTGATGGTCGGGCTCGTGGGCGCGGCCGGGTGGGTGGTGCTCGGGTCGCGGCTGCTGGTCGTCCGCCACGTCGACGTCACCGGCATGAAGCGGCTGCACCGCGCCGAGGTGCTGCGGGCCGCGGCCGTACCGCTCGGCACACCGCTGGCGCGGCTCAACGGCGGCGCCGTACGCGCGCGGGTCGCGGCGGTCGCGCAGGTGCGGTCGGTGACGATCTCCCGGAAGTGGCCGTCCACGCTGCGCATCCAGATCACCGAGCGCACCCCCGAGGTGGCGGTCGCCGCCGACGGCAGGTTCGACCTCGTCGACGCGGCCGGCGTCACGGTCGCCACGGCCAAGAAGCCGCCGCACGGCATGCCCCGGCTGAACATCACCGGCGGCCTGCCCGGCAACCCGGCCGTACGCGCCGCCGTAGCCGCCGTGACCGCCCTCCCGCCCGCCCTGGAGGCAAAGGTCCGCCAGGTCGACGCCCCAGACGCGGCCCACGTAACCCTGCACCTCCGCATCTGGCGCCCGATCCCCGGCCCCCGCATCCCGGGCCGGCCCCACAAGCGCCCCCACGCGGTAACGGTGGCCTGGGGCGACGGCTCCCGCGGCAAAGAAAAATCCGACGTCCTAACCGCCCTCCTAACGCACGACGCCACCCGCTACGACGTCAGCTCCCCAGACGTAGCCACCACAGGCTGACCCCCGCCTCCGCCCCCCTCGCATCCACCCCCAACGCACCTCGGGCACCCACCCCGCGCATTCGCCCCGCCGTCCCGCATTCGCCCCGCGGTCCCGCGCGCGGCCTGCCTGGTCGCCCCGCCTGCGCTGCTTACCCGGCCCCGCCACGATCCTCCGGCGCGGCCGCTCGCCCGCCGTCCGCCGTCCGCCACGGTCTTCCGGCGCGGCGGCCCGGCCTGCCTGCCTCGCTCCGCCCCGGTCCTCCGGCACGGCGCCCGCCCCGTCCGCCACGAACCTCTGGCGCGGCGGCCCGGCCTGCCCGCCTAGCCCCCGCCCTGCCTCCGCCCTCCGGCGCGGCAGCCCCCCGCCCTGCTCTTCGTCCGGCGGGGGCGGGCCCCTGACCCCTCTCTCTCACCGCGGCCATGGGTCGCGGAATTTTTTTGGGGTGTCGGCGACTTGTTATCGACAGCTTAGCGATATATCGTTGAGCTTCGTCAGACAGTCTTCGTACTAGGAGGAAATCATGCGAGGCACAAACAGGCGTGGCGCTCCGTTCGGTGGACCCTTCATGGGGGAGCACGGGCGCGCCGCATTCGGTCACTGGGGCGGCCCTGGTCGTCCGCCGTTCCCGCCCGGGCCGCCCGGTCCGCCGGGGGCACCGCCGTTCGGCATGTTCGGCGGGCACGGGGGGCCCGGAGGGCGCGGTGGTCGCCGCGGCCGGCGCCGTAAGGGCGACGTCCGCGAGGCGCTGCTGGCCCTGCTCGCCGAGCGCCCCATGCACGGCTACGAAATGCTCGCCGAGCTCGACGAGCGCACCGAGGGCGTGTGGCGGCCCAGCCCCGGCTCGGTCTACCCGACACTGCAGATGCTCGAGGACGAGGGACTCGTCCAGGGCGAGAAGGCCGAGGGCAAGCGCATGTACGCGCTGACCGACGCCGGCCGCGAGCACGTCGAGCAGCGGCAGGGGAAGCCCAAGCCGTGGGACGAGGTCACCGAGGGCATCAGCCCGGCGGCGCTCAACCTGCGGGGCGAGATCGCGTCCGTGGCGGGCGCCGCGGGCCAGGTCATGATGGTCGGCTCTCACGAGCAGCAGACCCGTGCCCTGGAGATCCTGGGGGAGGCGCGCCGCCGCCTCTACGGCATCCTCGCGGAGGACGACCCGTCCACCGCCGCCGAGCCCACCGACGACCCCGAGGACTGACCGGTCCGAACCGCGAACGGCCGGAGGCAATTGCGCCTCCGGCCGTTTCACGTGCCGGAACCCGGACTGTTTCCCGGCGTGGTGAGTTGACCGTGGGGATGGCGCGTCCGTACTGTCCGTACCAATCGTCAGGTTGACATAACTTTAAAGGTCGACTTGAGGGTTAGCGGATTTGCTTGTGTTACCGGATCCGAATGTGACGGTCCCAACAGCCAAAACGGCGTGGCGATCGGACATCCGGGTGGGGTGGGCGGCAAAATCAAAGGTCAGGCACACCGCCGGACGACGCTTTCGCCAAGGCAGGGCGCGGAATCGGTGGTCCGGAAGAGCAGCTAGCGGAAAGGCCCCTCGTCGTGGCAGCACCGCAGAACTACCTCGCGGTCATCAAGGTCGTCGGCATCGGCGGCGGCGGCGTCAATGCCGTCAACCGGATGATCGAAGAGGGTCTCAAGGGCGTCGAGTTCATCGCCATCAACACCGATGCCCAGGCGCTGCTGATGAGTGATGCCGACGTCAAGCTCGACGTGGGCCGTGAGCTGACGCGCGGGCTCGGCGCCGGCGCGAACCCCGATGTGGGCCGCAAGGCCGCCGAGGACCACCGTGAGGAGATCGAGGAGGTCCTCAAGGGGGCCGACATGGTCTTCGTGACGGCGGGCGAGGGCGGCGGCACCGGCACCGGCGGCGCGCCGGTGGTGGCCAGCATCGCCCGGTCGCTAGGCGCGCTGACCATAGGGGTTGTGACCCGTCCGTTCAGTTTTGAGGGCAAGCGGCGTGCGAACCAGGCCGAGAACGGCATTGAGTCGCTGCGCGAAGAGGTCGACACGCTGATCGTCATCCCGAACGACCGGCTGCTCTCGATCTCCGACCGCCAGGTCAGCGTGCTCGACGCCTTCAAGGCCGCCGACCAGGTGCTGCTCTCCGGTGTCCAGGGCATCACCGACCTGATCACCACCCCCGGCCTGATCAACCTCGACTTCGCCGACGTCAAGTCCGTGATGTCCGGCGCGGGCTCCGCGCTGATGGGCATCGGCTCGGCCCGCGGCGACGACCGCTCGGTAGCCGCCGCCGAGATGGCGATCTCCAGCCCGCTGCTGGAAGCCAGCATCGACGGCGCGCACGGCGTGCTGCTGTCCATCCAGGGCGGCTCCGACCTCGGCCTGTTCGAGATCAACGAGGCGGCGCAGCTCGTCTCCAACTCCGCGGCGCCCGAGGCCAACATCATCTTCGGCGCGGTCATCGACGACGCCCTCGGCGACGAGGTGCGCGTCACGGTCATCGCGGCCGGGTTCGACGACGTACGCACCCCCACCGCCGTAACGCAGCCCTCGGCGCGCGGCACCCAGCAGTCCGGCTACCAGGCCCCGGCCCCGCAGGTGCCCGCGCAGCCGGTATCGCCGCCGGCCACCCCGCAGGCCGCGCCGCCGCGCTCGACCTCGACCTCGACCTCGACCGCGTCCGGCGGCTCCGCGCCCGCCACGTCCGCGTTCTCCGACTCCGTGACCACGCCGCCGTCGGCCTCCGCCTTCGCCGCGCCGCGCGCCACGCCCACCCCGTCGCACGGCGCGGCCAACGCCGAGGCCGCCGACGAGGAGGACGAGCGTGCGGCCGAGCCCACCCCGTCGGTGAGCACGCCCGCCGCCGAGGCGAAGCCCGCCGAGCCTGCCACCCCGGCCACGGACGACACCGCCACCGCCACCGAGGCCGCCGACGAGGCGCCCGCCGAGACGCCGCGCCCGGCCACCCCGGCGCCTGCCGCGTCCGACGACACCGAGGCCGACGACGACACGCCGTCCACCACGGCCGGCACGTCCAAGCCGCGCCTGACGTCCACGGTCCGCACCACCGACACCTTCCACGGCTCGACGCGCCGCCGCCCGGTGGTCTTCGAGGACGACGACGAGCTCGACGTCCCCGACTTCCTGAAGTGACCGGCGCGGCCGGCGCGGAGGCCGACCGCCGCGCGGAGATCGCCGACGGGCTCGCCGCCGTACGACAGCGCATCGCCGACGCGTGCGCGGCCGCCGGCCGCCAGCCCGCGGAGATCACGCTCATCGGCGTGACCAAGACGTTCCCCGCCTCCGACGTACGGCTGCTCGCCGGGCTCGGCGTCACCGACGTCGGGGAGAACCGCGACGCCGACGCCGCGCCCAAGGCACGCGCCTGCGCCGACCTCCCGCTGACGTGGCATTTCGTCGGCCAGCTCCAGACCAACAAGGTGCGCTCGGTGGTCGGCTACGCCGGCGTCGTCCATTCCGTCGACCGCGCGCGGCTCGTCGGCGCGCTCGACCGGGAGGCCGCGCGCGCCGGGCGCACCCTCACCTGCCTCGTCCAGGTGAACCTCGACCCCGACCCGGAACCCGGCCGCGGCGGCGCCGTGCCGGCCGAGGTGCCCGCGCTCGCCGACGCCATCGCGGGGTCCGGATCGCTGCGGCTCGGCGGTGTGATGGCGGTCGCGCCGCTGGGCGCCGACCCCCTCGACGCCTTCACCCGCCTCGCCGCGACGGCGGCCGACACGCGGGAGCGCCACCCCGGCGCGACGATCGTCTCCGCCGGGATGAGCGGTGACCTGGAGCAGGCGATCGCATGTGGGGCGACACACATCCGGGTCGGTACGGCGTTGCTCGGCTACCGAGCGGGTCGTGTGGGGTAACGTCCCCCGCAGGGTCAGGCGTCCCGCTTGACAGTACGGCCATCTGGCGGCACCGGAATCGGACAGGCACGACGGAGGACTCGGGTATGGCCAGCGCGATGCGCAAGATGGCGGTCTACCTCGGCCTGGTCGAGGACGACCGCTACGACGACCGGTACGGCGACGACTACGACGAGGGCTTCGACGACTTCGGCGACGACCACGGCGACCGCCACGGCCGCGCCGACCACGACCGGCGCGACCGCGCCGACGAACGCTCCGTCGAGACCCGTACGGGCACCCTCGAACCGGCGGCCGCGGCGCACACCTCGTCGCACGCGTCCGGCCCGGCGGATGGCGGCATCGGCGCGGGTCCCGCGGCCGACCGCATCCCCGCGGCGCACCAGCCCATCACCACGGACCTGGCCCGGATCACGACGCTCCACCCCCGGACGTACAACGAGGCGCGGACCATTGGCGAGCATTTCCGCGAGGGCATCCCGGTCATCATGAACCTGACCGAGATGTCCGACAGTGACGCGAAAAGGCTTGTGGATTTCGCGGCAGGTCTCATCTTTGGCCTGCACGGCAGCATCGAACGTGTTACGAACAAGGTGTTCCTGCTGTCTCCCGTGAACGTCGAGGTGACCGCCGAAGACAAGGCACGAATCGCCGAACGCAACTTCTTCAACCAGAGCTAGCGTCGGCGGCCTCCGGGCCGTCGTGGATTGCGACAACCGAATGGTGGCCGTGGCCGCGCGCCAGGCGGGCACGGAACGCGACAACCGCATGAGGACGGTCACCGTCCCCGGGTCGCGACCGCCGGGGATCGGACGGAGAGGCCGGGCCGGTGATCAGTCCGGCTAGGATCGGCGGCCAGAAGAGGCCGCGACGGGCACCCGTCCGGTCGTTCGACGAGCGAGGCGAGGCACGACGGTGACGATTGTCGGGCAGGTACTCAGCTATGTGCTGTCACTCTTCCTGCTGTTGCTGATCGGGCGGCTGATCTTCGAGGTGATCCAGTCGGTCGCGCGGTCGTGGCATCCGACGGGTGTCCTCCTGGTTGTGGCGGAAGCCATTTACACCGTGACCGATCCTCCACTGAAGCTGTTGAGACGCTTTATCCCGCCGCTACGGCTGGGTAACGTTGCACTCGACTTGAGCTTCACGATCTTGTTCATTGTGGTCTTGGTCATGATCAGGGTTGTTGCACTGCTCTGATCAGGTACCGTCCGTACGGACAGACTCCATGCGCGCCAAGGAGACCCAAATGCCACTCACACCCGCCGATGTGCGGAACAAGCAGTTCAGTACCACGCGGCTTCGACCCGGGTACGACGAGGAAGAGGTCGACGCCTTCCTCGATGAAGTGGAGGCCGAGCTCGACCGGCTGATCCAGGAGAACGAGGAACTGCGCGGCAAGCTCGCGGAGGTCCTTCGGGGCAAGGTTCCGGCGATGGCCGCCCCCGTCGCCGAGCCCCCCAAGACCGAGATGATCGCCCCGCCGCCGGAGCCGGTGCAGCCGCCACAGCCGGAGCCGCAGCAGCAGCCCAAGCAGCTCGAGCCCGCGCTCGGTGGAATGGGCATGCCCGCAGGCGAGGACAACATGGACACCGCCGCCCGTGTTCTCGCCCTTGCGCAGCAGACCGCCGACCAGGCGATCGCCGACGCCCGCCGCGAGGCCGACGACACCGTTGGCCGTGCGCGCCGCGAGGCCGAGGAGATCCTCGGGAAGGCCCGCCGCCAGGCCGACCAGATCATCAGCGAGGCCCGCCAGCACGCTGAGAGCCTCGACCGCGATGCCCAGGAGCGCCACCGCCAGGCGATGGGCACGCTGGTCCAGCAGCGTGAGGAGCTCGAGCGCAAGGTCGACGACCTCCGCGCCTTCGAGCGCGAGTACCGCGTGCGTCTGAAGGCCTACCTCGAGGGCCAGCTCGAAGAGCTCGACGCCGCCGCCACCGACAGCGGATCGTTCCCCACCCCCGGCTCCGCCGCGCCCGCCGTACCCGCAGGTCCGGCCATGCAGCACGGCGCGCCGCACGCGCAGGACCCCCGGGCCGCGCAGCCCGCCCCCGTCAGTGCGAACCCCTTCGCGGGCCCCGAGTCCGTCCAGCACGGCACGGGCTTTCACACGGTGGAGAACAACCCGCACGACCGACGGTAAGGTAACGGGCCACATGCGCTACTAGGCAGGCCCAAGGAGACCCCCTGTGATCCTCATCAGTGCCGTGCTCGTGGTGGCAGCCTTGGCGCTGCTGATCGTCGGCGTCGTCATCAGCAAGGTGATGCTGGTGTACGTGTCGATCGCGATCAGCGTGTTCGCCGCGCTGCTGCTCGGCGTGGGCGTGTTCGTGCGACGGCGTGAGCTCTTCGGCTCCGCACCCGCGAACGACTGGTGGGATGGCGGTACGAGCACGGTCGGTCAGGGGAAGGCGACCGTTCCGCCCGCCAGACAGCAGGTGGCCGAGCCGGCACGCGAGGACCGGGCCAGGCGCCCGGAACTCGTCGCCGCCGGGTCAGCCGGTACGGACCGGCCCGTTGCCACGGGCGCCAGGCCAGGGCAGGGAACCGGGGACGACACCGGTTCGATGCCCCGGGTCGCGCCCGGAACCTCCGATCGGGTCCCGCCCGATGCGGTCGTCCGGGTCATCCCGGGCCGCCGCCGCTACCACCTCGGTGAGTGCCGCCAGCTCGCCGGGCGTGAGAGCGAGGAGATCACGTACGCCGAGGCCCGCGAGGAGGGCTTCACCCCCTGCACCGCCTGCCTGCCCGACACCGCGCTCGCCGCGCGTGCCGGCAGGCCCGGTGCGCCAGGGGCGAAGACCCCCGCGGCCCGGAGCACGAAGCCGCAGGCCCGCCCCGCGGCCACGCCGGGCGCGAAGGCGACCGGCGGCGCGAAGAGCGGCGCGGTGGGTGCCGCTGGTGCCGCCGCGGCGGGCGCTTCCGCGGCCGGTGCGGCGAAGCCCGCGCCCAAGCCCGCACCAAAGCCCGCGCCCAGCACGGCATTCGGCACCGGCGCCAAGCCGACGTCTGGAACCACGCCCGGTTCGGGCGCCAGGCCGACGTCTGGAGACAGGACCGGTTCGGGCGCCAGGCCGACGTCTGGGGCCACGTCCGGTTCCGGCACGACCTCTGGGGCCACGCCCGGCTCCAAGCCGACGTCCGGAGCGACGCCAGGCTCGGGCGCCAGGCCGACGTCTGGAGACAGGCCCGGTTCCGGCGCGAGGCCGACGTCCGGAGCGACGTCCGGTGCCAAGCCGACGTCTGGCGCCACGCCCGCTTCCGGTTCCGGCGCCACCTCCGGGTCCGGCGCGACGTCCGGGTCCGGCGCGACGTCGGGGTCCGGGGCCGGTAAGAGTGCGGGCGGTGACGCCGCGAAGGGCAGGTCCGAGGGGGAGAAGCCGGGCGCGACCACGCGCAGCGGGTTCTCCGTCGTCGGCGGCCCGGCGGGCGAGAAGCCGGGTCCCGGCAAGCCGGAGCCCGCCAAGGCGGAGGCCGCCAAGCCGGAGGCCGCCAAGCCGGAGGCCGCCAAGGCGGGCAAGCCCGGTGACGCGGACGCGAAGGAGCCCGCGGCCACCAAGCCCGGCGACGAGAAGGACACGGGCGCGGAAAGCCGTACGACGGAGAAGTCCGCGGACGAGGCCGGTAGCGAGAAGAAGGGCACGGACGGGGCCAAGACCTCCGTACGGGCCGACTCCGCGCCGACCGCGGCCATCCCGGTCGTGACCGGCACCGGCGACGACACCGCGGACGACACCGCGGACGACACCGAGCCGGAGCCGGACGCCCCGGCGCCCGCCGAGGAGAAGTCCGCGGCGGACTCCGCCGCGGACGACCCCGATGACGACGGCGACACCGTGGTCGAGGTCGTGCCGTCCACCGCGGACGAGACCGAGATCCCCGACGGACCCGATGACGAAGACGTGGACGAGGACGAGGGGGAGAGCGCACCGGTGTCCGCGGACACCGAGGCGCACGAAGAGCCGCCCGTGGCGGGGGCTGAGAACAGCGCCACGGGTGAAACAGCGCATGACGGGCAGTCGGCCGACGCGGAGGCAGTGGAGGGGGTCTCCGGGGCGGCTGAAGAGCCGGGCGACGATGACGAGGCGGATGGGGGCGGGTCCGTGGCGGCGGACTCACCGACCGTCCGGGTCGTCACCGAGACTCGGCGCTATCACCGCCTGGAATGCGCGCTGGTGCACATCGCCTCTGGCGACGGCGATGTGGAGTCAATGTCACGGACCGAGGCCAAGGCTGCGGGCTACACGCCGTGCACGGCGTGCCAGCCCGACAAGGAGCCGGAAGCCGGCGAAGCGCGGAGGACCTGACCCCGGTCTCTCCGTGCGGAGTCCCCAACGGTCCACGAAGGCCCCGGCAATCCAGCCGGGGCCTTTCGACGTCTCGCAAGCCCGCGCCTCAGGGCGTGTGGCTCTCCATGGCCGCGAGCGTCCCCGAGGCGGTGTGCAGCGCCCAGAATGCGCCCTTGCGCAGCGACGGATCCGACGGCGGCGGGGTGCCGAGCCGCTTGCACGCGGTGTCCGCCAGGTCCGCGACCAGCTCGCCGTGCGTGCAGATGACCGTCGGCACGTCGTCGTCGACCAGCGCCAGCAGCCGGGCCCGCGCCCGGGCCCGGTCCGCGTACGACCGGACCGTGAACGCCTCCTCCACCTGGACGTCCGAGCCCGTACGCCGGACGTACGGGAGGACCGTCTCCACGCAGCGGGCCGTCGCCGAGGTGACCACCCGGGCCGTGCCGTAGCTGCCGAGCAGGTCGGCCAGGCCCGTCGCCACGGCGCGGCCGGGCTCGTCCAGCGGGCGCAGCTCGTCGCCGTGCGGCCACTCCTGCTTGCTGCCCGCCGAGGCGTGCCTGAGCAGGATCAGCGGCGTCGTGCCGACCGGGCCCGTCGCGAAGTCGCGCAGGACGGGCAGGTCGCGGTTCCACGTCAGCCGGGCGACCGCGGCGTCGACCGGCAGCCACTCCAGCCGGTCCACCTCGTCGCCGGGCACGAACAGCGGGTCCTCCGCGGGGACGGCGCTCCACCATTCGACCTGCTTCGGGCGGCCGTCCTTGAGGTAGCGCTGCGGCGACATGCGGCGCCCCAGGATGGGCCGGGTGCCGGTCTCCTCGCGCACCTCGCGTACGGCGGCGCGCAGCACGTGCTCGCCGTTCTTCAGCTTGCCCTTCGGCAGCGTCCAGTCGTCGTAGCGCGGCCGGTGGATCAGCGCGACCTCCTGTCCGGCCGGCCCGTCGCGCCACAGGACCGCACCGGCCGCGCGGATCGTCGTGTCCGGCTCACCCATGGACGGACCTCAGGAAACGGCCACGGGGGAGCTGGTGTTGCAGGTCGGTCAACGGGTTCCCCTCGTCGTCGTGGGTGAGCGCCGTCCAGTCGCCGTCCGGCCCGAGCGACCAGCACGCCACAGTGTCCTCCATCGCCTGGTCGAGCAGCTCCACCAGCCGTACGCGCTGGTCGGCGTCGGCGATCCGGGCCAGCACCTCGATGCGGCGGTCCAGGTTGCGCGGCATGAGGTCGGCGCTGCCGAGCCACACCTCGGGCTCGCCGCCGGCGGTGAAGACGTACACCCGGGAGTGTTCGAGGAACCGGCCGAGCACGCTGCGCACCTTGATCGTCTCGGACAGGCCGGGCACGCCGGGACGCAGCGTGCAGCTTCCGCGCACCCACAGGTACACCGGCACGCCCGCGCGGGACGCCTGGTACAGCTCGTCGATGACGTCCTCGTCGACCAGCGAGTTCACCTTGATGCGGATGCCGCACGGCCGCCCGGCGCGCGCCGCGTCGATCTCCCGGCGGATCCGCGCGGTCAGGCCCTCGCGCAGCGCGTGCGGCGCGACGAGCAGCCGCCGGTACGTGTCGTCGCGGGAGTAGCCGGTGAGGTGGTTGAACAGGTCGGTGAGGTCCTGGCCGACCTCGGGGTCGGCGGACAGCAGGCCGAAGTCCTCGTACACGCGCGCGGTGCTGGGGTTGTAGTTGCCGGTGCCGACGTGGCAGTAGCGGCGCACCGAGCCGTCGAACTCGCGCCGCACCACCAGGGCCAGCTTGCCGTGCGTCTTCAGCCCGACGAGCCCGTACACCACGTGGCAGCCGGCGTGTTCGAGCTTGCGCGCCCAGGTGATGTTGGCCCGTTCGTCGAACCGCGCCTTGACCTCGACGAGGACGGTCACCTCCTTGCCGGCCTCGGCCGCCGAGATGAGCGCGTCCACGATCGGGGAGTCGCCGCTCGTACGGTAGAGCGTCTGCTTGATCGCCAGGACGCGGTCGTCGGTGGCGGCCTGCCGGAGGAACCGCTCGACGCTGATCGTGAACGACTCGTACGGGTGGTGGACGAGCAGCTCGTGGTCGCGCAGCGCGCCGAACAGGTCGCCGTCGACGAGCGCGGGCGGCTCCTCGGGCACGAACGGCACGTAGTGCAGCTCGGGGCGGTCGAGCGCGGCGATGGCCGACAGCCCGGACAGGTCCAGCGGCCCGGGTACGCGGTAGACCTCGTCCGCCTCGACGCCGAGCTCGCGGACGATCAGTTGGAGCACCGCGTCGGAGATCGTGTCCTCGACCTCCAGCCGTACGGCCGGGCCGAACCGGCGGCGCAGCAGCTCCTGTTCCAGCGACTGGAGCAGGTCGTCGGTCTCGTCCTCGTCGACCTCGAGGTCGGCGTTGCGGGTCACCCGGAACGTGTGGTGCTCGACGATCTCCATGCCGGCGAACAGGTCGGGCAGGTGCGCGGCGATGACGTCCTCGATCGGTACGAACCGCCCGGCGGAGATCTCCATGAACCGCGGCAGCACCGGCGGCACCTTCACGCGGGCGAACACCGTGTCGCCGGGCACCTCGCCGCGGCGCGGGTCGCGTACGACGACGGCGAGGCTGAGGGACTGGCCGGAGATGTACGGGAACGGGTGCGCCGGGTCGACGGCGAGCGGCGTGAGGATGGGCAGGACCTGCGCGGCGAACATCTCGTGCAGCCGGCCGCGTTCGGCGGCGGTGAGGTCGCGCCAGCGCACGGTGACGATGCCGACCTCGGCGAGGTCCGCGCGCACGGCCGCGAAGCAGGCGGCGTGCCGCGCCATGAGCTCGTGGGACAGCGCGCTGATCACCGCCATGACCTGCCGCGGTGTGCGGCCGCCCGCGCCGGCCGGCATGGGGACGCCGGTGGCCAGGCGGCGGTGCAGCCCGGCGACGCGCACCATGAAGAACTCGTCCAGGTTGGCCGCGAAGATCGCGAGGAACCCGACGCGCTCGAGCAGCGGCACGGACGTGTCCTCGGCGAGCGCCAGCACACGCTCGTTGAACCGGAGCCAGCTTTCCTCACGGTCGAGGAACCGGTCCGGGGGGAGGGGATCGACCTCGGGGGTGCTCTGTACCGGTTCCGCACTCACGGTCCGGAATGTTGCCAAACTGAGGTGAACGAACCCTGAAGTCCGGGTGGATCTGGGGAGAACCGGCCGGTCGCCGTACGGGCGCGGTGCCCGTACGGCGGACCGGAAGGTCAGCCCCGGCGGATCCAGAACGTGAGCCCGAGGTCGGCGTCGCGGTGGACGACCGCGCCCGCGTCCTCCCCGGGCGCTCCCTCGGCGTGGGTGTGCGCCAGGACCTCGCCCGCGATGTCGCCGATGTGCTCGCCGACGGCGGCGCGCAGCTCGGCGTCCTCGGCCTGCCACCACAGGGAGATGCGGTCGGTGATGTCCAGGCCGTCGGACTTGCGGGCGTCCTGCACGAGCCGGATCACCTCGCGGGCCAGGCCGGCACGGCGCAGCCGCGGCGTGATCTCCAGGTCAAGCGCGACGGTCTCGCCCGCGTCGCCGGCCACCGCCCAGCCCGTACGCGGCTGCTCGGTGACGATCACGTCGTCCGGGCCGACCGCGATCTCCTCGCCCTCGACCGTCACGGCGGCGGTGCCGGACGCGCGCAGCGCCTCGGCCAGCTCGCCCGGGTCGACCGCGGTGATCGCGTTCGCGACGGTCGGCGTGCGCTTGGCGAACCGCTTGCCCAGGGCGCGGAAGTTGGGCTTGACCTGGTAGTCGACCAGGTGGCCGCCGACCGTGGCCAGGGCGTCGAGGCCCTCGACGTTGAGCTCGTCGGCGATCTGCGCGCGCAGCGGCTCGGGGAGGTCGGCGAAGCCGCGCGCGCCGACGACCGCACGGCCGAGCGGCTGCCGGGTGCGCACGCCGGAGTCGGCGCGGGCCGCGCGGCCCAGCTCGACCAGCCGCCTGGCCAGCGCCATCTGCGCGCCGAGCCGTTCATCGACGACGCCCGTGTCGGCCTCGGGCCAGCTCGCCAGGTGGACGGACTCCGGCGCGCCCGGGTGACGCAGGACGTCCCAGACGTAGTCGGCGATGAACGGGACGAACGGCGCCATCAGCCGGGTCAGCGTCTCCAGGCATTCGTACAGCGTGGCGAACGCGGCGGCGCCGTCGGCGTTGCCGGGGCCGTTCCAGAACCGCCGCCGCGACCTGCGGACGTACCAGTTCGACAGGTCGTCGATGAACGCGGAGAGCCGCGTGCCGGCGCGCGCCGTGTCGAACGCCTCGAGCGCGGCGTCGACCTCGGCGACCGTGCGGTGCAGCTCGGACAGCGCCCAGCGGTCGGTGAGCGGCCGCTCGGCCACCGGCGGCGCCTCGGCGGCGCGCTCGGGCGTCCAGCCGCCCTCGCCGTCGGGACCGGCACCGGCGTTGGCGTACATGACGAAGAACGACGCGGTGTTCCAGTACGTCAGGAGCACCTTGCGGACGATCTCCTCAAGCGCCGCGGGCCCGACCCGGCGCGCCGCCCACGGCACGCCGCCGGCCAGCATGAACCACCGCAGCGCGTCGGCGCCGTAGCGGTCCATCAGCGGCATCGGCTCCAGGACGTTGCCGAGGTGCTTGCTCATCTTGCGGCCGTCCTCGGCGAGGATGTGGCCGAGGCAGACGACGTTCTCGTACGAGGAGCGGTCGAAGGTGGCCGTGCCGACGGCCATCAGGGAGTAGAACCAGCCGCGCGTCTGGTCGATGGCCTCGCAGATGTAGTTCGCCGGGTAGGCGTTCTCGAACCGCTCGGCGTTCTGGTACGGCGCGCCCCACTGCGCGAACGGCATGGAACCGGAGTCGTACCAGGCGTCGATGACGTCGGGCACCCGGTGCGCCTCGCCGCCGCATTCGGGGCAGGGGACCACGATGTCGTCGACGTACGGGCGGTGCGGCTCCAGCCCGGACAGGTCGCGCCCGGCGAGCTCGCCGAGCTCCTTCAGCGAGCCGACGCACGTGACGTGGTCGTCCTCGCAGACCCACAGGGGCAGCGGCGTGCCCCAGTAGCGGCTGCGGGACAGCGCCCAGTCGACGTTGTTGCGCAGCCACTCGCCGAACCGGCCGTGCTTGATCGTCTCGGGGAACCAGTTGGTGCGCTCGTTCTCCTCCAGCATGCGGTCCTTGATCCGCGTGGTGCGGACGTACCAGGACGGCAGGGCGTAGTAGATGAGCACCGTGTGGCAGCGCCAGCAGTGCGGGTAGCTGTGCTCGTACGGCGCGTCGGCGAACATCAGGCCGCGTTCGCGCAGGTCGGCGGACAGCGGGGCGTCGGCGTCCTTGAAGAACATGCCGCCGACGAGCGGGACGTCGGGCAGGAACCGGGCGGACAGGTCGATCGGGTTGACCATGGGCACGCCGTACTGGCGGCACAGCGCGAAGTCGTCCTCGCCGAACGTGGGGGAGCAGTGCACCAGGCCGGTGCCGTCGTCGTCGCTGACGAAGTCGCCGATCGCGACGAAGTGGGCGTCGGGCATCTCCAGGAGGTCGAACGGCCTGCGGTAGTCGCTGCGCTCCAGGGCCTCGCCGGCGTAGCGCTCGACGACCTCCCAGCCGTCGCCGAGGACCTTCTCCATCAGCGCCTCGGCCACCAGCACGGGACGCTGCCCGGACGCCGGGTCGGTCGGCTTGGCCACGGCGTACGTGATGTCGGCGCCGACGGCGACGAGCGCGTTGTTGACCAGCGTCCACGGCGTGGTCGTCCAGATCAGGAGGTCGACCTCGCCCTCGCCGAACCGCTCGGCGACCGGGCCCGACGTGATCGGGAAGCGCACGGTGACGCCCGGGTCGGTGACGGTCTCGTAGACGCCGGGCTGGCCCATCTCGTGGTCGGACAGCGCGGTGCCGCAGCGCGGGCAGTACGGGCTGACGCGGTAGTCGCGGACGAGCAGGCCCTTGTCGAAGACGCGCTTCAGCGACCACCAGACGGATTCGACGTAGGACGGGTTCATCGTCCAGTAGGCCTGGGACATGTCGACCCAGTAGCCCATCCGCTCGGTCATCTCCTCGAACGCGCCCACGTGGCGCATGACCGAGGCGCGGCAGCGGTCGTTGAACTCGGCGACGCCGTACTTCTCGATGTCGCGCTTGCCGGACAGCCCGAGTTCCTTCTCGACCGCGACCTCGACGGGCAGGCCGTGGCAGTCCCAGCCGGCCTTGCGGGGGACGTGGTAGCCCTTCATGGTCTTGAAGCGCGGGAAGACGTCCTTGAACACGCGGGCCTCGACGTGGTGCACGCCGGGCATGCCGTTCGCGGTGGGCGGGCCCTCGTAGAAGACCCATTGGGGGCGGCCGTCGGTCTGGTCGAGTGAGCGCTCGAAGACGTGCTCGTCGCGCCACCGCTTGAGCACCTCGTGTTCGAGCGCCGGCAGGTCGACGTGGCCGACAGCGGCTGACAGGGGCTTGAGCATCGGGGTCGGTCCTCCACGGGCGCTGTGCGTTCTCACCTGTGGAGGGACGAGCCGTGTGGCCGGAATCGGCCGCGCGCCCCGCGGTACCACCCTCCTTGGCCGCACCGCCCGGTCGGTGGTGTCGGCCCGCTCGCTTCCACGGTCAGCGGCCGGGTCTACTTCGCGCAGGGCGCGGTTCTTCCGGCGGCTCCGGGGTGATCAGTGCGCCGTGCACGCCCCCGGGCTTCCACCGCCCCCGGGTCGCTCGTGGCTGCGTTCGACGACAGGTGTCCCCATCGTTGCCGTGCTGGTCGCGATGACGACGATAACGCATCGCCGCGACGCGCTCTTCCCGAATACCTGGGGGGTGCGCGAGCTGGCCTAGAATGCACGTGACCTGCCCCCCGATAGCAACCGGCTGGGACGTGAACGACAGCGACGTGACGAAGATCGACGAGCCGGGTTCCGACGACGAATCGGACCACGGGGAAGAGCGGGCCGCAGCCCCGGTTCCGCCGCGGCGGATCGGGCTGTTGCTGCTGGTCGCGGCGCTCGCGCTCACCATCGACATCGTCTCCAAGGTGATCGTGGTGGCGACGCTGTCCGACCGCGAGCCCGTCCGCATGCTCGGGGGCCTGCTCACGCTGCTGGTGACGCGCAACTCCGGCGCGGCGTTCAGCATCGGCACCGGCCTGACCATCCTGTTCGCCTGCGTGGCCATCGGCGTCGTGGTCTACATCCTGCTCACCGCGCGGAAGCTGCGCAGCCTGCCGTGGGCGATCTCGCTGGGGCTGCTGCTCGGCGGCGCGTGCGGCAACCTGACCGACCGGCTGCTGCGCGGCCCGTCGCCGCTGCACGGCCAGGTCGTCGACTGGATCCAGCTTCCGCACTGGCCGGTGTTCAACCTGGCCGACACCGCGATCTGCTGCGGCGGCGCGCTCGCCGTCCTGCTCGCGGCGCGCGGCCGCCAGATCGACGGCACGAGGGTTTCGTGAGCGAACAGCGCTCCCTGCCCGTGCCCGACGGCCTGGAGGGCGAGCGAGTCGACGCCGCGCTCGCCCGCATGTTCGGCCTGTCCCGCACACGCGCGGCCGACCTGATCGCCGGCGGCGACGTCCTGGTCGACGGCAAGCCGGCGGCGAAGTCCGACCGGATGAGCGCGGGCGCCTGGCTGGACGTCACGCTCCCGTCGCCGGACCGCGAACCGCTGCCGCCGCCCGAGCCGGTGGCGGGCATGACGATCGTCCACGAGGACGACGACATCATCGTGGTCGACAAGCCGATCGGGGTGGCCGCCCACCCGACGACCGGCTGGACGGGGCCGACCGTCACCGGCGGGCTCGAGGCCACCGGCCACCGGGTGGCCACCAGCGGCGCGGCCGAGCGGCAGGGCGTCGTCCACCGGCTCGACGCGAACACCACGGGCCTGATGGTCGTCGCCAAGAGCGAGCGGGCGTACACCCTGCTCAAGCGCGCCTTCAAGGAGCGCACGGTGGACAAGCGCTACCAGGCGCTCGTCCAGGGCCACCCCGACCCCCTGCGCGGCACGGTCGACGCGCCGATCGACCGGCACCCGTCCGGCGACGGGCGGTTCGCGGTGGTCGCGGGCGGGCGGCCGAGCGTCACCCATTACGACACGGTCGAGGCGTTCGCCGCCGCGAGCCTGCTCGACATCAAGCTGGAGACCGGCCGCACCCACCAGATCCGCGTGCACATGTCGGCGATCCACCACCCCTGCGTCGGCGACCGGCTGTACGGCGCGGACCCCACGCTGTCCGCGCGGCTCGGCGTGAAGCGCCAGTGGCTGCACGCGCGGGCGCTGGCGTTCGCCCATCCGTCCGACGGCCACTGGGCGGAGTTCACCAGCGACTACCCCGCCGACCTGGCGCACGCCCTCGACATCCTGCGCGACTAGGGCCGACGCCGCACCGGCCGCCGTCCGGCGCCACTAGGCTCGATGATCATGAGCACACCCGTCATCAGCGCCCGGCTCGCCGTCACCGGGGCGGACCGCGCGGCCGTCCTCGCCATCCGTGAGCAGGTGTTCGTCCAGGAGCAGGGCGTGCCGTACGAGCTGGAGATGGACGACCTGGACGCCGCGGCCGACCACTTCGTCGCGCGCCTCGGCGACCGCGCCGTGGGCGCCGGGCGGCTGGTCGTCGAGGGGGACACCGGCGTACTCGGGCGGCTCGCGGTGAGCCGGTCGGCGCGGCGGAGCGGCCTCGGCGCGGCGCTGGTCTCCGCCATCGAGGACCGGGCGCGCGAGCGCGGCCTGACCGCGGTCGTCCTGCACGCGCAGACCCACGCCCGCGCGTTCTACGCGCGCCTCGGCTACGTCGCCGAGGGCGGGGAGTACGAGGAGGCCGGCATCCCGCACATCTCGATGCGCAAGCCGATGTGACGACCCCCGCATGACCGCGCCGCCCGAGTTAAGTTAGGCTTACCTAACTCGACTGGGGAGGCTACGCATGACCGAGACCGCGTCCGCACCGTCCGCCGCGGCGCGCGCCCGCCGCCGTACGCGCGCGCACGTGCCCATGGGCCACTACGACGTCCGCGTCGCGGCCGTGCGGCGGCTGACCCCGCACATGGCCCGCGTGACGTTCGCCGGACCGGGGCTCGCCGGATTCGCCGACGACGGCCCCGACCAGCGGCTCAAACTGTTCCTGCCCGCCCCGGGCACCGACCGGCGGCGGACGCCCGACGTGGCGCGCACCGACGACTGGTACCCGCGCTGGCGCGCCGCCGACCCGGCCACCCGCCCCGTCATGCGGACGTACACCGTGCGCGCCGGCCGTCCGGAGTCCGGCGAGCTGGACATCGACTTCGTGCTGCACGGCGACATGGGGCCCGCGTCGGCGTGGGCGGGCCGGGCCGAGGCGGGCGACGCGGCCGTGCTGTTCGGCGCGTACGCGGAGCACGACCCGCACCCGGGCGCCGACTGGCGGCTGATCATCGGCGACGAGACGGCCCTCCCGGCGATCGGCGCCATCCTCGCCGATCTCCCCGGCGGCACGCACGCGCGGGTGTTCGTCGAGGTGGCCGACGACGCCGAGCGGCAGCCCCTGACGGACGCGCCGGACGTGGACATCACGTGGGCGCCGCGCGCCGGCGCCCCGGCGGGGGAGACGTCGGTCCTGCTCGGCGCGGTACGCGGCGCCGACCTGCCCGACGGATCCCCGTACGCCTGGGTGGCCGGCGAGTCGTCCGCCGTCCGCGACATCCGCCGCCACCTCGTCCACGACCGCGCCATCCCGAAGGAGTCGATCACGTTCATGGGCTACTGGCGCCGCGGCGGCCCCATCGAGGAGTCCTGAACACCGCGGCCGAGTGGCGCGTGCACGACTGCGCGACCGCGTTCCGCACCCGGCGTCACCGGCGCCGGGTGCGGACCATGCCCTCCTGGGCGATGGTCGCGACCAGGACGCCGTCGGTGTCGTAGACCTCGCCCAGCATCAGGCCGCGTCCGGCCGACGCCGTCGGCGACGAGGACGTGAACAGCATCCAGTCGTCGGCGCGGATCGGGCGGTGGAACCAGATCGTGTGGTCAAGCGACGCGCCGTCGTACGCGTGCTGCCGGGATTCCCCGCCGTTCGGACGATGGCGGCGGACGATGGCGCTGACCGTGCCGAGGTCGCTGGCGAACGTGAGGACGGCGGCGTGCAGCAGCGGGTCGGCGGCGGGGAGGGCGCCCGCGGCGCGGCGCCAGTACATGCGGGCCATGCCGTCGTCCGCGCCCCTGTCGGGGACGCCCGGGTCCGGTACGGCGCGGATCTCCAGCGAACCGAAGTCGTTGCCGTCGGTGCGCATGCCGCGGTGGCCGGGCGCGCCGGCCAGGTCGGCGGGCGCGGGCACCTCGGGCGGGCTCGGGCGGTGCTCGGGGCCGTCCTGCTCGCGGGCGAACGACGCGACGAGCTGGAAGATCACGGTGTCGCCCTGGCGCGCCTCCACATGGCGGTTGCTGTAGCTGCCGCCGTCGCGGGTGATCCGCACGGTGAAGTCGACGTCCTGCTTCGGAGCGCCGGCGCGCAGGAAGTAGGCGTGCAGGGAGTGCGGCAGCCGGTCCACGGTGCCGTCAGGGCCGTCGGCGGGCAGGGTGCGGCCGGCCGCGACGAGCGCCTGCGCGGCGACCTGGCCGCCGAAGATGCGCCGCAGCGGCAGGTCGGCGCAGTGGCCGCGGAAGGTGGCCTCGCCGGGGGCCGAGCCCGTACGGGTGAGGTCCAGGCAGCTCATCAGGTCCGCGAATGTGTGCGTCATGGCGAGCCGATGGTAACCGGGTGCGGTGCGCCACGGCTCAGGTGGGGCGGCGGGTTCGGTGAACCGGCTCCCGTCCCGTACGCTCCTGGGTAAATGGTCGACACGGATCCGGTGACCCAGGACGAGGCGGACGACGCCCCGCGCGACTGGAGCGCGGCACGCCGCCACCTGCGCGCGGCGGCGGTGATCGCCGGCGCGCTCACCGTGGCCGGCCTGCCGATCGGCCTGCTGTGGTCGGTCCTCGCACCCCGCACGCGGTTCGTCGTCGGCGACGACGGCCGCCCGCTGATCGCCGACCCCGAGTCCACCGCGTTCTTCACCGCCGACGTCACCTTCGCGCTGCTCACCATGGCCGTAGGCGCGATCGCGGCGATCACGGCGTACACCCTGGTGGGCCGGAGGTCCGGCGCGGCCGCGGTGCTCGGCCTCGCGGTCGGCGGCGTGCTCGGCTCGCTGGTCGCCTGGCAGACGGGCCGCCTGTGGGGGCTCGGCGCGGCACGGCAGGCGGCGCACGCCGCGCGGATCGGCGACTACTTCTCCGGCGCGCTGACGCTGCGCGCCACCGGTGTGCTGGTGCTCGGCGCGCTGATCGCGGTCGCCGTCTTCGGCCTCATCGAGGCGTTCATCGCGGCGCCGCGCGAGCGCGCGAACCAGCCGCAGATGATCCCGAACCCGTTCCCGCCGCGCCACCCCGGCGCCGGGTAGCGCCGGGCGGTCAGCCGGCGCGGCTGATCGGCGCCGTACGCGCGGAGGTCAGCCGTACGAGGTCGGCGCCGGCCAGCTCGATCTGGAGGCCGCGGCGCCCGGCGGACACATGCACGGTGGGGAAGTCCAGCGCGGTGGCGTCGACCACGGTGGGCAGCCGTTTGCGCTGGCCCAGCGGGCTGATGCCGCCCCGTACGTAACCGGTGGCACGTTCCGCGGCGGCCGGGTCGGCCATCGCGGCCTTCTTGCCGCCCGCCGCGGCCGCCAGCGCCTTGAGGTCCAGCGAGCCGGAGACGGGCACGACCGCGACCGTCAGCGCGCCGTCGACCTCCGCCACGAGGGTCTTGAACAGCCGGTCGGGGTCGATGCCGAGGGCGCGCGCGGCGTCCATGCCGTAGGAGTGGTGGTCGCCGCCGCCGTCGCCGAGGTCGTACGGGTGCAGCGTGAAATCGATCTTGGCGCGGGTGGCCGCGACGGTGGCGGGTGTGCCTTTCCCACTCATGGTCGGCGAGCCTATCGGGCCAGTTCCTGCCGTCAGTTCGGGGTGACGGGGTCGGTGAGGAGGTTGTCCGCGGGGATGCTGCGCAGGCGGCGCAGCAGCCGGATCTCGCGGAGCAGCAGCTCGCGTTCGCGGTCCAGGCGCGCGGCCGCGTGGTCGGCGGCGAGCAGCCGCTGCCGCTCGGCGCGGCCGAGCAGCATGGTGGCCGCCACCAGGTACGACAGCGGCACCGGCTCGGTGGGCAGTTCCTCGGGCAGGGTGAGCCGGGCGGCCAGCCCGGGCGCGGCGGCCTGGACGTCCTCGCCGGGCTCGTCCTCGCCGGCGTCGTCGGTCGCCTCGCGCGCGGCCTGGTCGGCGGCCTCGTCCGAGGCGGCGTTCAGGCGCTCGGTGTAGCGGCGGAACAGCCGGGTGACGTTCTCGGTGGCCGCCGGCTCCACGGGTCCCGGGTCGTCCGGCAGGGGCGTGACGTCGGCGAGCGGGTAGGCGTCGTCGTCGGTGACCTTGTCGACGCGGAACCGCTCGCCGCCGGTGCAGATGAGGTCGTACCTGCCGTCGTCGTACCGGGTCACGCCGTGCACCTCGGCGGTGCAGCCGACCGCGGCGAGGCGGCGCGCGGCGCCCTGCCCGACCTCGTGGCCGAGCTCGATCGCCACGACGCCGAAGCGGCGCGGTTCGTCGGCGGGGCGGGCGAGCAGATCGGCCACGAGCAGCCGGTACCGCTCCTCGAAGATGTGCAGGGGCATCACGAGGCCGGGGAACAGCACCGCCCCGAGGGGGAAGAGAGGCAGGCGTTGGCTCACGCCGCAACCCTAGGCACAGCGGGCCGCGCCGCGCAGCACGATGCGATCACGCGCTTACGCAATCCCACATACGCGCGATCTCACGCACGCGGGCCCGTGCGAGGTGACGATCTACGCCGTAAAGGCCATGGGCCCGGTGCCCCCTTTTCAGCGGGCCGTACGGGCACGACAATGCCTTCGACGTCCGGGCGCGTGCGGCGGGGCGGACGAGGGCCGCGCGCACGCTCCGCCCGGTGGGGGAGTACGAAGGGTGACGCCATGGGGATTCGGTTCGGCAGGATCAATAGAATCGACAGCGTGATCTCCCGTATCGATCTGCGCGGCGCCACCGGCGACCCGCGCGACAAGCTGCCCCGAGCCGCCCTCGACGTCCAGGCCGCCGCCGAGAAGGTGCGGCCCATCCTCGAGGACGTCCGGCATCGCGGCGCGGCCGCGGTCCGGGAGCTGACCGAGCGCTTCGACCACGTCGACCTGGAGTCGGCGCGGGTGCCCGACCAGGTCGTCAAGGACGCCGTCGACCTCCTCGAACCCGCCCTGCGCGACGCGCTCGAGGAGGCCATCAGGCGGGCGCGCATCGTCCACGAGGCGCAGCGCCCGCGCGACGCCGCGTCGCGGCTGGCCCCCGGCGCCGTCGTCACCGAGACGTACGTCCCGGTCGGCCGCGTCGGGCTCTACGTCCCGGGCGGCCTCACCGTCTATCCGTCGTCCGTGGTCATGAACGTCATCCCGGCGCAGGTCGCCGGCGTCGAGCGCATCGCCGTGGCGTCGCCGCCGCAGGAGGGCGGCCGGCCGCACCCCGTGGTGCTGGCCGCGTGCGCGCTGCTCGGCGTCGAGGAGGTCTACTCCGTCGGCGGCGCGCAGGCCATCGCGATGTTCGCGTACGGCACGGAGGAGTGCGCCCCGGTCGACGTGGTCACCGGGCCGGGCAACGTGTACGTCGCCGCGGCGAAGCGGCTGGTGCACGGTGTGGTCGGCATCGACTCCGAGGCGGGCCCCACGGAGGTGGCCATCATCGCCGACTCCTCGGCCGATCCCGCGTTCGTCGCCGCCGACCTCATCGGCCAGGCCGAGCACGACGAGCTCGCCGCGTGCCTGCTCGTCACCGACGACCCCGCCCTGCTCGACAAGGTCGACGTCGAGCTCGGGCGCCAGGTGCCCGCCACGCGCCACCGGGAGCGGGTCGAGGCCGCCCTGTCCGGCGCGCAGTCGGCGTACGTCCTGGTCGACGACATCGACGGCTGCCTGCGGGTGATCGACGCCTGGGCGCCGGAACACCTCGAGGTCATCACCGCGGACGCGCGCGCGGTGGCCGGGCGGGTGCGCAACGCGGGCGCGATCTTCGTCGGCCCGTGGGCCCCGGTGGCCCTCGGCGACTACGTAGCCGGGTCCAACCACGTGCTGCCCACCGGCGGCACGGCGCGCCACTCCGGCGGCCTGTCGGTGCTGTCGTTCATGCGCGGCATCCACGTCGTCGACTACACCCGCGACGCCCTCGCCGAGGTCGCCGGCCACATCGACGCGCTCGGCGGCGCCGAGGACTTCGCCGCGCACGTCGAGTCCGTCCGCATCCGCGTGCCGCGGAGCTGACCGGGGGTGCCGATGAACTTCGCCGACCTGCCGATCCGCGACGACCTCCGCGGCGAGACGCCGTACGGCGCGCCCCAGCTCGACGTGCCCGTGCGCCTGAACACCAACGAGAACCCGTACCCGCCGTCGCCGGCCCTGGCCGACGACGTGGCGGCGGCCGTGCGGAGGGCGGCGCTCGGCCTCAACCGCTACCCCGACCGCGACGCCGTCGAGCTGCGCAAGGACCTCGCCGACTACCTCGCGTCCGCGACCGGCCACCCGCTGTCCGCCGGGCAGGTGTGGGCGGCCAACGGGTCGAACGAGGTCATCCAGCAGATCCTGCAGGCCTTCGGCGGCCCGGGGCGTACGGCTCTCGGCTTCGACCCGTCGTACTCCATGCACCCGGTCATCGCCAAGGTCACGGCCACGGCGTGGGTCTCGGGGGCGCGTGACGACGACTTCGGGCTCGACGCCGACGCCGCGGTGGCCGCGGTGGCCGCGCACCGTCCGGACGTCGTGTTCCTGACCTCGCCGAACAACCCGACGGGCACGGCGCTGGCGCCCGAGGTCATCGCCGCGGTGGCCGAGGCGGCGCCGGGCATGGTGGTCGTCGACGAGGCGTACGCGGAGTTCGCCAGGCCCGGCACCGAGAGCGCCGTGACGCTGCTGCCGCGCCACCCGCGGCTGATCGTCACCCGCACCATGTCGAAGGCGTTCGCGCTGGCCGGGGGGCGGCTCGGCTACCTGGCCGCCGACCCCGCGGTGATCGACGCGCTGCTGCTCGTCCGGCTGCCGTACCACCTGTCCGCGGTCGCGCAGGAGGTCGCGCGGGTGGCGATCGCGCACGCCGCGGAGCTGCAGGCGTCCGTGGCGGCGCTGCGCGGCGAGCGCGACGGCCTCGTGGCGTGGCTGCGGAGGCGCGGCCACCGGGTGGCCGACTCCGACGCGAACTTCGTGCTGTTCGGCGAGTTCGCCGACCGCCACGGCGTGTGGCAGGGGCTGCTCGACCGCGGCGTGCTGGTCCGCGAGGTGGGCCCGCCGCGCTGGCTGCGCGTGAGCGTCGGCACACCGGAGGAGATGGCCGCGTTCCGCGCCGCGCTGATTGAGACACTGGAGACCATGGAGAACACCGCATGAGCCGTACCGCGCGCGTCGAGCGGGCCACCAAGGAGACCACGGTCGCCGTGGAGATCGACCTCGACGGCACCGGCCGCGTCGACGTCTCCACCGGCGTCGGGTTCTTCGACCACATGCTGGACCAGCTCGGCAAGCACGGCCAGTTCGACCTGACCGTGAAGACCGACGGCGACCTGCACATCGACGCCCACCACACGGTGGAGGACACCGCGCTGGCGCTCGGCGCGGCGTTCGGGCAGGCGCTCGGCGACAAGGCCGGAATCCGCCGGTTCGCCGACGCCTCCGTGCCGCTGGACGAGGCGCTCGCGCAGGTCACCGTCGACCTGTCCGGCCGTCCGTACCTCGTGCACCACGAGCCCGAGGGCATGGCGCCGATGATCGGCCGCGACTACGACACGACGCTGACGCGCCACGTGTTCGAGTCGTTCGTGGCGCAGGCCCGCGTGTGCCTGCACGTCCACGTGCCGTACGGCCGCAACCCGCACCACATCGTCGAGGCGCAGTTCAAGGCCCTCGCCCGCGCGCTGCGCGCGGCCAGCGAGCCGGACCCCAGGGTGACCGGCGTTCCGTCCACGAAGGGTGCTCTGTAGGTGGTGTGCCGGTGGTGGTAGCCGCGCTGCTCGTGATCCTGGGTGGGTTCCTCGTCGGCGGGGTGCTCTCGGTGTGGCCGAAGAACCGGGCCGTCGCGTCCGGGATCGGGCTGTGCGCCGTGATCGCCGTCGCGGCGGGGATCCTGAGGATGGTGTCGTGACGAAACGGGTCGTCGTACTGGACTACGGGTCCGGCAACCTGCGGTCCGCGCAGCGCGCTTTGGAGCGGGTCGGCGCCGAGGCCGAGGTCACCCCCGATTTCGACGCCGCGATGAATGCCGACGGGCTCGTCGTGCCCGGGGTGGGCGCGTTCGCGGCGTGCATGGCCGGGCTGAGGTCCGTCCGCGGCGAGCAGGTCATCGGGCGGCGGCTGGCCGGGGGCCGCCCCGTGCTCGGCATCTGCGTGGGCATGCAGATCCTGTTCGAGCACGGCGTGGAGCACGGCGTGACCAGCGAGGGCTGCGGCGAGTGGCCCGGCACGGTGGAGCGGTTGGAGGCCCCCGTCGTGCCGCACATGGGCTGGAACACCGTGGCGGCGCCGCCGGGGTCGGCGCTGTTCGCGGGGCTCGACGCGGAGGCCCGGTTCTATTTCGTGCACTCCTACGCCGTACGGAAGTGGGAGCTCGAACCGCTGAACCCGGCCCACCCGCCGCTGGTCACCTGGACCACCCACGGCGACCGTTTCGTGTCCGCCGCGGAGAACGGCCCGCTGTCCGCCGCCCAGTTCCACCCGGAGAAATCCGGCGACGCGGGGGCGGTCGTCCTGAGGAACTGGCTGGAGACATTGTGAAGAGGCTTGAGCTGTTGCCCGCGGTGGACGTCGCGGGCGGGCAGGCGGTGCGGCTCGTGCAGGGGGAGGCGGGCACCGAGACGTCGTACGGCGAGCCGCTGGCCGCCGCGCTGGCCTGGCAGGACGCCGGGGCGGAGTGGATCCACCTGGTGGACCTCTACGCCGCTTTCGGGCGCGGCTCCAATGCGGGGCTGCTGGCCGAGGTGGTGGGGGCGCTCGACGTCAAGGTGGAGCTGTCCGGCGGCATCCGCGACGACGCGTCGCTTGAGGCGGCGCTGGCCACGGGATGCCGCCGGGTGAACATCGGCACGGCCGCCATGGAGGACCCCGACTGGGTCGAGAAGATCATCGCGGCGTACGGCGACCGGGTGGCCGTGGGGCTGGACGTCCGCGGCACCACGCTGGCCGCGCGCGGCTGGACCCGCGACGGCGGCGACCTCTACGAGGTGCTGGCCAGGCTCGACGCCCAGGGCTGCGCGCGTTACGTCGTCACCGACGTCACGAAGGACGGCACGCTGCGCGGGCCGAACCTGGAGCTGCTGCGCTCGGTGTGCGCGCGCACCGAGCGGCCCGTGGTGGCCAGCGGCGGCGTGTCGAGCCTGGACGACCTGCGCGCGCTGGCCGGGGAGACGGCCATCGGGGTGGAGGGCGCGATCGTCGGGAAGGCGCTGTACGCCGGGGCGTTCACGCTCACCGAGGCGCTGGCCGCGGTGGACGAGGCGGCTGGGGTTGCCGGGTGAGTGTCGCCGTACGGGTCATTCCCTGCCTGGACGTCGATGCGGGGCGGGTCGTGAAGGGCGTCAACTTCACGCGGCTGCGCGACGCGGGGGACCCCGTGGAGCTGGCCCGCGCGTACGACGCCGACGGGGCGGACGAGCTCGTGTTCCTGGACATCACGGCGTCCTCGGGCGACCGGGAGACGACGTACGACGTGGTGCGGCGCACGGCGGAGCAGGTGTTCATCCCGCTGACGGTCGGCGGCGGTGTGCGTACGGTCGACGACGTGGACCGGCTGCTGCGCGCGGGCGCGGACAAGGTGGGCGTGAACACGGCGGCGATCGCGCGGCCCGAGCTGATCGCGGAGATCGCCGACCGGTTCGGGCGGCAGGTGCTGGTGCTGTCCGCCGACGCGCGGCGGGTCGTGGAGGGGCCGCCCACGCCGAGCGGCTTCGAGGTCACCACGCACGGCGGCCGTGAGGGCACGGGCATCGACGCGGTGGAGTGGGTGCGCCGCGCCGCGGAGCTGGGCGCCGGGGAGATCCTGCTGAACTCGATGGACGGCGACGGCACCAAGGACGGCTACGACCTCCCGATGATCGCCGCGGTCCGCGCCGAGGTGGACGTGCCGGTGATCGCCAGCGGCGGCGCGGGCGCGGTCGAGGACTTCCCGCCCGCGGTGGCTGCGGGCGCCGACGCGGTGCTGGCCGCCAGCGTCTTCCACTTCGGCGAATTGCGCATCCCGGACGTCAAGGCCCGCCTGCGCGCCGAGGGCCACCCCGTACGGTAGCCGCGGCGGCGTAGCCGGGCTCAGCGTTTGCGGTTGCCGCCTGAGGGGCGGCCGCCGGGTGGGGTGCGGCGGGTGGGGGGCTTCGGGGCCGCCTTGCCGTTGGACTTCGGTGTGGGCTTCTGGGGCTGGTTGCGGGTCGGGCGGGGCGGGGCGTTGCGGCGCTGGATCTGGGCGCGGATGACCTCGAGGCTGGCGCGGGCCTGGCCGGTGGTCATGCCGGTGGCCTCCTTCACCGCCGCGATGGCGTCGTCCATGTGGCCGCCCTGGAGGAGCCGCTCGATCTCGACCTGCGTCTTGCGGTCGAGGCCCACCAGGCCGGCGGAGATCGCGGTGGTGGGACCGTCGCCGGGGTCGGGGCCGTCGTCGCCGCGGCGCGCCGCCTCGCGGTCGGCCTCCTTCGCGGCCTGCCAGGCGGCCTGGCCGGGCTTGGCGACCCGGGCGGCGATGCTGTCGACGGCGGCGTGGGCGTCGTCGATGTCCAGCTCGGTCTGCTTGAGGATCAGGTTGATCGCCCGCGCGGGGCGGCCCGCCGCGATCAGCCGCTCGGCGGCCTCGCGCACCTCGACCGGCAGGACGACGGCCCGCCGCGGGGTGCGGGCCGTGCGCGGGTGCGCGGGGTTGTCGAGGTGTTCGTAGCGCCGTGCGGGCACGCTCCGGGCGCGCCACAGCACGAACGCGAGCACGCACAGCAGCACGACCAGGGTGCCGACCAGGACGGCGGTATGGGCGTCCACGAGTGGCAGCCTACGGAAGCCGCGGACCGCATTGCGTCGTATTGCTCAAACCGTGCGCATACCGTCACCTGCGCCCGTTCCGTGCCGGGGCCCGCCCGCGCCCGTACGGTCAGATCCCCCAGGACGCGGCGCGCAGCCGCTCGACGGCCTCGGTGTCGCCGTCGAACGCGACCCGCGCCACGGAGGTGCGCCCGAGCGTCCACAGCATCAGCTCGGCGGGGCCGCCGGACACCGTGACCATCGGCGCGCCGCGCTTCACGACCTGCTCGGGCCCGCCGGGCCGCGACTCCGCCGACCAGTGCAGCCGTACGCCGGCCGGTGCGCGGCGGAGCGTCAGGCGCGCCATGGCGAGGCGGTTCCACAGGGTGCGCTCGAAGGCGGGGGTCAGCTCGCGCGGCTCCCAGCCGGGCTGGGCGCGGCGCACGTCCTCGTGGTGGGTGAAGTACTCCACGAGGTTGGCGGCGGAGTCGACCCCCGGCAGGGCGAACGGCGACCACGCCGGCGCGCCCTTGGCCACCATCTCCACGATCCGGGCGTACGGCGTGCCGTCGCGCAGTTGCGTACGGATGCGCTCGCCGTATCCGGACATCGGCGGCACCAGCACACCGAGGGCGGCGTCCGGGCGGCGCTCCCTGACGACCAGGTGGGCGGCGAGGTCGCGGGCCGTCCACCCCGCGCACTCCGTCGGGGCGTCCGGGCCGACCTTGATGAACAGGCGGCACAGGGCCAGCCGTTCGTCGCGTGCGTGGCTCACGTGTGCTCCTTCGATGCGCGGTACGCGCCCAGCCTACGGCCACCGGCCCCGCGTACGGTGATCACCGCGGAACGGGTGTCACGGGAATAACGGGCCCGCCGCCGGGAGTAGTTGCTTGAGGAAACCCGCGCATACCTCCGGAAGGACCCCCCTTTGCCCGGCAGACGCACACCACCGCCCGACCCGGGCTCCGCATGGGGCACCCCCGGCGACGCGGGCCGCGGGTCGATCGCGGGGCAGGGCATGCGGGTGCTCGGCGTCGCCATCCGCGAGGAGCCGTGGATCTTCACGCTCGCGGTCGTCGGCAGCGCGGTGTACGGCTTCACCACCGTGGCGAGCGCCACCGTCCTCGGCCGGGTCACCGACCGCGTGGTGCTGCCCGCCTTCCACGACGGGCGGATCGGCTACGGCGCGCTCGTCGCCGGCATCGCGGCCATCCTCGGCGTGGCCGCGCTGAAGGTGTTCGGCATCGTGGGGCGCCGCGTGTGGGCGGGCATCATGCAGTACCGCCTCCAGGCGACGTACCGGCGCCGCCTCACCCGCCAGTACCTCCGCCTCCCGCTGTCGTGGCACCACCGCCACCCCACCGGCCAGCTCCTGTCCAACGCGAACGCCGACGTGGAGTCCGCGTGGATGCCGATCGCGCCGCTGCCCATGGCGGTGGGCGTCGTGGTCATGCTCCTGACGTCCGTGGTGTCGATGCTGCTCACCGACCTCGTGCTGTCGATCGTCGGGCTGCTCGTCTTCCCGCTGATCGCCCTGCTCAACGTCGTCTACCAGCGGCGTCTGGCGCCGCTCGCGGCCCGCGCGCAGCAACTGCGCGCCGAGGTCAGCGAGATCGCCCACGAGAGCTTCGACGGCGCGCTCGTCGTCAAGACGCTGGGCCGCGAGGACGAGGAGACCGCGAGGTTCGCCGCGCGCGCCGAGGAGCTGCGCGACGCGAACGTGGCGGTCGGCCGGGTGCGCGGGCTGTTCGACCCCGTCCTGGAGGCGCTGCCGACGATCGGCGTGCTGGCCGTCCTGGTCGTCGGGTCCGCGCGCGTCGCCGCCAACGAGCTGCCCGCGGGCGACCTGGTGCAGGTGGCGTACCTGTTCACGCTGCTCGCGTTCCCGATCCGGGCGCTCGGCTGGGTGCTGGGCGACCTGTCGCGCGCCGTGGTCGGCTGGACCCGCATGCGCTCGGTGCTGGACGCCACGGGCGCGGCCGCGCACGGCGACACCGAGCTGACCGGCACCGACGCCGCGACCGTACGGATGTCCGGCGTCGACTTCACCTACACCGGCGGGCCGGGCGCCGACGTCCTGCACGGCGTCGACCTCGCGGTGCCGCCCGGCCGCACGCTCGCGGTCGTCGGGCCGACCGGCGCGGGCAAGTCCACGCTGGCGCAGCTCATGGTGCGGCTCGTCGACCCCACGTCCGGCACGGTCGCCCTCGACGGCGTGGACGCGCGCGAGCTGGCCAGCGGCGAGCTGCCGCGCGCCGCGGCGCTCGTGCCGCAGCAGACGTACCTCTTCGACGACACCGTGCGCGGCAACGTCGCCCTCGGCCTCGACGTCTCCGACGACGACGTCTGGGCGGCGCTGGGCGTCGCGCAGGCCGAGCGGTTCGTCCGCGCGCTGCCCGCCGGCCTGGACACCCGCGTGGGCGAGCGCGGCGCCACCCTGTCCGGCGGCCAGCGGCAGCGCATCGCGCTGGCCCGCGCCATCGTGCGCCGCCCGCGGCTGCTCGTCCTGGACGACGCCACGTCCGCGGTGGACCCGCGCGTCGAGGCGCGCATCCTCGCCGGGCTGCGCGACAGCACGGAGGGGCGGCGGCCGGTGTCGGTGGTGGTCGTCGCGTACCGCAAGGCGACGATCGCGCTGGCCGACGAGGTGGCGTACGTCGAACGCGGCCGCGTCGCCGCCACGGGGGCGCATTCCGACCTCCTGGCCCGCGAGCCGGGCTACCGGGAGCTCGTCACGGCGTACGAACGCGACGCCGACGGCGGCGACCCGGTGCGCGACACCGGCACGCCCAGCCCGGACGGTGACGAGGAGGCTGTGGCGTGAGCGCGCCCACGGAGCCCGCCGCGGGGCTGTCGGAACGGTCCATGCGGGAGTCGATGGCCTCCACGCTGCGCCGCGGGCTCGCGATGTCGCCGGAGTTCCGCCGCGGCATCGCCGGCACGCTCGTCCTCGCGCTGGTCGCCACGGCCGGGAAGGTCGTCGTACCGGTGGCCGTCCAGCAGGTCATGGACTCCGGGCTCGGCGGGAAGAACGGCCCCGACCTCGGCTACGTACGCCTCGCGGTGATCGTCTGCGCGGTGGCGGTGCTGCTCACGGCGGCCGCGTCGTACCTGATGAACGTCCGTCTGTACGTCTCCAGCGAATCGGGGCTCGCCGCGCTGCGGACGAAGGCGTTCCGCCACGTCCACGACCTCTCGGTGCTGACGCAGAACAACGAGCGGCGCGGCACCCTGGTCTCCCGCGTCACCTCCGACGTCGACCAGATCAGCACGTTCATGCAGTCCGGCGGCATCCAGTTCCTCGTGAGCGCCGGGCAGTTGATCGTCGCGCTGGTGCTGATGGCCGTGTACTCCTGGCAGCTCACGATCGTCGTCCTGGTGTGCTTCGTGCCGCTCGGGTTCGCCGTGCGGTACTTCCAGCGGTGGGTGTCCGCCGCGTACCGCACCGTGCGCGAGCGCGTGGGCGACATGCTGGGCGGCATCGGGGAGGCGGTCGTCGGCGCCGCGGTGATCCGCGCGCACGGCATCGAGGACCGTACGGCCGCCCGCGTCGACGAGGCCGTGGACGGCTTCAAGGACGCGCAGACCCGCGCCCAGAAGCTCGTGGCCTGGACGTTCTCCACGAGCGAACTCGTCGCGGCGCTCGCCAACGCGGGAGTCGTCGCGCTCGGCGTGTGGCTCGGCGTGGCGGGGGAGATCACCGCGGGCCGCCTCATCGCGTTCCTGTTCCTCGTCACGCTGTTCATCGCGCCGCTGCAGACCGCGACCGAGGTGCTGAACCAGGCGCAGAACGCGATCGCCGGGTGGCGCCGCGTGCTCGCCGTGCTGGACACCGAACCGGACGTCCCCGACCCCGGCGAGCGCGGCACCGACCTGCCGCGCGGCGCCGTCGACGTGGTGTTCGACGACGTGGCGTTCGCCTACCCCGGCGGCCCGACCGTGCTGCGCGACGTCGACCTGCGCATCGAGCCCCGCCGCCGGGTCGCCGTGGTGGGGGAGACCGGCTCGGGCAAGACGACGTTCGCGAAGCTGCTCACCCGGCTGATGGACCCCGTCAGCGGCCGGGTGCTGATCGACGGCACCGACCTCCGCGACGTACGCGGGCCGTCGCTGCGCGAGCGGATCGTCATGGTGCCGCAGGACGGGTTCCTGTTCGACGCGTCGCTGGCCGACAACGTCCGCTACGGCCGCCCCGGCGCGTCCGACACCGAGGTCCGCCGCGCGCTCGACGACCTCGGCCTCACCGACTGGGCGGACGGCCTCCCGAACGGCCTCGCCACCGAGGTGGGGCAGCGCGGCGAGTCGCTGTCCGCGGGGGAGCGGCAGCTCGTGGCGCTGGCGCGGGCGTACGTCGCCGACCCCGACCTCCTGGTCATGGACGAGGCCACCTCCGCCGTGGACCCCGCCACCGAGGTCCGGTTGCAGCGCGCCCTGGACGGCGTGACGCGCGGCCGTACGGCCATCTCCATCGCCCACCGCATGTCCACCGCCGAGGCGGCCGACGAGATCCTGGTCTTCGACGCGGGCCGGATCGTCCAGCGCGGCCCGCATGCCGAGCTCGCCACGGTCCCGGGCGTCTACGCCGACCTGTACGCGTCCTGGATCGCGCAGCGCTCGGCGGTGTGATCGGCGGTGTGACCGGCGGTTCGCGGGGCCGTGGGCGGGTGCGCGTCGGACGCAATAGGCTGGGGGTATGGGAGATCCCGAGCCCTCCTCCGGCCTTGATCCCGCGATCGCCGCGCGCCTGAAGCGCGACGCCGACGGCCTGGTCGCCGCGATCGCGCAGCAGTACGACACCGGCGAGGTCCTGATGCTCGCGTGGATGAACGCCGAGGCCCTCCGCCGCACCCTCGCCACCGGCCGGGCCACGTACTGGTCCCGCAGCCGCGGCGAATACTGGGAGAAGGGCGCCACGTCCGGCCACACGCAGGACGTGAAGTCCGTCGCCCTCGACTGCGACGGCGACGCCCTCCTCGTGAAGGTCGACCAGCACGGCCCCGCCTGCCACACCGGCACCCGCACCTGCTTCGACGCGGACGTGCTCCGGTGACGGCCCCCGAGAAGCCGGCCGCCGCGCCGGCGCGGGGCGGCGCGGGGCGGGAGATGCTGGTCGCCGCGGTGGTCTGCGCGGCCGGGGCCGGGCTCGTCCTGCTGGCCGCCGGGCGCGGATGGGCGGACGCCACGGTGGCGATGCCCGCGCCGCTGCCCGCCCGCCACCTGTCGCTCAGCGGGGGAGACGTGGCGCCCGCGCTGAACGGGCTCGGCCTGGCAGGCCTGGCCGGGCTCGCCGGCATCATCGCGACCCGCGGCGTGGGGCGCATCGTGGTGGGCGTCCTGATCGTGGCGATCGGCGCGGGCACCGTGCTGTCGTCCATCGGCGCCACCGGCGCGGGCCGCGTCATCGCGCTGCTCCGCGAGCGCACCGCCGTCGCCGACGGCACCGCCACGCACACCGCGTCCACCGCCTGGTGGATCGCCGCGGTGGCCGGCGGCGTCCTCCTCGCCGCCGCGGGCGCCTACACCGCGGCCCGCGGCCGCCGCTGGCCCGGCATGTCCAGCCGCTACGAGGCCCCCGGCACCCCGCGCCCCCGGCCGGCCGCGCAGACCCCCGGCAACCTCTGGGACTCCCTCGACTCCGGCGCCGACCCCACCGCGGACGCCCCCGAGGCCCCCGCGGAGGCCTCCGCCGAGCCCGGCCCCGTCGCCGAGCCGCGTTCGGGCGGTCCCGCCGCCTGATTCGCGGTGTGGGGTATGTCGCAGATCCAGGCCGTAACGTCTCCTGGTGAGAGCCATGATCAGCGCTGCGTAGGCGAACCAGGGCTAACGGGTGCGTAACGAGTGAATGGCGTCCTGAGACATCGGCGCCCGGCAGGGCCCGCGGGACGCTACAGTCTCATTTCTGTCTCTTGACCAGGAATCACACAGGGGGGCACCTCCCACAATGAGCTACGGATACCCGGGCGGCGACCCGAACCAGGGCGGATACGGCGGGCAGTCTGGTCCGCAGCAGCCCGGCGGCTACGGCCAGGGCGGCGGGTACGACCCGAACCAGGGCGGATACGGCCAGTCCGGTCCGCAGCAGCCCGGCGGCGGCTACGGCGGCGGCCAGTACGGCGGTGGCTACGGCACCGGCGGTGGCGGCGGCTACGGCACCGGTGGCGGTGGCCAGCCCCCGTCCAACTGGCTGGTTCCGGCGATCATCTCGATCCTCTGCTGCTGGCCGCTGGCGATCCCGTCGATCATCTTCGCCACCCAGGTGAACTCGAAGTGGTCCGCGGGCGACTACCAGGGCGCGCAGGACTCCGCGCAGAAGGCGAAGACCTTCACGATCATCGCGTTCTCCCTCGGCGTGGTCGCGTTGATCATCAACATCATCCTCGCGATGGCGGGCGTCTACGCGGGCTCGACCACGTCAAGCTACTGACGTACCCGTCGCGATGAGCGTCATCTCCGCCGTGGCCCGGCTGCGCGCGCATCCCGCGCTGCTGCCGGGCCTCGTCGGCATTGGCGGCATCGCCGCGCTCGTCTACGTCTCGCAGGTCGACCCGAACCACCCGGGCCACTACCCGACCTGCCCCTGGCTCGCGCTGACCGGAACCTACTGCCCCGGCTGCGGCACGCTCCGCATGCTGCACTCCTTCACCCACGGCCAGTTCGTCCACGGCTTCGGCCTCAACCCGCTCGGCGCGATCGTCTTCGCCTGGGCGGGGGTCGAGTACGCCCGGTGGGCGTTCGCCTCGGCCACCGGGCGGCGCTACGTCCAGTGGCCGCAGAACAAGTGGTGGGTGTGGGGCATCCTCGTCGTCATCCTCGTGTACTGGGTCGTCCGGAACCTGCCTTTCGGCGCGGCGCTCGCCCCCTGACGTCGGTGTTGGGGCGGGGGGCCGGTCCGGCCCGTCCAAGGGGCGGCTACGATCGGAGGCATTCCCGGCTACACGGCTAACGAGGGGGGTCTGCCCGCTGTGAGCGTGCTCGACGAGATCCTTGACGGCGTACGAGCCGATCTCGCCGAGCGGCAGCGCACGGTGTCGCTCGGCGAGCTGAAGGAACGCTGCCGCACGGCTCCGCAGGCCAAAGACGCCTACGCCGCGTTGTCCGGTCCGGGCGTGTCGGTGATCGCCGAGGTCAAGCGGTCCAGCCCCTCCAAAGGCGCGCTCGCGGTCATCGCCGACCCCGCCGCCCTCGCCGTCGACTACGAGGCCGGCGGCGCCCATGTCATCAGCGTCCTCACCGAGCGCCGCAAGTTCGGCGGCAGCCTGGAGGACCTCGCGTCCGTCCGCGCCGCGGTCGACGTACCGCTGCTCCGCAAGGACTTCGTGGTCAGCTCCTACCAACTGTGGGAGGCCCGTGCGTACGGCGCCGACCTCGTGCTGCTGATCGTGGCCGCGCTCGAGCAGCCCGCGCTGGTGTCGCTGGTCGAGCGCGCCGAGTCGATCGGCCTGCTGCCCCTCGTCGAGGTCCACACCGAGGACGAGCTCGACCGCGCGGTGGCCGCCGGCGCCCGCGTCATCGGCGTCAACGCCCGCGACCTCACCACGCTGAAGGTCGACCGCGAGGTCTTCACCCGCATCGCGCCCCGCATCCCGGCGACCGTCATCAAGATCGCCGAGTCGGGCGTGCGCGGCCCGCACGACCTCCTGGCCTACGCCGGATCCGGCGCCGACGCGGTGCTCGTCGGCGAGTCCGTCGTCGTCGGCGGCAACCCGCGCTCCGCGGTCGCCGACCTCGTGACGGCCGGCGCCCACCCCGCCCTGCGGGACCGCCGATGACGCACGCGGCGCTGGCCCTCCGCGGAGGGCGATGGCTTTGGGGAACACGCCGGTCCGTGTGATCCCCGTACGGGCCGGGCGTGTTCCCGGAGAACCCGCTTCCCTGTTCGACCAGCGGGTTGACGCCCGCGTCCCGTAGAAGCAAAGGATCATGACCGATACTGCCGCGGCCGACCAGGCCGCATCCGCGCAACCGGACGCCACCGGCCACTTCGGCCGCCACGGCGGCCGGTTCGCCCCCGAGTCCCTGATGGCGGCCATCGGCGAGCTCGCCGAGGTGTACGACGCCGCCCGCGCCGACCCCGCGTTCACCGGCGAGCTCGACCGCCTGCTCACCGAGTACGCCGGGCGGCCCACACTGCTCACCGAGGCGCGCCGCTTCTCCGAGGCGGCCGGCGCCCGGGTGCTGCTCAAGCGCGAGGACCTCGCGCACACCGGCTCCCACAAGATCAACAACGTGCTGGGCCAGGCGCTGCTCACCAAGCGCATGGGCAAGCCGCGCATCATCGCCGAGACCGGCGCGGGCCAGCACGGCGTGGCCACCGCCACCGCGGCCGCGCTGCTCGGCCTCGACTGCGTCGTCTACATGGGCGAGGAGGACACCCGCAGGCAGGCGCTCAACGTCGCCCGCATGCGGATGCTCGGCGCCGAGGTCGTGCCCGTCACGATCGGCAGCCGTACGCTCAAGGACGCCGTCAACGAGGCGTTCCGCGACTGGGTCACCTCGGTGGAGACCACCCACTACTGCATCGGCAGCGTGATGGGCCCCGACCCGTTCCCGCGCATGGTCCGCGACTTCCAGCGGGTCATCGGGGTGGAGGCGCGCCGCCAGGTGATCGAGATGACCGGCGGCCTGCCGGACGCCGTGGTCGCCTGCGTCGGCGGCGGCTCCAACGCGATCGGCGTCTTCCACGCCTTCATCCCCGACACCGGGGTGCGGCTGATCGGCTGCGAGGCCGGCGGCGACGGCGTGGCAACCGGGCGCCACGCCGCGACGGTCGTGGGCGGCTCGCCCGGCATCATCCACGGCATGCGGACGTACCTCCTGCAGGACGACGACGGCCAGACGCGGGAGACCCACTCGATCTCCGCCGGGCTCGACTACCCCGGCGTCGGCCCCGAGCACGCCTGGCTGCACGACACCGGCCGCGCCGAGTACCGCGCCGTCACCGACACCGAGGCGATGGACGCGTTCTCGCTGCTGTGCCGCACCGAGGGCATCATCCCGGCCATCGAGTCCTCGCACGCCCTCGCCGGCGCCCTCAAGGCCGCCAAGGACCTCGGCCCGGACGCCACGATCGTGGTGAACCTGTCCGGCCGCGGCGACAAGGACGTCGACACCGCGGCGAAATGGTTCGGTCTGGTCGACCAGAAGGGGGCGGCGAAGTGACCGCGCTGTCGGACGCCTTCACCACGGCGGCGAACGAGCACCGCGCCGCGCTCGTCGGCTACCTCCCGGCCGGGTTCCCCAGCGTCGAGGGCGCGGTGGACGCCGCGAAGGCCATGGTCGCGGCCGGGGTGGACATCGTCGAGGTCGGGCTGCCGTACTCCGACCCGCTGATGGACGGCCCCACGATCCAGGACGCCGTGCACCAGGCGCTCGTCGGCGGTGTCCGCGTGCGCGACGTACTGGCCAGCGTCGAGGCCATCGCGGCCACCGGCGCGGCCACGCTGATCATGACGTACTGGAACCCGATCGACCACTACGGAGTCGACGCGTTCGCCCGCGACCTCGCGGCGGCCGGCGGCACCGGGCTGATCACCCCGGACCTCACGCCGGAGGAGGCCGGCCCGTGGCTGGCCGCCTCCGACGCGCACGGCCTCGACCGCGTGTTCCTCGTCGCGCCCAGCTCGACCGAGGAGCGGATCAAGGAGATCACCGGCGTGTCGCGCGGCTTCGTGTACGCCGCGTCGATCATGGGCGTGACCGGGGCGCGCGACCGCGTGGGCGGCGCCGCCGCCGACCTGGTGGCGCGGACGAAGGCGCAGACCGCGCTGCCGGTCGCGGTGGGCCTCGGGGTGCGCGACGGCGCGCAGGCCGCCGAGGTGGCGTCCTTCGCCGACGGCGTCATCGTCGGCTCCGCGTTCGTCCAGCGGCTCCTCGACGCCCCGGACCCCGCGTCCGGGGTGCGCGCGGCGGCCGACCTCGCGGCGGACCTCGCCGCGGGCGTCCGCAACCGCTGAGATTCCGCGTACGGCAAGCGGCCCGCGACCGGCACCGGTCGCGGGCCGTTCGCCGTACGCGGGTCAGCCGCCGATGGCCTGCGCCAGCTTCTCGCGGTTGAACACCGTCTGCAGATCGAGCTTCCTGCCGTCCACGACCAGCGTGGGCGTGCTGGCGAACCCGGCGGCGGCCGCCTTGGCGTTGTTCGCCTTGGCCGTGGCGGCGTACGTCTGCTTCCCGATGCAGCCGAGCGCCTTCTTACCGGCCCCGGCCTGCGACCCGATCTGGCGCAACTGGTCCACCGTGAAGGCGTAGCGTTCGTCCGGCTGCCGTGCGTACACCGCGTCGTGGTAGGCCATCCAGCGGTTCCCCGGAATGCAGGACGCCGCGGCGGCGGCGCGCGCCGAGCCGACCGGGTTGACGAAGCTCAGCAGGTGGTAGACGACCTTCGCCTTGCCCTGCGCGGCGAGCTGCCGCGGCACCGAGCCGGTGGACCCCTCGAACTGCTTGCACACCGGGCACTGGAGGTCCTCGTAGACGTCCACCAGCGGCTTCGTGACGCCCGGCTTCGCCATGGTGACCGTGGTCGCGGCCGTGTCGACCGTCATCGGCGCGAGGGGCCCGGTGTACTTCGCCGCCGTGGCCGGGTCGCTGTCGTCGCGGGAGCGCGCGATGGCGATGCCGCCGACGACGACCGCGATGATCACCACGACCGCGATCCCGGTGATGGTCAGCGTGCGGTTGCGCCTGCCGCGTGCGGCGTCGCGCTTGCGCTGCTCGGCCAGCCGCTCGCGGGCGGTCCGCTTGGCCGCCTTGCCCATGCTCGTCCCCGATTCCGTCGCCATTCCTGCCCTGTGCGTTCCGGCAACGGATTCTGCCGGTTCACCGTACGGAACGGGCGCGTAATGGCCGGATCCTGCCAATGCCGCGCCGGAGCCCAAGACGCAGATCAAGCCCGATTCATGCGCGGATCAAGTGGTCCGGGCGCGTGACATCATTGGTGCCATGGTGACCGCCCCCGGCCGCTTCGGTTCGGCGCAGCCCTGGATCACGCTCCTCGCCCGCGTCGCGCTGGCGGGCATTCTGGCCTGGGCGGCATGGGCGAAGCTTGTGGTCCCCGCCAACTCCGTGGTGTCCGTCAAGGCCTACCGGCTGCTCCCCGACTCCGTCGCGACCGTGGTCGGCTACGGCCTGCCCGCGCTGGAGCTGGCGCTCGCGCTGCTGCTGCTCGCGGGGTTCGCGTCGCGGTTCACCGCCATCGCCACCGCCGTGCTGATGGTGATCTTCATCGGCGGCATTATCTCGGTGTGGGCGCGCGGCCTGTCGATCGACTGCGGCTGTTTCGGCGGCGGCGGTAAAATCGCGGCCGGCCAGACGCAGTACCCCCAGGAGATCCTGCGCGACACGGGGTTCATCATCCTCGCCGCCTGGATCGCGGTGTTCCCGAAGAGCCGCCTGTCCGTCGATGCCGCGCTGGCCATTGACGACCCGGCGCCCCGGCCTACCCGTGCGGCGGCGGACGACGACGAGGACGAGGACGAGTCCGAGTCCGGCCGCCCCGTCGACGACAAGGCGTGACCGGCGGTGCGCTGAAACGAATGGCGCGCCTCGCGCGTTGACCACCAGGACGTGTTGACCCACGTGCGCGACGTGCGTGGTCAGGTGAAGGAGAACCGATGGGCAAGGCCGCCAAGCGGACGGCTCGTGAGCGGCTCGCCGAGCAGCGGCGCGTAGAGGCGCAGAAGCAGAAGCGCAACCGCACACTCGGCATCGCGGGCGGCGCCGTCGCCATCGTCGTGGTGATCGTGCTCGCGGTCGTGCTCATCCAGGTGAACCGGTCGTCCTCCGACGGCTACAACGGCAAGCTCGCGCCGATCAGCAAGCAGGCCGACGGCACCGTCGTGATGGCCAAGCCCGGCGTGACCGCCCCGGTGCTGGACATCTTCGAGGACTTCCAGTGCCCGATCTGCCACGAGTTCGAGAAGGCGAACGACACCACCGTCAAGCAGCTCGCCGCCGAGGGCAAGGCCAAGGTCGTCTACCACCCGATGACGATCTTCGCCGACGAGGGCCAGTCGAAGAACGCCCACGAGAACTCCGTACGCGCGCTGAACGCCTCCATGGCCGCCCCGGCGGACAAGTGGATGCCGTTCCACGACCAGCTCTACGCCAACCAGCCCGACGAGACCCAGGCCGGCGGCTTCCCGACCGACCAGCTCGTCAAGCTGGGCAAGAACGTCGGCATCACCGACCCCAGCTTCGCCTCCGCGGTCACCGGCATGACGTACCAGAAGCAGGCCGAGGCGAACACCACGCGCATCCTCAAGTCCGGCATCACCGGAACGCCGACGCTGAAGCTCAACGGCAGCGAGCTCAACCTCAACACGATCCTCGGCAACAAGGACGCGCTCGCCGAGGCCGTGAAGAAGGCCGGCGGCTCGAACAAGAGCTGATCGGCACCGCGATCCCCCAGGAATAGGTATCTTTTCCCGTCATGGAACCGACGCTCGCCTTCATCCCCAGCCCCCACGAAGGCGTTTGGCACCTGGGGCCGATCCCGATCCGCGCGTACGCGCTGTGCATCATCGCGGGCGTGATCATCGCGGTGTGGATGGGCGAGCGCCGGTGGAAGGCGCGCGGCGGCGAGCCGGGCGCGCTGCTCGACATCGCGACGTGGGCGGTCCCGTTCGGCCTCGTCGGCGGCCGGCTCTACCACGTCCTGACCGACGGCTGGCAGCTCTACTTCGCGCCCGGCCGTGACCCCATCCAGGCGCTGGAGATCTGGAAGGGCGGCCTCGGCATCTGGGGGGCCATCGCGCTGGGCGCGCTCGGCGCGTGGATCGGGTGCCGCCGCAAGGGCGTCAGCATCGCGGCGTTCGCCGACACGGTCGCGCCCGGCATCGCCATCGCGCAGGCGGTCGGGCGCTGGGGCAACTGGTTCAACCAGGAGCTGTTCGGCAAGCCGAGCACCCTGCCGTGGGCGCTGAAGATCGACCCCGGCATGCCGAGCACCATCCCGGGCGTCACCACGTACCAGCCGACGTTCCTGTACGAATCGCTGTGGTGCATCGGCGTGGCGATCCTGGTGCTGTGGGCGACGAAACGGTTCAGGCTGACGCACGGCCGGGCGTTCGCGCTGTACGTCGCGGCCTACACCGTGGGCCGCGCGTGGATCGAGTACCTCCGCATCGACGAGGCGCACCACTTCCTCGGCCTGCGGATCAACGACTGGACGGCGCTGATCGTCTTCCTCGCCGCGATCGCGTACATGTACCTCAGGCGCAACGACACCTCGCCGGAGAGTATCCGCGGCAACCAGCCGTCCACCGCCGGCGACGGCACGGACGCGGACGCGAAGGACGCCGACCCCGAGACCGACGCCAAGGACGCGGACGCCGAGACGGACTCCGAGGCCGACGCCGACCCCGAGGGCGGCTCCGAGGGCGACGCGGAGGAGTCCGAGAAGGCGGACGCCGAGTCCGGCGACACCGAGAAGGCCGCCACGGAGACCAAGAGCTCCTGACGCCCTCACCGTCCGTAGCGTTCCGCGGTTCGACGGGCACGCACGGTAGTTCGTGATCGGGTCGTGACGTTCCGGTAGCCATCCCTAACGTCCGGCGTGCCCGAGATGCCGGGCGCAGGCGCTACCCTGCTGAACTGTGAGCAATCAGGACCAGCCAAACCCCGAGGACAACGCGCCGCCGCCCGGCCCCCAGCAGCCGCCGCAGGGCAACGCCCCGGCGCCCGCGGGTTACGGCTCGGGCGACCAGCCCGGCGGCCAGGGAAGCCCTTCCGGCGGTCAGCCCCCGCAGGGCCCGCCGCCGGCCGGCCAACCGTCCGGTGGGCAACCGCCTCAGGGCCCGCCGCCCGGTCCTCCTTCCGGCGGCCAGCCCCCGCAGGGCCCGCCCCCGCAGCCTCCGCAGGGCCCGCCGCCCGGCGGCCAGCCCCCGCAGCAGCAGCCCCCGCAGCAACCGCCGCCCGGCTACGGCCCCCCGCCCGGCTACGGGCCGCAGGGCCAGCCCCCGCAGGCGCCGCCCGGCTACGGTCCCGGCGGCCAGCCGCCGAGCTACCCGCAGAACTTCCCCGACTACGGCAACCCGCAGCCGTACGGCAGCCAGCCGCAGCAGCAGTACCCCGGCCAGCAGGGCTACTCCGCGCCGCAGCCGCCCCCGCAGGGATACGACCCGAACTCCTATGGCGGCCAGCCCGGCTATGACCCCAACTCCTACGGCGGCCAGCCGGGCTACGACCCCAACGCGTACGGCGCCCAGCCCGGCTACGACCCGAACTCCTACGGCGGCCAGCAGGGCTACGACCCCAATGCCTACGGTGGCGACCCGGGCGGCTACACCCCGGTCACGTTCGAGCAGCCGCTCGGCGCCCCCGGCGTCCAGCCCCCCGGCTACGGCGGCCCGCCCGGCTACGACACCGGCGCCGGCTACGCGGGCGGCCCGACCGGCCCCGCGTTCCCGGCGCAGTCCGCGGCCGGCGGCGGTGGCGGCAACAACAAGGGCCTGCTGATCGGCCTCGGCGCCGGCGGCCTCGCGATCGTCATCGCGATCGTCGTCGTGGCCGTGTTCGCGCTGAAGAGCGGCGGCTCGCCCGACCCGCAGCCGACGAACACCGGCGCGGCGCCCACCGGCCAGACCACCGCCCCGTCGTCCACGGGCGGCGCGGTCACCCCGGCGTCCAGCGGCAACGGCAACATGCCCGGCCAGCCGAAGCCCAGCATCTACATGGGCTACAACAGCACGACCAGCACCTTCGAGAAGATCAACGACCGCGCCAACGACAGCAAGCCGCTGACGCTCGACGAGGTCTTCACCGGCGACGGCGCCGCCCCGGCGTACTCCGGCAAGAACGTGCGGTTCAAGCTGACCAACCAGGACCTCACCACCGACTGCGGTTCGCTGGTCTGGGGCGACAAGCTGAAGAACGACCTCAAGGCGGCCGGCTGCACCCAGGCGGTGCGCGGCGCGTACGTCTCGACCGACGGCAAGGCCATCGCGATCGGCGTGGCGTTCAACCTGAAGTCCAGCGCCGACGCCGGCCGCGTGGTCGACAGCATGGACCCCGAGAAGGGCGCCGGCGGCTGGGTGCTCACCCCCAAGACCGGCAACGACGTCGAGAAGCTCGGCAGCGGCTACACCTGGGGCAAGGGCGACGGCATGGGCCACTACGTCTGCGTCACCGCCACCCAGCGCTCCGACGGCGCGAGCCCGAGCGTCGGCAGCGACGACCTCATTCCGTACAGCGTCGCGATGTCCGACTTCGAGTCCTTCGTCTACCAGCGCAACGTGAACTGACCAGCGCGGATCACCGGCCCAGGCCCGTACCGGCACCACGCCGGTACGGGCCCGCGCGCGTCCGGCCGATGCCGGATCGCCGCCGCCCCAAGGGTTTCGTCACGGGGCGGTTTCGGGGATAAAAACAACCGTGCGGTAATCTGTCGCACGATCGTCCCCCCACTCCGGGGGCATCAGCAGCAGGGCCAATGTCGTCCCAACTGCCGGAACTCCTAAGCAGATGAGACGACAGGAGCGTGAATGGCTGCTGCACTGCCACTGCCATCGGCTCGCGCCGGCGACCACGGTCTGTACGACACCGCATTCGAGCACGACGCCTGCGGTGTCGGCATGGTCGCCGACCTCACCGGACGAGCCGGCCACGAGACCGTCGAACGCGGCCTCACCGTGCTGCGCAACCTCGAACACCGGGGCGCGAAGGGCGCGGAGGCCGACACCGGGGACGGCGCCGGGATCCTCACGCAGATCCCCGACGCGTTCTTCCGCGCCGTCTGCCCGTTCGCGCTGCCCGACCCGGGCGCGTACGCGGCCGGGCTGGCCTTCCTGCCGCCCGATCCGGGCGAGCGCGCCACCACGGTGGCGGCCGTCGAGGCGATCGCCGCCGAGGAGGGGCTGACCGTCCTCGGCTGGCGCGACCTGCCGCACGACCCCGAGCACTGCGGCCCCGCGGCCCGGAACGTGCTCCCGCACCTGGCGCAGCTCTTCGTCGCCGGGCCGGCCGGCGAGCGCGGCATCGACCTGGACCGTACGGCGTTCTGCCTGCGCAAGCGGGCCGAACACGAACTGGGCCTGTACTTCGCGAGCCTGTCCGCGCGGACGATCGTCTACAAGGGGATGCTGACCGCGCCGCAGCTCGAACCGTTCTTCGCCGACCTGTCCGACCCGCGGTTCGCCTCGGGCCTGGCGCTGGTGCACTCGCGGTTCTCGACGAACACGTTCCCGTCGTGGCCGCTGGCCCACCCGTACCGCTACATCGCGCACAACGGCGAGATCAACACGGTCAAGGGCAACAGGAACTGGATGCGCGCCCGCGAGGCGCTGCTGGCCAGCGACCTGATCCCCGGCGACCTGTCCCGGCTCTACCCGATCGTCGACCCCGAGGGCAGCGACTCGGCGTCCTTCGACGAGTGCCTGGAACTGCTGCACCTCGGCGGCCGCTCGCTGCCGCACGCCGTACGGATGATGATCCCGGAGCCGTGGGAGAACCACGACCGGATGGACCCGGCGACCCGCGCGTTCTACCAGTTCCACTCGTGCGTGATGGAGGCGTGGGACGGGCCCGCGTGCGTCGCGTTCACCGACGGCACGCTGGTCGGCGCGGTGCTCGACCGCAACGGGCTGCGGCCGGGCCGCTACTGGGTCACCGACGACGGGCTGGTCGTGCTGGCCAGCGAGGTCGGCGTGCTGGACATCCCGGCGGACCGGATCGTCCGCAAGGGCCGCCTCCAGCCGGGCCGCATCTTCTGCGTCGACACCGCGGCCGGGCGCATCCTCGAGGACGAGGAGATCAAGGGCGACCTGGTGCGCGAGCACCCGTACGAGGAGTGGACCGCCGCCGGGCTCGTCCAGCTCGCCGACCTCCCGGACCGCGACCGTACGGTGCCGAGCCACGACGCGCTGCTGAAGGTGCAGCAGGCGTTCGGCTACACCGAGGAGGAGGAGCGGATCATCCTCCGGCCGATGGCCACCACCGGCGCGGAGCCGATCGGCTCGATGGGCACCGACACCCCGGTGGCCGCGCTGTCAGCGAAGCCGCGGCTGCTGTTCGACTACTTCACGCAGCAGTTCGCGCAGGTCACGAACCCGCCGCTGGACGCCATCCGCGAGGAGATGGTGACCGCGCTCGGCACGTCCATCGGACCCGAGCCGAACATCCTGTCGCCGGGACCGTGGTCCTGCCGCAAGATCATCGTGCCGTTCCCGGTGATCGGCAACGCGGACCTGGCGAAGATCGTGCACATCGACGACGACGGCGACATGCCCGGGTTCCGTACGTACGTGGTGGACGCGCGGTACGACGTGGCCGGGGACGGCGGCGCGCTGCGCCGCCGGCTGGACGAGATCCGCGCCGAGGTGTCCCAGGCGATCGCGGACGGCGCGCGCACCCTCGTGCTGTCCGACCGCGGCGTGGACGCCGAGCGGGCGCCGATCCCGTCGCTGCTGGTCACCGGCGCGGTGCACCACCACCTCGTGCGGGAGCGCGCCCGCGCCCGCGTCGGGCTGGTCGTCGAGGCCGGCGACGTACGCGAGTGCCACCACGTGGCGCTGCTCGTCGGCTACGGCGCGGCCGCGGTCAACCCGTACCTGGCCATGGAGACCGTCGAGGAGCTGGCCCGCGATGGCGTGCTCACCGGCGTCACCCCGGAGCAGGCGTCCGCGAACCTGGTCAAGGCGCTCGGCAAGGGCGTCCTGAAGATCATGTCGAAGATGGGCGTGTCCACGGTCGGTTCGTACATGGGCGCGCAGATCTTCGAGGCGGTCGGGCTCGGCCCCGAGGTCGTCGACTCCTGCTTCACCGGCACCACGTCGCGGCTCGGCGGCGTCGGCCTGGACGTGCTGTCCGAGGAGGTCGCGCGGCGGCACCGCTACGCGTACCCGCCGGGCGGCAACGCCGCGCCGCACCGCACGCTGGCCGTGGGCGGTGAGTACCAGTGGCGCCGCGAGGGCGAGGCGCACCTGTTCAACCCGCAGACGGTGTTCAAGCTGCAGCACGCCACGCGGGCGCGGAAGTACGAGATCTTCAAGGAGTACACCGGCGCCGTGGACGACCAGGCGCGCACGCTGATGACGCTGCGCGGCCTGTTCCGGCTGCGTACGGGCGACCGCCCGGCGGTGCCGGTGGACGAGGTCGAGCCGGTGTCGGAGATCGTGAAGCGGTTCTCCACCGGCGCGATGTCCTACGGCTCGATCTCCGCCGAGGCGCACCAGACGCTCGCGATCGCGATGAACCGGCTCGGCGGCAAGTCCAACACCGGGGAGGGCGGCGAGGACGCCGACCGGTTCACCCGGGACGCCAACGGCGACCTGCGCCGCTCGGCGATCAAGCAGGTCGCGTCCGGCCGGTTCGGCGTCACCAGCGAGTACCTGGTGAACGCCGACGACCTGCAGATCAAGATGGCGCAGGGCGCGAAGCCCGGCGAGGGCGGGCAGCTCCCCGGGCACAAGGTGTACCCGTGGATCGCGCACACCCGGCACTCCACGCCGGGCGTCGGCCTCATCTCGCCCCCGCCGCACCACGACATCTACTCCATCGAGGACCTCGCGCAGCTCATCCACGACCTGAAGAACGCGAACCCGGACGCCCGGGTGCACGTCAAGCTGGTCTCGGAGATGGGCGTCGGCACGGTCGCCGCCGGGGTGAGCAAGGCGCACGCGGACGTCGTGCTGATCTCCGGGCACGACGGCGGCACCGGCGCGTCGCCGCTGACGTCGCTGAAGCACGCCGGCACCCCGTGGGAGCTGGGGCTGGCGGAGACGCAGCAGACGCTGCTGCTCAACGGGCTGCGCGACCGCATCGTCGTGCAGGCGGACGGGCAGATGAAGACCGGCCGCGACGTCGTCGTGGCGGCGCTGCTCGGCGCGGAGGAGTTCGGCTTCGCGACCGCGCCGCTCGTGGTGTCCGGCTGCGTCATGATGCGCGTCTGCCACCTGGACACCTGCCCGGTCGGCATCGCCACGCAGAACCCGGAGCTGCGGTCCCGCTACGCCGGGCAGGCCGAGTTCGTGGTGACGTTCTTCGAGTTCATCGCCCAGGAGGTCCGCGAGTACCTCGCCGAGCTGGGGTTCCGCAGCCTCGCCGAGGCCGTCGGGCACGTGGAGATGCTGGCCGTGCAGGACGCGGTCGACCACTGGAAGGCCGCCGACCTGGACCTCGGGCCCATCCTGCACGCGGCGGACCGCCCGTACGGCGGCGACCTGCACCGTACGCGGGACCAGGACCACGGCCTGGACAAGGCGCTGGACAACACGGTGATCCAGCTCGCCGAGGGCGCCATCGAGAACGGCGACCGGGTGCGGCTGGAGCTGCCGGTGCGCAACGTCAACCGGACCGTCGGCACCATGCTCGGCCACGCCGTCACGAAGCGGTGGGGCGGCGCCGGGCTGCCCGACGACACCATCGACGTCACGTTCACCGGCTCCGCCGGGCAGTCGTTCGGCGCGTTCGTGCCCAGCGGCGTGACGCTGCGGCTGGTCGGCGACGCCAACGACTACCTGGGCAAGGGCCTGTCCGGCGGGCGGATCGTCGTACGGCCCGCGGCGTCCGCGGCGTTCGCCGCCGAGGAGAACATCATCGCCGGGAACGTCGTCCTGTACGGCGCCACGTCCGGCGAGGCGTACGTCCGGGGTGTCGCGGGGGAGCGGTTCGCCGTCCGCAACTCCGGTGCCACGGCCGTCGTCGAGGGTGTCGGCGACCACGGCTGCGAGTACATGACGGGCGGCCGCGTGGTGGTGCTCGGCGGGGTCGGGCGCAACTTCGCGGCCGGCATGTCCGGCGGCGTCGCGTACCTGCTCGACATGGACCCGACGCTGGTCAACACCGAGATGGTGGACCTCGACCCGCTGGACGACGAGGACCGCGAGATCCTCCGCGCGGCCGTGGAGACGCACCTGTCGGAGACGGGTTCGGCGGTCGCGCGGCGGCTGCTCGTCGACTGGGACACCTCGGCCGCCCGCTTCGGGAAGGTCATGCCGACGGACTTCAAGCGCGTGCTGTCCGCGCGCGAGGAGGCCGTACGCGACGGGCGCGACGCGGACGAGGCGATCATGTCGGCGGCGCGCGGATGAGCGCCCACACGGCCAACGACACGGAAGGGGGTCCCGGCCATGGCTGACCCGAGGGGATTCATGACGACGGGGCGCGAGACCCCGAAGCGCCGTCCGGTGGACGTGCGCATCCAGGACTGGCGCGAGGTGTACGAGGAGTTCGAGGCGGGGCGCCTGGAGAAGCAGGCGGGCCGCTGCATGGACTGCGGCATCCCGTTCTGCCACCAGGGCTGCCCGCTGGGCAACCTGATCCCGGAGTGGAACGACCTCGTGTACCGGCACGACTGGCGCGAGGCCATCGAGCGGTTGCACGCCACGAACAACTTCCCTGAGTTCACCGGGCGGCTGTGCCCGGCGCCGTGCGAGTCGGCGTGCGTGCTCGGCATCAACTCCGACCCGGTCACGATCAAGCAGGTCGAGGTCGAGATCATCGAGCGGGCCTGGGACGAGGGCTGGGTGCTGCCGCGCCCGGCGGCGGTCCGTACGGGCAAGCGGGTCGCGGTCGTCGGGTCGGGCCCGTCCGGGCTGGCCGCCGCGCAGCAGCTCACCCGCGCGGGCCACGACGTCGTGGTGTACGAGCGCGCGGACCGCATCGGCGGGCTGCTGCGCTACGGCATCCCCGAGTTCAAGATGGAGAAGCGGTTCCTGGAGCGGCGGCTCGCGCAGATGCGCGCCGAGGGCACCGAGTTCCGTACGTCCGTCAATGTCGGCGTGGACGTCACGGCCGAGGAGCTGCGTACGGGCCACGACGCGGTGGTGCTGGCCGGCGGGGCGACCGCGTGGCGCGACCTGCCGCTGCCCGGCCGCGAGCTCGACGGCGTGCACCAGGCGATGGAGTACCTCCCGCCGTCCAACCGCGTCCAGGAGGGCGACGCCGCGGTCCCGGCGATCTCCGCCGAGGGCAGGCACGTCGTGGTGATCGGCGGCGGCGACACCGGCGCCGACTGCCTCGGCACCGCCACCCGGCAGGGCGCCGCGTCGGTGACGCAGCTCGAGATCATGCCGCGCCCGCCGGAGGAGCGCCCGGCGGGGCAGCCGTGGCCGACGTACCCGATGACGTACCGGGTCTCCAGCGCGCACGAGGAGAACGGCGACCGGGTGTACGCGGTCTCCACGCAGGAGTTCACCGGCGAGGACGGCCGCGTCCGCGCGCTGCGGCTGGTCGAGGTGCGGATGTCCGATGGCCGCTTCGAACCGGTGGACGGTACGGAGCGGGAGATCCCCGCCGAGCTGGTGCTGCTGGCGATGGGATTCGTGGGCCCGGAGAAGGGGCCGCTGCTCGACGGGCTGGGCGTGGACCTCACCGACCGCGGCGCGGTGGCCCGCGACGACGCGTACATGACGTCGGTCGACGGCGTGTTCTGCGCCGGCGACATGGGCCGCGGGCAGTCGCTGATCGTGTGGGCGATCGCGGAGGGCCGCTCGGCCGCCGCGTCGGTGGACGCGTACCTGTCGGCGGGCGCCACACCGCTGCCGGTCGCGATCGAGCCGACGGCGCGCTCGATGGGCTGACCCCGGCCGCCGCCGTCGCGCCGCCCCTGACTGGTAAGGTGTGTAACCAGTAAAAGGTGATTACCGGTCAGGGGTGGCGTGATGGCGGGCTGGGAGCTGCCGGAGGCGTACGCGTCGCCGCTCGGCACGGTGCGGTGGGGCCGGATCGGCGGCGGCAGCCCGGTGGTGCTGCTGCACGGCACGCCGTTCTCGTCCTACGTCTGGCGCGACGTCGCCGCGGGCCTCGCCGCGCGGCACACCGTCTACTACTGGGACATGCCCGGCTACGGCCGCTCGGAGATGCGCGACGGCCAGGACGTCTCGCTCGGCGCCCAGGGCGGGCTGTTCGCCGGGCTGCTCGCCCACTGGGGGCTGGACCGGCCGCGCGTGGTCGCGCACGACTTCGGCGGCGCCGTGGCGCTGCGCGCCCACCTGCTGCACGGCGCGGTGTACGACCGGCTCGCGCTGGTCGACGTGGTCGCGCTCGCGCCGTGGGGGTCGCCGTTCTTCCGGCTGGTCCGCGACAACGCCGAGGTGTTCACGCGGCTCCCGGGCAACCTGCACGAGGCGCTCGTCCGCGAGTACATCACCACGACCGGCGGCCCCGGCCTGCGCCCGGCCACGCTTAACGCCCTGGCCGCGCCGTGGCTCGGCGAACGCGGGCAGCCGGCGTTCTACCGCCAGATCGCGCAGGCCGACCAGCGCTACACCGACGAGATCCAGGACCGCTACGGCGACCTCGACCTGCCCGTCCTGGTCTGCTGGGGCGGCGACGACGCGTGGATCCCCGCCGAGCGCGGCGAGAAGCTGGCCGCCACGATCCCCGGCGCCCGCCTGCACCGGGTGCCCTGCGCCGGCCACCTCGTGCCGGAGGACGCGCCCGCCGAGCTCACCGGCGTCCTCCTGGACTTCCTCGACGGGCCGTCCGCGGGCACCGGGCTCGGCTGGCCCGGCACGGGCTGAGCCGCCGGGCTCACATGCCGCGGACGTCCGTCGGCGCCGGGCGTACGCCCAGCTCCGCGAGGCCGGCCTCGGCCTGGTGGCGCAGCGCGGACGCGGCCTCGGGGTCGTCGTCGAGCTCGCTGAGCTGGAGCCGGCAGCGCGCGGTCCACAGCGGTACGGCGAGCGACTCGGCGAGCCGCAGCGCCTGCTGGGCCTCGCGCCGCGCCCGCGTGGTGTCGTCCACGGAGTGGTGCAGCGCGGCGAGGGCGTACAGCACCCGCAGGTGGGTGAGGCGGTCGCGGCGCTCCTGCGCCAGGCCGAGCGCCGCGGTGAGCGCGCGCTCCGCGTCGTCGGGCTGGCCGAGCGCGGCGTACGCGCAGCCCAGGCCGTGGTTGGCGTACATGCCGCCGAGGCGGCTCCCGGCCGCGGTGGCCGCGTGGCCGACGTAGTCGAACAGGCCGCGCGCCTGGTCGGCCTGCCCGAGCGCGAGCATGGCCTGCCCGATGCCGTAGACCGACTGGAGCTCCACGCTGGCGTCGTGCGCGCCGTGGGCGATGTCGCGGGCGCGCTCGAAGACGTCGAGCGCCGCCTCGGCCTCGCCGCGCTCGGCGCGCACCTGGCCGCCCACCAGCAGCGCGTGCGCCGCGCCCGCGGCGTCGCCCGCCGTACGGAGCAGGTCGTAGGAGCGCTTGGCGTCGTCGAGCGCGCGCGGGTAGCGCCCGGCCATCCGGTGGATCACGGCGCGCTGGCGCAGCGCCAGCCCCACGCCGTGGCCGTCGGCGACGGACTCGAACAGCCGCAGCGCCTCCTCGACGGGGGCGAGCGCGGTGCCGTAGTCGCGGCGCGCGCAGGCCAGCTCGACGATGCGGTGCAGCACGGCCGCCTCGCCCTGCCGGTTGCCCGCGGCGCGGACGACGGGCAGCGCGGTGTCCACCACCTTCCGCCACGCGTCGACGTAGTGCACGGGCTGGAACAGCATGGACGAGCGCACCGCCAGCTCCCAGCACAGGACGTCGTCACGCGACGCGGCCTGGGTGACGCAGGCGGTCAGCGCGATGGTCTCGTGGTCCAGCCAGTGGCCGGGCCGCGCGGCGGCGCGCGCGGTCGTGTCGGCGTCCAGCGCGTAGCGCACCGCGCCCGCGGCGGGAAGCGCGTCGCCGCCGCGGTTCACCGCGTGGATCACGGTGTCGGCCAGCGAGAGCCAGCCGCCCAGGGCGCGTCGTACGGCGGCGTCGCGCTCCTCCGGCGGGACGTCGGTGAGGCCGCGCTCGCGTGCGTGCTCGCGTACGAGGTCGTGGAAGACGTAGCGCACCTCGTCGTCGGCCGGGCGCACGGCCTCCACCAGCCGGGCGTCGACCAGCGACTCGACCACGTCGTCCGCGTGGATCTGCGGCGCGCCGAGCAGCGCGGCGGGCGCCCACGCCGGGAGGTCCGGCGCCTCGAGCTGGCCGAGCAGCCCGTAGAGCCGCTGCGCCGGGGCGTCGAGCCCGTCGTAGGAGACGTCCAGGGTGGCGCGGACGCTGAGCCCGTGGTGGGCCAGCTCGTCGAGGCGCTGCCGGTCGCGCAGCCGCGCGGCGAGGTCGGTGATCCGCCAGTGCGGCTTCGCGGCGAGCCGGGCGCCGGCGATGCGCAGCGCCAGCGGCAGCCCGCCGCACAGCCGTACGAGGTCGGCGGCGGCGCCTGGCTCCGCGGTCACCCGCCGCGCGCCGAGGATGCGGACGAGCAGCTCGCGCGCCTGCCCGGCGTCCAGGACGTCGAGCTCGACGATGCGCGCGCCCGGCAGCGCGGTCAGCCGCGCCCGGCTGGTGACGATCACCCGGCAGCCCGCGCCGGGGCCGTCGTCGCGCGTGCCGGCCGTGCCGCCGGGGAGCAGCGGCAGGACCTGGTCCTCGTCGGCGGCGTTGTCGAGGACGATGAGCATCCGCCGCTCGGACAGGACCGTGCGGTAGAGGGCGGCGCGCTCGGCGGGGCCGTCGGGGATCGAGGACCCGCCGACGCCGAGCGCCCGCAGGAACCTCCCGAGGATCTCCGCGGGCTCGGCCGGCGCGGACTCGGCGCCCTGGAGGTCGGCGAACAACTGCCCGTCGGGGAAGTCGTCGCGTACGCGGTGGGCGATGTGCCGGACCAGCGCGGACTTCCCGACGCCGCCCATGCCGGCGACCGTCGACACGCCGACGGCGCCGCCGGACGTGTCGCCGCTCAGCAGGCCCAGCACGGTGGCGACGTGGTCGTCGCGGCCGGTGAAGTCGGCGACGCCGGTCGGCACCTGCCGCGGGCGGCGCTCCGGCGACGGGATGTGCGCACGCGGCGCGGTCTCCTGGCGCAGCACCCGCATGTGGATGTCGCGCAGCTCCGCGCCGGGCGTCACGCCGAGCTGGTCGTCGAGGCGGCGGCGCAGCCGGTCGTAGGCGTCCAGCGCCTCGGCCTGCCGCCCGCAGCTCGCGAGGGTCTCGATCCAGGCGCCGAGCAGCGGTTCGTCCATGGGGTACTGCTCGGTCAGCGGCGCCAGTACGGGCACCGCGCGGTCGGGGTCGCCGGCCGCGCCGACGGCACGGGCGTACTCCACGGCCGCGGTGACCCGTTCGCGGACGAGCTGCGCGATCGTGCCGTGGTCCACGACGTCCGGTTCGAGGTCCTCCAGCGGCCGGCCGCGCCACAGCCCGAGGCCGCGCTCCAGCGCGGAGATCCGGTCGGGGAGGTCCGCGGCCGACGCGCTCGCGGTGAGCGCGCGGAACGCGGCGACGTCGGTGACGGCGTGCGGGGTACGCAGGACGTAGCGGTCGTGGACGTGCTCCACGGTGACGGCGTCGCCCGCGGTCTCGCGCAGCCAGCGGCGCAGCCGGTGCACGGCGACGCCGACGGCCGACTCGGAGAGGTCGCCGCCGCGCGGCCCCCACACCCGTTCCCGCAGGGTGGCGACGGCGACGCCGGACGGCGCGGCGACGGCGAGCACACCCAGGAGGCCCCGCGTGATACCGGACGTCGGCCGGACCATCGACCCGCGCCGCTCGACCCCGACTGTGCCGAGCACCGCGATCGTGGTGGTCGGTGACGGGCCCGTGCCCGCGTCGGTCACGATTTCTGCACCCCCATGAAGCGAACGTCGGCATATGGGTGTCAGACGCGCGAAAACCGCGGATGGCTCCGCGGTGCGGCGGGGCACGGCCGACGGTCGAAAAGGTACACCGATTACCGGACGGAACGGGCCGGGCGTGGGCGAATCATTACACAGCGCGAAACGGCCCCCGACGGTATGGCCGGGGGCCGTTCGAAGGTGTGGCGGCGGGGTCAGGCGCTGAGCTCGTGCTCGATCAGGAGCTGGGTGGCGGCGTCGCGCCGGGTGCGCTGGAGGCCGGGGATGGCGCGGCCGTCGCGCATCGACGCCGTCCACTGGCGGGTGCGCCGCTTCGCGTCGTCGTGCGCGCGTACGGTGCCGATCACCTCTCCGTCGGCCATGACCCGCCACGCGCACGGCCCGTCCGCGGGGGTGGTGCTGCGGGCCAGCTTCAGCACGGCCGCGCGCGGGCGGTCGTCGGGCGGGGTCCGCCGGCGTACGTCGGGCGCGGAGAGCACGTCCATCCGTACGATGTCGCCGGCCGAGCGCGTGACCGCGCGGGTCAGCGTGTCGAGCGCGTCCGGACGGTCGGGCAGGCGCAGATGCAACTGGACGAGCACGGGTCCTCCCTCGATGCGGCGGTCGGAGGCCATCGGGGGCCATCGCCTGCCTCCAGGTTTCCGTGTACGTGATTCGTCCCGGTTAACCGCTTGTGAAAGGCCCGAGACATCGTGCGCGGGGCCGGGTGAGGCGCGGATCGGCCGGATATCTTAGAATCAGATTCGGTATGTGTCCGTGTGCTGTCCGACCTACGGGAGGTCCCTGTTGCGGGACACCACAGCGTCCAATCCGGCCGGCACCGACGGTGGCCGGTTCGCCTCGGTCGACGACGTCGCCCGGCGCCTGGCCGGCGTCGGCTACCTCGCGTCCACGGCCGTCGCCACCACCGTCTTCCTCGCCGACAGGCTCGGCAAGCCGCTGCTGGTCGAGGGCCCGGCCGGGGTCGGCAAGACCGAGCTGTCGCGCGCCGTCGCCGAGGCCACCGGCGCGGAGCTGATCAGGCTCCAGTGCTACGAGGGCATCGACGAGGCCCGCGCCCTGTACGAGTGGAACCACGCCAAGCAGCTCCTGCGCATCACCGCGGCCCGCGACGAGAGCTGGGACGAGGCGCGCGCGAACATCTTCGCCGAGGAGTTCCTGCTGCCGCGCCCGCTGCTCACCGCCATCCGCGGCGAGGACCCGGCCGTCCTGCTCATCGACGAGACCGACAAGGCCGACGTCGAGGTCGAGGCGCTGCTCCTGGAGGTGCTCGGCGACTTCCAGATCACCGTTCCCGAGCTCGGCACGATCACCGCCGCGCGCCGCCCGTTCGTGGTGCTCACCTCCAACGCCACGCGCGAGCTGTCCGAGGCGCTGAAGCGCCGCTGCCTGTTCCTGCACATCGACTTCCCCGACCCCGAGCTGGAACGCCGCATCGTCGGCCTGCACGTGCCGGACATCGACGAGGCCCTGACGTCCTCCCTGGTCACGATCGTCAACGCGCTGCGCGAACTGGAGCTGCGCAAGGCGCCGTCGGTGGCCGAGAGCGTCGACTGGGCCCGTACGCTGCTCGCCCTCGGCGCCGACACGCTCAGCGAGGACGTCGTACGCGCCACCCTCGGCGTCGTCCTGAAGTACCAGGCCGACACCCGGCTGGCGCTGAACGAGCTGAAACTCGACGAGCTGACGGCATGATCGGCGAACCGCGCGCGGCCGAGTCCGAGTCCGGCAACCTGCCGGACCGGCTCGTCGAGTTCGTCGCCGCGCTGCGCGAACACGAGGTGGCCGTCGGGCCGGGGGAGACCGTCGACGCCGCGCAGGTCATGACCGTGCTCGGCCTCGCCGACCGGCCCCAGCTCCGCGAGGGCCTGGCGTCGGCGCTGCTGCGCAGGTCGGGGCAGCGCACGGTCTTCGACGACATCTTCGACCTCTACTTCCCGGCCGCCGTCGGCGAGACCCAGACCCGGGCGCCGGACACCGACGACATCGACGACCTGCGCGAACAGCTCGCCGCCGCGGTGGCCGACGCCGACGACGAGCGGATGCGGGCGCTGGCCGCCGCCGCCGTCGAGGGCCTCGGCAGGTTCGCCGGATACGGCAGCCTGCCTGGCGGCTGGTCGGCGTACCAGACGCTGAAGGCCATGCGCCCGGAGGCGCTGCTCGCCCAGGTCCTCGCCCAGATGGGCGGCGTCGAGGACGACACGCTGGAGGACCGGCTCGCGCGCGGCGAGGCCGAACGCCGGCTCGCCCGGTTCCGTACGGACGTCCAGGCCGAGGCGCGCCGCCGTACGGCCGAGACCCGCGGCCGGGCGCGGATGGCGAAGTACGGCGTCGCGGCGTCCGCCGACCAGGTCGACTTCGTGTCCGCGCACGCCGACCAGATCGCCGAGATGCGCCGCCTCATCTACCCGCTGTCCCGCAAGCTCGCCACCCGGCTCGCCGCGCGCCGCCGCCGCGCCCGCCGCGGGCAGATCGACCTGCGGCGCACCCTGCGCCGCTCGATGTCCACCGGCGGCGTGCCGGTCAAACCCGCCTACCGTGTGCGCAAACCCGGCCGCCCCGACCTGATCGTCCTGTGCGACATGTCCGGCTCCGTGGCCCGGTTCGCCGACTTCACCCTGCTGCTCGTCCAGGCGCTGCGCGACCAGTTCAGCCGCGTGCGCGCGTTCGCGTTCGTCGAGACCACCGACGAGATCACCGGCCTGCTCAGCGCCGGCGCCACCGACCCGCGCGGCCTGGCCACCCGCATCCACTCCGAGGCCAGGCTCACCCGCTGGGACGGCCACAGCGACTACGGCCACGCGCTCGGCGTGTTCACCGACGACTGGCCGGACGCGGTCGGCACCCGGTCGTCCGTGCTCATCCTCGGCGACGGCCGCACCAACTACGGCGACCCGAACCTCGCCGCGCTGCGCACGATCACCGGCCGCGCGCGCCGCGTCTACTGGCTCAACCCCGAACGCGCCGGCCTGTGGAACACCGGCGACTCCGCCGCCGAGCAGTACGCCCGCGTCGTCGAGATGCACGAGTGCCGGAACGTCCGGCAGCTCTACGACGTGGTCAGCCGCATCCTGCCGGTCTGACCGCCTGGGGCTCCCCGGATCCGCGATGATTGCCGCAGCCGCCGCGGGTCATACCGGTGACCACACGCCCGACCCAGGGAGAAGCCCCATGCGCAAGATCACCGCAGGCCTGTTCGCGGCGCTCGACGGTGTCGTGGAGAACCCGCAGGACTGGCATTTCCCGTACTACAACGACGAGATGGGCCGGGCCGTCGACGGCCAGCTCGGCGCCGCCGACACGCTCCTGCTCGGCCGCGCCACCTACGACGGCTTCGCCGCCGCCTGGCCGGACCGCGAGGCCGCAGGCGGCCCCGACGCCGGCATGGCCACGAAGCTCGGCGACGCCCGCAAGATCGTCGTCACCACGCGGCCCGCCGCGTTCACCTGGCGCAACTCCGAGGCGCTGCGCGGCGGCCTCCTCGACGCGGTCACCGCGCTGAAGAACGAACCCGGCGGCGACATCGCGATGAGCGGCTCCGTCTCGGTCGTCCGGCAGTTGCTCGCCGCCGGCCTCCTCGACGAACTGCACCTGTTCGTGCACCCGATCGCGATGCGCCGTGGGCTGCGCCTGTTCGACGAGGGCGAGCCGCCGGTCCCGCTGCGGCTGGTCTCCTCGCAGGCTTTCACCACCGGCGTGGTGTACCTCGTCTACGGCCCGGCCGGCGCCGTACCCACCGCCACGTACGAGCAGGCCAGGGAGCACCTGCCGCGGCACGAGGGCTGACGCCCGCGCCGCGGCGTACCGTGAGCGGCATGCGCCCGGTGTACGCCGCACTGGCGTCGCTCACGATGAGCGTGCACTTCCTGTTCCTCGTCTACCTGACCCTGGGCGGGTTCCTCACGTGGCGGTGGCGCCGTGCCCTGTGGCCGCACCTCGCCGTGGTCGCCTGGGGGATCGTCTCCATCACCGTGGGCGTCACCTGCCCGCTGACCGTGCTCGAGGACTGGGCGCGCCACCGCGCCGGCGAACCCGGCCTCGCCGGCGGGTTCATCGACCATTACCTCACCGGCGTCATCTACCCGCGGCGCTACACCGTGGCCGTCCAGGCCCTCGTGGCCGCCTGCGTCGCCGCGTCCTGGCTCGGCCTGTACGTACGCCACCGCCGCCGCCAGGCGTCCGATTCGTTCAAGACCGGTGCCGGACCCGATCTCTAGGCTCGGCGGCATGGCATACCTGACCACGGAATCCTTCACCGCCGCCGCACGGTTCGTCGACGGCAGCGCGCGGCTGCTCGACCGCCGCCGCTTCGCCCACCTCTTCGGCGACGGCGACGCCGAGGCCGTGCACACCGCGCTCGCGCCGTACGCGAACCCCGACGGCGGCTTCGGCAACGCGCTCGAACCCGACCTGCGCGGCGCCGGCAGCCAGCCGCAGCCCGTCGAGTTCGCGTTCCACATCCTCGACGAGATCGACCGCTTCGACTCCCCGCTGGTCACCGCGGCCTGCGACTACCTCGCGGGCATCGACGCCGGCGAGGGCGGTGTGCCGTTCGTGCTGCCGAACGCCGTCGACACCGTCTGCGCGTGGTGGTGGCGGATGTCCGCCGAGTCCGGCGGCGCGCGCGTCGGCGGCCTGAACCCCACCGCGCCCATCGCCGGCATGCTCGCCGCCCACGGCGTCACCCACCCGTGGGTGGCCCGCGCCGTCCGCTTCTGCTGGGACCGGCTGGACACCGCGGCCGACGCCGGCACCGACCTCACGCCGTACGACGCCCTCGCCGCGCTCGCCTTCCTCGACGGCGTCCCCGACCGCGACCGCGCCGCCAAGACCGCCGCCCGGCTGCGCGCCGCGCTGCTCTCCGGCGTCACCTTCGACCCCGACGCTGAGGGCCACGTCCACTTCCCGCTGGACTACGCGCCCCGCCCCGGGGGATTCGGCGCCGCCCTCTTCGACGACGCCACCCTGTCCGCCCACCTCGACCGCTTGATCGCCGACCAGTGCGACGACGGCGGGTGGACCGTCAACTTCGAGGCGTGGGCCCCGGCCACCGGGCCCGAATGGCGCGCCATCAGCACGATCTCGCGGCTGGCGACGCTGAAGGCGTACGGCCGCCTCGCGGGCTGACGCGATAGTACGGAATCGGATATTCTGATCTCGTGAAATCCGATTTCGTCGTACCAGGGTGGTCGGCGCTGCTCGCGCTCCAGCGGGCCACGCACGCCACCCTGCGCGCGCTCGCCACCGACCTCGCCGCCCTCGACCTCACGGCGTCCGAGATCAACGTGCTGGCCAACCTCGCCGACGGCCGCGCCCGCACCGTCTCCGAGCTCGGCGCGGCCGTGGGCAGCCGCCCCACCACGCTGACCAGCGTCCTCGACCGGCTGGAGCGGCGCGGCCACATCACCCGCGGGCCGCGCCCCGGCGACCGCCGCGCCGTGCTCATCGCGCCCACCGCGTCCGGCCTGCGCACCGCGGCGACCATCCGTACGGCAATGGCCGACCTGGAGCACCGCGCGCTCGCCGGCCTCCCGCGCGACGCGCTCGCGGGCCTGCGCGCCGGGCTCGACGCCCTGACGGAGGCCTCGTCATAACCGCGTACGGCGACCCGGCCGCGTTCGAGGCGCTGATGGCCGAGGTGATGGCCGACCCGGCGACCGAGCGTTTCGGCCACCGCGAACACGTCCACGTCACCTGGCTGGCCGTACGCCGCTACGGCATGCCCACCGCGATCGACCTGGTCAGCGCCGGCCTCCAGCGCACCGCCCGCTACGCAGGCGCACCGCAGAAGTACAACGCCACCGTCAGCCGCGCCTGGGTCGAGCTGGTCGCCTTCCACGCCGCCGAACACGACGACCCGACCTTCGCCGCCCTGGCCACCCGGGAACCCGCCCTACTCAACAAGCGCCTCCTCACCCACTTCTACCGCCCCAAGACCCTGGCCCACCCCGACTCAAAACACACCTGGACCCCACCCGACCTCGCCCCGTTCCCCTGGCCGAGGTGAGCGCGCTAAGCGGGCCGCCCGCCATGGCGCGCACACCTCGCGCCGTGGCTCAGGTGGGAGCGCTCAGCGGGACGCCCGCATGGGCGCGTAGACCTTCCGCCGTCAGATGAGCGTGGTCAGCGGTACCCCGGCCAGCGCGCGCACGTCTCGGGACAGGTGCGCCTGGTCCGCGTAGCCGAAGCGGTACGCCACGCCCGCCAGGTCCGCACCCGGCTCGCGGGCCGCGCGGAGCGCGCGCTGGAAGCGCACCACGCGCTGGAGGGTCTTGGGGCCGTAGCCGAACGCCGTCAAACACCGCCGCCGCAACTGCCGCTCACTCAACCCCAGCACATCCGCGACCCCCGCCACCCGCGGAAACCCATCGCCACCCCCGGCCACCCGCGAGACGCCATCGGCCGCCCCCGCCACGCGCGGGAACCCGTCGCCGCCTCCGGACACCCCCGCCACCCGCGGAAACTCCCCGCCGGGGCACAGTGCCCGGGCGGTCGCCGCCACCGCGGGGTCGGCCGGGCCCTCGGCATGGGCCAGCACCAGCCGCTCCAGCGTCCGCGCCGCCCCGGCCCCCAGCCCCGCGCCCCGTACGGCCCCATCGGCGGCCGCCGCCCCCGCGCCGCCCGCGGGCATCTCGGCCGCCGCGGACCTCTCGGCGGCCACGGCCTCCGTGACCTCCTCGGCGATCCGGTCCGCCGCGGTGCCCCACAGCTCGGCCAGTGGCACCCGCTGGTCGCGGAGCGCGTCCAGGGGCAGGCCCAGGACGCCCGGGGCCTGGCCCGGGCGGAACCGCACCCCGGTGATCCGGGTGCCGGGCGCCAGCCGCGCCGGCATGGGCCTCGTATCCGGCCCCGCCACCTGGAGGTCCGCCCCGAACAGCAGGACGTCGACACAGCCGTCCGGCACCACGCGCTGGACGTGCGGCTCGTCGCCCGCCTGCTGCGCCCACACGCACGCCACCCGCCCGGCATGCCGGGCGGCGCCCGCGTACTCGCCGTAGAACGTCGCGCTCACCCCCAGAAGACGAGAATATGCCGCCGCACGCCGGGCAGGGGCCACACCAGCACGGACCGCAGACCACAAGGAGGAATCCCTATGCCAGGGCCGCTGACCGGCAGGAGCATCGCGTTCCTGGTCGCGCCCGAAGGCGTCGAGCAGGTCGAGCTCACCGAACCCTGGAACGCCGTACGCCACGCCGGCGGCACACCGTCGCTGATCTCCACCGCGCCCGGCCGCATCCAGGCGTTCAACCACCTCGACCACGGCGACACCTTCGAGGTCACCGCCACCGTCGCGGACACCGACCCGGCGGACTTCGCCGGGCTCGTCCTGCCCGGCGGCGTCGCCAACCCCGACTACCTGCGCACCCAGCGCGAGGCGGTCGACTTCGTCCAGGCCTTCGCCGAGACCGGCACCCCGATCGCGGCCATCTGCCACGCGGCGTGGACGCTCATCGAGGCCGACGCCGTACACGGCCGCACGCTGACGTCCTGGCCCAGCCTGCGCACCGACCTCGTGAACGCCGGCGCGACCTGGGTCGACCAGGAGGTCAAGACCTGCGACGCCGGCCCCGGCCCGCTGGTCACCAGCCGCAGGCCGGACGACCTCAAGGCGTTCTGCGCCACCGCCATCGAGGCCTTCGCCGCCTGACCGCCCCGCCCGTACGGCCCGGCCGTACGGGCGGCGGGCACGTAATCGGATCGATACGCGGCACCCCACGTGGCCAGACGATGAATCACTCCTTTCTTCCAAGTGATGCAGGTCATAGGAGTGCTCATAACGTTCTAGGCTGGTGTTGTGACCCGTCGAGCGAAGATCGTCTGCACTTTCGGCCCCGCGACGTCCAGTCCCGAGCGCGTACGCGAGCTCGTGACGGCCGGGCTCGACGTCGCCCGCCTCAACATGAGCCACGGCACTCACGACGAACACCGTGCCGTCTACGAACGGGTCCGAGCCGCCTCCGACGAACTCGGCCACAGCGTCGGCATCCTGGCCGACCTCCAGGGCCCGAAGATCCGGCTCGGCCGCATCGCCACCGGTCCCGTACGCCTGTCGGCCGGCGAAGAGTTCACCATCACCACCGAGGACGTCCCCGGCGGCCGCTCCGAGGCCTCCACGACGTACGCCGGGCTCCCCGGCGACGTGCACCCCGGCGACAAGATCCTCGTCGACGACGGCCGTGTCGTCCTCGAGGCCGTCGACGTCACCGGCCCCCGTGTGCGCACGGTCGTGCGCGTCGGCGGCATGGTCTCCGACCACAAGGGCCTCAACCTGCCCGGCGTCGCCGTCAGCGTCCCCGCCCTCACCCCGAAGGACGTCGCCGACCTCCGGTTCTCCCTCGAGCTCGGCGCCGACCTCATCGCGCTGTCGTTCGTCCGCGGCCCGGGCGACGTCGACCCGGTGCACGCCATCATGGACGAGGTCGGGCGGCACGTCCCCGTCATCGCGAAGATCGAGAAGCCGCAGGCCGTCGAGTCGCTCCCGGAGATCGTCGACGCCTTCGACGGCATCATGGTCGCCCGCGGCGACCTCGGCGTGGAGCTGCCGCTGGAACGCGTGCCGATGGTGCAGAAGCGCGCCATCGAGCTGGCCCGCGAGAAGGCCCACCCGGTCATCGTGGCCACCCAGATGCTCGAATCGATGATCGGCGCCCCCCGCCCCACCCGCGCCGAGGTGTCCGACGTCGCCAACGCGGTGTACGACGGCGCCGACGCGCTCATGCTCTCCGGCGAGACCAGCGTCGGCGAATACCCGATCGACACCGTCGAGACGATGTCGCGCATCATCGGCGCCACCGAACGCGAATGCCTCCACGCCGAGGCGTCGCTGAGCCGCGTGCCCACCACCACGGGCGGCGCCATCGCCCGCGCCGCCGCCGAGCTCGGCGCGATCGTCGACGCCAAGGCGCTGATCGCGTTCACCATGAGCGGCGAGACCGCCAGGCGGCTGGCCCGCTACCGCTCCTCCATCCCGCTCCTCGCCTTCACCACCCTGCCGTCCACCCGCAGCCAGCTCACCCTGACCTGGGGCGTCGAGACCTTCATCGTCCCCACGGTCAACCACACCGACGAAATGGTCCGCCAGGTAGAGGCCGCCCTCCTGGAAATGGGCCGCTGCCAAAAGGGCGACAAGGTCGTCGTGGTGGCGGGCAGCCCCCCCGGCACCCCCGGCTCCACGAACGCCGTCCGCGTCCACCGCATCGGCGACGCCGTAGCCCACGGCCCATCCGACTGACCCCACTAGTACTTAACCCCAACGAACCCGTCCAGCCGCGCCACGGCGTCTTTGCGCGCGACCGAGATCGTGTTGTGCCGCGAATAGCGCCATGCGACGCCGAGGTGGGTGAGGGCGGCGGCCGCGAATTCGCGGATGTCGGCCGACTCGTTGACGAACTGGTAGCGCGGATATGCGTACCAGTGGTCGCCATCGGCCAGTGGTCTGCGGACGCGGTTGATGAATCGGGTGCCATCGGAGTGGATGAGACCGCGTATGAATGCGCCGGCGTGGGCGTCGGTGATTCGCCGCTGCCACGGCTCCAGGATGATCCGGCGCGAATGCTTCGTTCCGGGGCCGAGCTGCGGGAACAGGCACGGCCAATGCTTCGACGTGCTCGTCACCATGGTGTAACCGGTGCCCCGGACGCGGAACACGGAGTTGGGGAGGACGGTCGCCATAGCCGCGGCGCATTCGGCGATGAGCCCTGGATAGGCGTCGGCGCATGCGATGCGCAACGCCCAGACGTGCTTCGCGGGATCGCCCGCCGGGCTGATGCAGCCGTCGCCGAGGTAGAGGCCGAGAAGGTACGCATAGGCCACGGGGTCGTCCGGCGGCCTTGGCGGAGAGCCGCATCGTACGCACGAGGCGGGGACTCGCGGCGTGAGCGCGTTCGGGTCGTCGCGCCATTCGCGGATCGCGGCGCGCGACACGCCCGTACGCCTGCCGGCTTCGCTGATCGATAAGCCGTCGGCGAGCAGGCGGAGAACGCGGATTCGTACGGTGTTGTCGTACATGAAAGGAGTATCGCCGGAGGGTACGACAAAAAAGCCGCCCTCGGCGGCCTTGCTGGACGAACTGTGCCTATTGGTGTCCCGGGTGGGATTCGAACCCACACTGAATGGTGTTTGAGACCATCACCTCTGCCTTTGGGTTACCGGGACTTGATGTTCTTGTCATTAGACGGTTATCGGCGCTTCGCGACACGTATCAACGCGCCGTGAACGAGTGTAGCGGAGATCGGTAGGCTCTTGGGTGTGACGGAGACTCAGCGCCGTGTGGTGATCGCCGAGGATGAGGCGCTCATCCGGATGGACCTCAAGGAGATGCTCGAAGAGGACGGCTATGCCGTCGTCGGGGAGACGGGCGACGGGCAGACGGCCGTGTCGCTGGCGTCCGAGCATCGGCCCGACCTCGTCATCCTCGACGTGAAGATGCCGATTCTCGACGGGATCTCCGCCGCTGAGCGCATCGCGGCGGAGCGGGTGGCGCCCGTGGTGATCCTGACCGCCTTCTCGCAGCGGGAGCTGGTCGAGCGTGCGCGTGACGCGGGCGCCATGGCCTACCTCGTGAAGCCGTTCACGAAGGCCGACCTCGTTCCGGCGATCGAGATGGCGCTGAGCAGGTTCGCGGAGATCCAGGCGCTGGAGGCCGAGGTCGGCGGGCTGCAGGACCGGCTGGAGACGCGCAAGCTGGTGGAGCGGGCGAAGAGCCGCCTCCAGACCGACCACGGGCTGACCGAGCCTGAGGCGTTCCGGTGGATCCAGAAGACCTCGATGGACCAGCGGCTGACGATGCGCCGCGTCGCCGAGGTGATCCTCGCGGAGCCGGAACGGTCCTCCGACGGGTCCGCGTCCTGACCCGGTCCGTACATCCGTACCCGCGTACGCGCTCCCGGCTGATTCCCGGAGATTCATTTTCGCGACCCGGTGTTCGTTAATCCCGGCGTAACACTTCGAGCAGTGAGCGAAGAATGGCTAAGAGTGCCCGAAGCCTATTCGGTGGCCGCCGAATAGGCACGGAGGCGTAACGAACAAATAACACTGCGTTCCTAGGTCTACTAATTCCGCGCGGCCTCTCGTGTACTACTGCTGGTCAGCAGTGAGATCTGTCACGGCGCCGGTTCGCCGTACCTGCGGCGTTCCGGCGGATCCGAGATCCGGCATTCGGTCGGTTTCGGGAGAAAAGAGATGAGGCCACCTTGCGGCGGAACACCATTCGCTTCAGTGGAGCGCTAGCGGCCGCGGCCGCGCTCAGCCTGGGTCTTGCGGCGTGCGGCGGCGGAGGGGGCGGCACGAGCAGCGGAAGCGGTTCCGTGACGCTCGGTTTCATCGGCGCGCAGACCGGCGACAACGCCCAGCTCGGCATCAACATCTACAACGGCGCCAAGCTGGCGGTCGACCAGTACAACAAGACCAATCCGAAGACCAAGGTCACGCTCAAGCCGTACGACACGGCGGGCGACCCGGCCATCGCGCCGAACCAGGTCAACAAGGCGATCCAGGACAAGGTCCAGGGCGTCATCGGCCTGCCGTTCTCCGGTGAGTCCCAGGCGGTCCAGCCGACCCTGGAGAAGGCCGAGATCCCGAACATCAGCCCCTCGGCCACCGACCCGACGCTGGGCAAGAAGGGCTTCAAGTACTTCCACCGCCTCGTCGCCAACGACGACGCCCAGGGCGCGGCCGACACCAAGATGATGACCGACGTCTACAAGGCCAAGAAGGTCTACGTCGTCGACGACAACCAGCAGTACAGCCTGGGCATCGCGAACATCGTCTTCAACACGCTGAAGAGCGGCGGCGTCTCCGTCCAGCGGGACAAGATCGACCCGAAGGCGTCGGACTACTCCTCGACGGTCAACAAGATCAAGGCCTTCAACCCGGACGCCATCTTCTACGGCGGCTACTACGCCGAGGGCGGCAAGCTGCTCAAGCAGATGCGCGACGCCGGCGTGACCGCCAAGTTCCAGTCGGACGACGGCGCCAACGACCCGAACATCATCAAGACCGCGGGCAAGAAGCAGGCCGAGGGCGTCACGCTCTCCTGCGCGTGCCAGTCGGTCGCGACGTCCACCGAGCCGAAGGTGAAGAAGTTCATCGACGACTACAAGGCGGCGTTCGGCGTCGGCCAGGGGACGTACTCCGCTGAGGGCTTCGACTCGGCGAACGCGTTCCTCGACGCCATCAAGGCCGGGAACACGACGTCCCAGAAGATCAACGACTACCTCAAGACGATCAACGTCGCCGGCATCTCGAAGCAGATCCAGTTCACGCCGCAGGGCGAGGTCAAGGCGAACACGATCTACCAGTTCCAGGTCCTGAAGGGCAAGCTCGAATTCCTCGGCCCGACGGACAAGGTCACCCTCGGAAAGCCGATGTGACGCGCGTTTCCAGCGAGATTTGCTGAGTTCGGGGCGGGAGCGCCACGCGTGCTCCCGCCCCCGCCATGAGGATGGGTACAGGTGCTACACAACTTCACCACCCAATTCTGGCCGAACACCATTGACGGCCTGGCGATCGGCGCGATCTACGCTCTGATCGCGCTCGGCTACACGATGGTGTACGGCGTGATGCGGCTGATCAACTTCGCGCACGGCGAGATTTTCATGATCGGCACGTTCGCGTCGCTGGCCGTGATGAACCTCGTCGGATTCCAGGCCCCGCTCGGCGGGCTCGCCCTGGTCGGCGTGTTCGTTCTTTGCCTTGCCGGGTCGATGGCCGCCTCAGGCGGCGCGGCCGTGGCCCTGGAGTTCATCGCGTACCGCCCGCTTCGCAAGCACGGTTCGCCGCGCATCGCCGCGCTGATCGCCGCGATCGGCGCGTCGCTGTTCCTCCAGGAACTGTTCGCGCAGATCGTGGTGCCGAAGATCTTCGCGCCCGGCCACGGCCGCGACTTCATCGGCACGCCGCGGCTGATGAACAAGGAGACGCTGTTCAGCATCGGCAACGGCGTCGTACGCAACGACAAGCTGCTGGTGATCATCGCCGCGATCGTGATGATGATCCTGCTGGACTTCTTCGTGAACAAGACGAAGGTGGGCCGCGGCATCCGCGCCACCTCGATGGACCCGCAGACGGCCACGCTGATGGGCGTCAACATCAACCAGATCGTCATGCTGACGTTCCTGGTCGGCGGCGTCATGGCGGGCGCGGCCGGCCTGTTCTACGTCCTGGTCTTCGAGGTCACGAAGTACACGATCGGCTTCATTCTGGGGATCAAGGCGTTCACGGCGGCCGTCATGGGCGGCATCGGCAACCTGCGGGGCGCCCTGCTCGGCGGCTTCATCCTCGGCCTCATCGAGAACTGGGGGGCATCCGTGACCGGATCCGAATGGAAGGACGTCATCGCGTTCTCCGTCCTGGTCCTCATCCTGTTGTTCCGCCCCACCGGCATCCTCGGTGAGTCGCTCCAGCAGGCACGCGCATGAGCACGGCGAACGCGTCCAGGGGCGCGAACCCCCTGCGCAGGATCGGCGCGGCGTACGACCGGATGCGGGACCGCTGGGCGGTCGCGCCGGCCTGGCTGCGCTGGATCGTCTACATCCTCTGCATCGGCATCGTGCTGCTGCCGTCGTCGGAGGCGGTCTCCGACTTCCTGGCGCCCGAGAGCGGCATGGTCGTCTGGTTCTTCCCGGTCGGCATCTACATCCTGCTGGCGCTCGGCCTGAACGTCGTGATCGGCCACGCCGGGCTGCTCGACCTCGGCTACGTCGCGTTCTTCGCCATCGGCGCGTACGCGATGGCGATCCTCGGCGTGAAGTTCGGCTGGGACTTCTGGGCGATCCTCCCGGCCGGAATCCTGATCGCCGCGGTGTCCGGCATCCTGCTCGGCGCGCCGACGCTGCGCCTGCGCGGCGACTACCTGGCGATCGTGACGCTCGGATTCGGCGAGATCATCCGGATCATCGCGGTGAACACGGGCTACCTCGGCAAGTCCAACGGCATCCCGAACATCCCGACGCCGCCGTCGATCGCGGGCGTCCAGATCGGCGACCTCGACGTCTTCGGCTACAAGCTGCTGGCCCTCGACCCCCGGCCGTTCTACTACCTGCTGGTCGCGCTGTGCGTCGTCACGATCATCTTCGTGCGCCGGCTGCAGAAGAGCCGGGTGGGCCGGGCGTGGACGGCGCTGCGCGAGGACGAGGACGCCGCGGAGGTCATGGGCGTCCCGACGTTCCGCTTCAAGCTGCTGTCGTTCGCGATCGGCGCGTCGATCGGCGGCGCCGCGGGCGTCATGTACGCCACGGCGACGCAGTTCGTGGTGCCGGACAACTTCCAGTTCATGCTGTCGGCGACGATCCTCGCCGGCGTGGTGCTCGGCGGCGCGGGCAACATCCCGGGCGTGATCATCGGGGCCTTCCTCGTGGGCTGGCTGCCCGAGCGGTTCCGCGCCCTCCAGGACTACCGCGTGATGATCTTCGGCGCCGCACTGGTGCTGATGATGGCGCTGCGTCCCGAGGGGCTGCTCCCGTCGCGCACCCGGAAGTCCGAGCTCGCCGAGGGCACAGGCGGAATGGGTAGCCTGGGCGCCGAGGTCGCCGGGCCGACGCAGACGGCCCCGGAGGTGGGCGAATGAGCGCCACGACGGATACCCGTACCGACACCCTGCTCAGCCTGGAGACGCTGACCATGCGCTTCGGCGGCGTGGTCGCGCTCAACGCGCTCGACCTCCAGGTCAGGCGCGGCGAGGTCTTCGGGCTGATCGGGCCCAACGGCGCCGGCAAGACCACGGTGTTCAACGTGGTCACCGGCGTCTACCGGCCGACGTCCGGGCGGGTCATGTTCGACGGCTCCCGGCTCGACGGCACCAAACGGTTCAAGGTCACCAAGCGCGGCGTCGCGCGCACGTTCCAGAACATCCGGCTGTTCCACGCCATGACGGCGCTGGAGAACGTCATGGTCGGCGCCGACGCCAACCACCGTACGGGCCTGGTGGGCGCGTCGCTCGGCCTGCCGTGGCACCGGCGCGAGGAGCGCGAGGGCCGCGAGCGCGCCCGCGAGCTGCTCGCGTTCGTGGGCATCGCGCACCGGATCGACGACGCGGCGAAGAACCTGCCGTACGGCGACCAGCGGCGGCTGGAGATCGCGCGGGCGCTGGCCACCGATCCGAAGCTGCTGCTGCTCGACGAACCGGCCGCGGGCATGAACCCCGCGGAGAAGGCGGCGCTCGCGGCGCTGATCTCCAAGATCCGCGATGACGGCCGTACGGTCCTGCTCATCGAGCACGACATGAGCCTGGTGATGGGCATCTGCGACCGGTTGTCCGTTCTTGACTTCGGTCAGAAGATCTCCGAGGGACTGCCCGCGCAGGTGCAGCACGACCCGGCGGTCATCAAGGCCTACCTGGGGGAGCCCGCGGATGCTTCTTGAACTCAAGGACGTACACGTCCACTACGGCAAGATCGAGGCGCTGAAGGGCATCTCGGTCACCGTCGACGAGGGCGAGATCGTGTCGCTGATCGGCGCGAACGGCGCCGGGAAGACGACCACGCTGAAGACGGTGTCCGGCGTGCGCCCGGTGACGTCCGGCCAGGTGCTGTTCAACGGGCAGGACATCACGAAGACCGCCGGCCACAAACGGGTCAGGCTCGGCATCTGCCAGGCGCCCGAGGGCCGCGGCATCTTCATCGGCATGACGGTCGAGGAGAACATCCTCATGGGCGCGTACGTCCGCCGTGGCGACCTGTCCGCCGAGCTCGCCGAGGTGTACGACCTGTTCCCGCGGTTGAAGGAGCGGCGGAGCCAGATCGCGGGCACGCTGTCCGGCGGCGAGCAGCAGATGCTGGCCATCGGGCGCGCGCTGCTGGCCCGGCCGCAGGTGCTGCTGCTGGACGAACCGTCCATGGGGCTGGCGCCGAAGCTGGTGCAGCAGATCTTCGAGATCATCGGCAAGATCAACCAGCGGGGCACGACGATCCTGCTGGTCGAGCAGAACGCCTCGCAGGCGCTGCAACTGGCCCACCGGGCGTACGTCCTGGAGACCGGATCGATCGTGCGGTCGGCGGAGGCGAAGGCGCTGCTCGACGACCCGGCGGTGCGCGCGGCGTACCTCGGCGGCGAGGTCGAGCCGGTGACGCCCGCGGCCGACTCCGTGGTGGAGCCGGCGGACTCCGTGGCGGAGCCCGTAGCCGAGCCGCCGTCCGAGTCGCCCGCGTAGGGCCCGCGACCCCGGCGGCCGCGCGGCCGCCGGGGATCACCCCAGCGGCACCCGCACCCCGGGCCCGACCGGGAGCGACACGCCGAGGTCGTCGGTCGGCTCGCCGTACAACCGCAGCGCGGCCACCCGGGCGGCCGCGGGGATGTCGAACCACAGGTCGAACTCGACGCGGTCGCCGGCGCCGATGTCCAAGGAGTCGGGCTGGCGCTTGATGCGGGTGGCGTTCTCGCTGATCGCGTACGCCTTGCCGTCGGTGGTGAGCAGGCGTTCCCGGCCGAGGTCGAGCGTGTGGAAGTTCGGGTAGCCGTTCGCGGCGACCAGCCGCACGCGGACGAACCGGCCCTGGGCCTTCTGGTCGCCGTGGCTGCCCACGACGTACGTGATCCCCGTGCGGAGGCCGATGACGGTGAACGTGATCCGCCCGTCGGCGCGCGGCGCCGTGTGGACGGCGGTCTCGCCGGCGCGGACGGGCCGCGGCGCGGTGGAGTACGTGGGCGCGGGGTCGCGGCCGGTGCCACCGCAGCCGGCGAGGAGGACCGGAAGGACGAGGACCGCGCAGACGCGACGTAACCCGCTCATGCCGGGAACTTAGCCGATATCTGCGCCCGCGAGTTGATCAAGGGGAACCCGTACGGGCCCGCTCCTTGACCAACTCGACGGCGCACCCGCGCGCCGCGGGACAGCCAGGTGACCTTTGGCGCCGCACGGCCCGGGATCCACCCCCGTGTTCGCGGGGACGAATGCTCCCCGACGCCGCGCGTTTTCTACTCAGTCACCTCTGGCCGGAAGTGCCACCGTAGCGATGGAGACGGGCGTGGCGCAAAAGAACGCCAGAGCCGCTTCCGGTCACATCTCACCCGTTACCCGCCGGCCGGGACAGCCGCGTTCACTTGTCGCGGAGCATGCACGTCAGCCGTGACGTGCAGACACGCCGGCCGTCCTCGTCGCTGATGACGATCTCGTACGCCGCGAGGGTGCGCCCGCCGTGCAGCCGGGTCGCCACGCCGGTGACGTATCCGTCCTTGGCGGAGCGGTGGTGGGTGGCGCTGATCTCGATGCCGACGGCGATCCGCTCGGGCCCGGCGTGCAGCGACGCGCCGGTGGAACCCAGCGACTCGGCGAGCACGCAGGAGGCGCCGCCGTGCAGGAGCCCGTACGGTTGGGTGTTGCCCGCGACCGGCATGCGGCCGACGACCCGTTCCGCGGTGGCCTCGACGACCTCGATGCCCATCCGGGCCGCCAGCCCGGCGCGCGGGTCGACGGGAAGGGACTCACGCTCCTCTTCCGTCGTGCTCATCGCGTCCATCCCTTCAGGCTGGCCCTCGGGTTGGATCAGCCAGCACGTACACAGAAAAACTGTCGTACCCAGACTCTAGGATTTCCCTGTGGCGAAGACCGACTCGACCCCAGCGAACACCCGTACGGATACCTCGCAGGCCCCGCAGGAAGGAGGCCGTCCGCGGCTGCTGCTGCTCGACGGCCACTCCCTGGCGTACCGCGCCTACCACGCGCTCAAGGAATCCGACATGAGCTCGGTCACCGGCGACCCCACCTTCGCGGTGTTCGGGTTCACGTCGATGCTGATCAACGTGCTGCGCGACGAGCTGCCCAGCCATGTGGCGGTGGCGTTCGACCGCTCCGAGCCCACGTTCCGCCACGAGGCGTACGACGGCTACAAGGCGACGCGCTCCGCCACGCCGGACGACTTCCGCGCGCAGATGAGCCTGATCCGCGAGGTGCTGACCGCGCTGCGCGTGCCGCAGATCTCCGAGCCGGGCTTCGAGGCGGACGACATCATCGCGACCCTCGCGACGCGGGGCGCCGAGGCGGGCATGCAGGTGCTGATCGTCAGCGGCGACCGCGACACCTACCAGCTCGTCACCGACGACGTCACGGTCCTGATGAACCGCCGCGGCATCAGCGACATGACGCGCTTCACCCCGGAGATGGTGTCGGAGAAGTACGGCGTGCCCCCCGAGCGCTACCGTGACCTCGCCGCGCTGGTGGGCGAGACCAGCGACAACCTGCCGGGCGTGCCCGGCGTGGGCCCGAAGACCGCCGCGAAGTGGATCACGAAGTACGGCTCCCTGGAGGAGCTGGTGGCCCACGTCGACGAGATCAAGGGCAAGGCCGGCGACAGCCTCCGCGAGCACCTGGGCGACGTCGTCCGGAACAAGCAGCTCAACGGCCTCGACCGCGAGATGACGCTCCCGCCGCCCGAGGAGCTCGTCATGGGGGAGTGGGACCGCGACGAGATCCACCAACTGTTCGACACGCTGGAGTTCCGCGTGCTCCGCGAGCGGCTCTACGCCAGCCTGACGTCCGCGGCCCCGGCGCCCACCGAGGGCTTCGACGTGGAGCTGGCCCGTCCGGGCGCCGACGAGCTCGCCGAGTGGCTGGAGCAGAACATCACCGGTGCCGACGCCCCGAGCCGCGCCGGCCTCGCCGTGTCCGGCACATGGGGCCGCGGCACGGGCACGCTCACCGGCATCGCGATCAGCACCCCCGACGGCCACGCGGCGTACATCGACCCCGTGGAGCTGACCGAGGACGACGAGCGCGCCCTGGCCGCCTGGCTGGGCGACCCCGCCCGTCCGAAGGCGATCCACGACGCCAAGGGCCCGATGCTCGCGTTCGACGCGCGCGGCCTGCGGCTCGAGGGCGTCACCAGCGACACGGCGCTCGCCGCCTACCTGGCGCTGCCCGGGCAGCGTACGTTCGACCTCGCCGACCTGGCGCTCCGCTACCTCCGCCGCGAGATGGCCACCGCCGCGCCGGACGACGGCCAGCTCACGCTCGACGGCTCGGGCGAGGAGCAGATCGCCACCGACCTCGCCGTCCGGGCACGCGCCACTGTGGAGCTCGCTGAGGCGCTCGACGCCGACCTGGAGCGCCGCGGTGCGACGGCCCTGCTGCGCGAGGTGGAGCTGCCCCTGACGCGCGTCCTGGCCGACATGGAGCGCGCCGGCATCGCCGCCGACGCCGAGCACCTCTCCGAGATGTCCACGCGGCTCGGCGCCGCGGTGTCCGACGCGGAGTCCTCCGCGCGCGCCGTCGTCGGCCACGACTTCAACCTGGGGTCGCCGAAGCAGCTCCAGCAGGTGCTGTTCACCGAGCTGGAGCTGCCGAAGACGAAGCGCATCAAGACCGGCTACACCACCGACTCCGAGGCGCTGACCCACCTGTCGGAGCAGACCGGCCACCCGGTGCTCGAACACCTGCTGCGCTACCGCGACGTCGCGAAGCTGAAGTCCATCGTCGACTCCCTGATCCCGATGATCGACGACCTGGGCCGCATCCACACGACGTACGACCAGATGGTCGCGGCCACCGGCCGGCTGTCCTCGCGCGACCCGAACCTCCAGAACATCCCGATCCGTACGGCCGAGGGCCGGCAGATCCGCGAGGCGTTCGTCGTCGGCCGGGGCTACGAATGCCTCCTCACCGCCGACTACAGCCAGATCGAGCTGCGCATCATGGCCCACCTGTCCGGCGACGACGCCCTGATCGACGCGTTCTCCTCCGGCCACGACTTCCACGCGGAGATCGCCGGCCGGGTGTTCGGCCTGCCCACCGAGCAGATCGACGGCGAGCTGCGCGCCCGCATCAAGGCGATGAACTACGGCCTGGCGTACGGCCTGTCCGCGTTCGGCCTGTCGCAGCAGCTCGGCATCGCCACCGACGAGGCACGCGGCCTGATGGACGAGTACTTCCAGCAGTTCGGCGGCGTCCGCGACTACCTGCACGACATCGTCGAGCGCGCCCGCAAGGACGGCTACACCGAGACCATGCTGGGCCGCCGCCGCTACCTCCCCGACCTCACGTCCGACAACCGGCAGCGCCGCGAGATGGCGGAGCGCATGGCGCTGAACGCCCCGATCCAGGGCTCCGCGGCGGACATCATCAAGGTCGCGATGCTCCGGGTGGACGCCGCGCTGCGCGGTTCGGGGCTGACGTCCCGTGTGCTGCTCCAGGTGCACGACGAGCTCGTCATCGAGGTGGCGCCCGGCGAGTTCGAGCCGCTGCGCGACCTCGTCCGCGAACAGATGGAGTCGGCGTACCCGCTGCGCGTCCCGCTGTCGGTGTCCATGGGCACCGGCCAGACGTGGGACGACGCGGGCCACTGACCCGCCGCCCGATCCGGGCGCCGCAGGCCGCCGGGGCCGCCGTACGGCCCCGGCGGTGACATGCGCGCCACGGTTCGGTGAATACCTTCTCCTTACCGTGTCGACCGCGACGTGTGACGCTCGTGGGCCGTATGGTGATTTGCTCCGGTATCGCAAACCCCCCCAGGAATGTCCGTGTGGTCTCAGGCTTATCGCGTCGTCTGTGTGCTGGCGCTCGTCGTCATCTGCGGCGGCCTGGCCCTGCCGCTCGCCGCGGCCAAGCGCGCCCCCGGCCCGTCGCGCCCCCGTACGGGAGCGACGGAGGCGGCGCCGTCGCCGACGACCGGCGGCGGCACCCCCACCCCGGTCGGCACCGCCCCGGCCGCCACGCCCGGCACGACCGACCCCGCCACCCCGCCGGGCGCCACCCCGTCGCGCACCCCGCAGGCTGCCCCGCCCACCACCGCGGAGCTGCGCCACATGCGCGCCAACGAGCTCGGCGTCGTCCCGGTCGTGATGTACCACCGCATCATGACCAAGCGGTCGCAGTCGCTTGACCGCACCCCGAAGGAGCTGCACGCCGACCTCGTCCGCATGATCAAGGAGCACTACGTCCCCATCACGGCCGCCCAGTTCGTCACCGGCCGCATCGACGTACCGGCGGGCACCCACCCGATCGTGCTGACCTTCGACGACTCCTCGCCGTCGCAGCTCGCCTTCGACGCGCACGGCAACCCGAGGCGCGACACCGCGGTCGGCGTCATGCTCGACGTCGCCCGCCACTACCCGCAGTTCCGCCCGGTGGCCACGATGTACGTCATCGCGTCCGCGCCGTTCCAGGAGGGCGGCGCCGGCCTGGCCGCGCACGGCCGCCGCGCGCTGCGCTGGCTCGTGGCGCACGGCTTCGACCTCGGCAACCACACGATGCACCACACCTACTTCGCCTCGGCGTCCCGGAAGAAGGCGCGCGCGGAGATCGCCACGGCGCAGCAGCGGATCAAGCAGCTCGGCGGTGCGTCGCCGGTGACGCTGGCCTATCCGGGCGGCTTCCCGCCGAAGCCGATCGGCCTCGCGGCGTCCGGTTCGTATGGCGGCGCGTCGTACAAGATCGACGGCGCGTTCCTGGCCGGCGCGAACCCGTCGCCGTCGCCGTTCGCCGCGGACTTCCCGCGCTACGAGATCCCGCGGATCCGCGGCCAGAACCACGCCAGCGACTGCGACGGCATGTGCCTCGGATCGTGGCTGGACCGGCTGAACAAGAAGGGGTCGGACCGCTACACCTCCGACGGCGACGCGCACAGCATCGCCTACCCCCGGCGTACGAAGGTCACGATCGCGAAGCGATTCCGCTCGGTGGCCCGCCCGTACTGACCCGGCGGGGCGGGCGAATCGGCGGTCTGCGCGGGGGATCTGCGCTTGCACCCGGTGTCCCGGGCACCATATGCTGATCGCTGCGCTAGGGTCTGCGCTTTCGTGGACGCTCATGACGGTAGGTCATCCTCCGTGCGGCGTCGGCGCTCAGCGGTCTCCCGTACCGATACCGGCAAATCCCAGCCGTCGGACCATCGATGCGGGCGGGTCAAGACCCGGGCGCGATTAGAGAAACCTATACATGTCCGTATCCGGAGCCCACCACCACATGACGAGCAGCACAGAGGCCACCTCGGCACCGAAAGTAGCGGTCAACGACATCGGGTCCGAGGAAGCCTTCCTCGCCGCGATCGACGAGACCATCAAGTACTTCAACGATGGCGACATCGTTGAAGGCACCATCGTCAAGGTCGATCGAGACGAGGTCTTGCTCGACATCGGCTACAAGACTGAGGGGGTCATCCCCTCACGCGAGCTGTCGATCAAGCACGACGTCGACCCGAACGAGGTCGTCGCCGTCGGCGATCACGTCGAGGCCCTCGTCCTCCAGAAGGAGGACAAGGAAGGCCGCCTCATCCTGTCCAAGAAGCGCGCGCAGTACGAGCGCGCCTGGGGCACGATCGAGAAGATCAAGGACGAGGACGGCATCGTCACCGGCACGGTGATCGAGGTCGTCAAGGGCGGCCTGATCCTCGACATCGGCCTGCGGGGCTTCCTCCCCGCGTCGCTGGTCGAGATGCGCCGTGTCCGCGACCTCCAGCCGTACGTCGGCCGCGAGCTCGAAGCCAAGATCATCGAGCTGGACAAGAACCGCAACAACGTGGTCCTGTCCCGCCGTGCCTGGCTGGAGCAGACGCAGTCCGAGGTTCGCCAGTCGTTCCTCAACACGCTGCAGAAGGGCCAGATCCGCAAGGGCGTCGTCTCGTCGATCGTCAACTTCGGCGCGTTCGTCGACCTCGGCGGCGTCGACGGCCTGGTGCACGTGTCCGAGCTGTCCTGGAAGCACATCGACCACCCGAGCGAGGTCGTCGAAGTGGGCCAGGAGGTCACCGTCGAGGTTCTCGACGTCGACATGGAGCGCGAGCGGGTCTCGCTGTCGCTCAAGGCGACGCAGGAGGACCCCTGGCAGCAGTTCGCGCGCACGCACCAGATCGGCCAGGTCGTGCCCGGCCGGGTCACCAAGCTCGTCCCGTTCGGCGCGTTCGTCCGCGTCGAGGAGGGCATCGAGGGCCTGGTGCACATCTCCGAGCTGGCCGAGCGCCACGTGGAGATCCCCGAGCAGGTCGTGCAGGTCGGCGACGAGATCTTCGTCAAGATCATCGACATCGACCTCGACCGGCGGCGCATCAGCCTCTCGCTGAAGCAGGCCAACGAGGGCAACATCGGCGAGTCCCTGGAGTTCGACCCGACGCTGTACGGCATGGCCGCGCAGTACGACGAGCAGGGGGAGTACATCTACCCCGAGGGCTTCGACTCCGAGACCGGCGAATGGCTCGAGGGCTTCGACACCCAGCGCGAAGAGTGGGAGCGGCAGTACGCCGAGGCCCAGCAGCGCTTCGAGGCCCACAAGGCCCAGGTCGAGAAGGCCCGCGTGGCCGAGGCCGAGGCTGCGGCCGCGGGTGAGACCGGCGGCGGCAGCGCCGGCGGTGCCGCCCCGCGCAGCACCGGCGGCGGCCAGGGCGGCGGCGGCAGCCGCAGCGGCGGCTCGTCCTCCTACGAGGACGCGGCCCCGACGACCGGCGGCGCCCTCGCCTCCGACGAGGCCCTCGCGGCCCTCCGCGAGAAGCTCGCGGGCGGCGGCGAATAGCGATTCCCCGCAGGTAGCGTGACCGAGGCCCCCGTCCAGCGGACGGGGGCCTCGCACCGTACGGGCCCGGTCCGTACGGCCATCGACTGAGCGACGCGAGGTGACCCGTGACCACCGTGGACGAGCCCGTAGCGGATCCGGTGATCGAGACGGCGAAGGCGGGGGACGCCGGGCAGATCCTCACCGTGCAGCGGGCCGCGTACGTCACCGAGGCGCAGCTCTACGGCGACCCGTTCATCACGCCGCTGACCGAGTCGCTGGCGCAGGTGCGCGCGGCGATCGACGGTTCGCCCGTGGTGCTCGTGGCGCGCCGCGGCGCGCGGGTCATCGGCGCCGCGCGCGGCACCGTCAACGGCCACACCGGCCAGGTCGGCCGCGTGGTCGTCGCCCCCGACGAACAGGGCCGCGGCGTGGCCACCGCGCTGCTCGACGCGTTGGAAGAGGCGCTCGCCGCCGCCGGGTGCGCCGAGTTCGCGCTGTTCACCGGCCACCTGTCGGACGGCAACCTGCGCCTGTACCGCCGCCGCGGCTACACCGAGACCCGCCGCGAGCACATCGGCGGCGCCCTCACCTTCGTCCACATGCGCAAGAAGGCCGCCGCGGGCTGACGCGGGGCGACCCGCTAGGCTCCCGATCATGCTGCGTGTGGGACTGACGGGCGGGATCGGTTCGGGCAAGAGCGAGGTGTCGCGCCGGCTCGCCGAGTTCGGCGCCGTGGTCATCGACGCGGACCGCATCGCCCGCGAGGTCGTGGAGCCGGGCACCGAGGGGCTGGCCGGCGTGGTCGCCGAGTTCGGCGACGGCGTGCTGCGGCCGGACGGCACCCTGGACCGAGAGCGGCTCGGCGAGATCGTCTTCGCCGACGCCGAACGGCTGAAGGCGCTCAACGCGATCGTCCACCCGCTGGTCGGGAAGCGGTCGGCGGAGCTGTTCGAGGCCGCGCCGCCGGACGCCGTCGTGGTGTACGACGTGCCGCTGCTCGCCGAGAACGACCTCGCCGGGTTCTACGACCTCGTGGTGGTCGTGGACGCCCCGACGGAGACGCAGGTCCAGCGGCTGACCGGCGCCCGCGGCATGACCGAGGAGCAGGCGCGCGCCCGCATCGCCGCGCAGGCCACCCGCGAGAAGCGCCGCGCCCTGGCCGACATCGTGATCGACAACTCCGGCGACATCCCCGCCCTGGACCACCAGGTCGCCGACCTCTGGGCGGCGCTCACCGCCCGCGCCGCCACCGCCTGAGCCCGGCGGAGCGTACGACCGTCCTGGGCGCGAGCGCCTGTGCGCGCGGGACCGGCGCCGTGCGCGTGTGCCGGGCGGGTCGGGCAGACTTGGGATCATGAGCGTCCCGTCGATCTGCGTGCTCGGTAGCTGCAACATGGACCTTGTCGCGTACGTCGGCCGCTACCCGCGGCTCGGCGAGACCGTCACCGGCGACCGGTTCACCACGGTGCCCGGCGGTAAGGGCGCCAACCAGGCCATCGCGGCGGCCCGCGCGGGCGGCGCGGTCACCATGATCGGCGCCGTGGGCCGCGACGCGTTCGGCCCGCAGATCCGCGCCACGCTCGCGGATTCCGGCGTACGCCTCGACCTGCTGCGCGAGGTCGACGGCCCCACCGGCACCGCGCACATCACCGTGGACGCCGACGGCGGCAACGCGATCGTCGTGGTGCCGTCCGCGAACGGCACCATGCGGGCGCTGACCGCCGCGGACGAGCGGGCCATCGCCGCCGCGGACGTCCTGGTCATGCAGTTGGAACTGCCGCTGGAGATCGTCGCCGCGGGCGCCGCGGCGGCCCGGAGCGCCGGCACCCGCGTGGCGCTCACCCCCGCGCCCGTACGCCCGCTGCCGGACACCCTGATGGCCGGCGTCGACCTGCTGCTCGCCAACGAGCACGAGGCCGCGCAGCTCGGCCTCGCCGATGGCGGCGCCGAGCCGGGAGACGCGCTGGCCGCGCTGCTGCGCCGCGTGCCGGAGGCGGTCGTGACGCTGGGCGCCGACGGCGCGCTGTACGGCGGCCGCGACATGCCGCCCGTGCGTACGCCCGCGGCCCGGGTCGCCGCGGTCGACACGACGGCCGCCGGCGACTGCTTCGCCGGGGCGCTGGTCGTGGCGATGGCCGAGGGCCGTCCCGTACGCGACGCGCTGCGGTGGGCGACGGCCGCGTCGGGCCTGTCCGTCCAGCGGCCCGGCGCCAGCTCGTCGATGCCGGGCCGTGCGGAGATCGAGGCGTTCGCCGCCACGCTGCGCTGAGGCCCAGGGCATCAACGGCGTGGCCGGATCCGGCCAGCCGGTTGGGTCCGGGCGCCCAGGCGGCCCGCGCGCGCATCCGCCAGCCTGTGCACCGTGTTCAACCGAGCGGACGCCAAGCCGGATCCCGTACGGTCGGAGCCGCCTCCGGCCCGGGACCGCGGCGCCTCCATGCTGGAGTACCTCGCCTTGGGCGTCCTGTCCGCGGTCATCCTCGCCGGCCTGGTCACCGCCGGGTTATCGGACACGTTCGGCGGCGGGGTGCACAGCGTGGTCTGCCGCGTGGTGGGGGAGCCCGGCTGTGCCACGAACCCGCCGGTGGCCGGCGGCGACCGCGAGAACGGTCCGAGCCCGGCGCCGTCGCCGTCGCCGCCGAGCGACGGCCCGACACAGCCCCGGGCCACGCCCCACCCGTCGGACAACCCCTCGCCGACGCCCGATCCGGGCATCGAGGTCCGGAAGCGCACTGAGGCGGCCCTCAATGAGACGCCGACGGGCCGCGCCATCCTCGCGTGGGCGAAGGCGCACGGCGTGCGCATGGTGTACCGCAAGCAGGAAGGCGACTACTACACCGACGGGAACAACACGATCTACCTGGACTACCGCGAGTCGCCCGAGGATCTCGCCGCCACGCTCGCCCACGAGATGAACCACGCGCGGGCGCGGGACTATCCGCCGGTGGACACGATGTCCCGTGCCGAGTACATCGACAAGTCCATCCAGGAGGAGGCGCACGGCAACGTCCTGCAGGTGAAGGAGAACCAGGCGCTGCAGCGCGTGCGCGGCCCCGGGAAGGTGCCCGACACGCTGTTCCAGTCCGAGTACGAGGCGGCGTACGACACCGCGGTGAGCAACGCCCAGGCGGCGGCGACGCGGCAGGGGCGGACCCTTTCCCCGCAGGAGCGGCAGCGGATCGGGGAGCAGGCCGGGGAGGCGCGCATGAAGAAGGCCATCGAGGACGGTGAGGTCGTGCAGTCGGACGACGGCAAGCTCTACCGTGACCATTACGGCAAGCAATGGGACGACGCGCACAAGAAGTCCTGCGTGTTGTTCGTGTGTTGGTGATGATGAGACTACGGACAGGGGCGGCGGCGCTGGTCGCCGCCGTGACGCTCGCCGCGTGCGGCGCGGGCCCCGGCACGGATCCGGACTCCGGCGTGCGGTCCGCCATCGTGTCCGGGCTCCGCGCCCAGGGCCACGAGGCCGAGGCGGACATCGCCGCGGGCAAGGCCGATGTCACGCCCGAGCCGGCCGCGTTCCTCGGCGGCGGCTGGCGGATCTACCGGGTCGACGGGAACGGGCCCGACGCCGTGCAGTTCAGCGTGGGCACCGGGCCGGGCGGCAAGGTCATGCTGCTCACCGGCGCGCCCGCCGCGTTCGGGCTGATGACCGACGCCGCGGGCACCCGCGTGCGCACACCCGCAGCGGCCACCGCCGTGGTCCGGGTGTTCCTGCGGGTCACCCGCCGTACCGACGTGCTCTCCTACGCCGTCGACCGAGTCGGGCAGATCCGGTTCCGGCCCGGCCTGAGCGGCACGGACGCGGCCCACCGCGACGCGATCGTCCGGCGCTACCGTTCCGTGATCGGCCCGCCGCGCGCCCGTACGGCCGCCGGCGGGTTCGCCGTCACCGCGTACAGCGTCCGCGACCGGGGGCTGCTGCGGCACCGCATGGACGTCGCCGTCGACGGCGCCGTCACCGACCACGCGAAGGCGCTGGTCACCGACCTTCCGGTGCCGTACACACGCTGAGAGTCCGCGACGGCGCCGGGAATGTCACACCCCCCGCATACAGTTGGTCGCCTTAGGAGTCGATGGGGGAGATGACGTGCGGCCGGTAACCGATCTTCAGCGCACGGTGGCGCCGTTCAAGGTGCTCACCGACATGAAGCCGTCCGGCGACCAGCCGCAGGCGATCGCCGATATCGAGAAGCGCGTGAAGGCCGGCGAGCAGAACATCGTGCTCCTCGGCGCCACCGGCACCGGCAAGACGGCCACGGTCGCGTGGCTGTCCGAGCGGCTCGACCGCCCGGTGCTGGTCATGCAGCCGAACAAGACGCTCGCCGCGCAGTTCGCCAACGAGCTGCGCGAGATGATGCCCGAGAACGCGGTCGAGTACTTCGTCTCGTACTACGACTACTACCAGCCCGAGGCGTACGTCCCCCAGACCGATACGTACATCGAGAAGGACTCCTCGATCAACGACGAGGTCGAGCGGCTGCGCCACTCGGCCACGAACTCCCTGCTCACCCGGCGCGACTCGATCGTGGTGTCCACCGTGTCGTGCATCTACGGCCTCGGCACTCCTCAGGAGTACGTCGACCGCATGCTCCCGCTGACGGTCGGCATGGAGATCGAGCGCGACCAGCTCCTGCGCCGCCTCGTCGAGATGCAGTACGCCCGCAACGACCTGGCCTTCACCCGGGGCACGTTCCGCGTCCGGGGCGACACGATCGAGATCATCCCGCAGTACGAGGAGCTCGCCGTCCGCATCGAGATGTTCGGCGACGAGATCGAGCGGCTGATGACCCTCCACCCGCTCACCGGCGAGGTCGTCACGGAGGACGACCAGGTCTACGTCTTCCCCGCGTCGCACTACGTCGCCGGCCCGGAGCGCATGGAGCGCGCGATCGGCGGCATCGAGGAGGAGCTGGGCATCCGCCTCGGCGAGCTGGAGACGCAGGGCAAGCTGCTGGAGGCCCAGCGGCTGCGCATGCGCACGACGTACGACATCGAGATGATGCGCCAGGTCGGCACCTGCTCCGGCATCGAGAACTACTCGCGCCACATCGACGGCCGCGAGCAGGGCACCCCGCCGAACACGCTGCTCGACTACTTCCCCGAGGACTTCCTCCTCGTCATCGACGAGTCGCACTACACGGTCCCCCAGATCGGCGGCATGTACGAGGGCGACATGTCCCGCAAGCGCACCCTCGTGGAACACGGCTTCCGCCTGCCGTCCGCGATGGACAACCGGCCGCTGCGCTGGGAGGAGTTCGTCGACCGCATCGGCCAGACCGTCTACCTCTCCGCCACCCCGGGGCCGTACGAACTCCAGCGCGTCGGCGGCGACGTGGTCGAGCAGGTCATCCGGCCGACCGGGCTGGTCGACCCCGAGGTGATCGTGAAGCCCACCAAGGGCCAGATCGACGACCTGATCCACGAGATCCGCGCCCGCGCCGAGCGCGACGAACGCGTCCTGGTCACCACGCTGACGAAGAAGATGTCCGAGGACCTCACCGACTACCTCCTGGAACTCGGCATCCGCGTCCGCTACCTGCACAGCGAGGTCGACACGCTGCGCCGCGTGGAGCTGCTCCGCGAGCTGCGCCTGGGGGAGTACGACGTGCTCGTCGGCATCAACCTCCTCCGCGAGGGCCTCGACCTCCCCGAGGTGTCGCTCGTCGCGATCCTCGACGCCGACAAGGAGGGCTTCCTCCGGTCGGGCACGTCCCTGATCCAGACGATCGGCCGCGCCGCGCGCAACGTCTCCGGCCAGGTCCACATGTACGCGGACACGATCACCCCGTCCATGCGCAACGCGATCGACGAGACGAACCGCCGCCGCGAGAAGCAGGAGGCGTACAACGCCGAGCGCGGCATCGACCCGCAGCCGCTGCGCAAGAAGATCGCCGACATCCTCGACACCCTCGCCCGCGAGGACGCCGACACCGAGGAGCTGATCGGGGGTTCGGGCCGCCAGCAGAGCCGCGGCAAGGCGCCGGTGCCCGGCCTGTCGTCGAAGAAGCTCCGCTCGGCCGAGCTCGGCGACAAGCCGCGCGAGGAGCTGTCGGCCATGGTCGACCAGCTCACCGAGCAGATGCACACCGCGGCCGCCGACCTCCAGTTCGAGCTCGCGGCCCGCCTCCGCGACGAGATCCACGAGCTCAAGCGCGAAATTCGCGACATGAAGGAAGCCGGCGTCAACTAGTGTGGCCGCGCGCGATCCGCCGCGGAGATTTTCCGCGCGTGGTGAGTTGCGCGTTTTCGACCGCATCGTGCGTCTGGTCCCGATAGGAAGGGACAGTGAGCGATTACGGTTACCCCGGTCCGGCCGACGGGCCGGTCCGCTACGAGCGGGTCTACCGGGGGAACACGGTGATCGGCTACCTCTGGTGGGCGCCCGCGGGCCGCGGGTTCGTCCCCCGTCCCGACGCCGGCCGGGCCGGTGCCGCCGCCGACGGCGAATGGCGCCGCCGGCTGCGTGCGGCGCACACCCGAGATGACGTCATCGACGACTGGCGCCGCCACCCGGACGACAGGGCCGGCGCCCTGAACGACACCGATGAGTGGGAGGCCGCCACCTTGGCGGAACTTGTTCGCCTCGCCGCCGAACCCGAGCGGGAGGAACGGCACAGGAAGGGCAGGGGCGGCGCCCCGGCCGACGCGTGCGGCGCGGATCAGCGCGCCCCCGAGCCGTCCTTCTACGCCCGCGACACCGACGGCCCGATCAGCTACGCCCCGGCGGTCGCCGGCGACGGCACCGTCCTCGGCTACCTCTGGGCCGCCGAGGACGACGACGCGGCCGGGTTCGTGGAACGCGCCGCCGCGGGCACCGTCAACGCCTCGAACGCCGCGAGCGCGTGGCACCAGCGCCTGCGCCGGGCCTACGACCGCGGCCTGCCACCCCTGCGCGCCCTGCGCGAGTGGATAGGCGAGGACCCCGCCGCCGGCCACGACCCCGACGTAACAGAACCCCTCTCCACCGCCCACCCCGAGTGGCGCCTGGCCGGCGCGCTGCCCCCCTCATCAGAACGCCACGCCCCCACCCTCACCGACCTCCACCGCCTAGCCGGCGACCCCCGATCCGACCTCTGACCACCCCCCGAGCCGCACACCCTGGAGGCACGGCTCACCTCGCCCCGACGTGGGGCGTCGTGGTGAGTGGCGCGGCGTGCGCCCGGGCGCGGCTCGCCCCCGTGCCAGCCAAGGACGTCGCGGTAATCAAGGAAGCGTGTGCCCGGGCGCGGCTCACTCTGGGCCGGTGAGGGCCGTCGCGGTGAGTAACGCGGCGTGCGCCCGAGCCCGGCTTACTTCACCCCGGCCAGGGGCGTCGTGGCGAACAGTGCGGCGTGCGGCCGGGTGCGGCTTGCTCCGCTCCGGCCAGGGACGTCGTGGTGAGTAATGGGGCGTGCGGGCGGGTGCGGCTCGCCCCCCCCCACCCCCTCCCCCTGGCCAGGGGCGTCGTGCTGGACGGTGGGGGGTGCGCTCTGGGGGGCTTACTTGGGGGTGGTGAGGAAGGTTGCGGTGAGCATGGCGTCCAGGTGGGTGGCTAGGCGGTGGTTGGGCCAGGCTTGGTCGGCCAGGAGGCGGTGGATCATGTCGGGGGAGATCAGGGCCCAGAGCATGTCGCGTGCGGTCGGGACCGTCCATGGTGCGGCCAGGCGGTTCTCGGCGGCCAGGCGTTTCGCGATGCGGGTGCAGACGGAGCGCTGGTCGTCGGCGACCTGGGCCAGGTGACGTGCGGCGTCCGGGTCGGCGGATGCGTGGGCCTGGGCGGCCTGGTAGACGGCCATGACGCGGGGCTGGAAGTACGCGAGGTGCCGCGCCCACGCGCGCAGCGCCGCCCGCGCGTCGGCCGCGTCGAAGACCGGGTTCAGCGAGTCGCTCAGCCCCTCGGCGTCGCTCACGTGGTCGAACAGCGCCGTGATGAGGTCGGTGCGGGTCTCGAAGTGCAGGTAGACGGCGCGGCGGCTGACCCCGGCGCGCGCCGCCACCGCGGCCATCGTCAGCCCGCCGAAGCCGGACCGCTCCAGGATGGCCCGCGTGGCGTCGAGCAGCGCCGTGCGCGTACGGCGGCCGCGGGCATTGCCGGTCGTGGCATCGCGCATCAGCGGTCCCTTGCTCAGATCTTCACATCGTGTGTACCTTAGCAAAGTACACACGGTGTGAAGGTAAGGAGCTGTGATGAGCGACTGGCATCCCGAACGGCTCGACCTCGACGCGTACCTCGCCCGGGTCGGCTACACCGGGCCGCGCGAACCGACCGCCGCCGCGCTGCGCGCCCTGCACCGGGCGCACACCGAGGCCATCCCCTTCGAGAACCTCGACATCGTGCTCGGCCGGGAGATCTCCGTCGACCTCGACGACCTCCAGGACAAGATCGTCCGGCGCGGCCGCGGCGGCTACTGCCTGGAGCACGCCGCGCTGTTCGGCGCCGTGCTCGACCGCCTCGGCTTCCCGGTCGTCCGGCTGAACGCGCGGATCGCGGCGGCGGACGCGTCGAAGATCCGCCCGCGTACGCACGCCCTGCTCCGCGTCGGCACCGACGGCGGCCCCTGGATCGCCGACGTGGGCTTCGGCTTCGGCGTGCCCGAGCCCGTGCCGCTCGCCGACGGCGCGGTCAGCGAGCAGGGCCCCTGGGCGTACCGGATCGAGCGGTACGGGCCCGGCTGGCGGCTGCTCTCCCGCGAGGCCGACGGCACCTGGTCGCCGCTGCACACGTTCATCGAGGACCCGCAGCACTGGGTCGACTACTTCACCACGAACTACTTCGTCTCCACGCACGCCACGTCCCCGTTCGTCGGCCACGCGGTGGCCATGCGCACCACCGACGCGGCCCGCACCCGGCTGCGCGGCCGCGAGCTGACCACGATCGCGCCGGACGGCCGTACGGACGTGCGCGCGCTGGACGACGACTCCCTGGTCGCCGTCCTGCGCGGCACGTTCGGCATCGCGTTGCCGGACGACGATGCGAAGGCGCTGGTCACGGCCGTCCGGTGACGGCGGCCTCCACCGGCGCGCCCGCGGACCTGATGCGCCGCGCGGCGAGCACCACCAGCGCGGCCGCGCCGATCGCGAGCACGATGTGCCCGGCCAGCTCCACGGCGGGCGAGGCGCCCATCATCGGCACCTGCCAGAACGCGGTGATCGCGTAGACGGCGAGCGCCGCCGTGACGAGCGCGAGCCGGTGCCGGTCGTCCCAGCCGGACCCGGCGGACCAGTACACGACCGCGGCGACCATGGCCAGGCCGACGGCCGGCACGAGCCCGGTGATCAGCCACGGGTTCCAGCCGTTCGGCAGCTCCTTGTACGCCGCCGCGGCGACCAGCGCGGTGCCGCCGACGATCCACGGGCTCGGCGCCGTACGCCCGGCCGCCGCGCGGGGCCCGCGGCCGGCGCGCAGCCCGGCGAGCACGAGCGCGACGATCACCACGACCGCGCCGGCCATCTGCTCGAACGTCGGGGTGTACGGGTACGCCGCCTCGGTGCCCATCAGGCTCCCGACGCCGCCGAAGAGGAGCAGCACCGCCGCGACGATCAGGCCGGTGCGCCCCAGCCACGGCGTCGTGCGCCGGTCCGGCACGAAGAGCTCGACCAGCGCGATGGGCGTGCTGATGCTCCAGACGACGTGCAGCGTGATCACGCTGACCGTCCACGGCCCCGCGATGCCGAGCGCCGGGATGAACCCGGAGTCCATCAGGTGGCCGTGCGCGTAGTCGGGGTTGAACAGGGACAGCGTCGTGATGCCCTCCTCGAACACCCCGTACGCCGCGGCGAACAGCAGCATCGTCGGCCACCCGCGGCCCAGCCGCCGGGTGGTCTCACGGATCACCAGCGCACCGCCGCCGTACAGCGGGGCGAGGATGACGAGCATGGGCAGCATCGTGATCGACAGGTTCCCGAGCAGGAACTCCGCGACGAGCGGTGCGAGCAGGAAAAGGCCGATCACCGGGGCCAGACGGCGCATGACGCGACTCCTTCGAGTAGGGCGCCTCAAGCGTGTCCGGCCCCGGGCGGCCGGCGGCAGTGTCGTTGATCCCGGGCTCCCCGGGACAAATGTCACGGGCGGGGCCCGCCCGTCAGGCGGGCAGGGGAAGGTCGCGCAGCTCAGCGGGCGGCGGCTCGCCGGGCACGTGCATCCACGCGGGGGAGCGCGTCTCCTTCAGGACGACCTCGATGGGCCGGTAGGTGCCGAGGTCCATCGTCGACCGGGACGGTTCGATGACGTCGCGGTACAGCCGGTCGGAGGCGACCACGCCGAGGTTCGCGCCGGACCCGGCCACCGTGTGCTTGAACTCCGGCGCCTCGAGCATCCGGAACAGGTGCACCAGGCACCGGCCGACCAGGCCGTTGGCGTCGGCGTAGACCGGGCCGCTGTGGACGGCCATGCGCAGCCGGATCTGCGCGGCGTCGGCGACGAGCTTGTTGTACAGCCGCAGGCAGTTGGCCAGCTCGCCGACCAGGGGGCCGATCAGCGCGGCGGGCGCGGTGCCCATCGGGACGATGATCAGGGCCCCGTCGCCCCGGTCCTCCCGGTGGGAGGCCGCCCAGCCGATTCCGGCGCGCTCGAAGGCGATCTCCAGGATCTGGTAGAGGCTGCGGTGGACGAAGACCTGGAGGTCGTCGTCGTGGCAGCGCGAGCCGAAGGCCACGATGTCGAACGCGACGCAGGTGCAGAAGGTGGCCTCTTCGTCGGCGAAGAGCCCGGTGGTGCGCGGGCGGTCGGGCCGCCGGAGGGTGTCGGCTAGCCGTCCGAGCAGCGCGGGCCGGTTGCCGGGCCGGACACTGTGGCCGATGCGGAACGGCCAGGGGAACTGGGAAGTCAGCACGGCGTCTACCTCCTCGGTGCCGTGGGGGTTGGGGGGCACGGGACGGCGGACGGCGGACCTCCGTGCCCCCGGGGCGGCCGAGGCCGGCGCGCCGGAAGAAGCGGCGCTGACCTCGGGATACGGGCCGGAAAGCGGCAAGGCCGGCACGATCTCGTGTGTCGTACTGCGCCCGGTCATCGGGGCGAGTAGTCTGAGACCCATCATGCCTGCCATGCCATTCATCCCAACCTTTGGCGTTGTTGGGTTGTTTACCAATCTCACGCAGGGGACAAACCGGATCATGCTATAGATTCGTATGGCAGGGTCTGGCAGAATGGTTTTACCTGCAAGAACCATCCTAAAGATTCTTAAGGTTGGGATGTTGGAATCTCTCAACGAGGAGGGATGATGGCCGGTCCGCGATGGCGCGAGATCGCCGACGACCTGCGCGCCCGCATCGACACGGGGGAGTTCGCCACGGAGGACTCCACCCAGCAGCGCGGTGCCAACCAGCTCCCAACGGAGGCGAGGCTCCAGGAGTTCTACGGCGACATCTCCCGCAACACGGTGCGGCAGGCCATCGACTTCCTCGTGTCGCGGCGCATCGTCGAGAAGCAGGCCGGCCGCGGCACGTTCGTCGTCGAGGAGATCAAGCCGTTCGTCGCGAACCTGACCGTCGGCCGCCAGACGGAGACCGTCGGCTATCACGAGGGCGCGAAGCGCGAGGGCCGCGCGGCCCGCACCTCTCAGCCGCGCGTCGAGCTCGAGCGGGCCGACGAATGGCTGTCCGGCACGCTCGGCATCGAGCGGGGCGAGCAGGTCGTCGTGCGACGCCAGCAGCGGTTCATCGACGAGCGCCCGTTCTCGCTCCAGACGTCGTACTACCCGATGTCGTTCGTGAACGGCGGCGCCACGGAATTGCTGATGGTCAGCGATATTCCGCGCGGCGCGATCGCGTATTTGAAAGAGAAGCTCGGCATCGAGGAGGCGGGCACGGTGGACCGGATCTCCGCCCGCGCGCCCGACTCCACGGAGGCCGCGTTCTTCGCGCTTCCCGATGTCGGCAGCGTCGCCATGCTGGAGCACCGGCGCACGACATTCGACAAGGACGGCAATCCCGTCCGCGTCACGGTCACGACCTACCCGGCCGACCGCAACGAGTTCGAGATCTTCACCGGGAGCGTTCCCCCTCGACCGTCAATGGCCACCGAACAGGAAACGTGACGACGAAGTCATGCGAAACGAATACGAACTCCGCCTCGCGCGGGAAAGCGACCTCGACGGGATACTCGGCCTGATCGCCGGGGCGAGCGCGTGGCTCGCGGGCAAGGGCACGGACCAGTGGCAGCGTCCCTGGCCCGACCGCCCGGCCCGCGACGCGCGCATCCGGGCCGCGATCCGCGCCGGGAAGACCTGGGTGCTGGCCGACGGCGACGTGGCCGTGGCGACCCTCACCGCCGACTGGCAGGGCTATCCGGCGCGGGGCCTGCCCGAGCTGTGGTCCCCGGAGGAATGCGCGGAGCCCGCGGTCTACGCGCACCGCATGGCGGTACGGCGCGGCGCGGAATACCAGGGCCGCGGCTTCGGCGGGCAATTGCTCGACACCGTGGGCCGGCTCGGGCTGTGCGCGTACGGCGCCGAACACGTCCGGCTCGATGCGTGGTCGACCAATTACGATCTGCACACCTATTACAAGGGTCGCGGATTCGACCTGGTGCGCATCTACGACGAGGAAGAGATCGACTGCCCGTCCGGTGCGCTCTTCCAGAAACCGGCCGCCCGATTCCGCGACACCGCCGCCGCGTTCGCGGTGAATTCCGCGGACGCGGGGAAGTGGAGTGCGCACGCGAATGCGGCCCGTGTCGCCGAGCAGCGACAGGCGGCAGGTACCGAACAGTAGCCGGGGCGATATGCGGGAGGTTAAAGGACCCTAGCAAAAGGACATTGCCGCAGGTTTCCCCCGTTGAGCGCGGGGGGCTACGGGTGTGCGCGCGGTGATCGCGGTCGCGTCGAATCCGGTATTCGGGGCAGTCCGTTAAATCGGACGAGCGTGGCGATATTGCATACTGCGTCCGAAGCTACCGGAGGGACGGCGCCAATGAACCCGAGCATCACCCCCGATGCACACCCGGACCCGTGGCTTGACCTTCTGCGCGGTTACGTCGCCGACACCGTACGCGCGCTCGCGGCGGGCGGCCTTCGCCCGCAGGCGAGCTGGCTCGATCCGCGTGACCCGCGCGACGCCACGATCCTGCTCGCGGACGCCACCAGGAGTACGTCCACGCGGGCGCTGCGCGCGCTCGTGTGGGACGAGGAGACGGGCTGGCGCACGGGCGCGTACGTCTCGGGTGGGCCCGGGGTGCGCACGCGGCTGGCCGAACCCGCCTACCTCGGCGGCGGTGTGCTCGTCGGGCCGGACGAGGTGGCGAGCCGGCTGAGCACGGGCGCCGCTACGGCGAGGCGCGCGTACCGGTCGCGGCACGACCTGCGGGACGGGTTCGACGACGCGCTTCGTACGTTCTGACCCTGGGGCGGTCATCCCCGGCTAGGTGTCCGCGAGGGTGACCGCCAGCCAGAGTTCCAGGCGGTCGCGGGCGCGGTCGAGGGAGCGGCCGCTGACGCGTTCGGCGGTGCGGAGGCGGGTGCGCAGGGTGTTGCGGTGGACGCCGAGGTTCTGCGCCGCCGCCTCCAGGTTGCCGCCGGCGTCCAGGTAGGCGCGCAGGCAGGTGAGCAGGGAGCCGCTGGTGGACTGGCCGGCGGCGCGGGTGTCGTGGTCGCGCAGGCGTTGCAGGACGTTGTCGGTGAAGCGGCGGATGCCGTCGGCGTCCAGTGCGTCTTCGAGCAGGGACCAGGCGTCGAGGTCGTCGGCGTGGGCGTAGCCGGGGTGGCCGCGGCCGGCGAGGGCGGCGGCGCCGGAGATCGCGGACGGCAGGCGTGCGCGGTCGCGGGCGCGGACGGCGCCCGCGGTGACCGGGCGGCCGGTGAGCGCGCGCAGGCGGGCGGCCAACGCGGCGCCGAGCCGGGGGCGGCGGTCCGGCAGGACGAGGACCAGGCCCTCCGGGCGCGGGCACACCACGAGGCGCTCGGCGGTGGCGTGCTCGGCTACGGGGTCGGACAGGATGTCGCCGAGGGCGTCGAGCGCCGGGGACGCCAGGGCCTGCGGCGTCATGTCGTCCGCGCGGGCCACCACCACTTCGTACGGGGCGGGCGGCAGCGGCAGCAGCCGTTCGGACTCCGGCGCCGGGATGCCGCCGTCGAGCGCCGCGGCGAACAGTGCGGCGCGCTGCTCCTGCGCGCGGGCGCGGGCCGCGCGCACGCCCTCGAACTCCAGGCCGAGCAGGCACGCGGTGTGGTTCGCCAGCATGCGCACCTGCTCGGTCAGCGGCGCGGGACAGGCGACCGCGAGCCAGCCGAGCAGGGGCGAGACGCCGTGGCCGGACGGGGGCGGGTGGGAGAAGCCGAGGCTTTGGACGTGGACGTCGAGGGTGGCGTGGCGGAGGCTCAGGGCGCCGCGGGCGGGGGCGGCGTGGTCGTCGCCGGACACCGCCTCGATGACGGCGGCGTGCCAGGGGCGCTCGCCGGACGGGGCGACCGCGCGCGGGTCGCCGCGTGCCGTCACGACCAGCGCCTCGGCGCCGGTGCCCGCGGCGAGCTCGCGGAGGACGCCGGCGACGCCGGAGCGCAGCGCCGCGCGGGCCGTGGCGTCCTGGACGGCGATGACCTTGCGGACGTCGCGTGAGCGTGCCTCGGCGTACCACTGGGCGACCGCCTCGGTGATGGCCACGAACGGGGTCGGTGGCCGGGCGGCGATGACGGGGAAGTCGAGGTCGTCGGCGGCGCGCAGCACCTCGGGCGGCAGCTCGGCCATGATCTCGCCGGGCGGGAACCCCAGCCCGGCGCAGCCCGCCTCGGCGAGCCGCCGCACGTACGCGCGCTGGCCCGCGGGGTCCTCCGGCAGGCCGAGGCCGACGGTGAGGACGAGCTCGCCGCCGCGCAGCCACGGCACGGGGTCGGCCAGCTCGATGACGTGCGCCCAGCGGACCTCGCGCGCCAGACCGCCGCCGCCCGCGAGCAGGTTCAGCCGCAGATCCGGCATGTTGAGCACGTCGCGCGCGGTCAGTGCCATGGTCGTGCCGTCCCGTGTCGCCCGGTTGTGCGGATCGCACTTTTTCGCCTGGCCCGAGTGTACGGATCGTCCAGCGTGTTCGGATGCCATGGGCTCTACCGTCGTCTCACCTGCATTGACGACGGGAGGACCCCCATGGCCGGTCGCGCCACGACCACCCGGCATCCCGGGCGGGCCGCGTTCGCCGCGCTCGTCGGCACCACCATCGAGTGGTACGACTTCTACGTCTACGCGACGGCGGCGTCGCTCGTGTTCGCCCAGCTCTTCTTCCCGTCGGGGACGAGCCACGCGGTCGGGCTGATGGCGTCGTTCGCGACGTTCTCCGTCGGCTTCTTCGCCCGGCCGCTCGGCGGCATCGTCTTCGGCCACTTCGGCGACCGGGTCGGCCGCAAGTCGGCGCTGGTCGTCACGCTGCTGATGATGGGCGTGGCGACGCTGCTCGTGGGGCTGCTGCCGACGTACGCGACGATCGGCGCGGCCGCGCCGGCGCTGCTGGTGCTGCTGCGGTTCGTGCAGGGGCTCGCGGTGGGCGGCGAGTGGGGCGGCGCCGCGCTGATCGCCGTGGAGCACGCGCCGGAGCACCGCAAGAGCTTCTACGGCTCGTTCGCGCAGCTCGGCAACTCCGTGGGGGCGCTGCTCGCCAGCGGGATCTTCGGGCTGATGGCGTCGTTCGGCAGCGGCGCGCTCCAGGCGTGGGGCTGGCGCGTGCCGTTCCTGCTCTCGGCGGTGCTGGTGATCGTCGGGCTGGTCGTCCGGCTGAAGGTCGAGGAGTCGCCGGTGCTCGCCGAGGCGATGGCCGAGGCGGAGAAGACGAGCAAGGAGACGGAGCTGCCCGTACGCCAGGTCTTCCGTACGGACTGGCGGACCGTGCTGCTCGGCATCGGGGCGCTGCCGGTCGCGGTGGGCGGCTACTACATCCTGACGACGTTCCTCACCGCGTACGCGACCGGCAAGGACGTCGGGATGTCGGAGACCGCGGTGCTGTCGGCGCTGAGCTTCGCGGCGTTCGTGGAGATCGTGGCGACGATCATCGTGTCGTGGCTCGGCGACCGGGTCGGCGCGCGCAAGATCGTCGTCGGCGGGCTGATCGCGGTGGCCGTGCTGGCGACGCCGCAGTTCCTGCTGATGGGCACGCGCAACGAGGCGCTGATCTTCGCGATGATCGTGATCATGCGGATCGGGCTGTCCGGGACGTACGGGCCGCTGCCGGTGATCCTCGCGCGGATGTTCACGCCGCGGGTCCGCTACACCGGCATCTCGCTGAGCTACCAGATCGCCGGGGCGGTCTTCGGCGGGTTCGCGCCGATCGTCTGCACGGCGCTGCTGACCGCCATGGGCAACATCTGGGGCGTCATCATCCTGCTGATCGCCATGTGCCTGCTCGGCATCTCCTGCACGCTGCGGGCGCCGCGCGTCGGCGACACCGAGACGGCGCCCGCCCCCGCGCCGGCCGCCTGACCGCGCCCGTACGAACTCAGAAGAGGAGGGACCACCTCACGTGTCCGCGCTCGTCATCACCAATGCCGATGTCCGCACGATGGATCCGCGGCGGCCGCGGGCCGAGGCCGTAGCCGTCCGCGACGGGCGGGTCGTCGCGGTCGGCCGCGCCGCGGACGTCGAGGCCGCCGCGGGGCCGGACGCGCGGCGAATCGACGCCGGCGGCCGTACGGTCCTGCCGGGCCTCATCGACGTGCACAACCACCTGCTGTCCACGGCGGAGGCGCTGGCCTCGGTCGACGCGCGCTACCCGGGCGTGCGCGACGGCGCGGACCTGGTGGCGCGGATCGCGGCCGAGGCGGCGCGCACGCCCGCCGGGCAGTGGATCCGCGCGTTCGGCATGGACGACGCGAAGTACCCCGGAGGGCGGCCCACGCGGCGGCTGCTGGACGAGGCCACGACCGCGCACCCGGTGATCGTCTACCACGTGTCCGGCCACCACGCGGTGGTGAACTCGGCGGCGCTGGCGTGGCGGGGCATCGGCGAGGACGTCGCGGACCCGGCGGGCGGCCGGTTCGTCCGCGACGAGGCCGGGCGGCCGACCGGCATGGTGCTGGACGCCGCGATGGAGCGGCTGCTCCCGGTCGCGGTGGACATCGGCTGCCACGGGCCGAACTTCCACACCGACCTGCCGGAGGAGCAGCTCCTCGGCTGGCTGGCCGCGGCCGGCGACACGTACCTGTCGGCGGGCGTCACCACCGTCTGCGACCCGCAGGTGTCAGCGCGCGAGCTGCGCGTCTACCGGGCCGCGCGGGCGGCCGGCACGCTGCCGCTGCGGACCGTCGGCATGCCGCTGTCGCACCAGCTCGACGCGATGGCCGCGATTGGGCTCGCCGGGCCGTTCGGCGACGACTGGCTGCGGTTCGGCGCCATGAAGTTCTACTCCGACGGCACGCTGCTCGGCGGTACGGCGCTGTTCAGCACGCCGTACGGGGAGCACGGCGAGTTCGCCGGCAGCAGCTACCACGGCCCCGAGCGGCTCACGGAGATCGTGCGCCGCGCGGCCGGGCAGGGCTGGCAGGTCGGCATCCACACGCAGGGCGACCTGGCGATGGACCACACGATGGCCGCGATCCGGGCGGCCATGAAGGCCGCCGGGGACGGCGCCAGGCCGCGCATCGAGCACTGCGGCTACCCGACCCCGGCGCACGTACGGGAGTTCGCCGACCACGGCGTCATCCCGGTGAACCAGCCGAACTTCCTGTACGACAGCGGCACGGACTTCGTACGGCGGCTCGGCGCGGACCGGGCGCACCGGCTCCAGCCGATCCGCGAGGAGCTGGACGCCGGGCTGCGGCCGGTGCTGTCCAGCGACTCGTTCGTGTCCAGCCTGCGGCCGATGGAGACGGTGGCCAACGCGGTGCTGCGGCGTACGCGCGAGGGCGGCGAGATCGGCGCCGAGCACGCGATGACCGTGGACGAGGCGCTGCGCGCGCACACCGCGGACGCGGCGTACGCGCTGGGCATGGAGGACCGGATCGGCACGCTGGCGCCCGGCTACCTCGCCGACGTGACGGTGCTGGACGCGGACCTGCGGACCACCGCCGGCGACGCGCTGCGCGGCGTGGACGCCTGGCTGACCGTGCTGGACGGCCGGATCGCCCACCAGGCCTGACCCCGGGCGTCAGCCGACGGACGTGCCGCCCCACTCCTCGGGCGCGATGTCGGCGAGGGTCTCGGAGAACGTCCACTGGTGGCCCGCGGGGTCCTCGGCGGTGTACTGCCGTTCGCCGAACTCGAAGTCGGTGGGCTCCATGACGACGCGCGCGCCGTTGCGGCGGGCGCGCTCGCAGTGCGCGCGCGCGTCGTCCACGCGCACGATCACCGAGCCGGTGACCTCGCCGGGCCGCGGCGGGCGGCGCTCGCCGCGCACGTCGCCGACGATCACCGCGCCGTCGCCCACCGCGAGCTGCGAGCGGTGGTCCTCGCCGATGCGCACCCGCTCGGCGAAGCCGAAGGCCGCGCCCAGCCAGGCGACGGCGGCGCGCACGTCGGGATAGATCAGGACGGGGATGACCGTGGCCGCTGGGATGGAGCGGTTCGGCTTCATGGCTGCTCCGGTGCTCGGGTCCGCGTGACCCGAACCTAGCGGAGCGGGCGCGCCCCGGCCGGGCGTACGGAACCGGTTGTGGACAAGGGCGCGCGGCGCGAGTGGGGGAGATCCCGGCGTAATCTGTGCCAAAGGTGCGAGCGGGGAGGTGCCGGTGGGCGAGGGACGGGCCTGGCACCGGCGATCGTTGCGCTGGGTCCACACGCGCCTCCCGCGCCGGCGGCTCACCCGGATCCTCGCGGCCGTCGCGGTCGTGCTGCTGGCGGCGGCGATCGTGGTGCCGTTCGGGCTGTCCGGCGGCGGCCGGTTCACCGGGACGCTGCCCAAGCCGCCCACCACCCGGCCGCTCACCCCGCTCGAGGCGGCCACACGCGGCGGCTACGCCGCGCTCGGCGACTCCTACTCCTCAGGCGAGGGCGCCTACACCGGCGCCACCGACGGCACGGAGCAGGGCGCGCAGCGCTGCCACCGCTCGCCCCTGGCGTACTACAAGGCGGTGGGCGCGGCGTTCACGTTCAAGGGCAGCGTGGCGCAGACGGCCTGCGCGGGCGCCACCGTCGCGGGCGTGCGCAACGGGCAGTACGGCCAGCCGTCGCAGCTCGCCACCCTCGGCCCGGGCACCACCCTGGTGACGCTCAGCGTGGGCGGCAACGACGCGGGGTTCTCCGGCGTCCTGACGAACTGCGTCGTGAAGGTGCCGTTCTCCGCGGGCTGCCGGGCGCAGAACTCCGCGGTCAACGCGCGGCTGCCGCGCATCAAGGCCGACGTCACGGCGCTGCTCGGCGAGATCAACCGGCGCAGCCCGGCCGCGCGGATCATCATGGTCGGCTACCCGCGGCTGTTCCCCGAGGGCCCGTCCGGCAGCGCCGCCACGATCGGCACCACCGACCAGCGGTGGCTCAACGCGATGGCCCGGCGCCTCGACGACACGCTCAAGGCCGCGGCGCGCGGCGTCGACCAGCGGATCGACCGCAAGAGCGGCCCCGGCACCGTCGAGTTCGTCGACGCCTACACCGCGTTCGCCGGCCACGAGGTGGGCACCCCCACGCCGTACGTCAACGGCCTCGACCTGGACATCCGCCACCTGAAGGCGCGCCCGGCGAGCTTCCACCCGAACGCCACCGGCTACCGCCGCCTCGCCGAGCTGGTGGACCAGCAGGTGCGCCGTGGCCCGGGGCGGCCGATCCACCAGTACGTCCTCAACGCGGCGCGCTAGTCCTTGGTGATCGTCTCCAGGCGGGTCAGGGCGTCGCCGAACTGCTCGATGATGTCGTACACCACCTGCTTGGCCGGCTTGACCGCGTTCATCTGGCCGACGCACTGGCCGACGAAGTAGTTCGCCAGCTCCTGCGCGCCCGGCACGCCCGCCTCACTGGCCTGGGTGATCCGCCGCATGGCGCCCTCGGCGAGCACCATCTGCAGCGGCATGGGCAGCGTGCCGGGGGAGCCGGGGCCCTCCCATTCGGCGGTCCACGCCGACGCGAGCTGGCGCGCGGGCTTGCCCGTACGGGAGCGGGACCTGATCGTGTCGCGTGACGTGGCGGCCAGCATCTTCTCCTTCACCACCGGCGGCGTCTCCGCCTCCTCGGTGGTCAGCCACACCGAGCCGCACCACACGCCGGCGGCGCCGAGCGCCAGCGCGGCGGCCATCTGGCGGCCGGTCGCGATGCCGCCCGCGGCCAGCACGGGCAGCGGCGCGACCGCGTCCACGACCTCGGGGACGAGGACCAGCGTGGAGATCTCGCCGGTGTGGCCGCCCGCCTCGCCGCCCTGCGCGATGATCACATCCGCGCCGGCCGCGACCTGCCGCCGCGCGTGCTCGACGGTGCCGACCAGGGCCGCGACCGGGACGCCCTTCGTACGGGCGGCGGCGACCATCTCCGGCGGCGGCGGGCCGAGCGCGCTGGCGATCAGCGCGACCGGGTGCGCCAGCGACACGTCGATGAGCTCGGTGGCGCCCTCCTTGGTCACCCGCCGGCCGGATCCGCGCGCGCGGCGCGCCTGGTCCGGGGGCTCGACGCCGTAGCGCGTCAGGAGGTCGGCGAGGAACGCGCGGTGCTCGTCGGGGATGTAGGACGCGATGTCGTCCTTGCCCGCGGCGTCGGAGATCTTGCCGGGCACGAGCACGTCGACCCCGTACGGCCGCCCGCCCACCTGGTCGTCGATCCAGGCGAGCTCGTGTTCCAGCGACTCGGGCGCGTGGGCGACGGCGCCGAGCACGCCCATGCCGCCGGCGTTGGTGACCGCGGCCACCACGTCGCGGCAGTGGCTGAACGCCAGCAGCGGGAACTCGATGCCGAACATCTCGGTGATCGGGGTGCGCACGGCAGTCTCCTTAGGCCGGGACGAACACGGTGAAGCTCTCGCCGTCATCAGGGTGGACGAAGCGGGCGGACAGGGGTTGCCCGGCGTGCAGGGCGGCCGGGTCGGCGTCCACGCGGGTGTGCATCCAGGGGCCCTCGGCGAGTTCCACCAAGGCGAAGACCAGCGCGGGCGCGGCGGACGCCCGGTCGTACGGCACGGCCCAGGTGACCAGCGTCGCCGTACCGGCGGCGGGGACCCAGGCCAGGTCGGTGCCGCCGCAGTCGGGGCAGGCCGTGACCGTCGGGGCGTGCGTACGGCCGCAGCCCGCGCAGCGGCGGATCAGCAGCTCCTCGCGTGCGGCGCCGTCGAAGAACGGGGCCGACGCCTCGTCGCGGCGGATCACCGGTACGTCCGTGCTCATGCCGTCGCCTCCGGGGACAGGACCAGCGTCGAATGGTGGTCGAGGATGCCGCCGTTGCCGCTGACGAGGACGACGTCGTTGCGCGGCGCCTGCCGGTCGCCGCCGTCGCCGCGCGCCTGGACGACCGCCTCGGACAGCGGCGTGAAGCCCCACATGTAGTAGCCCGACAGTTGGCCGCCGCCGGTGTTGACGGCCAGCCGGCCGCCCGGCCCGAGCGCCCCGTCCTCGACGAACGCGCCGCCCTCGCCCTTCGCGCAGAAGCCGTAGTCCTCCAGGGACACGAGCACCGTGTACGTGTAGCAGTCGTACAGCTCGCAGACGTCCACGTCGTCGACGGTGATCCCGGCCATCTTCATGGCCGCGGGCCCGGACGTCGCCGCGCCGGTGGTCAGGCCGAACCCGGAGCCGCGCGCCAGCCGGGTGCCGGGGTGGCCCTGCGCCCAGCCCCAGATGTGCACGGGCGGGCGGGCCAGGTCGCGGGCGCGCTCGGCGGAGGTGACGATCACCGCGATGCCGCCGTTGGAGACCAGGCAGCAGTCGAGCAGGTGCAGCGGCTCGGCGATCATGCGGGACGCCTGGTGGTCGGCCAGCGTGATCGGGTCGCGCATCTGGGCGTACGGGTTGCGCGCGGCCCACGCGCGCTGCGCCACGGAGATCGCGCCGAACTGCTCGCTCGTCGTGCCGTACGCCTCCATGTGCCGCCGCGCGGCCAGCGCGTACAGCGTGTTCACGCCGTAGCGCGCGCCCATGGCGGCGGTGTAGCCGGGCAGGCCGTGCCACTCGGGGACCGCGCCGCCCTTGTCGGCGCGGCGGTACACCGAGCCGGCCGAGGTGCCCTCGCGCAGCGGCGCGTCGGCGAAGACGCAGGCCACGGCGGACGCGGCGCCGCTGCGCACGGCCATCGCGGCGTAGCCGACCATCGCGCCCGCGGTCGCGCCGAAGGACTCGATCTTGGAGAGCATGCGCAGGTCGGTGAGGCCGAGCGCGGCGGCGAGGTCGATGCCGACGCCGCCGCTCATGCCGCCGCTGACCAGCAGGCCGTCGAGGTCGGCGAGCGCGAGCCCCGCGTCGTCGGCGGCCCGCCGCACGGCCTGCGCCGCGAGGCCCCGCGCGTCCGTGCCGTACACCTTGCCCAGCGCGGTCATGCCCAGGCCCGCGATGGCCGCGCCGTCGGGTTGCGGCATGTGCCCTCCCATCCGGAATAGCCGATGCCGTCACGTTAGCCGAACGGGATTCGGGTTGACCATGGGCGCCCGTGCGTACGGCAAACCTCCCGTGCCGGAACCGGCCGCGTACGGCACGAGTTGATCTCGATCGCTTGCCGCGCCGGGATCTCTAGGGAACTCTGTTGCCGTAAGCGCCCCCTTCGGCGAAGGACCCGGATGCCCACGATCTTGCTGACTTGGCTGATCTCCGCGGGCGCGATGGTGCTGCTCGCCGTGATCCTCGGGCTGCGCGCCCGGGGCCGCATCCTCGGCATCCTCATCGACAGCCGGGGCCGCTACAGCCTCGCGCAATTCCAGCTCGTCGTCTGGACGATCCTGCTGATCTCCCTGGTCAGCGGCGTGTTCTGGGGGCGGCTCGCGGAGGGGAGCACCGACCCGTACTCCTTCAGCGTGCCGCCCGAGCTCGTCGGCGTGCTCGGCATCTCGCTGGCCTCGACGATGATGGCCGGGGTGGTGAAGGCCAGCAAGGACGCGACGTACGGCGACTGCGTGGCCGCCTCGGACCGTGTGCGCGACCTGCCGCGGCTCTCGCAGATCTTCATGCAGGAGGAGGGCCCGCTGGCCGACCGGGTCGTGGACGTCACGAAGTTCCAGAACTTCGTGATCACGATCGTCCTGGTCGTCGGCTACGCCGCCCTGTCGACCACCATCGTGCAGAACGCCGGCGCGGCGGCGCACGTGGTCTCGGTGCCCGGCTTCTCCGGCGCGTTCATCACGCTGCTCGGCATCAGCCACGCCGGCTACCTCGCCGGCAAGCTCCCGGTGGCCTCGGGCGGCAACCCGGCGCCCGGCCTCACGGTGGCCATCCTCGGCACCGACATCCAGCCGGAGAACCCGCGCAACCCGCCGCGCTCACTGGCCCGCACCGCGCGCCAGAACGCCCGCCGCGGGCGCCGCGAGCGCGACGGCCGCCCGGCCCACCCGATGCCCCCCGGCGCCTGACTCCGGCCGCGTCAGCGGCGCCGGACGGTCACGGGGATGCGGCCCGCCGGGCGGAGCGTGACGTACGCCGTCGGCATCGGACGCGCGCCCGGGGCCAGGTCGATGCGGTGGCGGCGGGCCAGCTCGGCCAGCAGGATCGTGGCCTCCATGGTGGCGAAGCCGGCGCCGATCGCAGATGCGGCGGCCGCCGCCGAACGGGGCGAAGGCGTAGCGGTGGCGCTCGGCGCGGCCGGGCAGGAAGCGCGCCGGGTCGAAGCCCTCCGGGTTCGGCCAGACATCCGGCCGCCGGTGCAGGAGGTACGGCGGCACGGCCAGGGTGGCGCCGGCCGGCACGGGGACGCCCGCGATGGTGTCGTCCACGCGCGCCTCGCGCTCGATGGTCCACGCCGGCGGGTAGAGCCGCAGCGTCTCGTTGAGCACCGCGCGCGTCCACGTCAGCTTGTCGGCCGCGTCGGCGTCGATTACCTCGGGCGCGGCGTCCGCCTCGTCCTCCAGCCGCCCGCGGGCCCGCGGGTAGCGGGACAGCAGCGTGGTCGCCCAGATCAGCGCGTTCGCGGTGGTCTCGTGGCCGGCGAGCAGGAACGTCGCCACCTCGTCGGCGATCTCCTCCTCCGACAGCGCGCGGCCGTCGGAGTCGCGCGCGGCGAGCAGCAGGTCGAGCATGTCGCGCGGCTCGTCGGGCGCCGGCCGGGCGCGGCGGCGGGCGACCGTGCCGCCGACCACCTCCTCCAGTGTTCGCACCGCGCGCGGCGCGCCGGGCAGCCGGGACATCACCCGCCGGGTCGCGGCCGTCGAGCCGATCGTCGGCAGGAACGACGCGACCAGCGTGGCGCGCTGCAGGGCGGCGATCGCCTGGCCGATGCGCGCGGCGTCGGCGCCGAGGTCCGTACCGAACAGCGTGCGGCCGACGATGTCCAGCGTGAGCGACTGCATCAGCGCGGCGAGGTCGGCCGTGCCGTCCAGGCGGTCGAGGCGTCCGGACATCCGCCGGGCCGCCGCGGCGAAGTGGGCGGCGAACGGTTCGAGGCGGCGGCGCGCGAAGACCGGCTGCACGAGCCGCCGGTGCCGCCGCCACAGGTCGCCCTCGCTGGTGAGCAGCCCGCTGCCGAGGAACGCGCGCAGCGGGCGGTACGTGAACGCCTTCGGGTAGTCGTCCTGGTGGGTGACCAGCACGTGTTCGAGGTGCTCGGGGCGGCTGAGCAGGTAGAAGGCGTGGCCGGGGGAGAACGGCACGGTCAGCGCGTCGCCGTACCGCGCGGCCAGCCGTTCGTACGTGCGCAGGGGGTCGCGGGCCATCGACGCCCATACGTACGCGGCGGTGGTGCCGCGGGGGCCGGGGAGTCCGGGGTCGCTCATGCTCCGATTGTCAATGCTGGGCGGGCGCGGTGGGGCGGTTGAAAAGGAATTGCGGACCTGGGGCGCGCATAATGACACAAAACGCTGATCTGGACGGCCCTAACATCGGATCGGCGGATCACGACGGAGGCGACGCCATGCCCCGGACACGCGACCCTGTTCGCACCGCACCGCCCCGCGTCACCGCGGAGGTGGACGCGGCGCTGCGGCCCGCCGACACGCTGATGCTGGACGTCGGCGGCGTGCTGTTCGGCGACCCGTGGGAGACGCTGCTGCTCACGCCGGGCACCGGCCTGGCCGACCGGCTCGGCCTCGACCGGCTGGACGTCGACCGGGCCGGGACCGCCCTGTGGCCGGAGTTCTCCCGCCGCCCGCGCACGGCGGGGGAGTACTGGGACGGCCTGGCCGCGGCGCTCGGCGTGGCCGTACCCGCGCGGCTCGTCCGGGAGCTGGAGGAGACGCTGCTGCGGCCGGGCCCGGACGCCGCCGCGCTGCTCGGCCTGGCCGCGCGGCGCTACAAGCGGATCGGCGTGATCTCCGACAACACCGCGTTCTGGTACCCCTGGCAGGCCGCCGAGCTGCGCCTCGACGACGTCCTCGACCCCGACCTGGTGTTCCTGTCGTACCTGCACGGCGCGGGCAAGTCCGACCGGCCCGGCCTGTACGACGCGGCGGTCGCGCGGGTGCCGCCCGGCCGGACGCTCGTCGTGGACGACCGCGCGCACAACCTGGCGCGCGCCGCCGCGCTCGGCTTCCGCACCGTCCACTACGCGATGGGGTCCGCTCCGGTGTCGGCGCCCGGCGGCTGAGGCCCGGCCGGCGGGCGCGGCCGCTCGGGCAGTACGTGCGCCGACAGCGGATTCAGCCGGGTGTCGCGCCAGCGGCTCCAGAAGAACCGCGCGAACGCCGTCTCGATGGCCCCGACGTACGCCAGCAGCGCCGCCGCGCCGCCGATGTGCGCGCCCGTGCCGCCGGGCACCGCGGCGGTGACGTAGAAGACGCCGAGCAGGCTCCCCAGGTAGCCGGCGCCGAGGATGAACGCGGCGGTCGCGACGTACGGGTAGTCCATGTGCGAGGACCGGGAGATCAGCGACGTCTCCCAGGTGAGCGTGCCGTCGGTGCCGATCAGCCGGTTCACCTGCGACTCGATGCGCGCCAGCCACGCGCCCGCGCGCATCGACCTGTTGTACTCGCCGAGCCAGATGAGCAGCCCCGCCTTGGCCATCTGCGGCACGAACAGCAGCGCGATCAGCCCGGCGACCGTACGGTCCACCGCGCCGGCGAGCAGCGCGGCGATGACCACGGCGAGCGCGCCGAACGTGAAGTTCATGACGGCGATGCGGTTGGCGATCGCCTGGACGCTCTCCTGCCGCAGCGACGCGTGCTCGGCGAGCAGCGCGGTCAGCGCGTGCTGCGTGGCGTCGTCGGGGGGCGCGGCCATGGTCAGCTCGCCTCGGGGAGCTCGCCGCGTGCGCGCATCGTGCAGTACGCGAGGTGGTAGCCGAGGCCCGCGTAGCCGTAGATCGTGTGGTTGTACAGCGGGCGGTACGGGTCGCGCTCCACCCGGCCCTTCCAGCGCTCGGTGAAGAACGCCGGGTCCAGCCGCCCGGCCAGCCGAAACTCCTCGGCCGCGCGGTCCCACGCGCCGCGCGACTGCTCAGCCAGGCCCAGGTTGACGTGCACGTGCGGCAGCCGCGGCGCCAGCGACAGCGCGCGGGTGAACGCGGCCACGGCGGCGTCGGTGTCGCCGGTCTCCAGCGCGACGACGCCGCGCATGTTCCACAGGTTCGGGCTGCGCGGCGCGAGCCGCAGGCCCATGTCGTACGCGGCGAGGGAGTCGGAGGCGCGGCCGAGGCAGCGCAGCACGTCGCCGCGGATCAGCCACACCTGGGCGCGGTCGGCGCCGAGCACCACCGAACGGTCGGAGCGGTTGCGCGCCTCGCGGAACCGGCCGAGGCTGCGCAGCATCAGCGAGGCGTACGCGTCGAGGACCGGGTCGGCGCCCTCGGCGGCGAGCTGCGCGTCGATGAGCCGCAGGTACGTACGGAGCTTGGCGTCGCGTACGGCGGGCGGGCGGCAGTGGCCGAAGTGGTTCAGGATGACCGGGACGTGCACCTCGCGTAACCCCGCGCCGGTGAGCGCGGGCGCGATCGTCTCCAGCACCCGCCGCCGGTAGCGGAGGTCGGGGCGGGCGCGGAACACCTTCAGCTCGTTCCCGGCGAAGAAGCCGCCGGTCCGCAGGAAGCTGTAGCGCACCAGGCGGACGCCGCCGACGTCCGCGGGCAGGAGGGGCAGCAGCGCGCGCAGGCGCTCGAACTCCGCCGCGGCGAGCCGCTCGTCGGCGTCGACGAACAGCACCCAGTCGGTGTCGACCTCGGCGAGCGCGGCGTTGCGGGCGGCGGAGAAGTCGCCGGTGAAGGGGCGCGCGACGAACGTGGTGGCGTGGCGGCGGGCGAACGCGTCGGTGCCGTCGGCGGATCCGGTGTCGACGATCACGACCTGGTCGCAGCGCGCGGCCAGCGGGCGGAGGCAGTCGGGGAGGAACTCCATCTCGTTCTTGACGATCATGCAAAGGGCAACCGAGGGCATCGCGCTTCCAAATACGGCGGGGCCGGAATGAGCGACCTGATCGGCGGAGCAGTGCGGCGGGGAAAGCTTCTGACACCGGGCTGTCAGCGCATTGTCATGAGCTAGTTACGATACGTCATTTACCACGGGCTCGTGGTAAATCTTCCGCAGAATCCGTACCGTCACTTTCGGTGACGCATTTGGGTCATGTCCGTACGTCAGCGGGCGGGTTTCCGGCGGCCGGGCCGCGATTTTCCGGCGGAAGGGCCGACTCGCGCGGGTGTCAGCAGCGAAGTCGCCCGTCCGGGGGTCGGCGGCTGATATTCTGAGGGTCCGTGGACACGGGCGGTCACCCCGCCATTTCACCGACCACGGGAGCGCCAATTTGGCTTCGGCCCAGAGCTTGGACAGGCTCAGCACCAAGCATCTCTTCGTCACCGGAGGCGTCGCCTCCAGCCTGGGGAAGGGACTCACCGCCTCAAGCCTCGGCAGGCTACTCAAGAGCCGGGGCCTACGGGTCACGATGCAGAAGCTCGACCCGTACCTCAACGTCGATCCCGGCACGATGAACCCGTTCCAGCACGGCGAGGTGTTCGTCACCGACGACGGCGCCGAGACCGATCTGGACATCGGGCATTACGAACGTTTCCTCGACACCGAGCTGTCCGGCGGCGCCAACGTCACCACCGGTCAGGTCTACTCCACGGTGATCGCGAAGGAGCGGCGCGGCGCCTACCTGGGCGACACGGTCCAGGTCATCCCGCACATCACCAACGAGATCAAGGAACGCATCCGCGGCATGGCGGGTCCCGACGTCGACGTCGTCATCACCGAGGTCGGCGGCACGGTCGGCGACATGGAATCGCAGCCGTTCCTCGAGGCCATCCGGCAGATCCGCCACGAGATCGGCCGCGACAACGTGTTCTTCCTGCACGTGTCGCTCCTGCCGTACATCGGGCCGTCCGGCGAGCTGAAGACCAAGCCCACGCAGCACTCCGTGGCCGCGCTGCGCAGCATCGGCATCCAGCCCGACGCGATCGTCTGCCGCTCCGACCGGCCCATCACCTCGCACCTCAAGAACAAGATCAGCCTGATGTGCGATGTCGACTCCGAGGCCGTCGTGTCGTGCGTGGACGCCCCGTCCATCTACGACATCCCGAAGGTGCTGCACACCGAGGGCCTGGACGCGTACGTCGTGCGCCGCCTCGGCCTGCCGTTCCGCGACGTCGACTGGCACGAGTGGGACGACCTGCTGCGCCGCGTGCACCGCCCGGCCAACGAGGTCACCGTGGCGCTGGTCGGGAAGTACATCGACCTGCCCGACGCCTACCTCTCGGTCACCGAGGCGCTGCGCCACGGCGGGTTCGGCAACGACACCCGCGTGGTCATCCGGTGGGTGCGCAGCGACGACTGCGCGACGGCCGAGGGCGCGGCGCGCGAGCTCGACGGCGTCGACGCGGTGCTCATCCCCGGCGGGTTCGGGGTGCGCGGCATCGAGGGCAAGATCGGCGCCGTGCGCCACGCCAGGGAGCACGGCGTGCCGCTGCTCGGCCTGTGCCTGGGCCTGCAGTGCCTGGTCGTCGAGTACGCGCGCGACGCCGCCGGCATGCCCGGCGCGGACAGCGACGAGTTCACGCCCGGCACACCGGACCCCGTGATCTCCACGATGGCCGACCAGACCGACGTGGTCGCCGGCGACCGCGACATGGGCGGCACCATGCGGCTCGGCCTGTACCCCGCGAAGCTCACCGAGGGCAGCCTCGTCCGCGAGATGTACGGCGAGGCCGAGGTCTCCGAGCGGCACCGCCACCGCTACGAGGTGAACAACTCCTACCGCGAGGCGCTGGAGTCCGCGGGCCTGGTCATCTCCGGCACCTCGCCGGACGGCCGGCTCGTCGAGTACGTCGAGCTGCCGCGCGACGCCCACCCGTTCTTCGTGGCCACGCAGGCGCACCCGGAGTTCAGGTCCCGCCCGACCCGCCCGCATCCGCTGTTCGCGGGGCTGGTCAAGGCGGCGATCGGCTACGCCGAGGCGCGCGACGGCGGGCTGCCGCGGGCGGTCGCGGGTGCCTGAGGCCGCCGACGAACCCGAGGTCCGCGACACGCCCGAGCGCTGGGAGACCGTCTCCTCCGAGGAGCGCTACTCCGGGCCGATCTTCGACGTGCGCACCGACCGGGTGCGCATGCCCGGCGGCGGCCCGGACGCGCCCTGGGAGGTGGTGGGGCGCGACATCGTCCGCCACCCCGGCGCGGTCGCGATCCTGGCGCTCGACGACGCCGAGCGCGTGCTGATGATCCGGCAGTACCGCCATCCGGTGGAGCGCAGGCTGTGGGAGATCCCGGCGGGGCTGCGCGACGTCGCGGGGGAGCCGCTGCACGCCACGGCCGCGCGCGAGCTCGCCGAGGAGGCGGGCTACCGGGCGCGGGAGTGGCGGGTGCTGGCCGACCTGTTCACGTCGCCGGGCATGACCGACGAACGGATGCGGATCTTCCTGGCCACCGGGCTTGAGGAGATCCCCGAGTCCGAGCGGCATTTCGTCCGCGAACACGAGGAGGCCGACCTGGTGGTCTCCTGGGTGCCGCTGGCCGCCGCGGTCGCGAAGGTCTTCGGCGCGGAGATCCACAATCAGCAGGCCGCGATGGGTATCTTGGCGGCGTACGCCGCCCGCGCGGACGGGTACGGCCGGCTGCGCCCGGCCGACGCATCGGAGGACTGATCGCGACGGACCGTCCGCCAGGCGGCGCGCGCGTACGGCAATGGCGCCGTGAACAGGAGGTCCGGGCGTGAAGATCGGTGTTCCCCGTGAGGTGAAGAACCGCGAGTACCGGGTGGCGATCACCCCAGCCGGGGTGAACGAGCTGGTCAGGGACGGGCACGACGTGGTCGTCGAGCGGGACGCCGGAACCGGCTCGGCGATCCCCGACGCCGACTTCGCCGAGGCGGGCGCCCGCGTCATCGGCTCGGCCGACGAGGTGTGGGCCACCGGCGACCTGATCCTCAAGGTCAAGGAGCCGGTGGCCGAGGAGTACCACCGGCTCCGCAAGGACCAGGTGCTGTTCACGTACCTCCACCTCGCCGCCTCCGAGGAGTGCACACGGGCGCTCCTGGAGGCCGGCACCACCGCGGTCGGCTACGAGACCGTCCAGGCGCCGGACGGCTCGCTTCCGCTGCTCGCCCCCATGTCGGAGGTCGCCGGGCGGATGGCCGCGCAGGTCGGCGCGCACACCCTGGAGCGTGCGCAGGGCGGGCGCGGCATCCTGATGGGCGGCGTCTCGGGGGTGTACGCCGCGAAGGTCGTGGTGATCGGCGCGGGCGTGTCGGGCATGAACGCGGCCGCGATCGCGCTCGGCATGCAGGCCGAGGTGCTGCTGCTGGACAAGAACATCGCGAAGCTGCGCGAGGCCGACCGCATCTACCAGGGCCACTGCCAGACCGTGGCGTCCAACGCGTACGAGGTCGAGCGCGCCGTGCTCGACGCCGACCTCGTCATCGGCGCGGTGCTCGTGCCGGGGGCGAAGGCGCCGAAGCTGGTCTCCGACGCCCTGGTCGCGCGCATGCGGCCCGGCTCGGTCCTCGTCGACATCGCCATCGACCAGGGCGGCTGCTTCGAGTCCAGCCGCCCCACCACGCACGACGCCCCGACGTACACCGTCGAGGGCTCGGTCTTCTACTGCGTGGCGAACATGCCGGGCGCGGTGCCGCACACCTCGACGTACGCCCTGACCAACGTGACCATCCCGTACGCCGCGGCCATCGCGAACAAGGGCTGGCGCGCCGCGCTGGCCGACGACCACGCGCTCGCGCTCGGCCTGAACACCTACGACGGCCGGGTCACCTGTCCGCCGGTGGCCGCCGCGCACGGCCTGCCCGTGACCGGCCTCGACGAGGTGCTGCACTGACCCCCGTCCCGGACGCCCCGCCCGCCGCCTCCGCCGCGCCGCGCCTGGAGGCGGTCGTCAGCACGTACCTGGACCATCTCGCCGTCGAGCGCGGCCTGGCCACCAACACCCTCGAGGCGTACCGCCGCGACCTCCGCAGGTACACCGGCCTGCTGTCCGGGCGCGGACGTACCGCGTTCGACGAGATCGACGAGTCCGACGTGGTCGCGTTCCTGGCCGGGCTGCGCGAGGGCGACGGCGCGCACCCGCCGCTGTCGCCGGGGTCGGCCGCGCGCGCCGTCGTGGCCGTGCGCGGGCTGCACCGGTTCGCCGCGCGCAACGGCCACGCCACGAGCGACGTCTCACGCGACGTGCACCCGCCGGCGCCGCCGCGGCGGCTGCCGAAGGCGATCACCATCACCCAGGTGGAGCGGCTGCTCGACGCCGCGGGGCCGCAGGACCAGCCGCTGTGCGTCCGCGGCCGCGCGCTGCTTGAGGTGCTGTACGGCTCGGGGGCGCGCATCTCCGAGGCGATCGGCCTCGACGTGGACGACACCGACCTCGACGACGGCGTCGTCCGGCTGTCCGGCAAGGGCGGCAAGGAGCGCGTCGTGCCCATCGGGAGGTATGCGCGCGAGGCCATCGGGGCCTACCTCGTACGGGCGCGGCCCGTGCTGGCCGGGGCGGGGCGGCGCGGCACACCGGCGCTGTTCCTCAACGCGCGCGGCGGCCGGCTGACCCGGCAGGGCGCCTGGGGTGTGCTGCACGCCGCGGCGACCCGCGCCGGCCTCGACGACGTCACGCCGCACACCCTGCGCCACTCCTTCGCCACCCACCTGCTCGACGGCGGCGCGGACGTCCGTGTCGTCCAGGAGCTGCTCGGCCACGCGTCGGTGACGACCACCCAGGTCTACACGCTCGTCACGGTCGAGAAGCTGCGCGAGGTGTACGCCACGGCGCATCCCCGATGGCGGGCGTGACCCCCGACCGTCCCCGGCGCGCGCGGGCGGCAAACGCGCAATACCGCGCTGGCGTGCGTGTTGGCCTTGCCCGGTGGGTGCTGGGCTCGTAAAGTCCCGACCGATGGTGGCGTCGACGGTGCGCAAGTGCCGTCCGGGAGGTTGTTCGGGTGTCTGATCCCAGGTACGACGGTTCGCGGCATGCGGGACCGACGACTGACAATCCGTGGGGCACGACCACGACCTTCGCCAACAAGGCCGAGCTCGGCCCGACCAATCGGCCCAAGCCGACGTTCCCCGAGCCCGCGCGGCCGACGCGGCACGGCCCGGCGCGCGTGGTCGCGATGGCCAACCAGAAGGGCGGCGTCGGCAAGACGACCACCACGATCAACCTCGGCGCGGCGCTCGCGGAGTACGGCAACCGCGTGCTGCTCGTCGACTTCGACCCGCAGGGCGCGCTGTCGGTCGGGCTGGGCATCAACCCGCTCCAGCTCGACCTGACGGTCTACAACCTGCTGATGGAACGCGACATCGGTGTCGAGGACGTCGTCATGAAGACCGGTGTCGACGGCATGGACCTGGTGCCGAGCAACATCGACCTGTCCGCGGCCGAGGTGCAGCTCGTCAGCGAGGTCGCGCGCGAGCAGATCCTGGGCCGCCAGCTCCGCCCGATCGTCGACGACTACGACGTCGTGCTGATCGACTGCCAGCCGTCGCTCGGCCTGCTGACGATCAACGCGCTGTGCGCGGCCGACGGCGTCATGGTGCCGCTGGAGTGCGAGTTCTTCGCGCTGCGCGGCGTGGCGCTGCTGATGGACACCATCGCGAAGGTGCAGGACCGGCTGAACGAGCGGCTGCTCATCGACGGCCTGCTCGCCACCATGTACGACTCGCGGACACTGCACGCCCGCGAGGTGCTGGCCCGCATCGTCGAGGCGTTCGGCGACAAGGTCTGCCACACAGTGATCAACCGGACCGTCCGATTCCCGGACGCGACGGTCGCAGGAGAACCCATCACCCGGTTCGACTCTTCGTCGATGGGCGCGAACGCCTACCGGGAACTGGCTAAGGAGGTACTTGCGCGGTGGTGTCAAGGAGCTCACGACGGGTGAACCTCCCCGGCGCGGCTGAGCTGTTCCGCTCCACCACCGCCGAGCCTCCGAAGAGACCCCCCGAGCGGCCGATGCCGCCGGAGCGGTCGTACGACCAGGAGCTCGACCTCGGAATCGCCGACGACCCGACGCGACGCCCCGCGCCGCGCCGGCCGCCGCGCGTCCGGCCAAGCGGACGGCAGCGCCACGACGAGAAGATCACCGTCTACGTGTCCGCCGACGAGCTGCTCGACCTGGAGCACACGCGGCTGACACTGCGCGCGTCGTACGGCATCGCCGTCGACCGCGGGCGTCTGGTGCGCGAGGCCGTCAACGAACTCCTGGAGGACTTCCAGGCCAACGGCGACGCCAGCATGCTCATGAAGCGGCTGCGCCGCGACGACCTCTGATTCACCAGATCAGCGGACGTTCGGCAGCAGCAGCGTGCCGGAGCGCTTCGTGCGCCGGGTGATCAGCGCCGAGTCGGCGTCGCGCAGGCCCGGCAGCGCGGAGACGCGGTCGGCGAGCAGGTCGTACAGCGCGCCGGTGTCGCGGCACACGGCGATCGCGGCGATGTTGCGCGGACCGGTGACGGCGGCGGCGAACGCGATCTCGGGCAGCCCGGCGAGCGCGCGCCCGGCCTGGCGCAGCGCGCCGGGCGCGACCGTCAGCCACAGCATGGCCTCGACCGCGTAGCCGAACGAGCGCGGGTCGAACTCGACGTCGAAGTACAGCACGCCGGTGCGCCGCAGCTCGGCCAGCCGCCGCCGTACGGTCGACGGCGACCATTCGGTGGCCGCGGCCAGCCGCGTGACGTCGGCCCGCCCGTCGGCGGCCAGCAGGGGCAGCAGCCGCCGGTCGGCGGCGGTGAGCCGAGGCCCGCCGTCCGCGCCGGGCCCGGTGGTCTCCGGGTGCGCGCCGGCCGTGGCCGGGCCGAGGCGCGCGGCCTCGTCCGGGGTGAGCGCGCTGGTGCGGCCGGGCCAGCCGGTGAGGCCCGCGATCGGGTGGAGCAGGCACTGGGCCGTCGCCGAGGTGACGCGCGGCGCCCGGAGCAGCCGCGCCGGGAGCAGGCCGTCGCGCTCGCCGGGGCCCGTACGGGTGAGGCAGGTGAGCTCGGTGCCGCCGGAGGCCACCCCGACCCAGGACGTGTCGTCGCGGCGGGCCAGGGCGGCGGCGAGCGGTGCCGCGTCGTCGGGCAGGCAGTGCACGCGGACGAACCAGTCGACGTAGCCGAGCCGCCGGCCGCTGGGCAGCCCCACCACGCGGACGGCGCCGGCGGACCGCAGCCGCGCGTAGCGCCGGGCGATCGTGCGCTCGGAGGCGCCGAGCACCTCGGCGACCCGGCTGAACGGCACGCGCCCGTCGAGGGACAGCGCGTGGACGAGCCGCCGGTCGAGGTCGTCGAGCGTGACGGATTCCACCGGAACACGGTAGCCGCGCGCCGGATCGCGCCGCGATCGGCCCGCCCGGGGACGCGCCGCCGGCCGCCCGGCGATCGTGGGCGGCGCCGCACGCGCCCGCGTACGGCGACCCACGTGAACGGAGCGCGACATGACCGACGCACAGGCAGGCACGCCGGGCCTCGATCCGGTGGCCGCGACCGCGCGGCTGACCGCGGCGATGCGGGCCGTGGAGTCCGCGCGCCCGGACGGGCTGGTCACCGACCCGCTGGCCGCGGCCCTGGCCGGGCGGCCCGGCTACGACCTGATGGACCGCATGGAGATGCGCGAGTCCCCGATCATCGCGGTGCGCACGCGGTTCTTCGACGGCGCGCTCGCCGCGGCCTGCGCGGCCGGGCCGCGGCAGCTCGTGCTGATCGCGGCCGGCATGGACACCCGCGCGTACCGGCTCGGCCTCGTCCCCGGCGTGACCGTGTACGAGCTGGACCGGCCCGCGCTGCTCGACCTCAAGAACGGGCTGCTCGCCGAGGCGGGCGCCCGGCCGCGGCACCCGCGCCGTACGGTGGGCGCCGACCTGGCCGGCGACTGGACGGGCGCGCTCACCGCGGCCGGGTTCCGCCCCGGCGAGCCGTCGTGCTGGCTCGTGGAGGGGATGCTCCAGTACCTCACCGAGCCCGACGTGAACGGGCTGCTCGACCGCATCACCGGCCTGGCCGCGCCCGGCAGCCGCCTGCTGCTCGACGTCGTCGGGCAGTCGTTCCTCGACGCTCCGGAGCTGCGGCCGATGCTGGACCGGTTCGCGGCGTACGACATGGCCTGGACGTACGGCACCGAGTGGCCGGAGGGCCTGCTGACGCCGCGCGGCTGGCGGCCGGAGATCACCCGCATCGGCGCCGTGGGCACCGCGCTGGGCCGGTGGCCGTTCCCTGACCTGGAGCGCGGCACCCCCGGCGCGCCGCTCGGCTACTTCGCGCACGCCACGCGCTGACGGCGGGCCGCCGGGTCAGCGTGCGGCCGAGGAGTAGCGGTACACGGCCAGCGGGACGAAGACGACCAGCAGGAGCACGCTCCAGCCGAGCGTGGCCGCGACCGGGTGGACGAGCGGCCACGCCGTCGACCCCGCGGCCGCGCCCGCGCTGCCGAACAGGTCGCGGCAGGCGGCGACGGCCGCGCTGACCGGGTTCCAGTCGGCGATCGTCCGCAGCCACACGGGCATGCCGACGGTCGGCACGAACGTGTTGGAGATCATCGTGACCGGGAAGACGAGCGGCACCAGTTGGTCGGCGGTCTCCTCGTTCTTCACCAGCAGGCCGAGGAACACGCCCGCCCAGGTGAGCGCGTACGCGAACAGCAGCAGGATGGCGAACGCGGCGATCGTCAGGAGCAGCCCGCGCTGCGGGTGCCACCCCACCACGAGGCCCATCACGGCCATGATCACGAGGCTCACCACGGCCTGCACGGCGTACGCGCCGGTCTGCCCGAACGGGACGGCCGACCGGGCCATCGGCATCGAGCGGAAGCGGTCCATCACGCCGCGGCTGATGTCGGCGGCGACGATGTTCAGCGTGGCCATGATCCCGGTGACGGACGTCATCACGAACAGGCCGGGCATCAGGTAGTCGCGGTAGTTGCCGCCGCCGGGCACGGGGATCGCGCTGCCGAACACGTAGCCGAACAGCACCACCATGATCGCCGGGAACACCAGCGCACCGACGAGCTGGCCGGGTTCGTAGCGCAGGTGGGCGAGGTCGCGGCGGGCGACCGTCCAGCCGTCGTACAGCGTCCATTTCAGCGTGGCGGAGGGCGTCCGCGGCGGGGGCGCCATGGTGGGGGTGCCCCGGGGGACACTGCGCCGCGAAGCGGCACGATTGGGGCGGTGGCCGGGTGACGGGTGGGGGGTCATCGTACGGTCTCCTTGGCGGGCTCGGATTCGTCTCCGGTGGACGGGGCGCCGGTGAGGCGGAGGAACACCTCGTCGAGCGTCGGGCGGCGCAGCGCGACGTCCTCGGCGGCCACGCCGGCCTGGTCGAGCGCGCGCACCAGGTCGGTCAGCGGCACCGCGTCGCCGTGGATCTGCGCGCTGACCGACCGCCGCTCCCGTACGACCTGGGGCGCGGTCCCGGTGGCCTCGGCCAGCACCTCGGCGGCCACGTCCAGCCGGTCCGGGTCGAGCACCACCACGTCGAACCGGCTGCCGATGCGCGACTTCAGCTCCTCGGGGCTGCCCTCGGCGATGAGCCGCCCGGTGTCGACGACGCCGATGCGGTGCGCGAGCTGGTCGGCCTCGTCGAGGTACTGCGTGGTGAGCAGCACGGTCGTGCCGTCGCGGACGAGCTCGCGCACGCTCGCCCAGATCTCGCCGCGGCTGCGCGGGTCGAGCCCGGTCGTGGGTTCGTCGAGGAACAGCACCGGCGGCGCGATGATCAGGCTGGCGATCATGTCGAGCCGCCGCCGCATGCCGCCGGAGTACTGCTTCACCGGCCGGTCCGCGGCGTCGGTGAGGTCGAACCGTTCGAGCAGCTCGTCCGCCCGCCGCCGCGCGGCGCGCTCGCCCAGGTGGTACAGGCGGCCGAACATGCGCAGGTTCTCCCGGCCCGGCAGCTTCTCGTCGACGGCGGCGTGCTGCCCGGCGAGGCCGATGCGGTAGCGCACGGCCGCCGCGTCGCGCACCACGTCGAGGCCGTCCACGCTGGCGTGCCCGGCGTCCGGCCTGGCGAGCGTGGCCAGCACCCGGACGACGGTGGTCTTGCCCGCGCCGTTGGGGCCGAGGAGCCCGTAGACCGTGCCGGGCGGCACGGCCAGGTCGACGCCGCGCAGCGCGTGCGTCTTGCCGAAGTGCTTCTCCAGCCCCTCGGCGAGGATGATCGGTGCCATCGCCCCTCCACTGGGTACGTTGTACGCGGTTTTGCGTGTGCCCACTGTAGGAAACCGAGTACGGTGTACGCAAGTAGTATCTCCGTCGAGGTGATGCAGAGGTGAGCGACGACGAGGCGTCGATCTGGATGCGTCCGGTCCGCCCGGCGCGCGGGCCGCAGCCCGGCTACAGCCGCGACACCATCGTGGCCACGGCGATCGCGATCGCCGACGCGGAGGGCCTGGAGGCGCTGTCCATGCGGCGGCTCGCGGCCGAGGTCGGCGCGGGCACGATGTCGCTGTACCGCTACGTGCCGAAGAAGAGCGACCTCTACGAGCTGATGCTCGACACCGTGGCGAGTGAGGACCCGCTGCCGGAGAAGCCGTCCGGCGACTGGCGGGCCGACATGCGGCGGCTCGCCCACCGGCAGCGGCGCACCTGCCTGCGCCATCCGTGGGCGGTGACGGTCGCCGCGCGCCCGGTGTTCGGGCCGAACATCCTGCGGACCACCGAGTGGCAGTTCGCCGCGCTGGAGGGCCTGGGGCTGGACATCGACGGCATGCTGCGGCTGTCGTACGTCGTCGACGCGTTCGTCACCGGTGTCGTGCAGTCCGAGGTCGCCGAGCGCGACATTGCCCGGCGCACCGGCATCGACGAGAACCAGTGGCGGCTCGCCCAGATCCCGTATATCCAGCGGCTCATCGGCAGCGGCGAGTTCCCGTACATGGCGAAGGTGATCGTCGACGCGAAGACGCCGCACGAGGACGCGGACGCCCTGTTCGGCGAGCTGCTCGACCGCGTTCTGGACGGCCTGGCCGCGACCATGCCGTCCTGACGCGGGACCCGCCGCCGGGCGGGCCCCGCGGGCTCAGGCCTCGTCGGCGAGGGCGCGCAGCCGCTCGACCTGGCGGACGCGCGCCGCGTGGTCGGCGCCGTGCACGGGCCGTACGGTGAGCGTCGAGACGCCGGCGGCGCGCAGCGCGGCGAGCCGTTCCCGTACGTGCCCCTCCGGGCCGATCAGCGACGTCTTCACCAGGAGGTCGCGCGGCACCGCCGCCTCGGCCTCCTTCTTCTTGCCGTCGAGGTAGAGGTCCTGGATCGTCTTGGCCTCGTCGGCGTAGCCGAACCAGGTGGCGAGGTTGTTGTAGAAGTTGCGGCCGCGCGCGCCCATGCCGCCGATGTACAGCGCGCGCTGCGGACGGCCCAGGTCGTGCAGGTCGTCGACGTCGTCGCCGATGGCCAGCGACACGGAGACGTGGGTGTTGAGGGTGCCGAGCGACGGGTCGCGCTTGGCGTTGCCGGCGGCCAGCGGCGCGGACCACACGTCAGCGGCCTTCTCCGGTACGAAGAACGGCGGCTGCCAACCCTCGGCGAGCTCGGCGGCCAGCGCCACGTTCTTCGGGCCGATCGCGGCGATCGTGATCGGGATCCGCGCGCGCACCGGGTGGTCGATCATCTTCAGCGGCTTGCCGAGCCCGGTGCCCTGGTCCTCGGGGAGCGGCAGCTTGTAGTACTTCCCGTCGTAGACCAGCGGCTCGCGGCGCCACACGATGCGGCAGATCTCGATCAGCTCGCGGGTGCGGCCGATCGGCGCGTCGTACGGCACGCCGTGGAAGCCCTCGATCACCTGCGGACCGGACGCCCCGATGCCGAGGTTGAACCGGCCGCGCGAGACCGCGTCGAGCCCGGCCGCCGACATCGCCATCATGGTCGGCGTGCGCGGATAGGTCTGCAGGATGCCGGACGCGAGCTGCACCCCGTCCAGCTTGGCCGCGATGTAGCCGAGGCGGCTGACCCCGTCGAAGCCGTACAGCTCGGGCACCGTGACGATGTCCAGCCCGGCCTTGACGTAGTCGGCGAGGCCGTCCACGGCGGAGTGGAAGTCCTGGCCGGGACCGTACGCCACGCCCATTCCGATGCGCATGCGCGCTCCTTTCTCGTTAGGACCGGGAGCCGAAGCGCGGCGCGTGCGGGCGGTACTCGCCGACGACGCGCGCGTCGTGCAGCGCGGCGAGGAACTCCTTGGGGCCGTCGAAGTCCGGCATCTCCAGGTACGCCGCGCCGATGCCCGGCGGGTCGTGCGCGTCCGACCCGGCGGCGGCGGGCAGCCCGAACCTGCGGGCGGTCTCCGCGGCCATCCGGTTGTGCTCGTCGTGCGGGTTCTTGGCGTTGAACGCCTCGATGACGTCCACGTCGCCGGCCGCGCACAGCTCGTCGAGGCGCCGCCCCAGCCCGGAGCGCTCCGGGTCGTACGGGTGCGGCGCGTACACGACGCCCTCCTGCGCGCGGATCCGGGCGATCACCTCCGGCACCGGCAGGACGTACGGGATGCGCTCGGTGAGGAACAGCCCGATGATCTCCCCGGACGCCGTGCGCACCTCCTCGCCGACCACCACGCGGGCGCCGATGTCCCGCTCGATCGCCTTCAGCGCGCCGCTGATCTGGTTGTGCTCGGTGACGCAGACGACGTCGAGGCCGACCTCGGCGACGCGCGCGGCCAGCTCGTCGATCGTGGTGCGGGCGTCGCCGGAGTCCGCGGTGTGCAGGTGGCAGTCCACCCGCACCCGGCCCGGCGGCAGGGCCGCCGGGCGCGGGGGAGGAGGGGGGACCGGGGCCACCGGGTCAGGTCCGGTTGGCCAGCACCAGCGTGCCGGACGTGGCGAACATGCCGCCGTTGCCGAGCGCCACGCTGACCTCGACGTCGGGGACCTGCGCGGCCGCCTCGCCGCGGAGCTGCCGTACGGACTCCTGGAGCAGGAACATGCCGTACATGCCGGTGTGGGTGTAGGACAGGCCGCCGCCGTTGGTGTTCAGCGGCAGCTTCCCGCCCGGCTCGGTGTTGCCGGCCGCGATGAACGCGCCGGCCTCGCCGCGCCCGACGAAGCCCATGTCCTCGAGGCCGTAGATCGGCACGTGCGCGAACGCGTCGTAGATCATCACGTGGTCGACGTCGCCGTGGGAGATGCCCGCCTGCCCGAACGCGGCGCGGCTGGACTGCCGGAACCCCTTGGAGCTGGTGAAGTCCTCCATCTGGGAGATCATCCACGAGTCCATGGCCTCGCCGGTGCCGAGGATGTGCACGGCCGGCTTCGGGAAGTCCTTCGCGCGGTCCGCGGACGTCACGATGAGCGCGCCGCCGCCGTCCGTGACGAGGCAGCACTCCAGCAGGTGGAACGGGTACGCGATCATCCGCGAGTCGAGCACGTCCTGGACCGTGAGCGGGTCGCGGAACATCGCGCGCGGGTTCTTCGCCGCCCACTTGCGCTGCGCAACGGCGACGTACGCGAGTTGCTCCTCCGTCAGCCCGTACTCCTTCATGTAGCGGAGCATCGGGATGGTGAAGGTGGTGGGCGGGCCGAGCGGTCCGTACGGCATCTCGAACTGGCCCTGCATCGAGCCCGGGTCCGACGGGCGGCCGGGCACGCCCACGCGGGAGCGGCCGGACTCGCCGTGCGTGATCAGCACGGTGTTCGCGTAGCCCGCCTTGATCGCCGCGGCGGCGTGCCGTACGTGCAGCAGGAACGAGGTGCCGCCGACCGCGGTGCCGTCCATCCACGCGGGCTCGATGCCCAGGGAGTGGGCGATCTGCACGGGGCCGGGCGAGGAGACGGTCGCGATGCCGTCGATGTCGGCCGGGCTGAGCCCGGCGTCGGCCATCGCGTTGATCGCGCCTTCGAGGTGCAGTTGCAGCGTCGAGTGCGTGGGCAGCTTGCCGACCTTGTCGGTCTCGGCCGCGCCGACGATCGCGACGCCCTGTGTCGTCCGCGCCATCAGGACTCCTCGGCCGGAGTGAACTGCGGCAGCGACACGTCGCCGCGCTTCTCGAACGTGACCTTCAGCGGCATGTCCAGGATGAGGTTCTCCGGGGTGTTCGCCACGCCCACGATGTTGGCCATCATCCGCGGGCCCTCGTCGAGCTGCACGACGGCGATGGCGTACGGCGCGTCGTCGGCGAAGCCGGGCGCGGGGCGGTGGTTGATCGAGTACGAGTACAGAGTGGCGCGGCCGGACGCGGTGAACCACTCGACGTTCGACGAATGGCACTTCGGGCAGATCGGCCGGGGATAGAAGTACGGCCGTGAGCAGTCGAGGCAGCGCTGAATGCGCAGCTCGCCTGCTGCCGCGCCGTCCCAGTACGGCTGGGTGTCCGGCGTCGGCAGCGGAACGGCCTTGCTGGGTGTCGCCATGATCTCCTCTGAAGTACGCGGTGACGCGAGCGTCGCCTCTGGGCTTGGTACGGGGCGGCCCGTGCACGGGGGTCACGGGCCGCCCCGGGCTTTTATGCCGGGATGGGCAGGCCGAGCTCGTTCAGGAGATCCTGCGAGTAGGCGATGCGGCCGCTGAGCTCCGCCGCGGGGCGGTTGCACAGCGCGAGCGCGGCGGCGGCCATCACCGACGGCGGCTCGGCGTTGGGGTCGCCGTCCGTGGTCAGGTGGTGGAACAGCGTGCCCGGTGTGGGCACCACCTTGTTCGGCGACAGCGCGTTCACCGCGATGTCCGCGTCGTACACCTCGGCGGCCAGGCCCGTGCTGAACCGTTCGAGCGCGGCCTTGCACATGCCGTACGTCGTGCCGCCGCGCCCGGCGCGCGGCCCCGGCGGCAGCGCCGGATGGCGTGCCGCGCCGGAGGAGATGTTGCAGATCCAGCCGTGCCCGGCGGCCCGCATGTCGGGCAGGACGAGCTGCGCGAGGTGGAACGGAGCGGTGACCTGCACCTCGAACATGAGGTTCATCCTCTTGAGCGTGAAGTCCTCGACCGGCGTGAAGTACGTGACGGCCGCGTTGGAGACCAGCACGTCGATCGGCCCGAGCTCGGCGCGCACCGTGTCGACGAGGCGGACGCGGTCGTCGTGCTTGGCCAGGTCGGCCTGCACGGCGACGGCGGTGCCGCCGCCCTCCTTGATCCGCGACACGGTGTCGCCGATCGTGCCGGGCAGCGCGGACGCGCCGGCGTCGACCGTACGGGCGGACGCCGCGACGCGCGCGCCCTCGGCGGCGAACAGCTCGGCGATGACCGCGCCGATGCCGCGGCTCGCCCCGGTGACCAGGGCGGTCCTACCGTCCAGTGCCCCCATGATCAGGCCTTGCGGCCGAGGATCGGGCCGAACGCCTGCTCCATCTGGTCGCCCAGGTCGTCGATCTCCCACGGCTGCGCGCCGTGGATCGAGCTGATCTTCTCGGGCACGTTGTACAGCGCCACCTCATACCCGGCGGAGTGCACGACGCGGCCGTTGATCCAGCCGGACCGCTCGCTGGCCAGGTACGCCACGACGGGGGCGATGTTGTCCGGCGACCGGTCGCTGCGCCCGGCGACGGAGCCCGCGCGGCGGCGCTCGTCCGGCACGGAGTCGGTCATCCGGGTCGACGCGCCGGGGGAGATGGCGTTGGTCGTGACGCCGTACTTCGCCAGCGAGTTCGCACACGACATGGTCAGGCCGAAGATGCCCATCTTGGCGGCCGCGTAGTTCGGCTGGCCGGGGGCGCCGTGCAGGCCGGACACGGACGTGAAGTTGATGATGCGGTTCTGCGCGTCGGCGTCGCGGATCGAGCGCCAGTGCGCGGCGGCGAACTTGCTGGTGTTGAACGTGCCGCGCAGGTGGACGCGGATGACGGCGTCCCACTCCTCGGCGGCCATGTTGAAGATCATCCGGTCGCGGAGGATGCCGGCCACGTTGACCAGCACGTCCAGCCGGCCGAACTGCGAGATCGCGGAGCCCACCAGGTCCTCGGCGGCGGCGTGGTCGGAGATGTCCGCCCCGTTGGCGACGGCCTTGCCGCCCTTGTCGTTGATCTCGTCGACCACCTGGTTCGCCGGCCCGGAGTCGTTGCCGCTGCCGTCGACGGCCGCGCCGAGGTCGTTGACCACGACCGACGCGCCTTCGCTGGCAAGCAGCCTGGCTACGGACGCGCCGATGCCGCGTCCCGCGCCCGTCACGATCGCGACCCGCCCGTCAAGATTTCCCATGCGACGTCAACCGCCCTTCGGCCGTGCAGTCTGTATTTCTAGAACAAGGTTCTGAAATCCATACTCTCGATCTCGGACGTCCGTATGTCAAGCGTCCGTCCACGGGCCGGAAACGTGTACCGGCGAGTACGAAATGCCCCCGCCCGTCGCCCGACCACCACCCCAATCGAGACGCTTCGCGTCACAGCCATTTTCCTCTTGACAGCCCGATAGCCCGGAAGGACGATCTTAGAAGCCAATTCTAGAGTGATGCTCTGATCAGGCATGTTCCGACATCGGCCGACCGGGAGGCTCGGATGGGCGGATACGAGGCACTGCTGACCGACGTGGCGCACGGCGTGGCGACGATCTGGCTGAACCGGCCGGAACGGCGGAACGCGTTCAGCGGGCGGATGACCGAGGAGCTGTACGCCGCGTTCGGCGCGTACGAGGCGGACGACGCCGTGCGCGCGATCGTGGTGACGGGGTCGGGACGGTACTTCTCGGCCGGCGCCGACCTGGGGAGCGGCGGCGGCACCTTCGACCACTCCGACGAGGAGTACGCGCGGCGCGCGGCGGAGGAGGACGCCCGGGTCGTGCCGTGGCGGATGCGCACGCCGGTCATCGGCGCGCTCAACGGGTCCGCGGTGGGCATGGGCCTCACGCTGCCGATGCAGTGGGACGTCAGGTACGCCGCCGAGGACGGCAAGTACGGGTTCGTGTTCAACCGGCGCGGCATCGTCCCCGAGGCGGGCTCGACGTGGATCGTGCCCCGGCTCGTCGGCGTCTCGCGCGCCATGGAGCTGCTGCTGTCCGGGCGGATCTTCAGCGGCGCCGAGGCGGCCGAGATGGGCCTGGTCTCGCGTGCGCTGCCGGCCGCCGACGTGCTCGGCGCGGCGCAGGACCTGGCCCGCGACATCGCCGCCAACACCGCGCCCGTCTCGGTCGCGGCCACCAAGGCGCTGGTCTACCGCGGGCTCGAGGAGGCCGACCGGGACGCCGCGCACGAGGTCGAGGCCGGGGTGTTCCGGTGGTCGGGCAAGCAGCCGGACGCGGCCGAGGGCGTCACGTCGTTCCTGGAGAAACGCGCACCCGCGTGGAAGATGTCGAAGAGCGCCGACGTACCGCCAGGCCTGTGAGCACGGCGTCCGTGCGTCCGGGCGCGATCAGCGGCGACATCGCCGCGCGCCTGGACCGGCTGCCGCTGACCCGCCTGCAGTACGGGCTCGCCGCGATCACCCAGATCTACTGGGGCCTGATCATCGCCACGGACGGGATGCCCGCGCGGCTGTACCCGTTCCTGTGGGAGCCGCGCGGCATGACGACGTTCGAGTTCTCGGTCATCCTCGCGGCCAACATCGGCGCCGGGATCCTGGTCGGGGAGTGGCTCGGCGGGTTCCTGTCCGACCGGTTCGGCCGCAAGAAGGTGCTCGTCGCCTCGCCGGCGGTGGTCGCGATCTTCATGTGGCCGATCGCGTTCACCAACGACTTCTGGTGGCTGCTGCTCTGGAACTTCCTGTTCGCCATCGGCATGGGCCTGATGCTCGCCACCAACGCGGTCTACCTGCACGAGATCGCGCCTCCGGGATCGCGGCACCGCATCGCCATGCGGACGCAGCTCCTCACCGCGATCTGCGCGCTGGTGCCCGCGGTGCTCAGCTTCCTGTGGATCCCCGGCCACTACCGGGTCTTCCTGATCGTGCTGGCCGCGATCCAGATGGTGATCCTCGTGCCGCTCGGCTTCTTCGGGCTGAAGGAGTCGCCGCGGTGGCTTGAGGGCAAGGGCCGGCACGAGGAGGCCGACCGCATCGTGTCGCGCTGGGAGTCGGCGATCTCCCGCAGGTTCGGCGCGCTGGCCGAGCCGGACGCCAGCAAGAACCCCGTCGTGCCCAGCGAGCGGGTGCCCGCGCGCGAGCTGTTCGTCGGGACGTACGGACGCCGGACGTACCTGCTGCTGTTCGTCTGGGTGCTCGGTTATCCGGGCATCGTGTACGGCGCCCTGTCGTACCTGCCGACGTACCTCGTCGAGCACCACTGGACCCCGCACGAGATCTTCTTCTGGGGCGGCGCCGGCATCGCCGCGGCGCCGTTCGTGGTGCTGACGTTCTACGGCATCTCGTTCTTCGGCGAGCGGTTCGAGCGCAAGAACATCATCATGCTCGCCGGCGCCGTGTTCACGGTGGAGATGCTCCTGCTGCTGGTCGTCCAGTCGAAGGCGGGGCTGGCGATCCTGATCATCATCGGCCAGTGCGCCGGGATGATCTGGCTGTTCAACATGTACAACTACACGTCGGCGGCGTACCCGACGCGGCTGCGCTCGGTCGGCACGGGCTGGACGGACGGCATCGGCCACCTCGGCACGCTCCTCGGCCCGCTGGCCATCGGCCCGCTGTACGCGGCGACCGCGAACCACGGCCATTACGGCTGGATCCTGTGGTCCGCGCTCCTGTGCACGCTGCTGCCGTCGCTGCTCATCTGGCGGTACGGGATCCGGCAGCGCGGCGCGATCCTCGAGCAGGTCTCGACGTGACCCTTGACACAGGCGGCCCTCGCCCTCAATTCTAAAACTCAATTCTAGTATTGCCTGGAGGCAATCCGTGGACCTTGATCTTGGCCCCGACATCGACCGGTTCCGCACCGAGCTGCGTCAATGGATCGCGGACAACGCCCCCGCCGGCCTCACCGAGCTGACCGACTGGAACGCGGTGTCGATCACCGGCGGCGGCCAGCGCACGGACGCCGACGCGTTCAAGTCGCCGCAGTACGCCGAGTGGTCTGCGCGGCTGGCCGACGCGAAGCTGATCTGCCCGCACTGGGCGGAGGAATACGGCGGGCAGGGCATGGACGCCGTGCGCGTCGCCGTGCTGAACGAGGAGTTCCACCGCGCCGGCGTGCCCCGGGTCGTCCGCGGGATGGGCGAGTCGCTGGTCGGCCCGTCGATCATCGCGCACGCCACGCCGGAGCAGAAGGCGTACTTCCTGCCGCGGATCATCTCCGGCCAGGACGTCTACTGCCAGGGCTTCTCCGAGCCCGGCCACGGGTCGGACCTCGCCGGCGTCGAGACGCGCGCCGTGGTCGACGGCGACGAGCTCGTCATCAGCGGCCAGAAGGTGTGGACGTCCGGCGCCCACCGGGCGAACATGATCTTCATCCTGTGCCGTACGGACCCGGACGCGCCCAAGCACCGCGGCCTGACGTACGTCCTGGCGGACTTCACCCAGCCCGGCGTGGAGTACCGGCCGATCCGGCAGATGTCCGGCGCGGCGGAGTTCTGCGAGGACTTCTTCGACGAGGCGCGCGCGCCGATCTTCAACGTCATCGGCGGGCTCAACAACGGCTGGCGGGTCGCCATGACGACGCTCGGCCACGAGCGCGGCGGCCGCGCCACGGTCGCGCACCTGCGGTACGAGCGGGAGTTCTGGGACCTCGTCGAGACCGCGCGCAAGTATGGCAGGGACCGTGACCCGGCCATCCGCAGGCGGCTGGCCTGGGCGTACACCCAGGTCCAGATCATGCGGTACAGCGGGCTCCGTACGCTCGCGCAGGTCGCGGCCGGCACCCAGCCGGGGCCCGAGGCCTCGGTGTCGAAGCTGTTCTGGAGCGAGTACCACAAGAAGCTCGGCGAGCTGGCCACCGACATCGTCGGCACCGACTCCCTGGTCCGCCCGGACGGCGACGCCAAGAACGGCTACCCGACGACCGACTGGCAGGACACCTTCCTGGCCAGCCGCGCCGGGACGATCTACTCCGGCACCAGCGAGATCCAGCGGAACATCATCGGCGAGCGCGCACTCGGGCTGCCCAAGGAACCGAAGGTGGAGGTCTGATGCCGGACGGAGACCGTGACGTTCTGCGCAGCATGGTGACGCCGGAACGGCTCGCCGAGTTCTTCGCGCCGCG
>DASXYG010000123.1:0-80174 GCA_036502625.1 Streptosporangiaceae bacterium
TCAGGCCGAGGACGCCATCGTGTCCTTGTTCGGCGCGGTGACCGAGGTCGGGGAAAGGGTCACCGAGCTCGCCAGACAGCACCAGACGCTGAATGTGCGCGCCTCAGAGATGCGCCACAACCTGTCAGGGATGCAACGGGAGTTCGATACGACGTCCAACGACATCTGCCGGATCCTCGAACACCTCATCGACGCGGACCACCGCGCGGAACGGATCGAAGCCGACCTGGCCGAAGTCAAGACCCTCCTGACGAAACTGGCCGACCGGGCCTAGGGCGGCTTGCCCGGCCTGGCCGGGCGGCCTGCGCGGAACCGTTTGATCGTCTCCGGCTCGCATGGAGTCGCTCCCGTGCAGGGGTGGGGCCGGAGACGCCGGATCTGCTGGACGTGGCACGGTCCGTGGAATCGCCGTGACTTTCCCAGCGGATCCGGCACGGCCCCGAAGCGCTCCCCCAAGTCCCCCGGGGCGCTTCGGGGCTCTCTTACGGCTCGGGGGGCCTGGTAGGTGTAGGTGGTCTTGATGCATGCGGCGGTGCGGGGCCAGGTGACGCGGGTGTGTTCGATCACTGTTCCGGTGGCGTCGTACGCGGTGGCGTGGACGACGAGGACGACGGCGGTGTCTTCGAGGCCGAGCGCTTCGGCCTGGTCGGCGGTGATGTCCGGGATCCAGGAGACGTGGACCTGGATGGGCTGGCCGTCGGTGCCGTTGTAGAGGGCGTGGCGGACCCGTACGAGGGTGCCCGCGGGGATGTCGATGCGGGATCGGGGTCGGCGCACGATGTGCCCGCGTCCCTGGACGGCGCGGGCGTGGCCCTGTTGGCACAGCAGCGCGGGCGCCTTTTGCGCGGTGATCCCTGACACGGCGAACCGGGCGCAGAGTTCGTTGCGGGACGGGAGCAGCGCGCCGGGCGGGAAGGTCCATTCATCTATCTCGGCGCGCAAGGTCTTCGCGATCCGCAGATAACGCGGCTACCGCTAGACGAGGCCCGCGTCGTGGGTGAGCAGGGCGACCTGGACGCGGTTGTTGAGTTCGAGCTTTGTCAGCAGGCGCGAGACGTACGCCTTCACCGTTGGCACGCTCATGTACAGCGACGCGCTGATCTCGGCGTTGGACTTGCCCTCGCCGAGCGCCACCGCGACGTCGCGCTCCCGCTCGCTGAGGTCGTCGAGCATTCGGCGGGCGCGGTCGCGGCGGCCGGTGGCGCTCTCCGCGCCGTCGCCGGTGACGTGGGCGATCAGCCGGCGGGTGACCGACGGCGACAGCATCGGCTCGCCGGCGGCGACCTGCCGGATGGCCCGGACGATCTCCGGCGGCGGTGTGTCCTTCAACAGGAAGCCGCTGGCGCCGGCGCGCAGCGCGCGCAGCACGTGGTCGTCGGTGTCGAACGTGGTGAGCACGATGATCTCCGGCGGGTCGGCGCGGCGGCGGAGGTTCACCGTGGCGGCCAGGCCGTCGAGCTTCGGCATGCGGATGTCCATCAGCAGGACGTCCGGGGTGTGCGCCTCGACGGCGGCGGCCACCTCCGTGCCGTCCGACGCCTCCCCGACGACCTCGAGGTCGTCGGCGCCCGCGAACATCATGGACAGGCCCGCGCGCACGAGCGCGTCGTCGTCGACGATCACCAGCCGGATGGTCATGGGGTCCACGGTAGCCAGGCGCGCAACGAGAAGTCACCGTCGGTCGTCGGGCCGCAGTCGAGCCGGCCGCCGGCCAGCGTGGCCCGCTCGCTCATGCCCACCAGGCCCGCCCCGGCGCCCGGGATCGGGCTGCGCACGGCGCCCACCGGCAGCCGGTTGCGCACCTCGACCGTCAGCCCGTCGCCCGCCGCGCCGCCCACCTCGACCGCGACGGCCGTACCGGGGGCGTGCTTGCGGGCGTTGGTCAGCCCCTCCTGCACGATGCGGTACGCCGTACGCCCCACGGCGGACGGCACCTCGGCCAGGTCGGTGCCGCTGGTGAACGTCACCCGGGAGCCGGCCGCGCGCGACTCGTCGACCAGCCCGGGAAGGTCGGCGGCGGTGGGCTGCGGGCGCTCGGACGGCTCGCCCGGATCGCCGCCGGGGTCGCTGTCGGCACGGAGCACGCCGATCACCTCGCGGAGGTCCTGCAGCGCCTGGTGCGCGCTGGCGCGGATGACCGAGGCCGCGGACGCCACCTCCTCCGGCGTTCCGCCCTTGCGGTATTCCAGCGCCCCCGCGTACGTCGACAGGAGGGAGATGCGGTGGGCGAGCACGTCGTGCATCTCGCGGGCGATGCGGGTGCGCTCGGCGCGCCGCGCCTGGTCGGCGCGTAGCTGCTGCTCCTCTTCGGCGCGCTCGGCGCGGTCGCGCAGCGACACGACGAGCTGGCGGCGCGCGCGGGCCAGCATGCCCCACGCGGTGACCACCGCGATGATCCCGACCGTCCAGGTCATCGACTCCGCGAACGACGTCGTGGGGTCGGGGTTGATCATGTTGTACGGCACCGCGGTGACCACGCCCAGCACGGCCACGGCCGCGGTGACGGTGAACCGGCGGTGGACGGCCACGGTGAACATGTACGCGATCAGGGCGCCCACGCAGTAGCCGGAGACCACGCCGCCGAGGGTGCACAGCACCGCGAGCACCACCGGCCACCGCCGCCGCCACCACAGCCCGACGCACGCCAGGACGGTGATCACGATGTCGGCGACGTTCTGCACCGGGGCGGGGGTGCGGTGCTGCGTGGCGGTCAGCCAGTACATGAACACGCCCAGGGCCACCGCGATGACGAAGATCAGGACGTCGACCACCCAGTCGCGGGTGGTGCGCGGCGCCTGGCCGGCGCGCGCGTCGTCCGGGTCGGTCACCAGAAGCGCGGGCAGCAGCATCGGGTGGTCCGGCGCGGCCGGTCGTACGGACATGTCCCTCACGATCACCAAGCGTAGGGACCCCGGCCGGCGGCCGGTACCGACCAAAGTCGACGGCGGCCACCGACTTAGGTCACCGGGGTCCGCACGTTCGGCAGACGTGCGGCTGCCGCTCGTACATGCAGGCTGGAGCCATGATCGAAGCGAAGAACCTCAGCAAGCGGTACGGGGACGCGCTTGCCGTGGACGACGTGTCGTTCCACTGCGAGCCCGGCACCGTCACCGGCTTCCTCGGCCCCAACGGCGCCGGCAAGTCCACCACCATGCGGATGGTCTGCGGCCTGACCCGCCCGACGACCGGGAGCGCGGCCGTCACCGGCGTGCCGTACCACCGGCTGCCCAACCCCGGCCGCGAGGTCGGCGTGCTGCTCGACGCCTCCGCCATGCACGACGGCCGTACGGGCCGGGAGACGCTGGCGCTGTCGACGCGGACGATGGGCATCGGCGACGACCGGGTCGAGGAGATGCTCCGCGCGGTCGAGCTCGACGGACCGCCGGCGCGGCGCCGCGTACGCGGCTACTCCCTCGGCATGCGGCAGCGGCTCGGCATCGCCCACGCCCTGCTCGGCGACCCGCGCGTGCTGATCCTCGACGAACCGGCCAACGGGCTCGACCCCGAGGGCATCGCCTGGATGCGCGGCCTGCTGCGCGACTTCGCCGACCGCGGCGGCACGGTCCTGCTGTCGTCGCACCTGCTGCGCGAGGTCGAGGCGGTGGCCGACCGGATCATCGTCATCGGCGGCGGCCGGCTGGTCGCCAGCGGCCGTACGGACGAACTGCTCGCCGCGTCCGGCGTCCTCGTCCGCGCGCTCGACCCCGCCGCGCTCGAGGCGGCGCTCACGGCGTCCGGCATCGCCTACACCGCGAGCGGCGCCGGCGCGGTGATCGCCGACGCCGACGCCGAGTCCGTCGGCTGGGCCGCCGCCGGGGCCGGCGTCGTCCTGCTCGAACTGCGGCCCGCCGACAGCATGGGCCTGGAGGCGATGTTCTTCCAGCTCACCAGCGGCGCCACCACCGAGGACCCGACCGAACTGGAGGCGGCCCGATGACCGCGACCGCATACGCGCCCGCGCGCGCCGCGACCCGCAGCGTGCGCCGCCGCCCGTCCCTGGCCCGGCTGACCCTGGTCGAGCTGCGCAAGATGACCGACACCCGCGCCGGGTTCTGGCTGCTGCTCGTCATCGCGGTCGTCGCCGTCGGCATGGTCGTGATCCAGCTCGTCACCGGCGACCCCGCGGGCCGGAGCCTCGCCGCGATCTTCGGCGGCACGCTCGTCCCGGCCGGGGTCCTGCTCCCGGTGCTCGGCATCCTGTCGGCTACCGGCGAGTTCTCCCAGCGCACCGCGTTGACGACGTTCACGCTCGTGCCGGTGCGCGCCCGCACCGTCGCGGCGAAGCTGGCCGCGTCCGTGCTGCTCGCCCTCGCGCTGACCGTCGTGTGCCTGGCCGCGTCCGCGGTGGGCAACCTGCTGGTCGGCACGGCCGTCGAGGGGAACGGGTCGTGGTCGATCGGCGCCGCCGCGCTCGGCACGGGCGCGCTGTACGAGGTGATCGTCGTGGTCACCGGCGTCGGCTTCGGCATGCTGCTGATGAACACGCCGCTGGCCATCGTCGCGAGCTTCGTCCTGCCGACGATCTGGGGCGTGCTGACGGCGTTCGTGTCGGCGATCCGCCCGGTGGCGTCCTGGCTGGACAGCAGCGGCACGCTGGGGCCGCTGACGTCCGGCCACCTCACCGGCGAGGGCTGGGCGAAGATCGCCGCGACCGTCGCCGTGTGGGCCGCGCTGCCGCTGGCCGCGGGCTGTGTTCGGCTCGCCAGGCGCGAGATCTCCTGAAGTCGTGCCGGATGCGGGATCCTACACAGGAGGACATCGGATGGACGGCGCAGGAGGGGGCAGCGTGGTCGGTGAGATGACGGGCGAACTGGGCGGGCCGGGCGGCGTACGGCTGAGGCCGCCGCGCCACCCGGTGGACCCGCGGGCCCGCCGCTGGTGGACGACCCGCGCGCTGCTGCCCGTGGCGCCACCGGTGGTGGTGCTCGCGGTGCTCGCCGCGCTGATCGCGCCCGCCCGCACCTGGCTGCTGGTCGCGCTGGTCGTGGTGGTCGTCTGCGGCGCCGTGTACACCGTCGTCATGCCGCGGTGGCGCTACCGGTTCCACCGCTGGGAGGCCACCGACGACGCCGTCTACGCCGCCGAGGGATGGGTCTTCCAGCAGTGGCGCATCGCGCCGATGTCGCGCATCCAGACCGTCGACTCCGAGCGCGGCCCGCTGGCCCGCGCGTTCGGCCTGGCCGCCGTCACCGTGACCACGGCGTCGTCCGCGGGCGCCATCAAGATCGTCGGGCTGGACGCCGACACCGCGACCGACCTCGCCCACCGGCTCACCGCCGCCACCGAGGCCACCCCGGGAGACGCGACATGACCGCCGACCCCGCCGACCCCGCCGACCCCGCCGACCCCGCCGACGCGGCCGAGGCCGTGCCCGCTACGGAGGACGGCTGGCAGCGGCTCGACCCGCGCAACCGGCTCGTCGCCGCGGTCTTCCTGGCCGGCCCGCCGATCGCCGTCGGCCTGATCTGGCTGGTCGGCCGCGCGCTGGTGCCGTCCGGGCTGATGTGGACGCTCGCGTCGCTGGGCGTCACCGGCATGGTGATCGGCGGCGTCACGCTCGTCGAGTGGTTCACGGTGCGCTACCGGGTGACCGACGAGCGGCTCCAGGTCCGCAGCGGGTTCCTGGTGCGCAACCATCGGTCGATCCCGCGCGACCGCATCCGCAGCGTCGACGTCTCCGCGTCGCCGCTGCACCGCCTCTTCCGGCTGGCCACCGTCAAGATCGGCACCGGGCAGCACGTCGGGTCGGGCACCGAGGAGCTGAAGCTCGACGGCGTCGCGCCCGCCGAGGCCGACCGCCTGCGCGCGGTCCTGCTGTACCGCTCGGCGCCTGCCGCGTCCGGCACGGCCACGGGCGCCACGGCCGCGTCCGGCGTACGCGGCGACGCGCCGATCGCCCGGCTCGACTGGGCGTGGCTGCGCTACGCGCCGCTGACCGTGTCGGCGCTGCTGGCCGTCTTCGGCGCCCTCGGCGTGCTGTACAAACCGCTGGACGCCCTCGGCCTCGGCCCGCAGGACATCGTCCGCCTCGGCGTCGTGCGCGGCGCGGTGGGGGAGTTCAACGCGGTGCCGCTGTGGATGTCGATCGCCGTGGCCGTGCTCGTCGTCCTGGTGGTCGCGGTGCTCGGCTCGCTGCTGATCTTCGTACTGACGTGGTGGGGGTTCCGGCTCGACGACGAGGGCGCCACCCTGCGCACCCGCCGCGGCCTGCTCACCACGCGCTCGGTGACGCTGGAGAAGCGCCGCCTGCGCGGCGTGGAGATCGCCGAGCCGCTGCTGCTGCGGGCCGGCGGCGGCGCGCGCGTCAACGCGGTGGCGGTGGGCCTGAAGTCCGGCAACGACGGCAAGAGCGACTCCGACGCCAACACCCGCGCGCTGCTCCCGCCCGCGCCGCGCGCCGAGGCCCACCGGGTGGCCACCCGGGTGCTCGGCGAGGACCCGACCGCCGCCGTCGCGCTGCGGCGGCATCCGCGCCGCGCGCTGCGCCGCCGGATCAACCGCGCCGCGGGCGTGGCGCTCGCCGTCGCGGTGATCCTCGCGGTCCTGGCGGTGTTCTGGATCCCCGCGTGGTCGGTGGCGTGCGCGCTGGTGCTGTTCCCGCTGCTGCTGCCGTTCTCCTTCGACGCGTACCGCTCGCTCGGCCACGGCGTCACCGGCGAGTACCTCGTCACCCGCTACGGCACGGGCATGCGCACGACGGTCGGGCTGCGCCGCGACGGCGTGATCGGCTGGAAGATCACCCGCTCGCCGTTCCAGCGCCGCGCCGGGCTGGTCACGCTCGTGGCGACGACCGCGGCCAACGACGGCGCCTACCGCGTACGGGATGTCGAACCCGCCGCCGCGCTCGGCTTCGCCGAGGAATCCGTGCCCGGTCTGCTCGTCCCGTTCCTGGCGCACGATTCCTGACCGCAGAATCCCGGGACATGAGTGAAACATGTCCGCAAATGGGTCTTGCTGCGCAGCGTGATGCCAACTAGCGTCACGTGACCGAAGCGCTGCCCCCCGCCTCCCATAACAAGGGGCAGCATGCTCATGCGGACGGCTCCGCCCCTCGTCTCTCCGGGGACCGCCTGCCTGGGCCTTCGGCGTCCCGCCCGCCGCGTGAAGCGGCGGCGGGACGCTCCAATCTCACCGTGCCGCACCCGCGCGGGGAAGGCCCGCGCCCACAACGGCGGGACTGTTGGACCCGGCGTCGATAAGACCGTCAGCCCTGCGCGGTGCTCGGCGCCAGCCGCTCCGGCCAGGCGCGGCCCGGGTGGTACGCGCCGCATTCGCCGCAGGTACGCGCGTCGTCGTCGCCGTAGAACGCCTCGAACACCGGCGGCAGGTCGTCCACGATCGACGCGAGCTGCAGCTCCGCGCGGTGCACCCGGTGGTGGCACTCCATGCAGTACCACTCCATGGCGTCCCGCGCCCCCTGCGGCCTGGCGAACTCCACGACCAGCCCGACGCTGCCCGGCTCCGGCCGCTGCGGCGAGTGGCGTACGTGGGACGGCAGCATGAACACGTCGCCCTCGCCGATGCGGATGTCGCGCGGCGGCCGCCCCTCCGACTCCATGACGCGCAGCACCATGTTGCCGGTGAGCTGGTAGAAGAACTCCTCGATCGGGTCGTCGTGGAAGTCGGTGCGCTGGTTGGGGCCGCCGACGACGGTGACCATGAGGTCGGTGTCGGTCCAGACCTGGATGTTGCCGACCGGCGGCTTCAGCAGGTGGCGGTTCTCCTCGATCCACTTCTGGAAGTTGAACGCGCGCAGGTTCTGGCTCGCCAGCATCGCCGGACCTCCTCGGGCCCTCGGGGGTGGGCCCCCTCATCATGCACCGCGGTGACGATCATCACCTTCCACTACGGGCTGTCGTATTACCTCTCGTAGTACTACGGTGGGGTGCGAACGATTCACCGGACAGCGGGGGAGGAGCTATGGCGGCCGCGGGGCACATGTCGATGGCGCTGCTGTGGGAGACGGACGAGGTCGCGGACCCGGCGCCCGGTGCGGTGGCGGTCGTGCCCGCCGGGTTGCGCCGCGACCGGCCGTGGGTGAGCCGCGCGCTGTGCATGGGGGTCGACCCGGAGGTGTTCTTCCCCGACGGCACGGGCGCGCCGGCGCTGCGCGACACGGCGCGCGCGAAGGCGGTCTGCGCGGGCTGCCCGGTGCGCGCGGAGTGTCTCGACTGGGCGCTCGGCGTGGGCGAGGCCGAGGGCATCTGGGGCGGCACCACGCCGCACGAGCGCCGCCTGCTGCGCCGGGCCCGCCATACCGCCTGAGGGCGTACGGGCCGTACGGCTCAGCGGCCGTCGAGCAGCGGCTGGGCGGGGTCCCAGGTCGTGCCGTCGCGGTCGTCCCTGCGGCGGCGGGCCAGCGCGGACAGCGCCTCGAGCACCACCCGGTTGCCCAGCGCCGCGGTCACCTCGGCGTGGTCGTACGGCGGCGCCACCTCGACGACGTCCACACCGACGACCGGGAGGTCGTAGCAGACGCGGCGCACCGAGTCGAGGAGCTGGCGCGCGGACAGCCCGCCCGGCTCGGGGGTGCCGGTGCCGGGCGCGAGCCCCGGGTCGCAGACGTCGATGTCGACGGAGAGGTAGACGCCGTCGCAGTCGTCGACGGCGATGCCGGACGCCTCGGCCAGGCACGCCTCCAGGCCGCGCGTGACGATCTCGGTCATCTCGTACGACCGCATCCGCTGCCCGGCCATCCACGACAGGGTCTCCGGGCCCGGCCAGTAGCCGCGCAGCCCCATCTGGAGGAACCGGTCGCCGCGCAGCGCGCCGCACTCGATGAGCCGGCGCATCGGCTGGCCGTGGCCGTACAGCGAGCCGTGCGTGATGTCGCCGGTGTCGGCGTGGGCGTCGAAGTGGACCATCGAGACGCGGCCGTAGCCGAAATGGCGGGCCACGCCGCGGGCGTCCGGCAGCGTGACCGTGTGGTCGCCGCCGAGCGTCACGGGGATCGCGCCGGCGCGCGCCACCGCGTAGACGGCCTCTTCGAGGCTCGCGATGGACGCCTCGACGTCGCCGGAGTACATCTCGACGTCGCCGGCGTCGACCACGCGGAGGTCGCGCAGGCCGTCGGTGCGCAGCGCGAGGCTGGGCCGCGAGGCGTCGTGCGGGAGGTAGTCGGTCTGCCGGATGGCCTGCGGGCCGAACCGGGTGCCCGGGCGGTGGCTCGTGCCGCCGTCGAACGGCGCCCCGACGATCACCACGTCGGCGTCCGCGTACGTCTCGGGCGCGCCGAGGTCGCACGGGGGCACGCCGAGGAAGGTGATGTCGGGCCCGAACATGGGGCCGAAGCGCGTCACCGGGTCAGACCCTCAGGTAGCGGCGGATCGTCACGGCGGACGCGGCGACGCACAGGACGATGCCGACGACGATGCACAAGACGATCGTCATGATCACGTCGCTCCAGGCCAGGGAGTTCGACGACCCCATGTAGTGCTGGATCTTGTCGAACAGGAAGACCTTCGACGCGGCGAGGAGGCCGGACGCGATCACGGCACCGACAAGGCCGGCGATCGCCCCCTCGAGCAGGAACGGCAATTGGATATAGAGGTTCGACGAGCCGACGAGCCGCATGATGCCCGTCTCGCGGCGCCGGTTGTACGCGGCGAGGCGGATGGTGTTGGCGATCAGCAGGATCGCGGCCATCAACTGCAGGAGTGCCACCACGATCGCGGCGATCTGCAGCCCGGACAGGACGTGCAGGAACCGCTCGGTCGTCTCGTTCTTGCCGTTGACGAGGTCGACGCCCTTTTGGCTCTGGATCGCCTGCTCGACCGGCGCGAACTGCTTCGGGTCCTTGAGCTTCACCCGGAAGGAGTCGGGCAGGAACTGCGGCTGCGTGACCTTGACGAATTCCGGGGTGTTCTTGAACTTCTCCTTGAACCGTTCGTACGCCTGCTGCTGCGACTCGTAGTAGACGTGCTCCACCTGCGGGAGGCTCTGCAGCCGCTGCTTGATCTGGTCCTTCTCGGACTGCGGAACCGGAACGTTGCCCTTGCACGCGGGGTTCGGGCTGGAGTCGACGCAGAGGAACACCGAGACCTCGATCTTGCCGTCCCAGTAGTCCTTCATGGAGCCGACCTGGTTCTGGATCAGCATGCCGGTGCCGCCGAGGGCCAGTGAGATGGCGACCGTGGCGATGACCGCGATCGTCATGGTCAGGTTGCGCCGCAGGCCGACCCAGACCTCGTGCAGTACGAACTGTGCCCGCATACTCCCTGGTTCCTCATGCGCTGGTGGATTCGAGGGCGTCCCGGAGCAGCATAAGAGACATCGGGGGCTGCCCAGGACCGAACGCGATTATCCGGCCGACACCGCAGGCATGATCGCCGGTGTGATGTGATGCGGATTACCTCGAACCCGGTCGCTGAGGGGTGGACGAGCATGGCGGGATCGGTCTTTGTCGTGGGCACGTTCGACACCAAGGGCGCGGAGCTGGGCTACGTACGCGATCTCGTCCGCGCGGCCGGGGTCCCGGTGCGCACGGTCGACCTCGGCACCAGCGGATCCGGCGGGGGCGCGGACGTCCCGCCCGCCGACGTCGCGGCCTGGCATCCCGGCGGCGCCGCGGCCGTGTTCACCGGCGACCGCGGCTCGTCCGTGGCCGCCATGGCGGTCGCCTTCGAGCGCTACGCCCGCGACCGCGCGGCGGCCGGCGACGTCGCCGGCATGATCGGGCTCGGCGGCTCGGGCGGCACCGCGCTGGTCACGCCCGGCCTGCGCGCGCTGCCGGTCGGGGTGCCGAAGATCATGGTCTCCACGGTCGCGTCCGGCGACGTGTCGCCGTACGTGGGGGCCACGGACGTCACGATGATGTACGCCGTCACCGACGTCGCCGGGCTGAACAGCGTCTCGCGCCGGGTGCTGGGCAACGCCGCGCACGCGATCGCCGGAATGGCCGCGCACACCCCGCCGGAGGCCGCCGACCTGCCGGCGGTGGGCCTCACGATGTTCGGCGTGACCACGCCGTGCGTGACCGCCGTCGTGGAGCGGCTCGGCGACGCCTACGACGAGCTGGTGTTCCACGCCACCGGCACCGGCGGCATGTCGATGGAGAAGCTCGTCGACGACGGCCTGATCGCGGCCGTGCTGGACATCTCCACGACCGAGGTGTGCGACCTGATCGCCGGCGGCGTGATGAGCGCGGGGGAGGACCGCCTCGGCGCGATCGCGCGCACCGGCGTGCCGTACGTCGGGTCGTGCGGCGCGCTGGACATGGTGAACTTCGGCGCGCCCGACACCGTGCCCGAGCGGTACCGCGGCCGCCTGCTGTACCCGCACAACCCGCAGGTCACGTTGATGCGGACGTCCCCGGAGGAGTGCGCGGAGATCGGCGCGTGGATCGCGGCGAAGCTGAACGCCTGCGGCGGCCCCGTGCGCTTCCTCATCCCGCGCGGCGGCGTGTCGATGCTGGACGCCCCGGACCAGCCGTTCTGGGACCCGCGGGCGGATGACGCGCTGTTCGGCGCGTTGGAGCGCCACCTGGTGCAGACGGACGACCGGCGGCTGGTCGCGCTGCCGTACAACATCAACGACCCGGAGTTCGCCGACGCGCTTGTGGCGGCGTTCCGCGAGGTCACCGGCGAGACGGGGGAGGGGCGATGACGTCCGTGCGGGAGGCGCTGGTCGCGCGGTTCCGGGAGATGATCGCGCGCGGCGACCCCATCGTGGGCGGCGGCGCGGGCACCGGGCTGTCGGCGAAGTGCGAGGAGGCCGGCGGCATCGACCTCATCGTGATCTACAACTCCGGCCGCTACCGCATGGCCGGGCGCGGCTCGCTGGCCGGGCTGCTGGCGTACGGCAACGCCAACGACATCGTGGTGGAGATGGCCGCCGAGGTGCTGCCGGTCGTGTCGCACACCCCGGTGCTCGCCGGCGTCAACGGCACCGACCCGTTCATGATCACCGACGTGTTCTTGCGGAGGCTGAAGGACCTCGGCTTCGCGGGCATCCAGAACTTCCCCACGGTCGGCCTCATCGACGGCGTCTTCCGCGCCAACCTCGAGGAGACGGGCATGGGCTACGACCTGGAGGTCGACCTCGTCCGCGCGGCGCGCGCGCACGACATGCTCACCACGCCGTACGTCTTCTCCACCGCCGACGCCGCGGCCATGACGCGGGCCGGCGCCGACGTCATCGTCTGCCACATGGGCCTGACCACCGGCGGCGCCATCGGCGCGGAGACCGCCAAGTCGCTCGACGACTGCGCGGCGCTGGTCGACGAGTGGTCCGCCGCGGCCCGCGCCGTACGCGACGACGTCATCGTGCTGTGCCACGGCGGCCCCATCGCGATGCCCGAGGACGCCGCGTACGTCCTCGCGAACACCACCGGCTGCCACGGCTTCTACGGCGCGTCCAGCATGGAGCGCCTGCCCACCGAGCGCGCCCTGACCGAGCAGACCCGCGCGTTCAAGAACCTCCGCTGACGGCGGTCAGGCGGAGGAGGAGCTGGGCGGCGAAGCGCTGGTCGGGGTCGGTGAGGTCGAGGGCCGTCAGGGCCGTTACCTTGCGGAGGCGGTAGCGGATCGTGTTGGGGTGCACGTGGCGGGCCGCTGCCGCCGCGTTGACGTCGCCGAGGGCGTCCAGCCAGGCGCGCAGGGTGGCGGCGAGGTCGGTGCCGTGCGCCGCGTCGTGCGCCAGCAGCGCGCCGACCGGCCCGGCGGGTCCGCGCCCGTCGGCGGCGAGCCGTTCCGCCATCTCCACCACCAGCGCCTCGGCCTGCGCCTCCGCGAGCCGCACCACCTGGCGCCCGCCGGGCGCGCCGGAGCTCAGCACGCGCAGCGCCTGGTCGGCGTCGGTCCGTGAGGCGGGCAGGTCCCGTACGGTCGCGGCGGCGCGCCCGACGCCGATGAGCACCGCGGGGTCGCCGAGGCGGCCGAGGAACGTCGCGGCCGCGCGTGCGGCGGCCCGCTCGGCCGCCTCGGGCCCGCCGGGGGAGGGCAGCACCGCGTACGTCACGCCGCCCAGGCCGGCGGCGACCGCGTGCGGGTGGGCGGCGGTGAGGTGCGCGGCGAACGCGGCGCCGATCCGCTGCCGCTCCGCCTCCCACCGCGCCGGATCGGCGTCGTCGCCGGCGTTCCCGTCGCGCCCGTGGCCGGCCGCGGGGCGGTGCGCCAGCGCGAGGACGCAGGACGGGCACAGGGGGAGCCCGAGCCGCGCGGCGGCGTCGGGCGCGTCGCGGCCGCCGGCGAACACCGCGGCGAGCAGGTCCGCGTGGCGGCGGCGCGCCGACGACGCGGCGCGGGCGCGCAGCAGGCGCAGCGCGACCGTACGTGAGGCGTCCATGAACGCGCGCTCCCGGTCCGGGTCCATCGGGCGGGTGACGGTGGCCCAGATGGTGCCGAGGATCTCGTCGCCCGCGGACACGCGGATCGCCGCGCGGCGCACGCCCGTGTCGTCGCCGCTGAGGTAGACGGGCCGGTCGCTGCGGGACAGCTTCCTGAAGAAGCCGTCCTCCTCCAGTTGCCTGGTGTAGTGGCGCGGCATCTGGCGCCACAGGATCGTCTCGATGCGCGCCCGGTCGGCGCGGTCCTGCCGCCGCGAGTACGCCAGGACGCGCGAGTCGCGGTCCTCGATGGTGATCGACGCGTCCAGGAGGTCGGCCACGGCGTCGGCCAGTTCGTACAGGTCGCCGTCCGGCACCTCGCCCGGTCCGCCCGGCGCCGGTCCCACCGGTTCGGCCATATGGGTTCCCCCTTCGCGTCCGATGTGTGGTCTCGGCGCGATTGTCCGCCCCGCTGTCGGATCGGACAACGATCACCGGCAGGCTTGGCGGCGCCGACATGGCGTACGCCGCACCGTACGGGTTCCCTGGTAGCAGGTCCTTCCGGGGCCACCTGAGACCATGGCGCCCGGTTGACCAGCGGACCCGTACGGAGGAGAGCAAGTGGCAATCGCCGGTGGAGCGATGGTGGTGCGCGCCCTGGAGGCGCTCGGAGTCCGCCATGTGTTCGGCATCGTCAGCGTGCACAACCTGCCGATCTTTTCCGCGCTCGCGGACAGCGACCGGATCACCGCCGTGAACATGCGGCACGAACAGGCGGCGGTGACCGCCGCGGACGGCTACGCGCGCGCCACGGGACGCCTCGGCGTCGCGCTGACCAGCACCGGTCCGGGCGCGGCCAACGCGATGGGCGGCCTGTTCGAGGCGGGCTTCGCGTCGTCGCGGGTGCTGATGATCACCGGGCAGGTGGAGAGCCGCTTCTACGGCCAGGGACGGTCGTTCCTGCACGAGGCCGAGGGCCAGCAGGCGATGCTGCGCAGCGTGCTGCGCGACGTCGTGAGCGTGGGCCGCACCGTCGACATCGGCGCGGCCGTGACCCGCGCGGCGGCGTCCGTGCTGACCGGCCGCCCGCAGCCGGCCGCCGTGGAGATCCCGGTCGACCTCCAGTACGCCGAGGACGAGATGCCGCCGCCGGCCGACGCCGCGCCGCCGGCCGCCGGGCTCGACGACGCGCGGCTGCGGCGCGCCGCCGAGCTGCTGGCCGCCGCGGAGCGCCCGCTGCTGTGGTCCGGCGGCGGTGTGGTGTCCGGCGGCGCCGAGGACGAGCTGCGCGGTCTCGCCGAGGCGCTGGACATCCCGGTGGTGACGTCGGTGGAGGGCCGCGGCGCCCTGCCGGAGGACCACCCGCTGTGCGTGGGCCCGCTGGCGAACGTGCCGGACGTCCGCGACCTGGTGGTCGACGCGGACGTCGTGCTGGCCGTGGGCACCCGGTTCCAGATGCTGCCGACCGGCCGCTGGACCGCGCGCCCGTCCGGCGACCTGATCCACCTGGACGCCGACCCGTCCATGATCAACCGGACGTACCCGGCCGCGCTCGGCATCGTCGCGGACGCCAAGGCGGGCCTGGCGGGCATCCTGCGCCACGCCGCGGCCGGAGCCCGTACGGACCATGAGAAGTGGAACCGGCGCGCGGCCGACGCGTCCGCCGCGGCCAAGGAGCGGCTGCGCGCGCAGATCGGCCCGGACCACCGCGCGATGTACGAGGCCGTCCGGCGGCACCTGCCCGCCGACGGCAACATCGTGCGCGACGCGACCGTGCCCGCGTACTCCTGGGGCGACCGGCTGCTGCCCGTGCTGCGGCCGCGCACCTCGATGCGGCCGGTGTCGGCGGCGATCGGCCCCGGCCTGCCGCTGGCCATCGGCGCGTCCACCGCGAGCGGCACCCGCACGGTGCTGATCCAGGGCGACGGCGGGTTCATGCTGAGCGTCGGCGAGCTGGCCGCCGTGGCGCAGTACGCCATGCCGATCACCATCTGCGTGTTCAACGACAGGGGCTACGGCGTGCTCCGCCGCATCGAGGACGCGACGTACGGCCGCAACCACGACGTCGACCTGGCCACGCCGAAGTTCGCCGAGCTGGCCGAGACGTTCGGCATCGCGTCGCGCCGCGTGGCCACGGCCGCCGCGTTCGAGGGGGCGTTCGCCGAGTCGGTCGCGCGGCCGGGGCCGACGCTGATCGAGGTGGACATCACCGAGATGGCCCCCATCTCCTATCCGACCGGCGGCGGCGTCCCCGAATGGGACCGCCTCGCGCCCACCGAGTAGCCACCCGTACGAGGAGAGGAGTCGGCGATGCGGCTATCCCCCGTCGCGACGGACGTACCGCGCTCGGGCATCCGGAGCTTCGGCGATCGCGCGGAGGGCATCGCCGGCCCCGAACCGGTGATCCGCCTGGAGCTCGGCGACCCGGACTTCACCACGCCGGCGCACATCTCGGACGCCGCCGCCCGCGCCGTACGCGAGGGGCACACCGGCTACGCGAAGTCGTCGGGCGTCGCCGAGCTGAAGGGCGCGCTCGCGGACAAGCTGCGGGCCCGCAACGGGGTGGCGGTCGCGCCGGAGCAGGTCGTCATCACCAACGGCGGCACGCAGGCGCTCTACCTCGCGCTGCTCGCCACGCTGACGCCCGGCGACGAGGTGCTGGTGCCCGACCCCGGCTTCCCCGGCTACCGCACCATGGCAGCCGCCGCGGGCGGCGTGCCCGTGCCGTACCGGCTCGATCCCGGCGACGGCTTCGTGCCGGACGCCGGGGCCGTCGCGGCGCTGGTCACCGACCGTACGCGGGTGCTGCTGATCAACTCGCCGGGCAACCCGACGGGCGCGGTGTTCCCGGCCGCCGCCCTCCAGGCGCTGCTCGACCTCGCCGAGGAGCGCGACCTGTGGGTCGTGTCGGACGAGGTGTACGACGAGATGACCTTCGGCCGCGGCCACGTCAGCGCGCTGGCCCTGGACCACCGCGACCGGGTCATGTCGGTGTTCAGCTTCTCGAAGACGTACGCCATGACGGGCTGGCGGCTCGGCTACCTGGCGGCCCCGGCCGCGGCGGCGGCGACCCTGCCGAACCTGGTGCTGGCGACCGTGTCGTGCGTGGCGACGCCGACGCAGCTCGCCGGGGTCACCGCGGTCTCCGGCCCGCAGGACGCGGTCGCCGAGATGCGGGCCGCGTACCGGGCGCGCCGCGACATGGCCGTGCCGGTGCTGCGGGCCGCCGGCGTGCCCGTGCACGTCCCGGAGGGCGCCTTCTACCTGTGGATCGACGTCTCCGGGTCGGGGATGTCGGACATGGAGTTCGCCGGGCGGCTGCTGGAGGAGCACCGCGTCGCCGTGGCGCCCGGCACCGCGTTCGGCGACGCCGGCGCGGGGTTCGTGCGCGTCTCGCTGGCCACCGCGGCCGGGCCGCTGCGCACCGGGGTGACGCGGCTCGCCGGGCTGTACGCCGCGTCCGCGGCCGCGCGCCGCGCGGGCCCGCCGCCGTACGCGGGGTAGCGTCTCGGCATGGCGTCACGCGACGAACTGGACCAACTGCCGTCGGCCGAGCTGCACGACCGGGCCGTCGAGCTCGCCCGCAAGCGGCACGACCTGCGGTTCCTGTGGGACCTCCTGAAGTCGATCCCCTCGGCCGAGGCGTCCATCGGCCACCTCGACTACGCCGAGGAGGACGTCTCGCGCATCTCCGGGCTGCTCACGGACCTCGCCGGCGTGCGCGAAGGGCCCATCGCCGACGCGCTCCGCCCGATGTACCTCTCCTACCTGGAGGAGCACGGCCACGAGGAGGACGCCCCCGAGGGCGGCACGCCGCAGGAGTGACCCGCGTGCGAGGGTGGCGGCATGGCAGTAACGGCACGGATCGAACATGTGGGCAGCCTGCTGCGCCCGGCGGACCTCATCGCCGCGCGCGGCCGCCACGCGCGCGGCGAGCTCGATGACGCGGCGTTCAAGCGGATCGAGGACGCCGCCGTACGCGATGTCGTCGCGCTCCAGGAGGACGCCGGGTGCCCGGTCGTCACCGACGGCGAGCTGCGCCGCGACTCCTTCCAGAGCGAGCTGACCGCCGCCTGCGACGGGTTCACCGGCGTCGACATGGACGCCTGGCTGCACGGCGCCTGGCACTCCGAGACCTTCGGCGACGCGACCGTCGACCGCCCCGACGACCTGGCCGTCACCTCCCGGCTGCGCCGCCGCCGCGGCCTCGCCGCCGAGGAGTTCGCGTTCCTGCGCGCGGTGACCGGCGCCCTGCCGAAGGTCACGCTGCCGAGCCCGACGCTGTTCGCCAACCTGTGGTCGCCGGAGCGGTCCACGTCCGCGTACCCGACGCTCGACGCGTTCATGGCCGACGTCGTGGACATCCTGTGCGACGAGGTCCGCGAGCTCGTCCGGCTCGGCTGTACGTACATCCAGCTCGACGCCCCGCACTACCCGCTGCTCATCGACCCCGTCTGGCGCGACTTCTACACCGCGCGTGGCTGGACGGTCGACCGCTGGCTCGGCTACGGCGTCGAGCTGGACAACGCGGTGATCGCCGCCGGGTCGCCCGCGACGTTCGGCTTCCACCTGTGCCGCGGCAACCAGCACAGCCGCTGGCTCGTGGCCGGCGGCTATGACGCGATCGCCGCGCCGGTCTTCGGCGGCATCGACGCGCACCGGCTGCTGCTCGAGTACGACGACGACCGCTCCGGCGGGTTCGACCCGCTGCGCCTGGTCCGCGACGGCACGACGGTCGTGCTCGGCCTGGTCACCACCAAGACGCCGCGCCAGGAGACCGTCGAGGAGCTGACCGCGCGGGTCGCCGATGCGGCCCGGGTGCTCGGCCGCGACCGCCTCGCCGTCGGCACGCAGTGCGGCTTCGCGACGTCCGTCGAGGGCAATGCGGTCACCGTCGCGGACGAGCGCGCCAAGCTGCGGACGCTGGTGGAGACGGCGGAGCGCGCGTTCGGTGCGTGACAGCGGCGCCGGTTTGGGTAGGGGGCAAGCGCCGACCATAATGATCTTGACGGTTCTCGTGTGAGGAGTGGCGATGCGGCTGCGCTGGGAGTACCTGCCGGAGCGCGTGGTGACCGGGGTCTTCATGATCCACTCGGGCTGGGGCAAGCTGCGGGCCGACGAGGAGCGCGCCGCCGGCCTGCACGGCATGGCCGCCGGCACGTACCCGCGGTTCGGCAAGGTCTCGCCGAACGTGTTCGCCAAGGCGCTCGGCGCCGGTGAGATCGGCCTCGGCGCGCTGCTGCTCGCCCCGACCGTGCCCACGCTGGTCGCCGGGTCGGCGCTGACCGCGTTCTCCGGCGGCCTGATCGGCCTCTACTGGAAGACCCCCGGCATGCGCGAGCCGGGCAGCATCTGGCCGACGCCCCAGGGCATGGCGCTGGCCAAGGACAGTTGGCTGGTGGGCATCGGCGCCGGCATGGTCCTCGGCGGCCTGCGCCCGTCCGGCCGCAGGGGCCGCCTCGAGGACCGCAGGAAGCGCAAGGCCGCACGCCGTACGCGCCACGGGCGCGGTGCACAGCAGTAACCTGTTCCCGTTCACGGCGTCCTCCCCAAGAGGCGGTCCATAGGGTGACGCACGCTCGCGAGGCACGAGTCTGGGCGACGATCACCGCACGCTCCGCCGGAGACGGGGCCCGGGTGTCCCCGGCCGACCTGTGCCATGCCTGCGCGGACCGGCTCGGGCTGGCCGGCGCGGCGATCACCCTCCTGTCCGCCCCCGACCGGCGGCACGTCTCCGGCATCACCGGCAAGCTGGCCGACGCCCTGGAGGACCTCCAGGCGGTCGTCGGCGAGGGCCCGATCACCGACGCGTGGGAGCGGCGCCGCCCGGTGCTGGTCCGCGACCTGGCCGCGCCGGAGCGGCGGCGCCGCTGGCCCGCGTTCGCGCAGGCGGCCGTGGAGCTCGGCGCGGGCGCGGTGTTCGCGTTCCCGCTCCAGGTCGGCGCGATCAGGCTCGGCGTGCTCAGCATGTACCGCGAGGCCGCGGGCCCGCTCACCGACGAGGAGCTCGCCGACGCCCTGGTGTACGCCGACGCGGCGACGATCCTGACCCTGGAGGGCGGCGCCGACAACGGTTTCGCCGCGCCCGCCGACCTCGATGGGGCCAACGTCGCCTCGACGGCCGTGATATATCAGGCCACGGGAATGGTCTCGGTCCAATTGGGGAGCAGTGTCGAAGAGGCGTTCGTACGCATTCGCGCGTACGCGTACGCACACGATCGCCGCCTCGCTGATGTCGCCCGTGATGTCGTCGGCCGCCGGCTCCGTCTGACGGCCGGACCGGAGAACACATGAGCAGCCCGGCCCGGCGGAATCGGGACCCCTCGGAGGTAGGCGTGGACGCACGGCGGCGGCATCTGGCGGAGGCGTTCGTCGAGCTGGCGGACACCATGGTCAACGGTTTCGACATCATCGACTTCCTGCACCTGCTCTCCCGGCGTACGGCCGAGCTCACCGACGTCAAGGCGGTCGGGCTCGTGGTCACCGACCAGCGCGGCCAACTGCGCCTGGTGGCCGCGTCCACCGAGCAGACGCACATGCTGGAGCTGCTCGAGCTGCAGAACGAGGAGGGGCCGAGCCTCGACTGCTTCCGCTCGGGCGGCGCGGTGCGCGACGTCCACCTGGAGGCCGGGGAGCGGCGCTGGCCGCGGTTCGCGCCGGCCGCGCGCGACGCGGGGTTCGCGACCGTCGACGCCGTGCCGCTGCGGCTGCGGCGGCAGACGATCGGCGCGCTGAACCTGTTCAGTACGTCGGGCGGCGTGGCCGACGAGGACGTCGACGTCGCGCAGGCGCTGGCCGACGTCGCCACGATCGGCATCCTGTCCGCGCGCACGCTGTCGGAGCACGAGATGGTCGCCGAGCAGTTGCAGAGCACGCTGAACAGCCGGGTGCTGCTGGAGCAGGCGAAGGGTGTGCTGGCCGAGCGGCACGGCCTGTCGATGGACGTGGCGTTCGAGGTCATGCGCGATGTCGCGCACGACAGGGCGATGCCGTTGAGCGGGCTCGCGGCCGGGGTGGTCGCCGGTGCGGAACTGGTGGAGCTGCCCGCCGAGAGCGAGGCGAAGGACCGCTAGGCCGGCCTGGGAGCGCTCGGACGGTCCGGGGTCCGGGGACCGGCCGAGGACGGCCGCGGCGCTGAGGGCGTGTCAGCGATGGTTCGCGGCCGATTTGGGGAGGCGTCCGCATCCCCGGGAGGGGAAGGGGCGGACGCCCCGACTGTAGCACCGGCCGATGATCAGCCGTGCGGGCCGGGCGCGGGGCAGATGTCGCCGACCGGGGTCGAGGACTTCCGCTTGTGGTGCTCCTCCGGCTGCCCGCTCAGCGCCTTCGCGGTCTCGTCGCGGATCAGCTTCCAGTCGGGGCGGTACGGCATGATCTTCGGCGGCACGAACATCAGCGTGTTGATCTTCGCGTTCCGCACCTTGCCGGAGAGCTGGACCAGCGCCGGCAGCAGGTCCTGCGGGATGTCGGTGGACACGGTCCGCTCGGCGGTCGCGGCCAGCCCGGTGAACTTCGTCAGCACGGTCGTCGGGTTCGCCTGCCGGGCGATGGCCGCGAGCACGCACTTCTGCCGGCCCATCCGTACGTAGTCGCTGCTCCCGGTGCGCGACCGGCCGTACCACAGGGCCTCCTGGCCGTGCAGCTTCCGGTAGCCGGGCTGGATCACCTGGCCGCGCAGCCCATACGGGATGGGCTTGTCGACGCGCAGCCACACGCCGCCCATGGCGTTGACGATGTCGGCGAAGTGCGACATGTCCACGAGGGCGTAGTAGTCGACGTGCACCCCGAGGGTCTGGCCGAACACGCCCTTGAGCAGGTCGGCGCCGGGGTGGCGGGACCCGGGCATCATGTCGTGGTGGTCCTCGCCGTACTGGTAGACCTCGTTGAGCAGGCCCTCCTCGGTGGGCGGCGCGGCGGTGTAACCCATCGGGAACCGCTTCGCGGCGGGGCCGGGCGCGAAATGGAAGTGCTCCAGGTTGCGCGGCAGGCTGATCAGCGTGGTCGCGCCCGTACGGACGTCGACGCTGGCGAGGGTCATGCTGTCGGTGCGGGTGCCCGTGCGGTCGCTGCCCGCGTCGCCGCCGAGCAGCAGGATGTTCACGCGCGTCTTGCCCGCCCACGGGTCGGCGGCGCGGGAGTGCCCGGACCGGCGGTCGAACAGGCTGGTCACCAGGTGCCGCTGGACGTAGGCGTAGCGGGACGCCCCGGCGAACGGCACGCACGCCACCGCGCACAGCACGAGCGTCACCAGGGCGCCGGTCAGCCGCCCCGGCACCCGCATGGCCCTCGGCCGCAGCACCCGGTAGGACCACCAGACGAGCAGCACCCACAGGACGGCGACGCCGATGGCGCCGTACATCACGCCGGTCAGCCAGCGCGGCTGCACGGACAGCCGCAGCAGCAGGCTGTAGCGGTAGAGCACGAGGTACGCGGCGCCGCCGAGCAGCGCGAGGTACGCGATGAGCAGCAGCGCGCCCGTCCAGCGGCGGCCGGCGCGCAGGTGGGCGACGCCGGGCAGCACGATCGAGCAGGCGGCGAGCGCGAGCGCCGCGAAGAGGCCGCCGCGCCGCCGGTGGCCGCGATCGCTTCCGCGGTCCGGCTCTGTCGGCCTGGACTTCACGCGCGCCATGCCACCTCATTCTGTTCGTCGCTGTTCGCACCTTAGACGCGCATTGTTCCAAATCGGTGTGCGTGTTTGATCATTTGCCGTTTCGTTGCCGCATGTCGGTTTTCCTGCCCACAAGGCGATCCCGTGCGGTCGTCATCGGACCGTTATGTTCCCCGTTACGCGCCGTGACCTGCATGGCGGCGCCGAGTAAGTGATCTATGCGGGATTCCGTATGGCGATCCGTGGTGCCGGACGGCGGGCGGGTGCAATCATTCGGCCTCGAATAAGCAAGGACGGGGAGCGGCCGCCACGGGGGGCGGCGGCCGCCGGGGAGGAGCGCTGCGGTGCTCGATGCGGTTGACGCTGCGCTGATACAGGAGCTCCAGCTCGACGGCCGCGCCACATTCCAGACGCTCGGCGACCGCGTCGGCATGTCGCGTACGGCGGTCCGCGCCCGCGTGCGCCGCCTGCTCGACACCGGCGCGCTGCGCGTGGTCGGCGTGATCAACGCCGAGGTGCTCGGCATCGGGGCGCGCGCGCTCGTGTCGATCGGCGTCGAGGGCCCGGCGGCCGTCCTGATGGGCGAGCTGTCCCGGCGCGACGCCGTCACGTTCGCCGCGCTGGTCGCCGGCCGGCACGCGATCGTCGCCGAGGTGCGCGCACGCGACGACGGCGAGCTGGCCGCCGAGCTCGACGACATCCGGCTGCACGCCCGGCTGCGCGCGATGGACGTCTTCCGCTGCGTGCGCGTCGTCAAGGCCGGCGGCGGCGCGGCGGTGCCGGCCGCGTTACATGCCGGGCTGACGCTCGACGACACCGACTGGCGGCTGATGCGCGAGCTGCAGCGCGACGGCCGCGCGCCGTACGCCCGGCTCGCCCGGTTCGTCGGCCTGTCCCAGGCGGCCACCCGCGCCCGCGTGGTGCGGCTCATCGAGGCGTGCGCCGTGCAGGTCACCGGGGTCGTGGACGCCGCGGCGGCGGGGACGGACGAGAGCGCGGGCCTCGGCCTGCGGGTGCGCGGCGACGTCGCCACGTGCGCGGAGAAGATCGCCGGGCTCGTCGGCACCGAGACCGTGCTGACCGGCTACGGCCGCTACGACATCGTGGCGGTGCTGAACGCCGAGGACCGCGCCCGGCTGCTGAACCGCATCGAGACGGTGCGGGCCGTACCCGAGGTGCGCGCCGCCGAGTCGTGGCACCACCTCGCGGTCTCCCGCCCCGTACGACGGTCCGACACCGAGGCGGCGGCGTCCGCCTGACGGATCCGGTCGTCCGGGATCGGTAGGTTTCCTACCGACGGGGCACCCCGGACGACGTCCGGGCTGGGAGGAGCGGGCGATGCCGGGGTTGGACTTCTTCATACTGGCCGTCGGGGCCGTGGCGGTCGCGGCGGTGGCCAGGCGGCTCGGGCTGCCGGTGCCGATCGTGCTGGTGGTGGCGGGCCTCGGCGCGTCGTTCGCGCCCGGCGTGCCCGACTACGCGCTGAACTCCGAGCTGATCCTGCTGGTGTTCCTGCCGCCGCTGCTGTACTCCGCGACGCTCGACAGCTCCTACCTGGGCCTGCGCGCAAACGCGCGGCAGGTCGGGCTGCTGTCGGTGGGGCTGGTGCTGTTCAGCACCGTCGGCGTCGGGTTCGCGGTGCACGCCATGATCCCGGCGCTGCCGCTGGCCGTGACGTTCGCGCTCGGCGCGATCGTGGCGCCGCCCGACGCCCTGTCGGCGGTGGCCATCGCGCGCCGGCTCGGGCTGCCGCGCCGCCTGGTGACGGTCCTCGTCGGGGAGAGCCTGTTCAACGACGCGACCGCGCTGACCGTCTACCGCGTCGCGGTGGCCGCGGCCGCGGGCGAGGGCGTGTCGCTGCTGACCGGCGTCGGCGAGTTCGTGCTCGCGGCGGTCGGCGGCGTGGTGGTCGGTCTGGTCCTCGGCCCGCTGATCCACATGCTGCGCCGCCGCCTGAAGGACCCCCTGGTGGAGAGCGCCCTGTCGGTGCTCGTGCCGTTCGCGGCGTACCTCGTGGCCGAGTCCTTCGAGGCGTCCGGGGTGCTCGCCGTGGTCGTGGTCGGCCTGTACCTCGGCCACCGCTCCGGCGAGGTCGGCTACGCCACCCGGCTGGAGGAGCACGCCGTGTGGAAGATGGTCGTCTTCCTCATGGAGTCGATGGTGTTCGCGCTGATCGGCCTGCAACTGCGGCCGATCCTGCACGGGCTGTCCGGCTACGGCTGGCAGCAGCTCGCGGTGTACGGCCTGGTGGTGTTCGGGCTGGTCGTGGCGTTGCGGTTCGTGTGGGTGTTCCCCGCGTCGTACCTGCCGCGCAAGCTGGTCAAGAAGATCGGCGAGCACGACCCGTGGTCGGCGCGGCAGACGGTCGCGGTGTCGTGGGCGGGCATGCGCGGCGTGGTGTCGCTGGCCGCCGCCGTGGCCATCCCCACGATGACCGACGCCGGCACCCCGTTCCCCGGCCGCGACCTGCTGCTGTTCCTCACGTTCTGCGCCGTGCTCGGCACCTTGCTCGTCCAGGGCCTGTCGTTCCCCGCGCTGATCCGGTGGCTGCACATCGGCAGCGCCGACAAGGAGCAGTACAAGGACAACCTCGCCGAGGCGCAGGCGCAGTACGAGGCCGCCCGCGCCGGCCAGGCGGTGCTCGACGAACTGGCCGAGGGCCGCGACGGCGTGGTGCCGCCGCCCGAGCACGTCACCGACTGGCTGCGCGGCCAGAGCGAGTTCCGCGCCAACTCCGTGTGGGAGCGCCTCGGCGGCGGCACCGGGCCGGGCGGCGAGGAGACGCCCAGCTCCGCGCACCGCCGCGCCCGCCTGGCGATGCTCAACGCCGAGCGCGCGACGTTCGTGCGGATGCGCGACGAACGCCGCATCGACGACGAGGTGATGCGGCGTGTGCTGCACGAACTCGACCTGGAAGAGGCCCAGCTCGCCCGCGAATGAGGCCGGGGAGAAATTTCTCCGCCGTTCCGCGTCATAACGAGCCCGCCGGTCCGTATGGAGTACATGCGGCCGTCACCGGGCTCGAGGAGGGGCGAGCCCGGCGGCGGCCCCGAACGGCCACCGCCGGTCACCCCGGGTGATCACACGAGCGACTCGTCGACGAAGCACCAGCGCCACGACTCGCCCGGCTCGAAGGAGCGCATGATCGGGTGGTTCGTCTCGCGGTGGTGCGCGGTGGCGTGGCGCCAGCGCCCGGTGTCGCAGCAGCCGATGTAGCCGCACGTCAGGCACTTGCGCAGGTGGACCCAGGTGGTGCCGTTGGCGAGGCATGCCGCGCAGCCCTCGGACGTGCCGGGCTCGGGCTCGGTGTCGGGCAGCTCGGCGACGTGCGGGCATGCGGGCAGCGTGGGCCGGACCGGGTCGGTGCGCGACGGTGTCGTGCGTGCCGCCGGGTCGGCGTCGTTTCTGTTGCGGCGTCGAAAGATCATGGCGTGTTCGAGATTACCGGTTCGGCTCGGGAATCGGCGGTGTGCGGCCGAGCCGATACGCGCGGACGGCCGCGGCGATCGCCCCCGCGTAACAGACGGCGAGCGTCCCGGCGCGTACCGCCGTGGCGGCGGCCGCGGTCGTGCTGACGTACGCCGCGGCCAGCGCCAGCACCGCGAGCACCGCGCAGGCGGCGAGCACCCCGGCGCGCCGGCGCCCGGCCGGCACCAGGAACGCGACCGCGGGCGCGACGACCGCCAGGCCGGAGCCGGTGACCCGGGTGAACCAGCCGGTGAACGGCGCCGGCACGGACACCGCCACCGCTGTGCTCTGCCCGACGACGGGCCCGTTCGCGGCGGCGAGGTCGTGCGCCAGCGACGTGAACGCCGACGGCACGTCCACCAGCAGCGGCAGCCCCGGCGCCACCACGGCGAGCACCGCCCACGGCCACGCGGATCGTCGCGTCGTCACCGGCTCTCCTCTCGACGGCGGGCAGCGTACGGCACACGGGCAGGGAAGCGTGTGGCATTAGGGGCAGAAATCCGGGCGTTCCGCGCCTTACGCTGAGTCGCAGACGCGGCTACCGGTCGGCGCGGCCAGGCGTGATGGCCACGTTCTGCCACCTGGTCGTGATCGCGGCGCCGATTCGGCATGATCAACGACAGGACACAGGGATTGCGGGGCACGGTGGGCAACGCGGGAGGCGGCGCGGCGTCGATGGGCCGGGGCCAGGCGGAGACGGTCCTGGCGCGCCGTCAGGACGAGCTCGACCGCATCACGTCCGCGCTCCTCGAGCTCGACGACCACCGGGGCCGCAAGCTGCTGGCCGGGGGCGACCTCACCGGCGAGACGAAGCGCCGCTGGGACTCCGCCCGCGCCCTCCTCGACACCCTGTGGCGCACGTTCGACGCGTACAAACGGGTCCTCACCCGCGCACGCGAGGTCGCCGAACGCCACGCCAAGCTCGACGACAACGACCTCGTGGAGCTGACGCTGCTGCTCACCGGGCCGTCCATCGAGCTGGGCGTCGAGGCGCCGCCGCTGGCCGAGCGCACCCTGCTCGGCCCCACGTCCGAGCGCATCACCCTCGACGACGCCCTCGACCGCATGAACCACGCCTACTCCGAGGCCGCCGACGTCGTTGGCGCCGCCGACACGGCCTACTCCGCGCTGCTCACCCGGCTGGGCGGCGCCGACGAGGCGCTCCGCGGCGTACGCGAGGTCCTCGCCGAGCTGTCCGCCGACGACCGCGGCGCCGACCGCGCCGCCGCCGAGCTGGACGACCTGCGCCGCGCCGTGCTGGCCGACCCGCTGTCGTTCGCCCACGGCGGCAGGTTCGACACCTCGCGCATCGACGCGCTCACCACGGAGCTGGGCGACCTGCGCGCCGAGCTGGACGCCGCGGTGCGCCTGCGCGGCGAGTACGCGGAGCGGCTGAACGCCATCGAGGAGGCGATCGGCGCGGTGGCCGCGGCCGAGGAGCGGGCGCGGGCCGCGCGCGGGCTGGCGCTGGTGAAGATCCTCGACCCGGCCGTGGACGACCCGCCGGACACCGTGGGCGGGCTGCGCGAGCGGCTGGCCGCCGTCGGCGGCACGGGCGCCACGGTGCCGTGGCGCGACCGGGCCGGCCATGTGGAGTCGCTTGAGCGTGCGGTGGCGGCGGCCGAGGCGGGGGCGCGCGCCGCCGAGGAGTCCGCGACGAGCCTGATCGACCGGCGCGATGAGCTGCGCGGGCGCCTGCAGGCGTACCAGGCGAAGGCGGCCAGGTCCGGCTTCGCCGAGGAGGAGGGCCTCTCGGCCGCCGGGCGGCTGGCCCGGGAGCTGCTGTGGACCGCGCCGTGCGACCTGCGCGCCGCGACCCGCGCGGTGGCCGGCTATTTACACGCCTTCGAGGCGCTCCAGGTCCGCCCCGGTGTCGACGGCTGATGGCGGGGCGCGCGGCCGCCGCCGACGGGAACCGGCAGGGTACGCGGGGAGTCACAGGGGAGCGAGAAAGCGAGCATCGCCCATGAAGGAAGCGAACGCGGGGACGGCACGATGAGCCGCTGCACGGAGCCCGGCTGCACGGGCACGATCGTCGACGGCTATTGCGACGTGTGCGGCGCCGCCCCCAGGCCCGAGCCCGCCCCCGCCTCCGGCACCCCCGCGCCACCACGGAACGCGGGCGGCACCGGCCCCGGCGGAGGCACGGGCCCTGGTGGCGGTACGGGCGCGGGCGGCGGTGTCGGCCCCGGCGGCGGCACCGGCCCGGGCGGCGGTTCCGGGCCGGGCGGTGGCATGGGGCCGGGTGGAGGTACGGGTCCCGGCGGAGGTGCCGGATCCGGCGGTGGCATGGGTCCCGGCGGTGGCATGGGTCCAGGCGGCGGTACGGGGTCGGGACCGGGGGGATTCGCGCCCGGGACGCTGCCTCCGCCGCCGTCCGGCCCGGCCTGGACGCCCGGTGTGCCCGCGCCGGGCGGTGCGGGCTCGGGGCCGTCGCGGCCCTCGCAGTCCAAGGCGACCAGCCCGTCGGGCCCCACCTCGGGCTCGCGCGGCAGTTGGTACGGCTCGGCCGGATCCGGGCCGGTCTCGCGGCCGACCCGCGGCTCCGGCAGCAGCTCGTCGTCGCGGCGCGGCATGCTCGGCCTCGGCCTGGTCCAGGTGCCGCCCGTGCGGTACCGCGACCCGTCCGCCGCGATCATGACCGACCCCCGCGTGGCGGAGTCCAAGCGGTACTGCGGCAACTGCGGCGAGCCCGTCGGCCGCGGCCGCGACGGCACACCCGGCCGTACCGAGGGGTTCTGCCGGAACTGCGGCACCGCGTTCTCCTTCTCCCCGAAACTGAAGCCCGGCGACCTCGTGGCCGGGCAGTACGAGGTGCTCGGCTGCCTCGCCCACGGCGGCCTCGGCTGGATCTACCTGGCCCGCGACCGCAACGTCAGCCAGCGCTGGGTGGTGCTGAAAGGCCTCCTCGACACCGGTGACACCGACGCGCTGACCGCCTCGGCCGCCGAGCGCGCCCACCTCGCCGAGGCGCAGCACGCCAACATCGTCAAGATCTACAACTTCGTGGAGCACCGCGACCCCCGCACGGGCGCGATGGTCGGCTACATCGTGATGGAGTACGTCGGCGGCCAGTCGCTCAAGGACATCCTGCTGGAGCGGCGCGCCCTGGAGGGCCCGAACGCCGCGCTGCCGCTGCCGCAGGTCATCGCGTACGCCCTGGAGCTCCTGCGCGCGCTGGACTACCTGCACGGCCTCGGCGTGCTCTACTGCGACCTCAAGCCGGACAACGCGATCCAGTCCGGCGACGAGCTGAAGCTCATCGACCTCGGCGGCGTGCGCGGCATGGACGACCACGACAGCGCGATCTTCGGCACCGTCGGCTACCAGGCGCCCGAGATCGCCGAGCGCGGCCCCACGATCGCGTCCGAGATCTTCACCGTGGGCCGCACCCTCGCCGTGCTGAGCTTCCCGTTCAAGGGCTACACCGGCACCTACGCCACGACCCTCCCGCCGCGCGCCGACGTCGACGTCCTGGCCCGCCACGAGTCGTACGACCGGCTGCTGCGCCGCGCCACCCATCCCGAGCCCGAGCAGCGGTTCGCCGACGCCGACGAGATGTCCGACCAGCTCGTCGGGGTGCTGCGCGAGGTGCTCGCCGCCGAGGACGGCCAGGAGCGGCCGGGCACGTCGAACCTGTTCGGCCCGGAGCGCTACCCGCTGGACCTCGAGGCCACCGCGCCCGAGGCGGACGGCGCGCCGATCCTGGCGATGACCGCGGCCGACGCCGCCGCGGCGCTGCCGGTGCCGCTGGTCGACGGCGCCGACCCGGCGGCCGGCTTCCTCGCGGGGCTGACCGCGCGCGGCCTGCCCGACATGGCGAACGCGCTGTCCAACGCGCCCGTACGCTCGCCCGAGGTCACGCTGATGCTGGCCCGTGTGCACATCGAGCTCGGCCAGGGCGCCAAGGCGCGCCGGCTGCTCGACGAGTTCGGCAAGCGGCATCCCGGCGACTGGCGCATCGGCTGGTACCGCGGGCTCGACGCCCTGGCGCACGGCGGGTTCGACGAGGCCGCCACCCGCTTCGACGAGGTGTACGCCCGCAAGCCGGGCGAGGCCGCCGTCAAGCTGGCCTGCGCCGTCGCGCACGAACAGGCGGGCCGTCCGCGCGAGGCGGCGCGGCTGTACGACATGGTGTGGCGCACCGACCGTGCGTACGTCAGCGCCGCGTTCGGCCTGGCGCGCGCGCATCTCGCGCTGGGCGACCGCGCGGCGGCGATCGCGGTGCTCGACTCCGTGCCCCCGTCGTCGAGCTTCCGGGTGCCCGCGCAGGTCGCCGCGGTGGCCACCGCCGTACGCGGCCGCGACGACGGCAGGCTCACCGACCGCGACCTGCTGGCCGCCGGGCAGCGGCTCGACGCCGTGCGCCTGGACCCCGAGCGCCGCGAGCTGCTGGCCACCGAGGTGTGCGAGGCGGCGCTGCGGCTGCTGCGCGCCCGCCCGCCCGGCGCGCCGCGGCCGTACGGCGCGTCGGCCCCCCAATTGCTCGGCGTCGCGCTCGCCGAGGACGACGTACGGCGCCGCCTGGAACGCGGCTACCGGGAACTGGCCGGGCTGACCCGGCCGCGCGACGCGAAGGCCGCGTTCGTGAACCGCGCCAACGCCGTACGCCCGAGGACACTTCTATAGATGGACGACACACCGATGGAGACCGATATGCCGAACCCCGGCGGCGACGGCGAGGCCGCTGCCGGGGGCGCGGACACCTGCCCGCGCTGCGGCACGGGCGTGGAGCCGGGCGACGGGTTCTGCGAGGAGTGCGGTGCGCCGCTGCTGGGGCAGCCCGAGCCCGTACGCGACCCGGCGGCCGCGCCGCGCGCCGTCGCGACGCCGTACCCGTGGCAGCCGCCGGCGGCTGCCACGCCGCGCCCGTGCGTCGAGTGCGGCTTCGACGAGATCGGCGCGGACGGCTACTGCCAGCGGTGCGGCACCCGCCAGCCCGCGGCACGCGACCACGTCGAGCTCGACGTGCCCGGCCTGGGCGCGGCCAGCGACAAGGGCCTGCGGCACACCCGCAACGAGGACGCCATGGCGGTGCTGCGGGCCGACGCGGGCGTGATCGCGGTGGTCAGCGACGGCGTGTCGTCCTCGCCGTGCCCCGACGACGCCTCGCGCGCCGCCGCCGACGCGGGCGCCGGGGTGCTCGGCGAGCGGCTGGCGGCCGGCGACGACCCGGAGACCGCGACCAAGCGCGCCGTGGAGCGCGCGGCGGCCGACGTCGCGGCGCTGGCCGAGTCGGAGTCGCACGCCCCGGCCTGTACGTACGTCTCGGCGCTGGTCGGCGACGGCACGGTCACGGTCGGCTGGGTGGGCGATAGCCGGGCGTACTGGCTGCCCGCCGACCCGGAGGCCGTGCCGCCTGTGCGCGAGGGCGGTCCGCCGGAGGGCGCGCCGGCCGAGCTGGGCGCGGCGGCGCTGCTCACCGAGGACGACTCCTGGGCCGGCCGCATGGTGGCGTGGGGCGTGATGACCGAGCAGGAGGCGCAGGCCGACGCCAAGGCGCACGTCCTGACCGGCTGGCTCGGCGCCGACGCGGGCGCGCTCGACCCCAAGGTGCGCACCTACGCCCCAACGGGCCCCGGAGCGGTCGTCGTGTGCAGCGACGGCCTGTGGAACTACCTCCCGGAGGCGGAGACGCTGCGCGCCGCCGCCCCGGACGCGGTGACCGACCCCCGTGGCACCGCGGCCGCCCTCGTACGGCGGGCGCTCGACATGGGGGGACACGACAACGTCACGGTGGTGGTCGTCCCGTTCCCACCTCCGGCACAACCGACAGGGGAGCGACAGCGATGAGCGACGGGCCGGACTTCTCGGTCAGGATCGACCAGAACAGGTACCTGCCCGAGGGCGGGCAGGACGTACACGCCATCGTCACGGTGACCGCCGAGGGCTCCGAGCCCAACTCCGGGCCCGGCCGGATCACCGCCGAGGGGCCCGCGGCGGGGCCGGACGCCGCCGAGGTCATCATCATCGACACCTCCGGCTCGATGACCGGCCCCGGCGACAAGATCGGCGCGGCCAAGCGCGCCGCCCAGGCCGCCATCGACACGCTGCGCGACGGCGTGAACTTCGCGATCATCGCGGGCGCGAACACCGCCCGCATGGTCTACCCCAACATGCGCCGCCTGGTGCCGGTCACCGACCGCTCCCGCGCCGAGGCGAAGGCCGCCGTACGCCTGCTCACCCCGGACGGCGGCACCGCGATCGGCCAGTGGTTGCGGCTGGCCGACGCGATGCTGGGCCAGCATCCGCAGGCCATCAGGCACGCCATCCTGCTGACCGACGGCAAGAACCAGCACGAGCGGCCCGAGGTGCTGGACGCCACGCTGGGCGCGTGCGCGGGCCACTTCGTCTGCGACTGCCGCGGCGTCGGCACCGACTGGTCCGTGCCCGAGCTGCGGAAGGTCGCCTCGGCGCTGCTCGGCAGCGTCGACCTGATCGCCAACCCGGACGACCTGGAGGCCGACTTCCGCGCGATGGCGCAGACGTCCATGGGCAAGGCCGTCGCGGACGTCGCGCTGCGCGTGTGGATCCCGCAGGGGGCGCGGCTGCGGTTCGTCAAGCAGGTGCTGCCCACCGTCGAGGACCTCACCGGGAAGCGCACCGACTCCGGCCCGCAGTCCGGCGACTACCCGACGGGCGCGTGGGGCGACGAGACCCGCGACTACCACATCTGCGTCGAGGTGCCGCCCGGCGACGTGGGCCGGGAGATGCGCGCCGCGTGGGTGAAGGTCGTGGCGTCAGGACCGGCGGGGGAGGAGGTGCGCGCGTCGGGGAACGTGCTCGCCGAGTGGACCGCCGACGAGGCGATGTCCACCCAGATCAACCCGCACGTCGCGCAGTACACCGGGCAGGAGGAGCTGGCCGAGGCCATCCAGGAGGGCCTGGCGGCGCGGCGCGACGGCGACGTCGACACCGCGACGACCCGGCTCGGCCGCGCGGTCGCGCTGGCGCACGAGACCGGCAACGAGGGCACCGCGCGCCTGCTGAGCCGCGTCGTCGACGTGATCGACGTCGAGAGCGGCACCGTACGCCTGAAGCCGAAGGTGGCGCAGGCCGACGAGATGTCCCTGGACACCCGCTCCACCCGTACGGTCAGGACCCGCGGGCGCGCCGAGCCCGCGGGATCGGGGCCGGACGCCCCGCCGCAGGCGGGGCCACCGGGGTCCCCGGCCGGAGGGAGATGAGACCCGATCATGCCAACCTGTCCCGCCGGGCACAGCTCGGCAGCCACGGACTACTGCGACATCTGCGGGTCCCCGATGACCGGCGGCCCGCCGGTGGGCGCGCCGCCGGGCCCGGGCCCGGCCGCCCCGGCGCCGCCGCCCGCGCCGCCGGGCGTGGCCGGCGTGCCTACCGAGGAGATGCCGCTGCCGCCGCCCGGCACACCGGCGCCGCCCGGCGAAGCGCCGGCGTGCCCTGACTGCGGGGCCGTGCGCACGGGCCGGTTCTGCGAGGAATGCGGCTACGACTACTCCACGCGGACGTCCGGCCGGGGCATCCCGGGCCTGCCGGCGCCCGCGCCGTCCGGCGGTTCCGGACCGTCGGCGCCGCGCCCGCCCGCCGCGCCGCCGGGCGCCTGGGAGGCCGTCGTCACCGCCGACCGCGACTACCACGCGTCCGTCATCGCCCAGGGCGGCCCGGACACCCCGGCCGTACCGTTCCCGCCGTACTACCCCGAGCGCCGCGTGGTGCTGTCGGGGCAGCAGGTGCGCATCGGGCGGCACAGCGCGAGCCGCGGCGTGACACCGGAGATCGACCTGGGGGAGCGGCCCGAGGACCCCGGCGTGTCGCACATCCACGCGGTGCTGCTGGCCCGTTCGGACGGCTCGTGGGCGCTCGTGGACCCCGGCTCGACGAACGGCACCACCGTCAACGGCGGCGCCGACCCGATCGAGAACAACATCGAGGTGCCGCTGCGCGACGGCGACCGCGTGCACGTCGGCGCCTGGACGACCATCACCTTGCACAAGGGGCAGGCGGAAGGGGAGGCACGGTGACCCAGGTGACCCCGCGGCCCGCTCAGGGATCCGCGCCGGCGCGGGCGCCCGGCGAGGCGCGCCCGGCGGTGCCGGCCCGGCCCGGCGTGGCCCGGCGCGCGCTCCTGCGGCTGCGGCTGCGCAGCCGTCCCTCACGGGTCGTCGCGGTGGCGGTCGTGGCCGTCGCCGCGGTGATCGCGCTGTTCACGGTGACGAACGCGTCCATCGGCAACGCGCGCGACGGCTTACGGGTGATCGGCCACCAGGCCGGCCCGCAGGTCGTCGCCACCGCGAACCTCTACTTCTCGCTGTCCGACATGGACACCCAGGTCAGCAACATCCTGCTGTACGGCAACGGGAAGAACGGCAAGGTCGCGCTCGGCTTCAACCGCGACCAGTCGCTCGGCGTGTACGACGCCGACCGTACGGCCGCGGACAGCGCGGCGATGCGGGCGCTCGCGCTGACCGGCTCCGACCCGGACCAGCAGGCCACGGTGCAGGAGCTGCTCGACGGCATGGGCCAGTACGAACAGCTCGCCGCCCAGGCCATCCAGCTCGACCAGCAGTCCGGCCACGCGCCGGGCGCCGCGCCGGCGAACGTCCTTGCGGTGCAGCGGCAGGCCACCGACCTCATGCGGCAGAGCCTGCTGCCCAAGGCGTACAACCTGACGCTCGACAGCGGCTCGATCGTGCGCCGGACGTACGAGGACAAGCGCGGCGCGGTGCTCGACGGCCGCTGGTGGGTCGGGCTCGCCGGGCTCGGCACGGTCGCGCTGCTCGTGGCGCTCCAGGTGTATCTCACGATGCGGTTCCGCCGCCTGGTCAACCCGGCGCTGGCCCTGGCCACGGTCGGCTGCCTGGTGTTCACGGTCCTCGCGACGCTGCTGCTGTCCAGCGAGGCCGACCACCTGCGCGAGGCGAAGGTCCGCGGGTTCGACCCCGTCCTGGCGCTGTCGCGCACCCGGGCGATCAGCAACGCGATGAACTCCGACGAGAGCCGCTACCTCCTGGACCCCGCGCGCGCCGACACGTACGACCAGACGTACCTGGAGAAGGCGCAGTCGATCCTCTACACCCCGTCGGTGGACCTCAACGGCTACAACCGGGGCGTGAACGCCGCGATCGGTCCCGCGGGCGTGCCGAAGCGGCCGATGGAGGGGTTCATCGGGGTCGAGGCGCAGCACATCACGCTGCCGGGCCAGCGCGCGGTCGTCGACCGGGTGCTGTCGGGGTTCCGGCAGTTCCAGCGGTCCGACGCCCGGGTGCGGGCGCTGGCCGCCAAGGGCGACCAGCGCGGCGCGGTCGCCGTACGCCTCGGGCAGGCCGAGGGGGCGACGAACGTCGACTTCGCGCTGTACGACCTGTCGACCAGCTCGCTGATCGACATCCACCAGCAGACGTTCACGCAGGCGATCGCCGACGGCGACGCGGCCGTCGGCGGCTGGAACATCGCGCTGCCGGTGACGGGCCTGCTGGTGGTGGCGCTGATCGTCGTCGGGGTGCGGCCCCGGGTTGCGGAGTACCGATGAGGCACACGATTCGCCCGCGCCGGGCCCGTACGCTGCGCCGGACGGCCGCCGCGCTCGCGGTGGCCGCGCTGGCGCTGGCGTCGGCCGCGTGCGGCACGGCGAGCGGCGCGGAGAAGTCCGTGGCCGACCACGAGGCGCCGCTGGTCATCGGCGTGAAGGCCGACCAGCCCGGCCTCGGCCAGCGGCAGGGCGCGAAGGACTCCTACGACGCCTACACCGGGTTCGACGTCGACATCGCGAAGTACATCGCGGCGAAGCTCGGGTTCACCACGGGCGAGGTCGAGTTCCGCGCGGTCACCTCGGGGAACCGGGAGTCGCTGCTGCGCAGCGGCGCCGTCGACATGGTGGTGGCCAGCTACTCCATCACCCCCGAACGCGAGCGCCAGGTGCTGTTCGGCGGCCCGTACTACGTCGCCCACCAGGACATCCTCGTCCGCTCGTCGGACACCTCGATCCGCGGCGTCAAGGACCTCGCGCACCGGAAGCTGTGCAAGGTGGCCGGGTCGACGTCCTGGGAGCGGGTGATCAAGGAGGGCGACGTCCCCGCCGTACCGGTCGCCGCGCCCGACTACAGCGCCTGCGTGAACCTGCTGCGCGACAAGAAGATCGACGCGGTCACCACCGACGACCTGATCCTCGCCGGCTACGCCACCGCCTCGAACGGCGAGCTGCGGGTCGTGAACGCGCCGTTCTCCGACGAGCGCTACGGCGTGGGCCTCAGGAAGGGCGACGTCGCCGGGTGCGAGGCGGTCAACAAGGCGATCACGTCGATGTACCAGGACGCCAGCGCGCAGCTCCTGCTGGCGCAGTGGTTCGGCAAATCCGGGCTGGAGACCACCACGGACGTACCGCAATTCGAGGGGTGCAGTTAACGGAGAAATGGCCTATTGCCGCCATTCGGGCGGAACGGCGGGGTTCAGCCGACGAGCTCTTCCTGCCGTTCCGCCGCGGATGCGGTAACGGGCGTTTCGACCGCCGCGGCGGCCTCGGATTCGCGGCGCGCGTACGACACGGCGAGCGCGACGCCCGCGGCGATCAGTGCGGCGAGCACCACGCCGAAGATGACGAACGCGGTCGTGAAATTCGCTGAGTCGATCATGATGTGCTCCTTTTCTCGCACGACACGATCGACGTTACGAACCCCCGGCGGCGAATGCCCATGGATGGCGCTGTGTGCTGCGTCATATGGCGTGCGCCACGCGAATTCGAATTACGAGACTCGCAGTTCAGTGAACGCGGTGCGGCGCCGGCCGCCGTACGGTGTGGCGCACATCACCCCAGCGTCCGGCCGGTGCGCCGGACGCCCGCCGGACACACCCGGACATGACGAAGGCCCGGTGGTCGTGCCACCGGGCCCGGACTCGTCACTTCTGCTTGCCGCTTTCGTGCTTTCCTCCCCCGGATGAGCTTTTGTGATCTCCGTTGGCACCTTCGTGCTTCCCCATGGTGACCCCTCCAACTCCGTAGAGCCGTCTCACCTACCCCTACCCCGCCTACAGCGGATATGTCTCCAGAAGGCGGAGCCACACTTCACTGATGGTCGGGTAGGACGGGACAGCATGCCACAGACGGTCGATCGGTACGGCACCGACGACGGCCACCGTGGCGGAATGCAGCAGTTCGCCCGATCCGGGCCCGGCAAAGGTCGCGCCGAGCAGGACGCGCCGCGCGGTGTCCACCACGATCTTTGCGTGCCCCTGGAAGTCGTCCGCGTACAGCGCCGCGCCGGCCACGTTCCCGGTGTCGAACTCGACGGCGTGCACGTCGTAGCCGGCCGCGACCGCCTCGCCCTCGGTCATGCCGACCTGCGCCACCTCGGGATCGGTGAAGACCACCTGCGGCACGGCGGAGCCGAGCGCGGTGGTGGAGTGCGCCTGCCAGGGGCCGTCCTCGACGGTGCGCCCGGCGGCGCGCGCGGCGATCACGTCGCCGACGGCGCGCGCGGTGTACTTCCCCATGTGGGTCAGCGGCGCGTCGCCGGTGACGTCGCCCGCGGCGTACAGCCAGCCGTCCGGGACGCCGCGGACCCGGCCGGTGGTGTCGATCTCCAGGTTCGCTCCGGGCTTCACGCCGATGGTGTCGAGCCCGATGTCGTCGGTGCGCGGCCGGCGTCCGGTGGCGAACAGCACCTCGTCGGTGGTCAGCGCCGAGCCGTCGGACAGCGTCAGCGTCACCGCGACCTCGCGGTCGACGGCGTCCACCCCGACGCCGGAGCGCACCACCACGCCCTGGGCGTTCAGCCCGACGCGCACGAGGTCGCCGGCGAACGCCTCCATGCGCGGCAGCAGCCGGTCGCCGCGGACGAGCAGCGTGACGCGGGACCCGAGGGTGGCCCACGCGGCGGCCATCTCGCAGCCGACCACGCCGCCGCCGACGATGGCCAGCCGCTCCGGCGGGAACATCGCGGACGTCGCGTCGCGGCTGGTCCACGGGTCGGCCCCGGCCAGCCCCGGGATCTCCGGCAGCACGGCCTCGCTGCCGGTGCAGACCACGACCGCGTGGTCGGCGGTGATCGTCCGGGCGCCGTCGGCGGAGGTGACCGTGACCGTACGGCGGCCGCTGATGCGGCCCTGGCCGCGCAGCAGGTCGATGCCGGCGCCGTTGAGCCAGGAGACCTGGCCGTCGTCGTGCCAGTGGGAGGTGAAGGCGTCGCGGCGGCCGAGGGTGGCGCGGACGTCGAGCTGGCCGGTGACCGCCTGGCGCGCGCCGTCGACCCGCCGGGCCTCGGCCAGCGCCGCGCCGGAGCGCAGCAGCGCCTTGCTCGGCATGCACGCCCAGTACGAGCATTCGCCCCCGACGAGCTCGCTCTCCACGATCGCGGCCGTGAGCCCGCCCCGTACGGCCCGGTCGGCGACGTTCTCGCCGGTCGGCCCGGCGCCGAGCACGATCACGTCATAGCTGTCCCGCACGATGTCTCCCCCTCGCGTTTCCGGTACCGGCGCCCCCCGAGACCGCCGCCGACCACTCTTTCATCCCGGCCGCTGACAGGGGCGCCTGCGCGCCGAACCGCCGCCGGATATTGTGCTCGCACCGCGGAACGGGCGGGACCGTCACCCTGACCGATCCAGTTAGGTGGTGTTTCGCCGTGCGTCACCTCGGCGGATTCATCCTCGGCATCATCGCCGTCCCGATCGTCCTGTACGGCACGGGCTGGGGCTACGCCCGAACCCGCGGCCTCGCCGTCGGCGCGTCGCCCGCGAGCACCCCCGAGCTCCTCGGCTACGCCGCCCTCGGCGGTGTCGGCCTCCTGATCGGCCTGATCCTGGCCACCCGCGTATCGCCATTGGCGGCCTTCCTCCCGGCGGCCGCGCTCCTGGCCTGGACGGGCGCGCTGTTCTGGGACGCACAGCGCGCCTCCGGCTGGGCGCCCGGCGGCGCGGCCGGATCCGGCATGTCGGCGCTGCTGGCGTCCGGCGTCTACGGCCTGCTCGGCGTCGCCCTGCTGCTCCCGCTGCTGATGCCGCGCCGCTGGCGGCGCCGCGAGGAGGACGCGGGCGACGGCACGTTCTTCAACTGACCGCCGCGGCCGTCCACTCCGCGGAGGCGTCCTCGATGTCCTGCCAGACGTCGCGCGCTCCGCCGAGCCGCACCTCATACGCGTCGCCGGGGCCGGTGCCGATCTCCAGCACCCGGTGGCCAGCGCCACGCCGAGCGCCTCCAGCATCCAGGCCACCACCGTGGGCTGCGACAGTGAGCTGGTGGTCACGCCGGGGCCGTCCTCCTACGAACCCGCGGCCTCCGCCTTGTGCGTCTCCGGGAGGAAGCGGACGCACAGTACGGTCAGCACGCCCATGATCGCGATGTACGCGGCGACCGACATCGAGGTGTGCGTGGCGTCGAGCAGCAGCGTCATCAGGAACGGCGTGCCGCCGGAGATCACGATCGCGGCGAGCTGGTACGCCGCCGACGCGCCCGAATACCGTACGTGCGGCTCGAACAGGTCGGACAGGTGCGCGGCCAGCGGCCCGTACGTCAGGCTCGACCCCACGCCGGTGATCGTGGTGGCCAGCCAGATCAGCGGCAGCGACCCGGTGTCGACCAGCCAGAAGAACGGGAACCCGGCGAGCGCGATCACGACGCCGCCCGCGTACATCAGCGGCTTGCGGCCGAGGCGGTCCGACAGCGCGCCCGCGCCGAAGATCGCCGCCGCGGACAGGAACGACCCGAGCAGCACGACGAGCAGCAGCGGGTCGCGCGCGACGTGCAGCTCGCGGGTCGCGTAGTCCAGCAGCCCGGAGATCGTGATGTAGAAGGTGGAGTTCGACCCGCACAGCAGGCCCGCGCCCAGGATGATCTTCTTCGGGTGCGTGCGGATGGCCTCGAACAGCGGCAGCCGGGTGCGCGCCGTCTCGTCCTTGTCCGCCTCGCTCTTCAGCTTGCGGAACACGGGGGAGTCCTCGACGCGGAGCTGGATGAACAGCACGACGGGGAACAGCAGCGCGCTGAGCAGGAACGGGATGCGCCAGCCCCACGAGGCGAAGCCGGTGTCGGAGGCGACCGCGCCGATGACCAGGAACGCGACGTTGCCGAGGATGACGCCGAACGGCACGCCCATCTGGCCGAACGTGCCCATCATGCCGCGCCGCCTCGGGTTGGCGCTCTCGGTGAGCAGCAGGATCATGCCGCCCCACTGGCCGCCGATCGCGATGCCCTGCGCGAACCGCAGCACCACCAGGAGGACCGGCGCCGCCACGCCGATCGCGCCCGCGGTGGGCAGCAGGCCGATGCAGAACGTGGTGGCCGCCGTCGTGGTCAGGCAGATGACCAGCGCCTTCTTGCGGCCGAGCCGGTCGCCGACGTGGCCGAACACCAGGCCGCCGATCGGCCGGGCGATGAACCCGGCCCAGAACGTGCCGAACGACAGCAGCACGCCGGTGACCACGGACTCGCCCGGGAAGAACAGCTTCGGGAAGACCAGGGCCGCGGCCGTGGCGAAGATGAAGAAGTCGTACCACTCGATCGAACTGCCGAGCAGGGCGGCGCCGCCGAGGCGTCGTACCTGCGCACGGGGTGGATGCGGGATCGTCGTCACGGTTTCGCCCATCGGGGGGCTCCTGTCTCGCGGTAGCGGGGGTGCCGTGGGTCAGGGTGGGGGCGAGGGGGAACGGTGGACCGAGTCGCCAATATTGACATCGACGTCGATAAAAGGGAATGGCCGATCGCGAACAAATGATCGGTGTCCCCTCGTACGCAGAATGTCCGTTATCGCACTCCGTGTGCGTGCGGCTACCTACCTATCCGCCTCCAGGCGCTAGTAGAGTCACGGACCGTGAAAGAAGTCGACGACACGACGGCGTCCTCCGTAGAGCAGGCTGACGGCTCTCGGCAGGAGAGGCCCAAGAAAAAGGGCGGTTTCTGGCGGGAATTGCCCATCATGGTCGCCGTGGCGATCGTGCTGGCGATCCTTCTCCGTACGTTCGTCGTCGAGAGCTTCTTCATCCCGTCATCGTCGATGGAGAAGACGCTGCACGGCTGCCCCGGCTGCACGGCCGACCGGGTGCTGGTCAACCGCATGGTCTACCGCTTCCACGACCCGCGCCCCGGCAACATCGTGGTGTTCTCCGCGCCCGACGGCTGGGACGTCTCCGGCGACGCGACCGCCGGGGGCGGCGGCGTCACCGCCGCGCTTGACAAGGTGAGCCAGTGGCTCGGCGGCGGCGGGTCCTCGGACCGCGAGAAGCTGGTCAAGCGGGTCATCGCGGTCGGCGGCCAGCGCATCCGCTGCTGCAGCACCGACGGCCGGGTGGTCGTCGACGGCAAGCCCATCAACGAGCCGTACGTCTTCCGCGACGGCCCCGACCCCCGCCGCCACTTCAGCACCGTCCACGTGCCGAAGGGCTACCTCTGGGTGATGGGCGACCACCGCAACGTCTCCGCCGACTCCCGCTGGCACCGCGACGCCCCCGACGGCGGCATGGTGCCCATCAAGGACGTCGTCGGCGAGCCGTTCGCGATCTACTGGCCCGTCTCCCGCTGGCGCTTCCTCTAACCCTCCGCGAGCGCGCGCATCGCGGCCAGCCGCGGCCCGCGCTTGGCCGGGGCGTCGAGGCTCGACCCCTTGGCGTCGCCGAGCTGGTCGCGGACGAACGCCTCGGTCCGCTCGACCGCCGCGCGCAGCGCGTCCGCGTCCGCCGGCGGGCCGAACGACGCCCACACGATGGCGTCCGCCTCGGGGTCGTAGTCCCACAGCCCGGCGAGCCGCCCCCGGTCGACGATGCCCTGCGCGGGGAGATCGGTGAGCCCGCCCATGCGGTGGGCGCCGAGCGCGCGGTCGCGGTCGGCGGCGTCGAGCAGCGACGGGAGGTCGCGGCGCAGCAGCGCGATGCCGTCCAGCCAGCCCACCAGCGCGTACGCGGGGTCCGCCGGGGGAGTGAAGGCGTCGTACGCGGCGGCGTCGTCGGGGAACGCGAGCGGCGGGTCGTCGGCGCCGGCCGCGAGCGGCACCAGCCCGAGCTCCGCGACCGCCGCCTTCACCCGCGCGGCGGTGAAGCCGGAGAACCAGCGGAACTCGGCCGGGCGCGCGCCGCCCGTCCACGCCCAGTAGCGGCGGGCCAGCTCCACCGCCGCCTCGTCGGGATCCGGCCCGCCCGCGGCCACCGGCGACGGCGACCAGCGCGCGTAGGCGTACCGCTGGCGGTCGAGCCGGCCGTCGAGGGAGACACGGCGGATCGCGCCGTCGGCCTGCAGCAGCCCCAGCGCCACCGGCAGCGTCGTGGAGACGCCCTTGCGCTTGCCCGCCTCGCCGAGGCTGCGCACGGCGTCGCCGAGCCGCTGCCGCAGCGCACGCGGGTCCAGCGGCCCGCCCGCGGCGTCGAGCTCGCCGAGGACGCGCTCGCCCAGGGCGTCCAGCTCCGCGCGCGGCACGCCGAGCCTCTCGCACACGGCCGCCTCCGCACGCGCGGCGGCGCCGCCGACGGCGAGCCCGAGCGCGTAGTCGGCGGCGGGCAGGACGTAGACGCAGCCGCGCGCGCTCGGCAGCTCGTGGACCGCGACGTCGGCGATGGCGGTGTCCGCCTCCGCGCGGCCGACGCCGGCGCGGGCGAACATCTGGAGGTACGGGTTGACGCCGCCGACCGACCGCGCCCAGCCCGTACGGGCCAGCACCTCGGCGGGGCCGGCGCCCTTCGCCGATCCGTCGAGCCACTGGCGGTGCGCCCACCAGGCGCGCAGCTTCGCGGTCTCCATGCCGTCGGCCTTTCGTGCGTGCGGGTCGGACGGGCGGTCAGACGAGGCGGTCCAGGATGTCGGCCAGGCGTTCGAGCAGCGGGACGGCCAGCTCGCGCTCGGCGCCGGACAGCTCCGACCACAACACCACCATGCTGTCGGCGATCTCGTCCTGCTTTTCGCGGAGCAGCTTGCGGCCGTGGGTCGTCAGGCCGACGGTGATGCCGCGGCGGTCGCGGTCGGCGGGGCGGCGGTTGATCAGCCCGCCGCGTTCGAGGCCGCCGAGGGACCGGGTGACGGTCGGCTGCGCGAGCCCGGCGGCGTCGGCGATCGCGCCGACCCCCTGGTCGCCCGCGGCCTGGACGGCGAGCAGGATGGCGAGCTGCGGGACCGAGACCTCCGGCATGCGCCGCTGCAGCCGGGTGCCGCTGCGCCTGCTGGCCTGCACCAGCCGGATCAGCGCCTGCGTCAGCTCGCGCACCGCGGCCTCGTCGCCGATGCCGTTGGCCGCCATGGCCCGGTCCCCCGCGACCGCGGCCTCCGCCCCGTCTCCCACCACCCGCACCTCCCGCTCCCTACCCCCCAATCAATCACACCAGTCCGTCGCTGTGGCATGTCACCTATAGCCAGTACATAGCAAGCTATGTACTCTGGGGGCGATGGCGGACGATCGAGGGGATCATATGGCGTTGCCGCAACCTCGGACACCGCGGCGTACGACCGACCACGGCGACGGCTCGGTCGTCGTGGGGGTCGACGGCGGTCCGTCCGGACGTGCCGCGCTCGACGTGGCCGCCGACGATGTGGCCGATACCGGCGCCGACGTCGTCGCCGTGCACGTACGCCGCCGCATGACGACCGGCGAGTGCTTCGCGATGACCGCCGGCATGCTGTGCGCCTACGCCGGCGAATGGCGCGACGACGTGGAGCTCCAGGCCTGGCTGGACTGCGTCCAGCACCTGGAGACCAAGGGCGTGCGATGGCGCTTCCAAGCCGTGACCGGCGATCCGGTCCGCGCCCTGCGCGTCGCCGCCGACAGCCTCGGCGCCGGTGCCGTCTACGCTGGCATCCGCGACCGCGGCCCGCTGGCCGCCCACCTCCACCGCTGCCCGGCGCGCGACCTCGTGCACAGCTCGCCGGACCTCATCAGGCTCGCCCGCTACACCTGAGCAGGGTGCCCGCCAAGGCCCAGCCGTGTCCGCCCCAAGCGCGTGATCACGGCTGGGCCTTGACATACGCACGGGTAGGTCGTCCTATGAACCACATAGAGCCAAGTTCTAGAAAATAAATCTAAAACTTGGCCTAAAGCGCGCTCGCGAGCCGAACTACGGGGGATCCAGTAGCCGTCCATCGCGAGGTGACTTCCCGTGACCGACGACCGACCCCATTCCTCCCCGGACACCGGACCGACCACGACGACGACCCGCGGCGGGCACATCGCCGCGCGCATCGACCGCCTCCCGCTGACCCGTGTGCAGTACCTGCTCGCCGCGATCACCCAGGTGTACTGGGGCATGCTGATCGACACCGACGGCCTGGTGGGGCGGCTGTACCCGTTCGTGTGGGAGCCCCAGGGCATGTCCACGTTCCAGTTCTCGGTGCTGCTCGCCGGCAACATCGGCGCCGGCATCCTCTCCGGGCAGTACCTCGGCGGGTTCCTGTCCGACCGCTTCGGCCGCAAGAAGATCCTTGTGGCGTCCGCGGTGGCCGACGCGATCTTCTTGTGGCCGATCGCGCACACGTCCGACTTCTGGTGGCTGTTGCTGTGGAACTACCTGTACGGCGCCGGCCTCGGCCTGATGCTGTCCACCAACAACGTGTACCTGCACGAGATCGCGCCGCCGAACATGCGGCACCGGCTCGCGATGCGCACGCAGTTGATCACCGCGGTGTGCGCCATCGTGCCGGGTGTGCTCGGCCTGATGTTCGTACCGGAGAACTGGCGGTGGTTCATCTACGTCCTGGTGATCATCCAGTTGGTGGTGGTGACGCCGCTCGGGCTGTTCTTCCTGCCGGAGTCGCCGCGCTGGCTGGAGTCGAAGGGCCGGACCGAGGAGGCCGACCGGATCGTCTCGCGCTGGGAGGCCAGGATCGAGCGGAGCCACGGCCCGCTGCCGGAGCCGGACCTCAGCCGCAACCCGGTCGTGCAGACGAAGAAGGTGCCGCTGCGCGAGCTGTTCCGCGGGCAGTACGGCAAGCGCATCCTGCTGATCATGATCGTGTGGAGCCTGGCGTACGCCGGGATCGTGTACGGCGCCTCGTCGTACCTGCCGACCTACCTGGTCGACAACCACTGGTCATCCGATGAGGTGTTCCTCTGGGTGTCGATCATCGCGGCGCTGACCCGGGTGGGCGGCTTCTACATCGCCTCGTTCACCGGCGAACGGGTGGAACGCAAGAAGTTCCTGATGACGGTCGGCATCGCGTGGGCGGCGCTGTTCTGCCTGCTGCTGGTCTTCCACGGGAAACCCGCGCAGATCATCATCATCCTGGTGGCGCTGCCGCTGGGCACGCTGTGGCTGTTCAACATGTACAACTACACGTCGCAGGCGTTCCCGACGCGGTTCCGCTCGGCGGGCTACTCGTGGAGCAACGGCATCGGGCACACGGCGGCGGTGTGGGGGCCGATGCTGATCGCGCCGCTGTTCGCGCTGACCGCGCACCAGGGCCACTGGGGCTGGATCCTGTGGGTGGCGCTGCCGGGCGCGGTGCTCCCGTCGCTGCTCATCGGGAAGTTCGGCATCAAGCAGCGCGGCCAGACATTGGAGGAGACCGCGACCTAGCCGTGCGGTACGCGGACGGCCCCGGCGCGATGTGCCGGGGCCGTCGGTGCGTACGGGTCGTACTAGTGGAGGGCGGAGCCCTTCCTCCACTGCTTCCACGGCATCTGCCAGTAGCCCCAGCCGTTGTCGGGCTCGAGCTTGCGCGGGGTGCCGGTGACGATCACGATGTCGCCGCGCTTGGCGAACTTGTAGAACCACTCGGCGTCGGCGGGCGGCGAGTTGATGCAGCCGTGGCTGACGTTCGTGTGGCCCTGCGCCCAGACGGTGCTCGGCATGGAGTGGATGTACTCACCGGAGTTGGAGATCCGGACGGCGTAGTTGATCAGCTCGCTGTAGTAGCCGGGCTGGCCCTTGGAGATGCCGGGGGAGACCATCCGCACGGGGTTGCCGCGGTCCATCGTGAGGTGGATGCCGCTGGTCGTGTAGTACTTGTAGACCCCGCCGCGGCCCGCGCTGATCGGCCAGTGGCGGATCTTCTTGCCGTCCTGGTAGACGCGGAGCTGGTGGCTCGTCGTGCTGGCCTTGACGATCACCTTGTGCTTGATCTGGAACTTCAGGTGGAAGTTCTTCGTGCCGTACATGTTCTTCGCCGCGCGCACGCCGCGCAGGTGGGCGTACAGCTCGACCTTCTCGCCCTTGGGCCAGTAGTGGCGCGGCCGGTAGATGACGTTGGAGCTGTCCACCCAGCGCCAGCCGCCCTCGACCTTCTTGGACATCTTGACCTCGAGGGCCTTCTCGACCTTGGCCTTGTTCGAGATCGGGGAGCTGAACTGGAGCATGATCGGCATGCCCGCGCCGACGGTCTCCTTGTTGTTCGGCCCGAGGGAGATGACGTTGAAGGTGTTCTTCGCGGCCATCGTGGTGAACGTGCTCGTGGAGGTCGCGGCCTTGTTCTTGGCGTTGACCGCGGTGACGTTCACGGTGTACTCGGTCTTCGGGCTGAGGGTCCACTTGGACTCCCAGGTGGTGTTGCCCGGGCCCATCGTGCCCTCGACCTTGGGCCGCTTCTCGGCGGTCACCTTGACGGTCTGGATCTTTCCGTTCGCGACCTGCACCTTGACCGGGATATCCGGTCGTACGTGATCGGTGCCCGTCGCGGGCGTGACGGTGATCTTGGCGTCGGCGGACGCCGGATCGTTGCTGCTGGCCGCGGACCCGCTGCTCTGACATGCCGCGGCCAGCGCGAGCGGTAGGACAGCGGCGAGTGCGCCCACCAACCCGACGCGCCGCCGGCCACCTGCGATCTGGCCCACCCGGTACCTCCCCTGGCACGACCGCCCCGCAGGCGACGTGCAACTGAAAACGATCTTTAGCCCGACCTACTGAACGAAGTGGGGCCAAAACATCTTAGACCCGCGAGGGGTACCCAGGCTCCAGCTTCGACAGCTTCTGTCCCCACCGACGCACGGCTCTACGCTGCGGTTCCGTGATCTTCGTCCGTCCGGTGACCGGGACCGGCCAATCGTCGGAATCTATCAGGAGCCGCCGCGCATAGGCCGAGCTTATGGGGGCATCGGCCGAGCCTGGGTTGGCGGTGCTTGGTGAGCGTACACGGGCGATCTAGCGTCGGGGAGCGCGGCCCCGGACCCGCGGGTCCGCCTGAGAGGAGTCCCGTGCGGTACGGATTCGCCATCGACCAGCGCACCTGCATCGGCTGCCACGCCTGCACGGTGGCGTGCAAGACCGAGCACGAGGTCCCGGTCGGGCAGTTCCGCACGTGGGTGAAGTACGTGGAGTCCGGCACGTACCCCGACACCACGCGCAGGTTCGGCGTCATGCGCTGCAACCACTGCACCGACGCGCCGTGCGTGAAGGCGTGCCCGACCCACGCGCTGTTCACCCGCGACGACGGCATCGTCGACTTCGACAAGGACAACTGCATCGGCTGCAAGACCTGCATGCAGGCCTGCCCGTACGACGCCATCTACATCGACGAGGAGACCCACACCGCGGCCAAGTGCAACTTCTGCGCCCACCGCGTGGACGCCGGGCTCGAACCGGCGTGCGTGGTGGTGTGCCCGACGCACTCGATCTGGGTCGGCGACCTCGACGACGCCTCAAGCGGCATCGCCGGGCTGGTGCGCGACAACCCGGTCGCCGTGCGCGCGCCGGAGCAGGACACCGGCCCGAACGTCTTCTACCTCGGCGCCGACCGCGCGGTGCTCGACCCGCTGGAGGCGCCCGCCGACGCGACGTACATCTACGCCACGCCGGACGCGCAGCGCGCCGCGACCGCCGCGGAGATCGCCGCCGAGGCCGACGGTGACGCGCGGCTCACCCTGAACACCGCGCATCCGCGCCCGTGGGGCTGGCGGGTGTGGACGTACATGTGGACCAAGGCGGTCGGCGCGGGCGCGCTCGGGCTGGCCGCGCTGGCCGGGCTGCTCGGCGTGCCGCTCGGCGCCGCCGGGTCGGTCGCCGCGCCCGCGCTGGCCGTCGTCATGACGGCGCTGACGGCGCTGCTGCTCGTGTGGGACCTCAAGCGGCCCGAGCGGTTCCTCTACATCCTGCTGAGACCGAACCCCCGGTCGTGGCTGATGTGGGGGTCGTGGGTGCTGATCGGGTTCTCCGGCGTGGGCCTGGCGCTGCTGGCGTGCGGGGTGTTCGACGTGGCCGGGCCGCTGACCGTACTGCGCTGGCTCGCGCTCCCGGCCGCCGCGCTGGCCGCCGGCTACACCGCGTTCCTGTTCGGGCAGGCGGAGGGGCGCGACCTCTGGCAGTCGCCGGTGCTGTTCTGGCACCTGCTCGCCCAGGCGGCCACGGTCGGCGGCGGCGCGCTGCTGGTCGCGGCCCCGGTGCTGGGGGTGCCGGCGTCCGGCGAGCGGTTCCTGACGCGGGCGTTCGTCCTGGCCGCGGTGGCGAACCTGCTGGTGCTGGCGATCGAGTACGCCGGAAAGCACGCCTCGCGGTCGGCCGCGCTCGCCGCGCACATGCTCACCCGCGGCCGCTACGCGCGCTGGTTCTGGTCCGCGGCCGCCCTCACCGCCCTGGCCGCGGTCCTCGCCGCGCTCGGCTGGTCCGGCACGGCGCCGGTCCTCGGGCTGGTGTCCGGCGTGCTGGCCCAGCCCGCGCTGCTCGCGTACGAGCGGGTCTTCGTACGGGCCGGGCAGGACGTTCCCCTTTCTTAGGAGTCCCTTGTGACGATCCACCTGCCGGGCGACCGGAGGCACGAGCACCTGCGGAACTTCCCGCCGCCCGAGCGGTGGGACGACCACGTGGAGTACGACGCGAAGGCGCACCCGCGGAAGGTCGAGCGGCATTTCATGCTGGTGCCCACCACCTGCTTCAACTGCGAGTCCGCGTGCGGGCTGCTCGCCTACGTCGACAAGGACGACCTCACTGTCAGGAAGGTCGAGGGCAACCCGGCGCACCCCGGCTCGCGCGGCCGCAACTGCGCCAAGGGCCCGGCGACGATCAACCAGCTCAACGACCCCGAGCGCATCCTGCACCCGCTGCGCCGTACGGGCGCGCGCGGCGCGGGGGAGTGGGAGCGGGTGAGCTGGGACGACGCGCTGGACGACATCGCCGCGCGCATCCGGAAGGCGCTGGACGAGGACCGCCACGACGAGGTGATGTACCACGTGGGCCGCCCCGGCGAGGACGGCTTCGCGGAGCGGTTCCTCGCCGCGTGGGGCGTCGACGGCCACAACACGCACACCAACATCTGCTCGGCGGGCGCGCGGCTCGGCCTCGGCCTGTGGGGCGGCTTCGACCGGCCGTCGCCGGACCACGCGAACGCGAACGTCATCCTGCTGCTGTCCAGCCACCTGGAGACCGGCCACTACTTCAACCCGCACGCCCAGCGGATCATGGAGGGCAAGCTCGGCGGCGCGAAGCTGATCGTGCTGGACCCGCGGATGTCCAACACGGCCTCGCACGCCGACCTGTGGATCGCGCCCTGGCCGGGCAGCGAGGCGGCGGTGCTGCTCGCGGTGGCCGCGCACCTGCTGCGCGAGCGCGCCATCGACACCGAGTACGTACGCCGCTGGGTGAACTGGAAGGTGTACCTCCGCGAGCTGCACCCGGACGCGGACGTCGACTTCGAGGTGTTCCTCGACCGCCTGGAGTCCGACTACTCCGGCTACACGTTCGCGTACGCGGCCGAGCAGGCGCGGGTTCCTGAGGAGCGCATCGCGGAGCTGGCGGCGTACGTCGCGGGCTGCGACCGGCGGCTCGCCGCGCACATCTGGCGGTCCGCGGCGGCGGGGAACCTGGGCGGCTGGCAGGTCGCCCGCGCGCTGTGGTTCCTGGTCGTGCTGACCGGCAGCCTCGGCGCGGAGGGCGGCACCAGCCCGAACGGCTGGAACAAGTTCATCCCGGAGGGCCCGGACATGCCGCCGGGCCCGGACCGGTGGAACGAGATGATCTGGCCGCGGGAGTACCCGCTGTCCACGAACGAGATGAGCTTCCTGCTGCCGCACTTCCTCAACGAGGGCCGCGGCAGGGTCGACACGTACTTCTCGCGCGTGTGGAACCCGGTGTGGACGTGCCCGGACGGGTTCTCCTGGATCGAGGCGCTCAAGGACGAGGACAAGGTCGGCTGCCACATCGCGCTCACCCCGACCTGGTCGGAGACCGCCGAGTTCGCCGACTACGTGCTGCCGATGGGCCACTCCACCGAGCGGCACGACACCCACTCGTACGAGACGCACGCCGGCACCTGGCTCGGGTTCCGCCAGCCGGTCGGGCGGGTCGCGCACGACAAGACGGGCCGCGCGTACACCGACACGCGCGACGTGAACCCCGGCGAGGTGTGGGAGGAGAACGAGTTCTGGTTCGAGCTGTCCTGGCGGATCGACCCGGACGGCTCGCGGGGCATCCGCAGGTACTTCGAGTCGCCGTACCGGCCGGGCGAGAAGGTCACGGTGGACGAGTACTACCGGTGGATCTTCGAGAACCAGGTGCCCGGCCTGCCGGAGAAGGCCGCTGAGCAGGGGATGTCGCCGCTGGCGTACATGCGGAAGTACGGCGTCGCGGAGATCGCCACCGGGATCTACCGGGTGGACGAGAAGCCGCTCGGGGAGGCCGACCTCGCCGGGACGGCCGCCGACCCGGAGGGGTCGGAGACCGCGGGCGTGCTGCGGCGCCCGGTGACGCTGGACGACCGGGCGCCGCTGATCGGGGAGGCGGGCGCGGTCGGCGTACGGCACGACGACGGCACGGCCACGCAGGGCTGGCGGACGCCGTCGCGGAAGCTGGAGCTGTACTCCCCGTCGATGCGCGACTGGGGCTGGCCCGAGTACGCCACGCCCGGCTACATCCCGTCGCACGTCGCGTACGACGGGATCGACGCCGACGCGGGCGAGATGGTGCTGGTGCCCACGTTCCGGCTGCCCACGCTGATCCACACGCGCAGCGGCAACGCCAAGTACCTCAACGAGATCAGCAACACCCACCCGCTGTGGCTGAACCCGCGCGACGCGGCGCGCGCCGGGGTCGGCACCGGTGATCTCGTACGGCTGACCACCGAGATCGGCTATCTGGTGGCGCGGGTGTGGGCCACCGAGGGCATCAGGCCGGGCGTGTGCGCGCTGAGCCACCACATGGGCCGCTGGCGCCTGCACGAGGGCGAGGGCAGCCGCTGGGTGAGCGGCCTGGTCGAGATCACCCGCCCGTCCGACGGCACGTACCTGATGCGGTACCGCAAGCACGTCGCCCCGTTCGAGTCCGCCGACCCCGACAGCTCCCGCATCAACTGGGACGACCCCGGCGTCCACCAGAACCTGGCGTTCCCCGTCCACCCGGACCCCCTGTCCGGCATGCACTGCTGGCTCCAGAAAGTGTCCCTGGCCCCCGCCGAACCGAACGACCGCTACGGCGACATCTACGTAGACACGAACCTCTCCCGCCAGGTCTACGAGTCCTGGCAGTCCCAAACCCGCCCAACCCTCGGCCCCGGAGGCCAACGCCGCCCCGAATTCATGATGCGCCCCCTCAAGCCCATCCGCCGCGCCTACCGAATCCCATCCGCCCCCACCGACCCCCCAACCACCCCCACCCCACCCACCACCCCGACACCCACCACTCCGGGCACCCCCACCAATCCCGAAACCTCCACCTCCCCGGGCACGCCCACCTCCCCGGCTACTCCCGGTCCGCGGCCTGGGGGCGGCGGCGCTCCGTCCTTCCCCACCACCGCCGCCACGCCCGGATTCCCCACCGCCCCCGGTTCTCCGTCCCTTGGCAACTCGGGCGCGGCCGCCACCCCGGGTACTCCGGGTCCGCAGCCTCGGGATAGGGGCGGCCTCCCCGCCACACCCAGCACCTCCGCCACCTCCGGCCCGCGAGGCTTCCCCGCGCCCCCTGGTCCGCAGGCTGGGGGTGGGGGCGCTCCTGGCCTCCCCACCCCGTCCCCGGGCAGCCCGGGCGCCGCCGCCACCCCGGGTACTTCGGGTCCGCTGCCTCGGGATGGGGGCGCCTTCCTCGCCACCCCCGTACCTCAGGCTGGGAGTGGGAACCCCCTCGCCACCCCCGATCCTCAGGCTGGGGGTGGTGGGGCCCCGGGCCTTCACTCCGCGTCGGACCCCCGGGCCGGGGGCGTCCCGTCCACCCCCGGACCTCGGGCTGGGGGCGGCGGCGTCCCGGGCTTGCGCTCCGCACGGCATCCTGGGGCGGGCGGTGTCGGGTGATCGGGGCGCGGGTGGACACGGCGGCCGTACGGCGTGCGGCCGGGGCGGTCGAGGACCCGGAGATACGGCGGTCGCTCGGGGAGCTCGGGATGGTCGGGGATGTGGACGTGGATCGGCGGGGGCGGGTGCGAATCTCCGTGACGCTCACCACCCCCACGTGTCCGCTCCGCGAGGAGATCCGCGCCGCCGTGGACGCCGCCGTACGGGGCGTGCCGGGGGTGACGGACGCGGAGGTGGGGTTCGGTGCGCTGGACGCCTCCGGCCGTACGGCCCTGGCGGCCCGGCTGCGGGCCGAGGACCCCGGCGCGTTCGGGCCCGGCGGCGCGCTGGGGATCGGGACGGGCGGGCCGGATGCCGCGGGCGCGCCCCGGGTGTACGCGGTGGGCAGCGGGAAGGGCGGCGTGGGGAAGTCCACGGTCACCGCGAACCTGGCCGCCGCGCTGGCGCTCGACGGGCTGCGGGTGGGGGTGCTGGACGCGGACGTGTGGGGGTACTCGATCCCGCGCGCGTTCGGGGTGAACCGGGCGCCGGTGGCGCTGGCGGGGCTGATGTTCCCGGTCGAGGCGCACGGCGTACGGCTGATGTCCGTCGGGTTCCTCGTGGGGGAGGACGAGCCCGTGGTGTGGCGCGGGCCCATGCTGCACAAGGCGATCGCGCAGTTCTGCTCGGACGTCTACTGGGGCGGCCTGGACGTGCTGCTCGTGGACCTGCCGCCGGGCACCGGGGATGTCACGCTGTCGCTGATGGAGCTGCTGCCGTCCGCCGCGCTGCTCGCGGTCACGACGCCGCAGCCGGCCGCGCGCGGCGTCGCGGTGCGCGTCGGCAGGCTGGCGGCGTCCTCGGGGATGCCTGTGGCCGGGGTCGTGGAGAACATGACGGACCTCGCGTGCGACGGCTGCGGCGCCCGTACGCCCATGTTCGGCAGCGGCGGCGGCGCCGCGCTCGCGGAGGCGCTGGACGCGCCGCTGCTCGGCGCCGTGCCGCTCGACCTGCCGCTGCGCGTCGGCGGCGACACGGGCGTGCCCGCGGTCATCGGCGCCCCGGGCGCCCCGTCCGCGGCCGAGCTGCGCCGGATCGCCGCGGCACTCCCGTCCGTACGCCGCAGCCTCGTCGGAGTCCCGCTCCCCCTCTCGGTGACCTGACCGCGCACGGGACCACCCGTCGCCACCGCCCCCGGCGCGTGGCTGGGCTGGGCTAACCCGCCGCCCCGGGCCACGCGATCATCCGCCGCGCGGGCGGCTCAGGGCTGGGGGTTCACGCGCCCCCACCGCCCCGTCACGTGGCTGGGCTGGGCTGCTGCGGGCTAACCCGCCGCCCCGGGCCAGCGGGTTCACCCCCCGCGCGAGCGAGTCCGGGGCCGGGGGATCACCCGTCCCCCACCACCCCGTCGCGTGGCCGGGCCGGGGGCGGGGATCCCGCGCCCCCGCCACCGCCCCGCGGGGCCGCGGGATCACCCGCCGCGTGGGCGGGTCCGGGCTGGGGGGATCATGGGCGGGTGGCACGGGGAGGTGGCCCGCTATGGCGTTGTCGGCGCATATGCCGGAGCTTGGTGCGCTTGAGCTGCTGCTCAGTGTGGCGCGGCTGGGGAGTGTGGGGCGGGCGGCGGCGGAGCACGGGATCACTCAGCCCGCGGCCAGTGGACGGATCAGGAACATGGAGCGGCTGCTCGGCTTCACGCTGCTGGAGCGCGGGGCGCGTGGCTCGCGGCTGACGCCGGCCGGGACGCTCGTCGTCGACTGGGCGCGGCAGGTGCTCTCGGCGGCGACCGAGCTGGACGCCGGGATCGCGGCGCTGCGCGCGGAGCACATGGGACGGCTGCGGGTGGCGGCCAGCATGACGGTCGCGGAGTACCTCATGCCCGGCTGGCTGGTGTCCGCGCGGCTGATCCGGCCGGACTTCACGGTGTCCCTGCGTACGGGCAACTCCACGCACGTCGCGGAGCTGGTGCGCGACGGCGAGGTGGACCTCGGGTTCGTCGAGGGGCCGCAGGCGCCCACCGGGCTGCACTCCCGCGTGGTGGCGCGCGACCGGCTCGTCGTGGTGGTCGCGCCCGGCCACCCGTGGACGCGGCGGCGGCATCCGGTGGGCGCCGCCGAGGTCGCGGCGACGCCGCTGATCGAGCGCGAGCCGGGCTCCGGCACCCGGTACGTGCTGCACGACGTGCTGCGCCCGTACGGGCCGGTGGCCGAGCCGCTGATCGAGCTGTCCTCCACGACGGCGATCAAGGCCGCGGCCGCCGCGGGCGCCGGGCCCGCCGTGGTCAGCTCGCTGGCCGTAGCCGACGAGCTGCGCGCCGGGTCGCTGGTGGAGGTGCCCGTCACGGACGCGGACCTCGGCCGCGGCCTGCGCGCCGTGTGGACGCCCGGCCGCCGCCTCGGCCCCCCGGTGCGCGACTTCCTCGCCACCGTCGCGCGCACCGGCCAGGCCGCCCAGGTCAGCGGCGCGGTGGGATGATCGCGAGGGCGGCGAAGACCGCGGCGGCGACCAGCATGCCGAGGCCGACGACCGTCGGATGGCCGAGGGCGAACCAGACGATCGCGGAGACGAAGAAGACGCCACCGAGCAGCGAGTTCCGTAGCTGTCGTGGGGTCACGTGCGATGCATCTCCTTGTGCGGGGGCGGCACCGGCTCCCATACCCGCGACGGGCCCCGGTGCACCGCGCGGCGGATGTCCGCTTCTGGCGGGACAGCACGGGAACTCTCGGCGGTGACCGCATTCCCTCGTCACGGACCGGAGCCGTACGCCCCTTTTCGTCTACACTCGGGGTCTGTGGTCGGCCGGTCTCCGAACCCCCTCGGACCCCCGGCAGTGGCGCCGCTCCTGACCCCGGCGGCATCTCGCGTGATGAGCGGCTCAGGAGCGCGATCATGAGGGACCAGCAGCGCGATCCACGCCCCGCCGTGTGCGCGCCCCCCGAACCCGGAGACCCGCCGGACGAACGCGACGCGTACGCCCAGGCGATCACCAACCGGCTGTTCTCCGTCGGCCTCGACCTGTACTTCGTCCTCGGCCTGACGACCCACCCCGAGGCCACCGCCCGCGTCAGCGCGGCCATCGGCGAGCTCGACGCCGTGATCAAGGACTTCCGCAACCTCGTGATCCGCCAGGAGACCACCGGCCGCCACTAGAGGGACCGAAGGTCCCTGGGCGTCGCCGCCGCCGGATGCTGGGATTGATCTCGGCAAGGGGGCTGGGTCGGCTGGGGTTGGGGGAGTGGTGGCGGAAGCCGTGACGATGGTGCATGACCAGGGACTAACGGACGCGCTCGTGGAGCTGACCGACACGATCGTGCCGGGTTTCGACCCGGCGGCATTCGCGCGGCGGCTGGCGGCGCACGGGGCGGGGCTGCCCGGGGTGGCGGCGTCGGGGGTGCTGCTCGCCGACGGCGACGGCGCGCCGCGGATCACCGGCGCGTCGACGCCGCTGACGCTGGCGCTGTGCCGCGCCGAGGCGGACACCGGTGAGGGGCCGGGCGCCGACGCGTTACGGCACGGCCGCCACGTACGCCGCGGCGACCTGCGCGCGCCGGACCCGCGCTGGCCGCGGTTCGCCGCGGCCGCGCGCGGCGCGGGGCTCGCCTCGGTGCACGCCCTGCCCGTACGGCTGCGCGACGACGTCTTCGGCGTGCTCAGCCTGTACGGCGACGAGCCCGGGCCGCTTCCGGTGGAGACCGGCACGGCGGGGCGCGCGCTCGCCGACGCCGCGAGCGTGGGCCTGCACCACCGCCGGCTGATCGACCACCACGAGGAGCTCACCGGCCAGTTGCGTTACGCGCTGACCAGCCGCGTCGTGATCGAGCAGGCGAAGGGGCTGCTGGCCGAGCGGCTCGAGCTGCGCATGGATGCGGCGTTCGACATCCTCCGCGGCTACGCACGCGCGCACAACGACAAGCTCACGGACATCGCTGCGAGAGTCGTCGCGGGCACCCTCGACCCGACCCTCCCCGACCAGCGGGCACACGCGGCCACCTGAGGGCAGGCTCGTACGGGTCAGGCGAGTGCGCCGAGGAATGCGCTCGCGGCGGCGTTGAAGGCTTCCGGCTGGTCCATGTTGGCGGCGTGCCCGGCGTCGTCGATCACGACCTTGCGGGCGCCGGCGATGTGCGACTCCATGTAGTCGGCGGCGCCCAGGAAGCCCGTGTCGCGGGCGCCGACGACGACCAGCGTCGGCACCGCGATGCCGGGCAGCGACCGCATGATGTGGTCGTCGCTCTGCGCCATGACGTGCCGCGCGGCGTACGCGAGCCCGATCGGGTCGTCGTGCGCCGCCGACGCCGTCTCCGCGGACGACCCGCCGCCGAACCCCTCGGCCTCGATCTTGGCGGCGCGCTCCTCGCAGTGCGCGTTCCACGCGGCGCGGCCCTTGTCGCTGCGGTAGCCGGGCCCGGTGTCGACGAGCAGCAGCGCCGCGCACCGCTCGGGGTGCACGGCGTGGAAGGCCAGCGTCAGGTAGCCGCCCAGGGACATGCCGCCGATGACGGCCGTACGCGCGCCGACCGCGTCGAGCAGCGCGGCCATGTCGCCGACGCACGCCTCCTCGCCGTACTTCGCGGCGTCGTGCGGCGCGGAGCTGCGCCCGTGGCCGCGCTGGTCCCAGGTGATCACGGGCCGGCCGGCGCCGAGCGCGGCCACGTTGGCGTCCCACATCCGCCCGGTCGCGGAGTAGCCGTGCGACAGCAGCAGCGGCACACCGGAGGCGTCCGGGTTGTGCACCTGGTAGGCGATCCGTACGTCGCCACGGGTCAGGAAGTCCATCCGCTCGGCTCCATCTCGCCGGTTTTCGACGTCGACATCGACTATGCGCACCCCGCACGCCGGTGTCCACCCCAAAGCGGATCTACGCCGTAAAGGCGCTGGTCAGAGTGGTTTGCGGCGCGGCCGCCGCCGGCCGGTCTCCGCGACGGCGGTGTTCGCCACGACCACGACCGCCATGACCGCCGCGCCCACCGGATGGCCGAGCGCGTACAGCGCCGCCGCCGCGCCGAGCAGGACCAGCGCCTTCACGACGAGCACGCCCGCGAGCGGTGGCCGGAACCGGGCACGCGGCGCCGCGAACAGCCCCCAGAGGGCCACCGCGATCGCGGGCGTGCCGACGCCGAGGACGATCCGTACGGCCAGGCCGTCGCCGCTCGCGAACCCCCACCAGGCGAGGATCGCCACCGCGGCCAGCTCCAGGACGAACGCGAGGATCTCGTTGGCGGCGAACCACGGCGGGCCGCCGAGCGTGCTCGTACCGTCGTCCACCTGTGTCTCCCTGGGCCGGGCGCGCGAAGTGAGCTCAGCATGTCATGATCCGTGCCCGGCTAGGCCGGGGTCCGTCGTGCGTCGTGTGGGGGGAATGCCCCATGATGGTGGACGCTTGGTCGGTCGGCTTTGGCGTGGGGGAGCGATGGGCGTTGGCGGGGAGCTCGACGGGGCGTACGACCTGTTGCCCGAGGTGCCCCCGCCCGCCGACGGCTCGCCGTGGGCCGCGCCGACCCCGGTGGAGCAGCGGTTGTACGACCTCGTACGCTCCGGCGACACGGACGGCTACCGGCGGGTGCTCGCCGCCGAGGGGCTGTACCACTTCATGCGCCCGGCCGACACCCACGCCAGCCCGCGCCGCCGGCGGCGGATCATGGTGCCGCGCCATGAGGGCCGCCGCGTCTACCCGGTGTACACGCAGGGCATGCTGCCGCCGCCGGAGTCCGACACGGTCATGGAGTTCATCCCGCTGCACCACCTGTCGCTGATCCTCCCCGTGTTCGGCGGGCGGCGCGCGGACGCCCTGGTCGTCAACCCGAAGACGCCGTGCGAGATGGTCCTGCCCGTCACGCTCGACGAGCGCGGCGCCTGGAAGCGGCTGCACCGCGAGCTGTTCGACAACCGCCGCCTCGCCAACCGGATCGTCACGCTGCGCGACGGAACCCCGGGCACACCGGGCCAGGGGGCGCTGCTGCACGGCATGGCCTGCGGCGCCCACCTCTGCTACGTCAACGGCGACACCTGGAACACCGTCGACTACCACGGCGGCGGCTACAGCGCGGGGCGGCGCAGCCTGCGGAACTGGTGGGGCGTCGGCGGGCGCGCCGACTGGCTGCGCGTCCAGCGGTCGCTGCTCGACACCGAGGCCAGCCCGTGGTTCTGGGACTTCGTGCTGAGCGCGCGCACGGCGCTGGAGCGGAAGAACGGCGCGCCGGTGGACCCTGTGGCGTGGCGCGACCGCGTCGCCGACGCCGTACGCGCGCGTGCGTCCGGCGCGGTGCCCGGCGACCCGCGGGTGGAGCGCGCGGTCGCGACGGTGACCGGCCTGGTCGGGAAGGTGCTGCGGTACGAGGCGCGGTTCCGCGCCGACGGGCTGCTGCCGCCGGGCGGGGTGGTGCGCACGATCGCCGCGTGGGACCTCGGCCGCGCGTCGGCGATGGCCCGGTGGGCGCGCGGCGCCCGCTACGCCCACGAGCTGGAGATGATCTCCGCGCTCGAGGCCGCGAGCGCCGCCGCGCGCAACCGCTACCGTACGTGGTCGGGCTTCTCGGCCGGCTACGTACTGGGCCGCTGCCTGCACTTCGACGAGGAGCGGTTCGGCCCGTGGTACACCGAGATGCTGGCCGCCCACCGCGCGCTCACCACCGGTGACGACAGCCCGTGGCGGATCGTCACGTTCCTGGATTGAGCGCCTGGTCGTCCCCCTGGGTCAGTCGAGCCGGGCGTCGCGGGGCAGCACCGGGACGTCGACCTCGACGGTGTCCGGGTACTTCAGCCCGGCGCCGGTGTTCAGCACGACGACCGTCTCGTCCGCGCCGATCCACCCGGACGCGCGCAGCTTGCGCGCCGCCGTGAACGCCGCCGCGCCCTCGGGGCAGCAGAACGCGCCCTCGTCGGCGGCCACGGTGCGCAGGTCGGCGAGCAGTTCGGCGTCGCTGACGGTGAGCGCGGTGCCGGACGTCTCGGCGATGGCGTCCAGGATCAGGAAGTCGCCGAGCGGCTTGGGCACGTTGATGCCGAACGCGACCGTGGCGGAGTCCTGCCACATCTCGCTCTCGCGGGCGCCCGCGTCGTACGCGCGCACGACCGGTGCGCACCCCTCGGCCTGCACGGCGACCAGCCGGGGGAGGTCGCCGGTGATCCAGCCGAGCGCGCGCAGCTCGCCGAGCGCCTTGTGGATGCCGATGAGGCCGACGCCGCCGCCGGTGGGGTAGATGATGACGTCGGGCGTGCGCCAGCCGAGCTGCTCGGCCAGCTCGATGCCCATCGTCTTCTTGCCCTCGATGCGGTACGGCTCCTTCAGGGTCGACGCGTCGAACACCGCGCCGCCCGAGCGCCCGACGAGGTCGCCGACGATCTTGCCGGCGTCGCTGATCAGCCCGTCCACGAGGTGCAGTTCCGCGCCTGCGGCCACGCACTCGCGGCGGGTGATCTCCGGCGCGTCCACCGGCATCACGATCGTGGACGCCAGCCCGGCCCGCGCGCCGTACACCGACCACGCCGCGCCCGCGTTGCCGTTCGTGGGCATGGCCAGCCGCTTCACGCCCAGCTCGGCCGCGCGCGACACGCCGACGGCGGCGCCGCGCGCCTTGAACGAGCCGGTGGGGATCAGCCCCTCGTCCTTCATCAGCAGCCCCGGCACGCCGATGCGCTCGCCGTAGCGGGCCATCGGGAGCAGGGGCGTCATGCCCTCGCCGAGGGTGACGACCGCGGACGGGTCGCGCACGGGCAGCAGCTCATGGTAGCGCCACAGGTCGGGGGCGCGGCCGGCGACGCCGGCGGGCGTCACGGCGGCGCGCACCGCGTCGAGGTCGTAGCGGGCGAGCAGCGGCGAACCGCACGTACGGCACAGGTTCTGCGGTACGTCCGCGTCGTGGCGCTCGCCGCAGCGGCCGCACTCCAGATGGCTGAGGTGGCTGAACAATGGGGCTCCTAGTCGGTTGCGGCGGAGATCGTCCGCTCCAGCGTGGCCACCGCGATGGGCAGGCAGGTCTCGTCGATGTCGAACTCGGGGCTGTGGTGCGGCGCGGGGCTTGACGCGCCGATGCCGACGTACGCGGCCTCGCCGCCGTTCGCCTGGACGGCGCGCATGAGCAGCGTGGCGTCGTCGCTGGCGCCGATCGGGTGGGTGTCGGCGACGGCGGCCACGCCGGGCACGCCGCGCGCCGCCTCGGCGACCGCGCGGACCGGGCCGGGGTCGCAGTCGGCGGTGGTGGACGCGCCGATGCGCTCGACCTCGACGGCCACGCCGTGGGCGGTGGCGGCGCCGTCGAGGACCGCGCGTGCGCGGCGCTCCAGCTCCTCGCACACGCCGCCGTCCGGTGAGCGCAGCTCGGCGAGCAGCTCGGCGTGCGCGGCGACGATGTTGGGCGCGGTGCCGGCGTGCAGGACGCCCACGTTGACGCGGGTGTCGGCGGCGCCGAACCGGGGGAGGGCGTGCAAGCCGAGGGTGGCGGACGCGGCGGCGAGCAGCGCGTTGCGGCCCTCCTCGGGGGCGGCCGAGGCGTGCGCCTGGCGTCCGGTGAAGGTGACGCGCAGCTTGGCGGTGGCGAAGAACCCGTGGGTGCCGGCCGCGATGGTGCCGGACGGGAGGCCGAGGCCCACGTGGATGGCGTACAGCCGGTCGACGTCGTCGACGGCGCCCGCGCCGAGCATCGCGCGCGCGCCGCGCCCGCCCTCCTCACCGGGCTGGAACAGCAGCCGCACCCGCCCGGGGAAGCCGCGCCCGGCCAGCCGCCTGGCCAGCGCGAGGCCGATCGCGACGTGCGCGTCGTGGCCGCAGGCGTGCATGAACCCGTCGTGCGCGGACGCGAAACCGCCGCGCGCGGGGGCGTGTTCTTGCGCGGCGGACTCGCGCAGGGGGAGCGCGTCCATGTCCACCCGTACGGCGACGGACGGGCCGGGCCGGTCGCCGTCGAGGTCGGCGATGACCGCGGTGTGGCCGCGGCGTACGGCGTCGAGGTCCGCGGCGGCGGCGCCCCACTCCCGGGCGCGGTCGCCGGCCGCGGCCAGAGCGCCGGGTTCGGGCAGCGCCGGGACGAGCGAGACGTCCATGGCGTCCGGGCCGGTGCGCACCCGGTAGCCGAGCCGCCGCAGTTCCGCGGCCACCGTGGCCGAGGTCCACATCTCGGTGAACGCGGACTCGGGGCGGGCGTGGAACACCCGCCGCAGCTCCGTCACGTCTTCGGGAAGCGTCAGTGGATCAGGCACAGGGTGACGCTATCACCAGTACGGAAAGCGAAATGGCATGGCGGAAATTCAAGATGATCGCGGGGACATATCACGGTGCGTATAAGTCGCGACTTACGTGTCCGGAGCGACGTATAAGCGCGGCCGATTCGTAATATCGAATGAGCCTTTTTCGTGCGGCGGACCTGTGCTGTCACGGCATTCTTGACGGGATTCTGACGGGTCTCACGCACACTGGAGTTGGTCATGGCCATGCCACCGAATTCCCCCGAAACCGGCGGCGGAAAGACGAACGGGTTCGCCATCACGGCGCTGGTGACGGCCATTCTCGGCTGCACCGCGTTCCTCGGGCTGATCTTCGGATTCATCGCGCTCAGCCAGATCAAGCGGACCGGCGGCCGCGGCCGCGGCATGGCGATCGCGGGCATCGTCGTGGCGTGCGCCTGGTTCGCCGGCTCGATCGCCACCTTCGTCCTGCTCCCCAGCGCCCCGAACACCATCCCCACCGGCGCCCTCCCGTCCGCCACCCCCACGCACACGAAGCCGCACGCCCTCGAGGTCGGCGACATCAAGCCCGGCCAGTGCTTCAACGACACCACCAACGGCAACAACGGGAAGGCCACCGTCGAGGAGCTCACCATCGTCGGCTGCGCCACCCCCCACGACGCCCAGGCCCTGGCCACGTTCACCTTCCAGCGCGGCCCCTGGCCCGGCGACCGCACCCTGACCAGGTCCGCGGGCGCCCAGTGCCGCAAGCGCACCGCCCGCCGCATCGCCCACGACCCCGCGAGGCGCATCCTCAACCTCTCCTGGTACCTCCCGACCCAGCAGGGCTGGGGCCTGACCGGCGGCGGCGACCGAGGCGTCCTCTGCGTCGTGACCCACGCCAAGCAGGGCAGAAAACTCACCCGTCGCATCCGCTGACGGGGGTCAAATATGTTGAAGTTCAAGATATTGTGGATCGCGTGACGGAGGACGGTTCGACGGACGAGGAGCGGCTGATCCGCCTCGCCGCCCGGTTCCTGCGGCACGCGCAGGCCAGGCGCGACGCGGTCCCGGCCGTCATCACCGACCTGCTGCGCGCCCACGACCTGGGGCGACGGCACATGTCGGTGCTGATCGGCCTGGCGGTGCACGGGCCGCTGGCGGTCGGCGCGCTGGCCGCGCGCATCGCGCTGGCGCCGGCGAGCACCAGCCAGCTCGTCGGCGAGCTGCGCCGCGCCGGGCTGGTCACGCGGTCGGTGGACGCCCGCGACCGGCGCCGTGCGGTCATCGACGTCGCCGGCGAGCTGCGCGCGCCGCTGGCCGAGGTGGCCGCCGAGCGCGCCCGTCCGTTCCGCATGACGCTCGACCGCCTGTCCGCCGCGGAGCGCGCCGCGTTCCTGCGCGGCTGGCGGCTCCTGGTCGAGATGCACGACCAGGAGTCCGCCGCATCCACACAGAAGAAGGGACGTATGACATGAACCTCATCGACACCGGCCGCGGCGTCGTCGTGTTCAACGTGTTCCCGGTGCGCCCGGAGAACCAGGAGGCGCTCGTCGAGACCATCCGCTCCGCCGGCGACGCGTCCGCCATCCCCGGGCTGCTGTCCATGAACCTGCTGCGCAGCGAGGACGGCACGCACGTCATCAACCACATGTGCTGGGAGAGCCGGGAGGCGTTCGAGCGGGCCGCGGCGAGCAGCCCGGAGATCGCCGCGACCCGCGACCGGGTCGGGCCGCTCCTCGACGGGCCCGGACCGTACCGCTACGAGATCGTGCCGGTCGGGCCCTGACGGGCGGGCTCAGGGGGCGAGGAAGTCCAGGACCGCGGGGCTGGCGTCCGTACGGAACTCCTCGAAGTAGGCGTGGCGGGCGCCCGCTATGAGGTGGGTTCTGGCGTTCGGGATGCGGGTGGCGAGGAGGGGGGCGTTGGACGGGGGGCTGAGGGTGTCGTCGGTGCCGTGGATGACGAGGGTGGGGGCGGTGATGCGGGGGAGGGCCGCCCAGGCGTCGTGGCGGGCGCTGGCGCGGAGGTGGCCGCGGCGGGCGTGCGGCGGCATGCCGGGGTCGCCGAGGGTGGTGTACGGGCCGGGGTGCGCGGCCAGCCAGGCGGGGGTGTACATCAGCTCGAGGAGGGCCCGGCGGGCGGCGGCGGGGTCGGGCTGGGCGAGGGCGCGGCGGACGTCCTGGCCGCGTTCGAAGCCGTGCGGCAGGCCCGGCGACGTGCAGCCGAGGACGAGCCGCGCGACGCGGCCGGGGTGGTCGGCGGCCAGCCACTGGGCGACGCGGCCGCCCATGGACGTGCCGTAGACGTGCGCACGCGCGGTGCCGAGGTCGTCGAGCACGGCGAGCGCGTCGGCGGCGAACCGCCGCGTGCTGTACGTATCGGTGTCCGGTTTGCCGCTGGCGCCGGTGCCCCGGCAGTCGAGCGTGATCGTGCGGTAAGCGGTCGCGAAGTCCGGGCCGGCGGCGTCCCACCAGTGGTGGTCGTTGGCCTGGCCGGCGAGGAGCAGGAGGTCGTGGTCACCGCCGCCGCGGACCTCGTAGTAGAGGTCGACGTCGTCGGAGGTTCGTACGTACGGCACGGGCGCTGATCGTAGCGTCCGCCCGGGAACGCGCGCATCCCGGCCGCTATGGCGGATAGCCTGGTCAAAGGGGGTGATGTGGTGCCACGGGGGAGGGCCACACCGATACGGCGTCCGGACGACACGCGCGCCCGGCTCGCCGCCGCGGAGCGCGAGCTGGCCGACCTGGAGGCCGCCGAGGCGATCGCCGACCGGCGCTACGCCGTGGCGGGCGAGGCCGTCGAGGAGGCGTGGGCGCGCCTGGAGGACGCCCAGCGCGAACGCGAGGAGGCCCGCGCCGACCGCGCCCGGGTGCGCGACCAGCTCCGCCAGACCCGCGCCCGCATCCGCCGCCTCACCAAGCGGACCGGCTGACCGCCCGCGCGTCTCAGCCCGGCGTGAGCAGCCCCCGGTTGTACGCCTCCGCCACCGCGGACGCGCGGTCGCTGACGCCGAGTTTGGCGTAGATGTTCAGCAGGTGGGTCTTGACGGTGGCCTCGGTGATGAACAGGCGCTTGGCCGCCTCGCGGTTCGTGGCGCCGGCCGCGACCAGCTCCAGCACCTCGAGCTCGCGGTTGCTGAGCGGGCCGCCGCCCGGGGTGCGCACGCGGTTCATCAGCCGCGCGGCCACGGACGGCGCCAGCACCGCCTCGCCGCGTGCGGACGCGCGCACGGCGCGCAGCAGGTCGGCGCGCGGCGCGTCCTTCAGCAGGTAGCCGGTGGCGCCCGCCTCGATCGCGGGCAGCACGTGGCTGTCGGTGTCGTACGTGGTCAGCACCAGCACCCGCACCCCCGGACCCAGCTCGGTGATCGCGGCCACGCCGTCCATGCCGGGCATCCGCAGGTCCATCAGGACCACGTCGGGCCGCAGCTCGCGGGCCAGCCGTACGGCCTCCGCGCCGTCCGCCGCCTCGCCCACCACCTCGAACGCCGGGTCGCGTTCGAACACGGCGCTCAGCCCGTCGCGGACGATCGGGTGGTCGTCGGCGATCACCAGCCGGATCGGGGCGTCCTCCCCGGCGCTCACGCGACGGCCTCCGCGGCCGGCACGCACGCCGAGACGCCCGTTCCGCCGCCCGGCTCGGACTCGATCTGGAACGTCCCGGCCAGCCCCTCGATCCGCTGCCGCATCGCGAGCAGCCCGAACCCGCCGCCGGTGGCCCGCTCGCCGGACACGACCAGGTCAGGGTCGAACCCGCGCCCGTCGTCGCGTACGTCGACCGCCACCTCGTGGTCCATGTAGGACAAGGTCACCCCCACCCGCGTCGCCTCCGCGTGTTTCGCCACGTTCGCCAGCGCCTCCTGTGCCGTGCGCAGCAGCGCCGCCTCCACCTCCGGGGGCAGCGGCCGCGCCGTGCCGGTCGTGGTGACCTCGCACGCCGTACCGTGCAGCGCCGACCAGCGCCCGGCCACCCCGGCCAGCGCCTCGCCGAGCCGCGCCGTCTCCAGCGGCTCGGGGCGCAGCGCCCGCACCGACCGCCGCGCCTCCGTCAGGCTCTCCCTGGCGAGGTCCGTCGCGGTCACCACGTGCCGCCGCCATCCGGCGGGGTCGGTGTCCGCCTGCTCGGCGGCCTGCAACTGGGCGATGATCCCGGTGAGCCCCTGCGCCAGCGTGTCGTGGATCTCCCGCGCCATGCGCTGCCGCTCGTCCAGCACCCCGGCCTCGCGGGCCTGCGCGACCAGCCGGTCGTGCAGGTCGGCGTTCTCCGCGAGGCTCGCCTCCAGCCGCCGGTTCGCCTCCTGGAGGTCCTCCAGCGCGTGCCGCCGCTCGTCTTGCCGTTTGCCCGTCCGCCACATCATCCAGGCGAGCCCGCACATCGGCACGATGTTCAGGACCAGGACGGCGGCGTACGTCAGCAGGCCGAAGACGGTGTCCTTGTTCACGTCGGACGCCTGCGCCGTGCCCGCGCCCATCGCCACGAGCGCCACGCCGACCTGCCGCCACGGCCACGGCAGCAGCACGAACGCGTAGACGTAGCCGGCCGGGGCGAAGCATCCGAACCACGGGTCGCGGACGACCAGGACGCCCATCACGACCATCAGCACGGCGAAGAACAGGCCCATCACCCGGGGGCGGTCCCACCAGTCCCGGTGCAGCGTGACCATCCAGAGCGTCCACGCGGCGGCGACCGCGCACAGCGCGAGGTCGAGGGCGAGCCCGCGGGGGTCGTCGCGCTCCTCCACGACCGTCACCGCGGCGAGGACCGCCAGCAGGACGTACGGCAGGGCGACGAACACCGGCAGTGACACCAGCACCGGCCGTTCGTTCCGCACCGGTTCGGTCATCGCGGCCTCCCGTCAGATCCCGGCCCAATCTATCGGCGGCGTGCCGCCGTACGCGGTGCGCACGCCGCCTGTGCACCCGGCGGCTCAGGCGCCGGCGAACGCCGCCCGCAGCCGCGGCCCGAAGAGCACGGCGACCACGCCGAGCAGCAGCAGCCCGCACACGACCTGCTCGACCCGCATCCACACCGGCAGCAGCCCCGGCCACGAGGCGACCACCGCGATCGCGACCAGGACCACCACCGAGATGATCCGCGCCCGCCGGTACGCCGGCCGCGACCCGCGCGCCACCCGCAGCGTGATCATCAGCAGCGTCACCGCGCTGGCCAGGACGAACGTGCCCCGGATCCAGACGGCGTCGTTCACCTCCCCGGCGTCGTCGCGCAGCAGGTACGCCGTCAGCAGGTTCAGCACGCTGAGCGCGAGGAACGCGCCGAGCAGCACCTTCAACGTACGGAGCGCGGCCACCGCGTTCCCGCCTATCCGAACGGTCTCCATCTCCGGACCTCCACGTCGCTCGACCATGCCCTCAGCCTCGCGAAACGCGGCGGCGGCCACATCGCCCGTCCTCCCGTCCCCGCGGCTGAACCGGGCATCAACCGATCGGCTGACCGGCACTGCGCCGCGGTTAAGATCATCCGATGACCGAGCTGTGGACCCCGGGCGCACCGGGGGTGCTGCGCCTGCCCTCGGGGCGCCTCGTCCGCGGCCGTGGCCTGCGCGATCCGCTGCCGGACGGCCCGGAGCCCGCCTTCGGCCTCTACCTCCTCGGCCGCAGGCCCCCGGCCATGCCGTGGGAGTCGCGCTGGCTGCGCTGGCCGGACTTCCGCCTCCCGGCCGACCGCGCGGCCGCCGCCGAGGCGTTCCGCGACGCCTGGCGGCGCGCCGAGGGGGAGCGGGTCGAGCTCGCCTGCGGCGGCGGACGCGGCCGTACGGGGACCGCCCTGGCCTGCCTGGCCGTCCTCGACGGCGTGCCGCGGGCCGAGGCGGTCGCGTACGTACGCGCGAACTACTCGCGCCACGCCGTCGAGACCCCCTGGCAGCGCCGCTACGTCGCGCGCTTCTAACGCGCGACCGCGAGCAGCAGCGTGGCCGCGCAGAGCGCCAGGTAGCCGATGGCCAGCGCGAACTGCCCGGAGTAGTCGCCGGCGCGGATGTGCGTGTAGACCGCGCACACGAAGAACAGCACGAGCCCGAACGCGGCGGCCACGCCGAGCGGCGGGAACCACAGCAGCCCGGCCAGCAGCCCCACGGCCCCGGCCGTCTTGGCCGTGCCGATCGGGAACGACAGCCACGACTCCGGCACCCCGGCCGCGGCCATCCCGGGCAGGATCACCCGGAAGTGCACCAGCGCCGCGATCCCCGAGAACGCGCACGCGGCCGCGGTGACCAGCGCCACGACGACATAGGCGGTGTCCATGCCCGGCCGCCTAGCGCGCGGCCGAGATGCACCGCCGTACGGTGTCACCCCGCCCGATCGTGTCGAGCATGCACGCCGCGGCGTCGGCGCGGGAGATCCGCCAGCCGCCGCGCACACCCTGGTCGTACGCGACCCGGTAGGCGCCCTTCGCCGGGCCGTCGGTCAGCAGCGGGAAGCCCACGGCCGTCCAGTCGAGCGCGCTGGCGCGCAGCATGTCGTGCAGGACCGCGATGTCCGCGTAGTGGTCGGCCAGCTTGGCGCGGGCGATCGGGCCGAGCACCGTACGCGTGAACCAGCCCGCACCCGCGTCGGGCTTGCCGGGGTCGCTGCCCTGCATGGCGATCCCGGCGACGCTCACCACGACGAGCCGCGTCGCCCCGGCGGCCTCCATCGCGCGCATCACCGCGGCCGTGCCCCGCGAGGTGATGCCGTCCTCGCCGCGGGTGCGCGGCCCCAGCCCGGAGACGACCGCGTCCGCCCCGGCGACCGCCGAGGCCAATGCGTCCATGTCCGGGTCGCCGAGGTCCACGGGGACCGCTCGTACGCCCATGCCGACCCGCTCGGGCCGCCGCGCCACGGCCGTCACGTCGTGCCCCGCCGCTACGGCCTGCTCGGCTACCAGGCGGCCAATGCCCCCGGTAGCGGCCACCACCGTGATCTTCATCCGACACCTCCGTCACCCCGTACGGGGGAACTCCCTGTACGCATCCAAGATAATACGGATTCCATATGATACGTACAAGATACGACGTCGGGGCACGAAAACAGGGGGTGGCGGCGCGGACGCCCCCACCCCCCGGAGAATCGGCTATGGGCGGCGCCCGGTGAGCCCCACGATGCGGTCCATCAGCGGCGCGTCCTCGGCCACCTCCACCGGCGGCCCCCACAGCCCCGGCACCGGCGCCTGCGGCACGAACTCCTCGACGTGCGCCCAGCACGCCCGTACGGAGGACTCCGGCAGCGCGAACCCCTGGCCGGTGGCGCGCGCGAGATCCCATCCGTGCACCACGACCTCGGTGAACGCGATCTTCCCCCACCGCTCGTTCGGCAGTTCGATCCCGGCACCGGGGCCCATGCCCTCCCACGCCGCGGGCGCGGCCCACGCCGCGGCCAGGTCGCGCAGGTGCTCGGCCATCCGCTCCCGCCAGCCGACGCCGAAGTCCACGGTGTCGGGGTCCGCCTCCTCCTTCCGCGCGGCGGCCGCGAACCCCGCCGCCACCTGGTCGACGTGTTCGAGGAGATCCCGCACGCGGTAGTCGGCGCACGGCGTGGGGTCGTCGAGGCGCCCGTCGCCGACCCCGGCCACGATCTTGGTCATCTCGTCACAGGCCGGCACGAAATCGATCACCACTCCACCTCCGAAAGCGTGTCCCGCGGCGCAGAGCCGCGGCTGTACGGATACAGACCCGCGGCGGGCCGGAAAGTCATCGGTACGCGCCCCGGCGAACGGCGCTGTTGCCGATGCCGACCGCCCGCCGTCACGTGAAGTTAGACCCCGTACACCTTCCGTGGGCATCTGGTCGGAGGATCCCCGACCCCGCTGCCCACTGGAGGATCTTGTGCGTGCAGGAGTCTCAGCCGCCGTGTCGGTCACCGCCTCCGCCGTCGTCCTGGGCGGGCTGTTCGCCGCGCCCGCCGGAGCCGCCGTCCGCCCGGAGGTGATCGCGCACCGCGGCTACACCGGCACCGGCTGCACGGAGAACACGAGCTGCGCCTTCCGGTCCGCGTTCACCCACGCGGCGGACGCCGTCGAGATGGACGTGCGGTTCACCAGGACCGCGTACCCGGTGATCATGCACGACGCCACCGTGACCCGTACGACGACCGGCTCGGGGAAGGTCAGCGCCAAGACCGTCGGCCAGTTCACCGCGCTGCACACCAACGACGGCGGCCACCCGCCGACCCTGGCCCAGGCGCTGTCCGCCGTACGGTCCAAGGGCGGGCGCGCCCTCGTGGAGCTGAAGACCGCGCCCTCCAAGACCCAGATGGCGCACTTCGACGCCAAGATCGCCGAGTCCCGGCTGCCGAAGTCGCGCGTCATCGTGCAGTCGTTCTCCTCGGCCGCCGTGTGGACGGCCCGGCGGTACGGCTGGCGCGCCATCCGCCTCCTGACGTACGCCACCACCGCCTCGTGGACGTGGAACTACACCGGCATCGCCGTGCCGTACGCGCACATCACCGCCGGCGGCGTCGCGAAGGAGCACGCGCACGGCGTCCTCGTGTACGCCTACACGGTCGACACCCCCAGCGCCTGGCCGGCCCTGGCCCGCGCCCACGTCGACGCGATCATCTCCGACAAGAACCCGGCCGCGGTGAAGGCCGCGATCTGACCGGGCCAGGACCGGCATGGGCGCGGCCTCAGGCGTCCTTCTGCACCACCTGCTTGCCGGCGACCTTGACCGGGATCGGTGGCAGGGGGCGCGGGGCCGGGCCGTGCAGGACCTTGCCCGTGGCCGCGTCGTAGACGGAGCCGTGGCACGGGCAGTGCAGCTCCTTGCCGGCCGGGGCGACGGTGCAGCCCATGTGGGTGCAGATCGCGCTGAACGCGACGACCGTCCCGGCCTTCGGCTGCGAGATGAGGACGGGCTTGCCGTCCGCGGTCTTGCCGCTCACGCTCGATCCGACGGGGATGTCGGAGACGTCGGCCAGCGCGTGGCCCTTGGCGGCGCCGGACGACTTCGGCGGGTTGCTGCCGGGTGCGCTGCCTGACGGCTTGGCCGTGTCGCTTGACGTACCGGCGCAGGCGGCCAAGGGCAGAGCGCACGCGGTCACGGAGGCGGTCGCGATGAGCCGCCGGCGCGAGATCGGCTGTGCGTCGGTCATGCGTGCTCCATGTATGTCGGTGCGGGACGTGCTCGGTCACCGATGATTACGATCGCGGGGCGCACGCGGTTCAACGGCCGGGCGAGCAGGGCCGCCACCGATTCCGCGGCGCGTTGAACCGGACCGTCCCGTCGTGCGTAGTTCTGGGTGACAGTCCGACCCGAACCGGGAGACGATGCAATGAGTCGGGGATTGACGGAATCGGCCGCCGGCGCCCTGCCAGGCCTCATAGGGGCATCGGTACTGGTCTCCGCGTACATTCACGTCGAGCTGTGGTTCGAGGGCATGGCGCAGACGCCGGTCGTTGGGCCGCTGTTCCTGCTGAACGCGGCCGGCGGCCTGGTCATCGGGCTGATGGTGCTCTTCTGGCGGCACTGGCTGCCGCTGGTGGGCGCGCTGGCGTTCGGCATCATGACGCTCACCGCGTTCTGGATCTCCACGAGCGTGGGCCTGTTCGGCCTGCACGAGCAGATGGGCGGCGTGGCGCAGATCGCCGCGGAGGCGGTCGAGATCATCGCGGTCATCGGCTCCGTCGCGGCCCTGCTGATCGGCCCGGAGCGTGTCCGCGTACGCCCCGACGAACTGCGGGCGCGGCGGTCCACGCCGAGCGCGTCGGCTTGACCGATCCGAGGAGGACGGGCACTGCGGTGGACGACGAGGTCGAGCTGATCCGGGCGCTGCACGACGAACACGCCCATGCCCTGTGGGCGTACGTCGTGCGGCTCACCGACGGCGACCGCCAGTTCGCCGAGGAGATCGTCCAGGAGACCCTGCTGCGGGCGTGGCGCAACCCGCAGGTGCTCGACCAGTCGGTCGGGCCGGCACGCGCCTGGCTGTTCACGGTGGCCAAGCGGATCGTGATCGACCAGTGGCGCGCACGCCGGAGCCGGCCCGAGGTGGTCGGCGCCGAGCCGCCGGAGATCGCGGTCACCGACGGTACGGACGAGGCCGTGCAGGCCTGGCTCGTGATCGAGGCGCTGCGGCAGCTCAGCACGGAGCACCGGGCCGTCCTGGTGGAGTGTTACTACCTTGGGAACTCCGTCGCCGAGGCGGCGCGGCGGCTCCAGGTGCCCGAGGGCACGGTCAAGTCCCGCACGCACTACGCGCTGCGGTCCCTGCGATTGATCCTGGAAGAGATGGGGGTGAGCGAATGACGCCCGACCCGTTCGCCGCCTCCGCCGGCGCGTACGTGCTCGGCGCGCTGAGTGCCGAGGAGCGGCACGCCTTCGAACTGCACCTGCGCGAGTGCGCGGAGTGCCGGGCCGAGGTGCACAGCCTCGCCGGCCTGCCCGGTCTGCTGTCGCGGGTGCCGCTGCGCGACGTGCTCGCCGACGACACCTCCGAGCCGCCGCCCACGCTGCTGCCCGGCCTGCTGAACCGGGTGCGCCGCGCACGCCGTGCCCGCCGCACCGCGCTGATCGGCTCCCTCGCGCTGGCCGCGTGCATCATCGCGGTGCTCGCGGTGATCATCGTCCCCGGGACCGGACGCGCGCCCGCCCCGGCGCCGACGCCCACCCCCGCGGCGTTCGCCATGACGCAGGTGACGCCCGGCCCGATCCACGCGACCGCGCGCGTCTCCGACGTCCCCGGCGGCAGCAAGATCGACATGGACTGCATCTACCGCGCCACCGCGCGCAACGGCTGGACGTCCGAGCGGGCGTACACGCTCACCGTGCAGGACCGCTACGGGCAGTCCCACCGGGTGGCCACCTGGCGGATCGCCAGCGGCGAGACCAGCCTCAGCTCCGCCCTGAGCGTGACGCGCGACGACATCCGCGTGATCCAGATCCGCGACGCCAAGAACAAGGTGCTGCTGCGGCTGCGCTGGCCCCCGCCGAGCCCGCACACCCATCCGTCATGACCCGGCCGTCCGGACACCGACCGAACCAACAGGAGGGGCCATGGACGACCCGACCGGCGAGCTCACCGACATCGCGGAGTCCACGCTGGCGACCCGCCGCCACGGCACCTTCCGCGCCGTCGCCTTCCGCGACCCGGCGGACGGGGCCGAGCACCTGGCGCTGGTGCTCGGCCGGGTCCGCGGCCGCCGCGACGTCCTGGTCCGCGTGCACTCCGAGTGCCTGACCGGCGACGTGTTCGGCGGGGCGCGCTGCGAGTGCGGCGACCAGTTGCACGCGGCGCTCGACGCGCTGGTGGCCGCCGGCGCCGGCGTGCTGGTGTACCTGCGGGGGCAGGAGGGCCGCGGCATCGGGCTGGTCGCCAAGACCCGCACCCAGATCCTCCAGGACGAGCAGGGCCTGGACACCGTCGACTCCGCCACCGCGCTCGGCCTGCCGGTCGACGTCCGCGACTACGGCCCGGCCGCGCGGGTGCTGCGCCACCTCGGGGTCCGTTCCGTACGGCTGCTGTCCAACAACCCGGACAAGGTCCGCGCGCTCGTCGCGTACGGGGTCCCGGTGACCGCCCGCATGCCGCTGCTCGCGCCCGTCCACGAGGGGAACGTCGGCTACCTGACCGCCAAGCGCGACCGGCTGGGCCACGACCTCCCGCACCTCGACCCCGTCGCGGACGGGCGCGCCGGGCATGAGTGAGCCCGCCGGGCGCGGCGCCGCGGCGCGGGCGTACTGGCTCGGCCCGCCCGGGTCGGGGGAGATCCGCCCGGCCGCCCTGCCGGATCCCGGCCCCGGCGACGTCGTCGTGCGCACCGTCTACTCGGCGGTGAGCCGCGGCACCGAGGCGCTGGTGTTCCGCGGCGGCGTGCCCGCCGACCAGTACGCCGTCATGCGGGCGCCGTTCCAGGAGGGGGAGTTCCCCGGGCCGGTCAAGTACGGCTACCTCAACGTCGGCGTGGTCGAGCACGGCCCGCCCGGGCTGCTCGGCCGTACGGTGTTCTGCCTCTACCCGCACCAGACCCGCTACGTGGTCCCGGCCGAGGCGGTGGCCGTGGTGCCGGACGGCGTGCCGCCGGGCCGCGCCGTCCTGGCCGGCACCGTCGAGACCGTGGTCAACGCGCTGTGGGACGCCGCGCCGCTGGTCGGCGACCGCGTCGCGGTGGTGGGCGGCGGCATGGTGGGCTGCGCCGCCGCCCGGCTGCTGGCCGGCATCCCGGGCGCCCGGGTGCAGCTCGTGGACACCGATCCGGCGCGCGCGGCGGTCGCCGATGCGCTGGGCGTGGGCTTCGCCGCCCCGGAGGACGCCGACGGCGACTGCGACCTGGTCCTGCACGCCAGCGCCAGCGGCGCCGGGCTGGCCACCGCGCTCGGCCTGCTCGGCACGGAAGGCGAGGTCATCGAGGTGAGCTGGTACGGTGACCGGCCGGTCACCGTACCGCTCGGCGGCGCGTTCCACTCGCGGCGCCTGGCCGTGCGCGCGAGCCAGGTCGGCATGGTGGCGCCGTCCCGGCGGGCCCGCCGCGGCACCCGCGACCGGCTGGCGCTCGCGCTGCGGCTGCTGGCCGACCCCGCGTACGACGCGCTCATCACCGGCGAGAGCGGCTTCGCCGAGCTGCCCCGGATCATGCCGCTGCTCGCGAGCGGCGAGCTGCCCGCGCTGTGCCACCGCGTCGTCTACTAGCCCCCGTCCAGGGCGGCGAGGTGCCCGGCGAACCTGGCGACCAGCGCGGCGAGCACGTCGCGGCCCTTGCGCGCCGACGCCAGCGACGGCCGGCCCAGCACGCCCGATGACGTGTACGGCGCCAGGCCCAGCGTGAGCATCTGCCCGCGCTCGTCGCAGGAGTGGTCGGCCGACGCGTAGCCGGGCCGCACGAGATCCGGGTGGGCGTGCAGCAGGATCGACGTCTCCAGCTCCCCGGCGTGCATGTCCGCGTCGTCGGTCGTCTCGACGCCGGCCGCTTCCCGGGCGGCCGCCCAGTCCGCCGGGCCGGGGAACAGCGCCATCGCGCCGTGCGCCTCCTGCACCGCGTTGCCCAGCACGTAGTTGCCGCCGTGCCCGCTGACCAGCACGAGCCGCCGTACGCCCGACCGCCGCAGCGACGCCGCGACGTCGCCGACCACCGCGTACAAGGTGGCGGCCGAGATGCTCACGGTCCCCGCCCACGCGGCGTGCTCGTGCGAGCAGGACACCGCCACCGGCGGCAGGACCAGCGCCGGATGCGCCGCGGCCAGCTCGCGCGCCACCGCGCAGGCGATCACCGTGTCGGTCGCCAGCGGGAGGTACGGCCCGTGCTGCTCGAAACTGCCGACCGGGAGCAGGGCGAGCCCGGCGTCGCGCGCCCGCTCCTCGACGGTCGTCGTCATCGGTGTCAGGTACGGTCCCGGCGTCATCGCGCCCTCCGTCCGAATGCGGTGAGGAACCGGTCGCGGAAGGCGTCCATCGGCCACACCGGCGCGTTCGGGCCGGGCAGCAGGCCGGCCTGCCAGTGCCACGGCGCGATCCGCGCGAGCACGCCGGGGTCCTTGGCCACGACCGAGATGGGCACCCGGTGGTTCGCGTCGGCGCCGCTGACGACGACGCTCGGCTGGTGGTCGCCGAGCAGGACCAGCACGAGGTTGTCGTCGTGCGCCCGGGTGACCCAGGACGTCAGCGCGCGCAGCGAGTACTGGATGGACTGCCCGTACAGGCCGCGGACGGTCGCGGTGTTCCGCCAGGCCACGTCCGGGGTGAGGCCCTGCGCGGGCATGGGGTCGAAGACGGAGCCGTCGCCGAGCCGGTCCCACGGCACCATGCGGGGCAGCGGCGTCCACGGCGTGTGCGACGACACGAGGTCGATCTCGGCCATGACCGGGCGGTGGCCGGGGGCGAGCTCGTTGCGCTGGAACGCGGCCAGGGAGTACTGGTCGGGCATCGACGCGTAGCTGAACGTCGGCCCGCGGTAGCCGACCTGGCGGCGGTCGTAGATCTTGTCGTAGTGGTAGAACGACGTGCCCTCCGGCCACGTACGGTCGTCGGACGGGATGTCGCTCACCGTGCGCCAGCCCGCCTTGCCGAACGCGGTCGCGAGGGTGAACCGGTCGCCGTCCACGAGCCGGTCGTAGCGCTGCTGGCTGTTCACCCACATCCCCGACTGCAGGGTCGAGTGCGCGAGCCAGCTAATGCCGCCGAACGTCGAGGAATTGAGGAAGGCGCTGCGCGCCGAGTAGCCGGAGCGGGTGAGCGCGGTCGTGCCGTCCCGCAGCACCCGGTCGACGCCCGGCGAGAACGGGGTGCCCCGCACCGCGACCTGGCCGTAGCTCTCCACGAACGCGATGACGACGTCCTTGCCGCGCAGGCCGGTGAGCAGGTCGGACGCGGGGATGCCGGCGTACGGGTCGGGGGCGTGCGTGGCCGCCTCGAAGCGGTGCTCGTCGCGGATCGTCCACTGGACGTCCCGGGTGTGCGCGACGGCCGCGTCCGCCGTGCTCGCCGCGGCGAGCGGAACACCCGGGGCGAGCTGCAGCGACAGGGCCGCGCAGCCGATCCACGCGGCGCCGAGCACGAGGGTCCCGCGGGCCGAGGCGCGCCGGTGCCGTACGGCAACCGCGTTCACCCGGGCCGCCGACACCGTGACGGCGGCGACCACGAGCGCGAGCGCCAGCACGGCCAGGACCGGGGCGACGACGGTGGCGGCCGGGCCGAGCGAGTCGCGCAGCACACCGAGCGCCGGGCCGACCTTGCCCCAGTCGAGGATCGGGTCGAACCGCCGGCCGATCTGGTCGTACGTGATCATGTCGACGATCTTCACGACCGTGAGCAGGCCGAACACGACGCCGGCCGCCACCGTCACGATCCGCTGCGCCCGGGTCGGCAGCAGCAGCGCGAGCCCGGCCAGCACGACGCCCTCGACGGGGACGCGGGCGAACGCGGCGGGGGTGAGCTGGTCGAGCCGGTCGGGGGCGACGAGCACGGCCCAGACGACCGCGCCCGCCACGACGGCGGTGGCCACGCGCAGCGTACGGCGGGCCGCCGCGCCCGCGCCCGTGCGGTACAGCCAGACGACGTCGCGCCCGAACGACTCGGCCAGCAGCGCCAGCGCGGCGCCCACGGCGACCACGCCGGCCGTACGGGGGAGCAGCCCCGACACCGCGACCGTCAACACGACGCCCTGCACCGCGGCGACCACCTTGCGCCAGTAGCGCGGCGGCAGCGGCGCGGCCAGCCACCGTACGGCCCACCCGGCGGCCAGGAACACGTAGCGCGCGGCGCCGATGGCCAGCACCCAGCCGCCGTAGTCGCGGGCGACCGCCACGCTGAGCAGCAGGATCAGGAAGGCGTCGACCTCGCCGTCGAACCGCGCGCCCAGCGGCGACGCCGTGCCCGTACGCCGCGCCACCCGCCCGTCCACGGCGTCCAGGACCAGCGCCACGGCGGCCAGCGCGACCAGCACGCCGGTCTCCGCCGTACGGAAGAAAGAGTCGGCGACGAGCCCCGCGACCCCGGCGGCCAGCAGCGCACGCGCCAGCGTCACCCAGTCCGCCGGGGTGGCCGCCGCCCGCCCACTGCGGGCCTGGCCGACGGCGAACAGCGCGGTCGTCGCCCATCCGGCGGCCAGCCCGGTGATCCAGCCCGCCGCGCCGAGGCCGGCGGCCAATGAGACGGCGCCGAGCACGGCGGGCGTGGCCAGCGCGCCGATGACCGTCACGAGCCGAACCGTGCGCACCCTGCCTCCGTATGGCTCGACCAGTGCCTTCGACGTGGAGTACGTATCCGCGCCCCCGCCGGTTCACCGTTGCGCGCCGCGGTGAACCCCGCGACCGGCCCGTACGTAGACCCCCTTGTGAGCACTCTCAATATCGGCGCGACCGGGATCGGTACGGCGATACGCCGCGCCGGACCCGCGCTGCTGCGGCTGGCCGGCGCCGCGACCGTACTGCTCGTGCTCGGCGACCGCGTCGGCGCCGCGCCGTTCCAGGACGGGCTGCGCGCGGTCACGCTCCCCGGCGTCGCCGCCGCCGTCGCGATCACCGCCGCCACGACCGTGTGCTCGGCGTGGCGGTGGCGGGTCGTCGCGCGCGCCCTCGGCGCCGACCTGCCCATGCGGGCCGCGGTCGGCGCGTACTACCGCTCCCAGTTCCTCAACTCCGTGCTGCCCGGCGGGATCGTCGGCGACGTGCACCGGGCCGTCGCGCACGGCCGCCAGTCCGGCGACCTGGGCCGCGGCCTGCGCGCGGTGGCCTGGGAACGGTCCAGCGGGCAGGTGGTCCAGGCGGTGCTGACCGGCGCCGTCCTGCTGGCCCTGCCGTCCCCGGTGCGGCCCGTCCTGCCGGTCGTCCTGGCCGGCGCCGTGGGCGTGCTCGTCTGCGCCTGCCTGGTCGCGCGGACGGCCGCCCGCCGCGGCGCTTCGCGGCTCGCGGCCGCGGCGCGCACGGTCATCGGCGACGTACGCCACGGCCTGCTCGCGCGGCGCGTGTGGCCGAAGCTGGCGCTCTCGTCCGCGCTGGTCGTCGTCGGCCACACCGCGGTGTTCCTCATCGCCGCGCGTACGGCCGGCGTCACCGCGCCGACCGGCGACCTGGTCGCGCTGGCGATGCTGGTGCAGACCGCGATGGTGATCCCGCTGAGCGTCGGCGGCTGGGGGCCGCGCGAGGGCGTCGCGGCCTGGGCGTTCGCGGCGGCCGGGCTCGGCGCCGGCGCCGGGGTGACGGCCACCACGGTGTTCGGCGTGTTCTCCCTGGTCGCCATCGCCCCCGGCCTCGTCGTCCTGCTCGCCGGCGCCGTCCGCTCCCGGTCCGTGGCGCGGCCCGGTCGCTACCCGCGCGCCCTGCCCGCGAAATCGAGCTGATGGGCGGCGTAGAACAGCTCGCCTTCGGCCAACTGCCCGCGGCGCGCGGCCATCCAGTCGGCGAGCACACCGGGTTCCACGCGGTCCGCCAGCGCCTCCTGGATCGTCCACAGGATGGCGTCGAGGAAATAGGCCTCGTCGTCCGGATACGCGCCGTCCGGCCCGGCGTGCACGACCCAGTCCGACGACCCGGACGCCAGCGGCGGCGCCCCGGCGGCGCGCAGGTGGTGGAAGAGCCGGCGGCCCGTACGGCTGTCCCCGGCGGGCCGCCCGTACCGTACGCGTTCGTCCATGTCCCGGTGGTACGCGCCGAGGACGTGCTCGTCGTGGGGGTGGCCGGGCTGGAAGACGGTCTCGCCGTCGAAGTTGATCGTGAACCAGTAGGCGCCGCCGGGGGCCAGCAGCCGGAACAGTCCGGGCAGGACGGCGGGCACGTCCACGAGGTCGAGGAACGCGCTGGCGATCAGCAGGTCGGCAGGTTCGCCGTGGCCGCCGTCGAGGTAGTCGCCGAGCTCGGCCTCCACCATGCGCACCCGCAGCCCGCCCAGGCGCAGCCCGTCCGGCATCGGCTCGACGCGCAGGCCCTGCGCCATCGCCCACGCGCCGAGCCACGCGCGGGAGTCGCGCAGCAGCCCGTGGTCGACGTCGAGCAGCGTGTACTCCCCGGCGCGTACGACGCCCCATTCGTACAGGCGGGCCACCATCGTCCCCAGCCCGGCGCCGACCTCCAGGACCCGCGGCGCGGCCGCCGGGATCAGCCCGCGCACGCCGTCCAGCACCCGGCGGTTGAGCGCCCGGTCGTCCACGCTCTTCTTCGCGGCCAGGTAGCGGGTGTACGCGCCGGTCACGGCTTCTCCGCCACCAGCGCGAACTTGCGCACCCGGCCGCGGCCGAGCCAGTCGCGCCACAGTTGGTGCGCGGCCAGCAGGTCGTCGAGCGCGCGCGCCCCGATCCGCGGGGCGATCTCCGCCGCGTCGGCGCGGAACGACCGCAGCAGCGCCGCCGCCGTCGCGTGATGCGCCGCGGTGCACTCCTCCTGCCAGGTCACGGCCAGCCCCACCGAGCGCAGCGCCGCCGTCAGCGTCGCCGGTTCGACCAGCCACACGGTGTCGGCGTCGGGTGTGCGGGCGCGCTCGTCCGCGGTGAGCGGCCGGCCCACCTCGACGGTGCAGGCGAAGCGCCCGCCCGGCGCCAGCACCCGCGCCACCTCGCTCAGCAGGGCGTTCTTGTCGGGGAAGGCCAGCATGGTCTCCAGCAGCAGCACCACCTCGAAGGGCCCGTCCGGCAGCGGCGGCACGTGGGCCCGTTCGAAGCGGCACGGCAGGCCGCCGCTCAGCCCGCGGGCGATCTCCAGCGCGCCGGCGGAGTAGTCCACGCCGAGGTAGCGGCAGCCCAGGTCGGCGGTGATCAACCGGCCGGGACCGGCGACCCCGCAGCAGACGTCGAGCACCGGGACGTCCGGCCCGATGCGTGCGCGCCGGGCCAGCCGCCGGATCTCGCCGGCCCGCATGAAGCTCTCCTGCCCCACGTACTCGCCCGGCGCGTAGGCCGCCATCCGGGCCCGCTCCAGCGCGTCACGAAACGGCGCGCGTACGTCCTGCCTCACCGCCCGGCCCCCGTCACGCCGCCTAAAGTGACCTCTGATCGAACCGTTCGCAATGCTCCTTCGTACCAGCTCATGACACCCAATACGGATCGCCGGCCCGACCGGTTCACTTCGCCCGGGACAGTTTCGTCCGGCGGCGCGGGCGCTCCCACGTGACCGAACAGGAGCGAGCCGATGTTCAGCGTGACGGTACGTGACCACATGATGATCGCGCACAGCCTGGAGGGCGAGATCTTCGGCCCGGCCCGGCGCCTGCACGGCGCGACGTACGTGGTCGACGCGACCTTCCGCCGCGAGACCCTCGACCCCGACGGAATCGTGGTGGACATCGCCCGCGCCACGACGGCCCTGAACGCCGTCCTGGCCGACCTGAACCTCCGCAACCTGGACGACGACCCGACGCTGCGGGGCGTCAACACCACAACGGAGACCCTGACCCAGGTGGTAGCCGACCGCCTCGCCGACCGGGTCACGTCCGGCGACCTAGGCGCGGCGGCAACCGCCCTGACTTCCCTGTCGATAACCCTCCACGAGTCCCACGTAGCCTGGGCGACCTACGAACGCCCCCTGTGAGCTCCTGATGAGGGTCCACGTAGTCGTCCCCGCCCGCTTCGACGACCCCACCAACCCCAGCGGCGGCAACATCTACGACCAGCGCATATGCACAGGCCTAACCAACCTCGGCTGGGACGTCCGAATCACCCCGGTAGCCGTCCCGCGGCCCCTCACCACCCCGCCCACCACGCGCCCCGCCACCGACACGCGGCCGGCGACCACCGCCACCGACACGCGGCCGGCGACCACCGCCACCGGCACGCGGCCAGCGACCACCGCCGACGGCATGCGGCCAGCGACCACCGCCGACGGCACGCGGCCCGCAACCGCCGAGGCCGCCCGCGCCGACCTCTCTCGGGCCCTCACAGCGATCCCGGACGGTGAGCTGGTCCTGATCGACGGCCTGATCGCGTCCCCGTCCGCCGACCCGCTCCTGTCCCACGCCCCCCGCCTCCGCCTGGCCGTCCTCGTCCACACGCCCCACGCCCCCACCCCGACCACCACCCCCGCCCACCAGTCGGAACGCGCCGTCCTCACCGCGGCGGCGGCGGTAATCGCCACCAGCACCTGGACCCGCCACCAGCTAGAAACCCACTACGCCATCCCACCCACCCGAATCCACGTAGCCCACCCCGGCACCGACCTCCCCAAAGCCCCCCACCCCAACGCCACCCCGCCCATCAACGG
>DASXYG010000124.1:0-24694 GCA_036502625.1 Streptosporangiaceae bacterium
CGTCACCCTCGACGAGTCGGTCAACATGGCCTTCCTCATCGTCCTCGAATCGATGACCCCCGCCGAACGCGTCGCCTTCGTCCTGCACGACGTCTTCCGCTACCCGTTCGCCGACATCGCCGACATCGTCGGCCGCACCCCCGCCGCGTGCCGCCAGCTCGCCACCTCCGCGCGCCGCCGCATCAGCGCGGCACGGCCCGCGGCGACCCCCGCGACCCCGGCGGCCGAGCGCGCCGGCCTCGTACGGGACTTCAAGCGCGCGTGGGAGGCCAAGGACATCGGCACGCTCATCGGCCTCCTCGACCCCGCCGCCACCGCGACCAGCGACGGCGGCGGCCTGGTCACCGCGTCGCTCCACCCGATCGCGGGCGCCGAGACGATCGCCAGGTTCTTCGTCGGCCTGGCCGAGCGCGCGCCCGCGATGACCATTGAGGAGCGCACGGTCAACGGCCAGCCGGGCCTGGTCTCGCGGCTCGGGGGCGGCATCTCCGTGCTGGCGTTCGACGTCGCCGACGGGCGCATCACGCGCGTCTGGGCGGTGCGCAACCCGGAGAAGCTCCGGCCGTGGATGGCGCCCTGACCGTGCGCCGCCCCGGTCAGGCGGTCGCGGCCGCCGCGGCGCGGCCCGCCTGGCGGCCGGAGAACAGGCAGCCGCCGAGGAAGGTGCCCTCCAGGGCGTTGTAGCCGTGCACGCCGCCGCCGCCGAACCCGGCGACCTCGCCCGCCGCGTACAGGCCGCCGATCGGGGCGCCGTCGCGGCCGAGGGCGCGGGAGTCCAGGTCGGTCTGGATGCCGCCGAGCGACTTGCGGGTCAGGACGTGCAGCTTGACGCCGATCAGCGGCCCGGCGGCCGGGTCGAGGATCCGGTGCGGCGCGGCCGTGCGGCTGAGCCGGTCGCCGAGGTAGCGGCGCGCGTTGCGGATGCCCTGGACCTGGGCGTCCTTGCTGTACGGGTTGGCCATCTGCAGGTCGCGCGCGTGGATCTGGCGGTAGATCGCCGCCGGGTCGAGCAGCGGCTCGTCGGTGAGCGCGTTCATCTTGGCCACCAGTTCCTCGATGGTGGCCGCCACGACGAAGTCGGCGCCGTGCCGCTTGAACGCCTCCACCGGGCCGGGCGCGCCCTTGGACAGCACGCGCTCGCGGAGCACCGCCGTACGGTCGCCGTTGGTGATGTCGGGGTTCTGCTCCGAGCCCGACAGCGCGAACTCCTTCTCGATGATCTTCTGGGTGAGCACGAACCAGGAGTGGTCGTACGCCGCGATGTCCGGCGTCGTGCGCAGGTGGCGCAGCGTGGAGAGGGTGTCGTAGCCGGGCAGGCACGGGTCGGGCAGCCGGCGTCCGCGCGCGTCGAACCACATCGAGGACGGGCCGGGCAGGATGCGGATCGCGTGGCCGGGCCAGACCGGGTCCCAGTTGCGCACGCCCTCGGTGTAGTGCCACATCCGGTCGCGGTTGACCAGCCGCGCCCCGGCGTCCGCGCTGATGTCCAGCATGCGGCCGTCCACGTACGCGGGCACCCCGGTGATCATGTTCCGCGGCGGTGAGCCGAGCCGCTCCGGCCAGTGGCGGCGCACCATCTCGTGGTCGCCGCCGATGCCGCCGCTGGTCACGATGACGGCCTGCGCGGTCAGCTCGAACGCGCCCGTCTCCGTACGGTTGGTCGCCACGCCGCGCGGCGCGTCGTCCGGGGCCAGGACGGTGCCGCGCACCCCGGTGGCGGCGCCGTCGCGGATGACCAGCTCGTCGACCCGGTGGCGGTGGTGGAAGGCCAGCAGCCCGGCGTCGGCGGCCCGGCGCGCGCTGCGCACGAACGGCGCCACCACGCCGACGCCGGTGCCCCAGGCGACGTGGAAGCGCGGCACCGAGTTGCCGTGGCCGTCGGCGCGCAGGTCGCCGCGTTCGGCCCAGCCGACCATCGGCGTGAGCTTGATGCCGTTGGACTCCAGGTAGGCGCGCTTCTCCCCGGCCGCGAACTCCACGTACGCGCGGGCCCACCGCCGCGCCCAGGCGTCCTCGTCGTCCAGGCGGTCGAACCCGGCGCTGCCCTGCCAGTCGTTCCACGCCAGCTCGAAGGAGTCCCGGACGCGCAGCCGCCGCTGCTCGGGCGTGTCGACGAGGAACAGCCCGCCGAACGACCAGTGCGCCTGGCCGCCCAGGTTGGCCGGGCCCTCCTGGTCGACGACCGCGACCCTGCGCCCGCGCGCGGTCAGCTCGTGCGCGGCGACCAGCCCCGCGAGCCCCGCGCCGACGACGATGACATCGGCATCCATGCCGCCTCCCTCACACCCCGTTGCGTACGCCATGCTCCCAGGCCACCGGCGCGCTCCCGGCATGTAACGCGCTCAGTACGAAAAGCGCGTTGCCCTCCAAGGGCGGCCCGGCGTACCGTACTGATGACATCTAGTGCGTTACGGAGGCGGTCATGGTCGACCCCGCGGTGCTGCCCGGGTACCTGCTCGCCGTGCTGCTCATCGTGGTCGCGCCGGGCCCGGACCACGCGTACATCGTGGCCGCGGCGACCGCGTACGGGCCGCGCGCCGGCGTGGTGTCGGCGGGCGGCATGGCGCTCGGCATGGTCGTGCACGTCACGGCCACCGCGCTCGGCCTCGCCGTGCTGGTCACGACGGTGCCGTGGACGCTGGACGTGGTGCGGCTGGCCGGCGCGGCGTTCCTCGGCTGGCAGGCCGTGATCACGCTGCGGTCGGCGCGCACGGCCGGGCTTGGCCGCGCGGCGGCGGGCGGCCGTCAGGTGCTGCGGCGCGCGACGCTGACCAACCTCGCCAACCCCAAGGTGATCCTGTTCTTCGCGGCCTTCCTGCCGCATTTCGTCCGCCCCGGCCACGGGCCGGTCACCGCGCAGCTCCTGACGCTCGGGCTGATCTTCCTGCTCATCGGCCTCGTGGTGGACAGCGCCGTGGGCATCACCGCCGGCCGGCTCGGCGCCGCGCTCGCCGCCGGCGGCCGCGCCGGCACGGTGCTGACGGTGGCCGCCGGGCTCACGTTCGCGGCGCTGGCCGTGCTGCTCGTCGCGGACGTCGTCGCCGGTTAGGCGTCCGGCGCGCCGATGGCCGCGATGATGCGCGGGCGCAGCTCCGCGCCGCTGATCACGGCGTCCACCGAGCCCACCTCGACGGCGCGGTGCACGCCGTGCACCCGGTCGAACTCCGTCGCGATGTCGGCCAGCTTCTCCGCGCGCACCGCGGCCCGTACGTCGGCGAGCCGGGCGTTCAGCTCGGCACGCTCGGTGCCCGCCGCTTCCTTCAGGCGCGCCTCAAGCTCGGCGACCCGGATGTCGGTGTTCGTACGGCGGTTCACCTCGCCCGCGAACACCACCGCCGCCGCGGGCGCGCCGCCGAGCACCGACGCGAACGAGCCCTCGATGGCCAGCACCGTCATGTTCGGGTTAAGCGCCTTGGAGAACACCACGAACGCGCCGCCGTGGTAGCGGGAGATCACGCAGAACACGATCGGGCCGTCGAAGTTGACGATGGCCCGGCCGATCTCCGCGCCGTACTCCAGTTGCAGCTTGCGCATCGACTCCGGCGAGCCGTCGAAGCCCGACAGGTTGGCCAGCACCACGAGCGGGCGGTTGCCGCTGGCCGCGTTGATCGCCCGCGCCGCCTTCTTCGACGACCGGGGGAACAGCGTGCCCGAGGTGTAGGTGTCCGGGCCGTCGGTGGGCGGGAAGCCGCGGCGCGGCACGGCCTGCGACTCGATGCCGAGCAGGCACACCGGCGTGCCGCCGAGGTGGGCGTCCTGCACGACCGCGGTGTCGGCGTCGGCCATGCCCGCCCAGCGTTCCAGCACCGGGTGGTCCTGGTCGGCCACCGCGCGCATCACCGTACGGATGTCGAACGGCTTCTTGCGGTCCGGGTTGGCGGTCGGGGAGAAGATCTCGCCGACCGTGCGGAAGTCGCTGCCCGCGAGGGTGTGCGGGTACGGGGAGACGTCGCGGTCGTACGGGTCGGTGGTGCCGGCGCGGCGCGGCGTCTTCTCGCCGGGCGCGATGTACGTGTGGTCGTAGTGGGCCATCAGGACGCCGTGGGCGGCGGCCAGGTTCGGCGCCCAGTACTGCGCCTGCCCGTTGGGGCCCATCACCCGGTCGTAGCCGCCGATGCCGAAGTTGTCCTCGGCGGAGACGCTGCCGGCGAAGTCGAGCGTCTGCTTGCCGGTCAGCACCATCGCGGAGTCGGGCGTCATGACCAGGATGCCCTTGGTGTGCATCAGCATCGTGGCCTCGGCGTTCCAGTACGGCTGGGCGCCCACGTTGATGCCCGCGACCACGACGTTGATCTCACCGCCGGCCTGCGTGAACGTGACGATGCGCTTGAGCGCGGCGGCCACCCAGTCCATGTTCTCGGTGCCGGACTCCATCGAGATGCGCGCGCCGGACGACAGCGCGAACCACTCCAGCGGTACGCCGCGCCGCTCGGCGAGGTCGAGCGCGGCGATCACCCGCGCGCACTCCGGCTCGGACAGCGCGCCCAGCGACTTCGTCGGGTCGCCGAGCAGCACGACACGCTCCATGCCCTCCGGGTACCGCTCGGTCGGGGTGCGGACCAGGCCCGCCACGATGGCCGCGGTGTTCTGGCCGCGCGGCCGGTCCACCGGGGCCAGCGCGCCGTCGGCGTCCATGTCGTACTCGGTGAACGCGCCGTCCGCGCCGGCCAGCATGCCGGTCAGCTCGTACGGGTAGACGGTGCCGCGGCGGCTCGCCCGCAGCACCTTCTGCCGGTAGTCGTCCAGCGGCTCGACCGTGCCGGTGGGCCGGTCGCCGACCTCCAGGCGCATGCCGGTGCCGGCGTCGTAGCCGATGCGCACCGCGATGTCGCGCAGGTCGCCGGTCTCCCGGTCGCGCCTGCGGGCGAGGAACACGACCTCTTCGAGCCCCGCGCCCGCCGTGGTGGGCAGCACGCGCTGGGCGACGGTGTCCAGTTCGTCGCCGGTCAGGTCGCTGGGCGGCCAGACGTAGATGGTGACGCGGTTGGTGGCGAACCGCTTGTTCGCCGGGCGCCCGGCCTGCACCTTGCGGATCGCGTCCAGGCATCCGGCCAGGGTGTCCTCGGCGGCGGGCAGCGCGACCAGCCGGTCGTCGCTGTCGCGCAGCGGCGTCAGGTCGCGGACCTGGGCCAGCGCGACGAGCCGCTCGTCGGAGGGGTTGCTGCGCGCGACCGCGCGGAAGAGGTACACCTCCTCGTCGGCCGACGGCAGCCGGGTGAGGTCGAACTCGCGCAGCCGCTCCAGTTGCATGCGCTGCGCGATCAGCGGGTGCAGGCCGCGGATCAGCCGGTCCTCGGTGAGCCCGCCCGGCGACGGCACGAACGTGAAGTGGTGGTGCATCACCGCGCCGCTGCGCCCGGCGACGGTGGCGGTGATCCGGCTCAGCCGGGCGGGCAGCTCGCGCGCGGCGAGCACGTCGCGCAGCTCGTCGGCCATGGCGTCCGGGTCGCCGGGCTGGTCGGCCCAGGTGAGGTAGATGTCCGCGACGGACTCGCCGGACGGCGCCAGCTCGCCGATGGCGCGCACCGCCTCGGGCAGCGCCGGGAAGTCGGCCGCGGTGGCCAGCACCGCGGACCGCTCCGCGCCGTCGTCGTGCTCGGCCACGACGTACGTGCAGCCCGCGATCTCGCCGGCGCGGAGGCCCGCGAGCGACCGGTTGCCGTAGTAGCGGCGGGTCAGCACCTCCAGCATCGGCGCGAGCCCGGCGCCCTTGCGGGCGATCCGCTGCCCGAGCAGGCGTACGAGCGGCTCGGCGCTGGCCACCATCGCGGCGATCCGCTCCGCGCGGTCCGGGGCGCCGGGGTCGGCGTCCAGGTAGTTCAGGTTCCTGCGGACGTCCGCGTAGACGTTCGCCCGGGTGCGGCGCAGCATCGGCTGGGCGAACCAGCGGAACACCACCGAGCGCGCCAGGTCCGCGACGGCGGGGAACCGGAGCTGGGTGGCCGCGATCAGGTGCTCCAGGGTCAGGCCCGCGGTCTCGCGCAGCGGCTCGCCGGGCGGCGGCTCGGTCAGCCACTGCCGCAGCAGCGTGGTCACCACCGCGACGTCGCTGGCCGCGCGGCGCTGCGCCAGGAAGATCCGGAAGACCGCGTCCTCGAGCTCGGGCGTGCGCTCCAGGTCGGTCACGCCGTAGTGGCCGAGCACCTTCGTGAGCCGCTGCGTGAACGCCTCGGGCAGCCCGGCGCGCTCGGCGTCGAGGCTCTGGAGGTACGTGTGGAAGTACTCGCGCGGGCTGTGCACCTGCGTCTCGGTGTACGCGTCGGCGCCGAACGCGCGGTTGCGGGTCAGCTCGGACATGTCGGCGAAGACCTCGAGCAGGTCGATCTCGCCCGCGAGCGGCCCGCCCGCGCCGTGTTCGGCCTCCGGCCGCGCGGCGACGTAGCCGTCGAGCACGCGGCGGCCGCCCTGCGGGTCGGCGTCGAAGCCGAGCAGCAGGCCGCGCAGGTCGCGCAGCCCGGACGCGACGCGCTCGGCGGCGGGCACGTCCGTGGGCTCGGCCGGAAGGTCGAGATCGGCGCCCGCGGAGCCGTCCTGCTCGGCGGCCTGGTCGTCGCCGTCGCCGAGCGGCTCCAGGCGCAGCAGCGGCGCGCCCGTCTCCACCTGGCTGCCCACCGCGACCGGGCACTCGCGCAGCCGCGCGCGGAACGGCGCGCGCAGCACCGTCTCCATCTTCATCGACTCCAGCACCAGCACCGGGGCGCCGGCCTCCACCTCGGCGCCCACCGCGACCGGGGTGGCCACCACCAGGGCGGGCGAGGGCGCGCGGACGACGCCGCCCTCGTCGTGGCTGACGCGGTGCGCCACGCCGTCCACCTCGACCAGCCGCGTCGGCCCGTACGCGTTCGTGACCAGCCGGAACCGCCGCCCGTTGACGACGATCTGGCCGGTCTGGCCGTCGAAACGCTCGATCTCGACGTCGGCGGTGTGCGGCGCGCCCGCGTCGGCGGCGATCGCGACGCGGAACCGGTGCGGCGCGACGCGGGAGACCTGCACCCGGTAGCCGGCGCCGCGCAGCTTGAGCTCGATTGGCCGCGCGGTGTCCATCTGGACCTGCGGGCGGCCGCCGTGCGCGGTGGCGAGGAGCTGCTGCCGGGCGACGCCCTCGGCGTCCTCGTACGCCTCGATCGCGGCGGCGGCCAGCGCGACCGCCGACCCGCGCTGCGCGACCAGCCCGCCCTCGGCGCGGACGCGGTCGATCCAGCCGGTGTCCGCGCTCGCGTCGACCACCTCGGGCCGGTCGAGCAGGTCGAGTACGAAGCTCTTGTTGGTGGCGCCGCCCGCGATGATCACCGTGGTCTCCGCCATCGCGCGGCGCAGCCGGCCGAGCGCCTCGCCGCGGTCGCGGCCGTACGCGATGATCTTCGCGATCATGGAGTCGAAGTCGGCGGGGATGGTGTCGCCCTCGCTGACGCCCGTGTCGACCCGGATGCCGGGGCCGGCGGGCAGGTCGAGGCGGACGATCCGGCCCGGCGAGGGGGCGAAGTCGCGGTCCGGGTCCTCGGCGTTGAGCCGCGCCTCGATGGCGTGGCCGCCCTCGGCCGGCGGCGCGCCCTCGAGCCGCCCGCCCGCGGCGACGTGCAGTTGCGCCTTGACGAGGTCGATGCCGGTGGTGGCCTCGGTGATCGGGTGCTCGACCTGGAGCCGGGTGTTCACCTCGAGGAACGCGAACAGCTTCTGGCCGGGGTGGTACAGGAACTCGACGGTGCCCGCGCCCCGGTAGCCGACCGCGAGCGCCAGCCGCTCGGCCGCGGCCTTCAGCTCGCCCGCCTGCCCGGCGCTCAGCACCGGCGACGCCGACTCCTCGATGATCTTCTGGTTGCGCCGCTGCACCGAGCAGTCGCGTACGCCCAGCGCCCACGCCGTGCCCTGGCCGTCGGCGATGACCTGCACCTCGACGTGGCGCGCGCCGGTGACGAGCCGCTCCAGGAAGACCACGCCGCTGCCGAACGCGCGCTCGGCCTCCATGCGGGTGCGGTCGTACGCGTCGGCGAGGTCGGCGTCGGAGGTGACCACCCGGATGCCGCGCCCGCCGCCGCCGGCCGTCGCCTTGAGCATCAGCGGGTAGCCGATCTCCCCCGCCGCGCGCACCGCGGCGTCGAGGTCGTCCACCGCGCCGCGGCTCCACGGCGCCACCGGGACGCCCACCTCCTCGGCGATCAGCTTGGAGCCGATCTTGTCGCCGAGTTTCCGCATCGCCTCCGCGCTCGGCCCCACGAACGTCACCCCGACCCGTTCGCACAGCTCGGCGAACGCCGGGTCCTCCGCGACGAACCCCCAGCCCACCCAGGCGGCGTCGGCACCGCTCTCGCGCAGCGCGCGCTCCAGCACCGCGTGGTCGAGGTACGGCCGCGCGGACGCCGGCCCCAGGTCGTAGCCGAGGTCTGCCTCGCGGACGAACGTGGCCGTACGGTCGGCATCGGTGAAGAACGCGACCGTCTCGATCCGCGCCCCCGTCTCAGCGGACAGCTCCCGTACGGCGTGGATCAGCCGCATGGCGGCCTCTCCCCGGTTGACGATGGCGACGCGACTGAACACCGACCGAGCCTCCTGCGCTAGACACGTGCGCCGACAGTCCGCGCACATACTGAACGCTCTCGTGTGCGCCTCGCCCGGTGAAATGCCGCAATCAACCGCCCCGCGCCCCAGACTTTGTGGAGACCCCACAAACCCCGCCCCGCCAGCGGCCCCGGTCAGCCCGCCCCGTAATCCGAACCGCACAGAGCGCGACCCCTGCCCGCCGTACCCTGTGGACTTCAGCCCGAGGAGGGACCATGGACCTGCGAGACGCGATGACCGGCGCGTTCGACGAGGTGTGGCATCGCACCCGCGCCCGCCTGGCGGGCCTCGGCGACGCCGAGTACCTCTGGGAGCCGGCCCCCGGCGGCTGGACCCTCCGCCCGGACGCGTCGGGCCGGTGGCGCATCGACGGCGACGGCGGCGGCGGCCCGGCGCCGGACCCCCTCCCGGTCGCGACCATCGCGTGGCGCATCGGCCACACCGGCCTGCTGCTCACCGACTTCGGCATCCGCCTGTTCGAGGGCCGCAACATCACCCTCGACGACGTCGCGTTCGCCGGCACGGCGGCCGGCGGCCTGGAGTTCCTGGAGACCGCCTACCGGACGCACTGGCGCGCCCCGCTCGCGCGCATGCCCGACGCCCGCTGGTGGGAGCCGTCGGGCCCGGCCTTCTTCGCCCACGCCGCCGACCCGGCGATCTCCATGGTGCTGCACGTCCTGGACGAGTTCACCCACCACACCGCCGAGCTCGGCGTCCTCCGCGACCTCTACCCGGTCAGAACTGCGGGGTGAGGGCGACCTTGAGGCGCCCTTCGGCGGGGCGCGCGTAGGTCTCGTACGCCTCCTGGGCGCGGGACATCGGGAACACGTCGGTGACGTAGGAGTCGAGCGGCTCCGGGTGGGCCGCGACGTACGCCTCGGCCTCCGCGAGGAAGCGCGGCCAGTCGAGCGTGGTGCCGCCTTGCAGCGTGAGCTGTTTGCGGAAGAACGGGCGCATCGGCACCACGTAATGGTCCTCGGGGAGGCCGAACGCGAACAGGTGGCCGTGCGGGGCCAGCGCGGCGATCGCGTCGGCGATGACGTCCTGGTGGTGGCCGATCGCGTCGATGACCAGGGCGGGGCGCGCGTCGTCGGCCCGGTCGGCGGTCGCCCACGGCCGCGACTCGCCGACCACGAGCTCGTCGATGCCGTACGCCTTGGCCACGTCCGTACGGTCCACCCGGTCCACGCCGGTCACCGTCGCGGCGCCGCGCGCCTTGAGGGCATGGGTGAACAGCAGGCCGAGCGGGCCGAGGCCGAGCACCGCCACCCGCGCGCCGCGGACGTCCGGCACCCGGTCGAGGGTGCTCAGGATCGTCGCGACCGGCTGGATGATCGTCGACCGCACGTCGTCCAGGCCGCCGGTCAGCCGGTACAGCAACGAAGCCGGGTTGACCAGGTACTCCGCCAGCCCGTGCGACGTACGGGCGATCCCCACCACCCGGCACCCCACCGGGAACCCGGCCGCGCGCGAGGCCACCACCTCCCCGACGATCTCGTGCAGCGGCACCCCCGCCAGCCCCGTGTACGGGTTGTCCGGGTCCACGTGCCCCAGGAACTTCGGCAGGTCGCTCCCGCAGATCGCGCCCGCGCCCAGCCGCAGCAGCACCTCGCCGTCGCGGAGGTCCGCCTCCACCGGCCGCGGCACCCGGACCCGCACGAACCGGCCGGGCCCCGGCTGCCGCAACGCCCACATCACGCCCACTCCCCTCCTTCGGTCTCCCGCGCGTCCGCTACAGGAAGCTGACGTTCTGCGCGAGGACCGGCGCCCCGCCGTAGTTGACGGTGTTCGTGGCGCGCCGCATGTACGCGCGCCAGGCGTCCGAACCGGACTCCCGGCCGCCGCCGGTCTCCTTCTCACCGCCGAACGCGCCGCCGATCTCGGCGCCCGACGTGCCGATGTTGACGTTCGCGATGCCGCAGTCGGAGCCGTCGGCGGCGAGGAACCGCTCGGCCTCGCGCTGGTCGCGGGTGAAGATCGACGACGACAGGCCCTGCGGAACGTCGTTGTGGAGGGCGATCGCGTCGTCCAGGTCGCGGTACGTGAGCACGTACAGGATGGGCGCGAACGTCTCCGTGCGCACGGTGTCGGTCTGGGCGGGCATGCGCACGATCGCCGGTTCGGCGTACACCGCGCCCGGCGCGCTCGCCGCGCGGATGCCGCCGCCGGCCAGCAGCCGGCCGCCCTCGGCCTCGGCCGCCGCGATCGCCTTGCCCATGGCCTCGGCGGCGCCGCGCGAGATGAGCGGCCCGACCAGGGTGCCGTCGGCGAAGGGGTCGCCGATGGGCAGCCGGCCGTACGCGGCGGTGAGCCGGCCGACGAGCTCGTCGGCGATGTCCTCGTGCGCGATCACCCGGCGCATGCTGGTGCAGCGCTGGCCCGCGGTGCCGGCCGCGGCGAACACGATGCCCTGCACGGCGACGTCGAGGTCCGCGGACGCGGTGACGATGCCGGCGTTGTTGCCGCCGAGCTCGAGCAGGCAGCGGCCGAACCTGGCGGCGACGCGCGGCCCGACCTCGCGGCCCATGCGGGTGGAGCCGGTGGCGCTGAGCAGCGCGACCCGCGGGTCGTCGACGAGCCGCTCGCCGATTTCCCGGTCGCCGAGCAGCAGCCGGTGCACGTCGCGGGGCGCGCCCGCCTCCTCGGCGGCGCGCGCCAGCAGGTGGCTGACCGCGAGCGAGATCAGCGGCGTCAGCTCCGACGGCTTCCACACGACGGTGTCGCCGCAGACCAGCGCGATGGCGGTGTTCCAGGACCACACGGCGCAGGGGAAGTTGAACGCGCTGATGACGCCGACGACGCCCAGCGGGTGCCACGTCTCCGCGAGCCGGTGGCCGGGCCGCTCGGAGGCGATGGTCCGGCCGTAGAGCTGGCGCGACTGGCCGAGGGCGAAGTCGCAGACGTCGATCATCTCCTGGACCTCGCCCGCCGCCTCGGCGCCGATCTTGCCGACCTCGATGGTGACCAGGTCGGCGAGGTCGCTCTTGTGCGCCCGCAGCAGGTCGCCGAACCGCCGGACCAGCTCACCGCGGACCGGCGCCGGGGTCGTCCGCCACGTCGCGAACGCCTCGTGCGCGGCGGCGACGGCCGCGGCCGCCTCGTCGGGGGTGGTGGCCGCGAGGCCGAACAGGTCCTCGCCGGTGATGGGCGTACGCGCGGCGAAGTCGTCGCCCTCGGGGACGGTGGCGCCGACGCGCCGCAGCCGGTCGCGGGCGCGCTCGGCGAGCGTCGGGGTGTCCGGAAGGGTCAGGACGGAATCGGTCATCGGGTTCCTTCGCTCCACAGCAGATCGTCGGTGATCTCGTCGGTCGTGCGTACGCCGCACAATGCCATCGCCATTTCCAGCTCCACACGGAGCCTGGTCACGACCTTACGGACGCCCTCGGCCCCCGCGGCCGCCAGGCCCCACAGGTACGGGCGGCCGACGAGCACGGCGTCCGCGCCGAGCGCGAGCGCCTTGAGCACGTCGGTCCCGGTCCTGATGCCCCCGTCGACCAGGACCGGGACTCGGCCGGCGACGCGCTCGGCGACCCAGGGCAGCGCGTCGACCGTGGCGGGCAGCGTGTCGAGGTTGCGGCCGCCGTGGTTGGACACGATGACGCCGGCCGCGCCGCATGCCACCGCGCGCTCGGCGTCGTCGGGCCGGAGCACGCCCTTGACCAGGACGGGCGGCGTACGGCCGGCGCAGAGCGCGGCGAGGCGGTCCCAGGTCATTCCCGCGTCCAGGCCGGGCGGTAGATCGTCTCCGGGTCCGGCGGTGGTGTCAGGCGGCCGGGCAGTACCCCGAACTCCAGGCCGTCCGGCAGCGAGACGCCGTCCCAGCCCTGGCCGGAGCGCATGCCCGCGACCGGGGTGTCCAGGGTGACGACCAGCGCCTCCGCGCCCCGGTCCGTGGCCTCGTCCAGGACGGCGGCCACGAACCCGGGGTCGGGCGCCGGGTTGAGCTGGAACCACCACGGCCCCCGCGCGGCTTCGGCGATGGCGGCAAGCGGGGTGGTCGTGTAGGAGCTGACGACGAACACGGTGTCCGCGGCGCCCCGTACGCTCGCCTCCTCGCCGTCGGGGTGGAAGAGCCGGTGGCAGCCGGTCGGGGCGAGCAGCACCGGGTGCCGCAGCCGCCGGCCGAGCAGCTCCGCGGACGGGTCGACGGCGGTGACGTCCACGCCCACGCGGGGCGCCAGGCGGAGATCGGCGTACCGCTCCTCGTTCCACCGCGCCGTACGGCCCTCGCCCGCCGCCGACGTCAGGTACCGGTACGCCAGGTCAGGCAGGCGCGGCGCCGTCACCCGGACCCCCGCCCGAGCCCCCGCAGCACCCCGTCGCACACCGCGTCGATGTCCCCGTTCTCCTGGTAGCGCCGGTACGCCTCGTGCTTGGCCCAGTCACGGATGCCGATCGGCAGGCCGGTCAGCATCCGCCGTACGCGGGCCTGAACGCCGTCCGGCCAGCGCTCCTCGAGACGCGCCCGCCCCGGCCCGTACGCGATGGCGCCGGACGCCGGGCTCCGCGAAGAACGGGCCCGCTCCGTCGCGGCCTCGTCCACCGCACCGTCCCGCACCACGACGCCGTAGCTCTCGGCGGCGTGCGCGGCGGTCAGCATGCCGCGCTCGACGTCCGCCGCCACCTCGGCGGCGGGCCGGTCGAGCGGGTCGCCGTAGCCCGCGCCCGCGGGCGACACGATGCTCACCACGTCGCCCGGCCCCATCCGCAGCAGGTCGAACTTCCCGATGTCCTCGGTCTCCGCGCCGCGCCGTACGGTGCAGCGCCCGGACGTGCCCGCCTCGCCGCCCGCCAGCCCCCACGGCGCGAGCACGAACCGCTCCAGGCCGCGCGCGGTGACCTCGGTGTCGATGTGCCGCGCCTCGAAGTCCAGCCGCATCGCGAGGCCGCCGCGCCGGCGCCCGGCGCCGCCGGTGTCCGGCACCAGCCCGTACCTGCGGACGATGATGGGCAGCGCCGATTCGCACGTCTCGACCGGGGTGTTGCGCATGAACCCGCCGTACGTGCTCTCCGCGGCGTCGAGCCCGTCGGCGCCCGGCCGCGCGCCGCCGCCGCCGAGGATGGGCTGCACGACCTCGACGAGCCGCCCGCCGGTCTCCGGCTGCGGCACCGCCGCGACGACCGGCGAGATGGCGCCGGGCGAGCAGGCCGGGATCGCGCCGGGCAGCGCCTGCGCCAGCGCGCCGTACACCGCGTCGCCCACCCGGATCGCGGTGGCGTAGCGCACGCCGATCGCGGCGGGGTGCCGCGCGGACACCAGCGTGCTGGGCGGCGCGGTGAGGGTGACCGGCCGCAGGATGGCGCTGGTCTTCGGGAGGTCGTCGTCCTGGCTGGTCAGATAGCCCACGATGGCCAGGCACAGCAGCGAGTTGGTGCCCGCGACGCCGGCCATGTTCAGCGCGGACGACACCTGCGGGTCGGTGCCGTCGAAGTCGACGACGAGGTCCGACCCGGCGACCCGTACGTCCACCTCGATGCGCAGCGGCACCGCGGAGTAGAGGTCGTCCTCCATGTAGTCGACGAAGTGGTACGCGCCGTCCGGGATCGCCTCGATGACCCGCCGCGCCCGCGCCTCGCCGTACTCCAGCACCCGGTCGATGCCGTCGGCGACGGCCTGCCGCCCGAACCGCTCGACCGCCTCGAGCACCTGGTTCTCGCAGACCTCCAGGCCCGCGCACATGGCCTCAAGGTCGCCCTTGTTGGTCTCCGGGATGCGCGTGTTGTCCAGGATGAGGTTCAGGACCTCCTGGTTGACGCGCCCGCCCCGGTACAGCTTCGTCGGGCGGAGCCGCAGGCCCTCCTGGTAGATCTCCCGCGCGGTCGGCCAGACGCTCGCGGGCACGGTGCCGCCGAAGTCGGAGGCGTGGATGAAGGCGTACGCCCAGGCCAGGATCTCCCCGTCGACGAAGATCGGGCGGATGACGTGCACGTCGGGCAGGTGGGTGCACGGCTGCCCGGAGAGGTACGGGTCGTTGCAGATGATCACGTCGCCCGGCGCGTACTCGGGGAAGTGGCCGAGCAGCTCGCGCATGTTGGTGCCGAGGTAGCCGGGGGCGCCGAGGTTCCACGGGTACGCCACGTACTCGCCGGTGGTGGCGACCACGCCGCAGGAGAAGTCGGCGGTCTCCTTGATGAACGTGGCGTACGCCGTGCGCTCGATGACGTGCGACATGTTCTCGACGATGGCCTGGAACCGGTTGTACAGGACTTCGAGCGGCACCTCAGCCGGCATTGCCCACCTCCGCGATCACGTTTCCCCGCGCGTCCATGACGGCGGTGTATCCGGGCACCACGACGATGGTGCTGTCGGGCAGCGCGATGACCGCGGGCCCGGCCACGGCCTCGCCGGCCGCCATGCGGTCGGGCGTCACGACGTCGGCCTCCATGACCGCGCCCGCGTGGCGGATGGGCCGCCGCGCCGGGCCCGCCGTGCCACCGCCGTCCGGACGGCCGGGCGCCGCGCCCGCGCCGGGCTCCGCCGGCTCGACCGTGCTGAACAGGCGCAGCGAGACGAGGAAGACGCCCTGGTCGGGGCTTGTGATGGCGTACCTGCTCGCGTACGCCTTCTCGAACGCCTCGCGCAGCGCCACGGCCGGGTCGCCGCCGAGATCGTCGGGCAGCGCCACCTCGATCTCATACGACTGGCGCCGGTACCGCATGTCGGCGGCCAACTGGAACGCCACCCGGGCGCGGCCGTCGTCGAAGCCGTTCGTGCGCAGCCACGCCCGCGCCTGGTCGCGCAGCTCCTCCACCGCGCCGGTGTACGCCGCCGCGCCGAGCGCCTCGACGTCGGCGTTGAGCGTACGGATGAAGTCGGCGCGCGGCCGGGCCAGCACGGCGCCGGTCGCGCACAGGGTGCCGGGCGAGGCCGGGATCACGACCTTCGGCACGCGCAGCTCCGCGGCGAGCGCGCACGCCTGGACGGGGCCCGCGCCGCCGAACGCCACCAGCACCGACTGCTTCGGCTCGACGCCCGCGCGGGCCAGCACGGCGCTCGTGCCGCGGTGCAGGCTGGACGTCGCCACCTGCACGATCTGGCCCGCCGCGGTCTCCACGTCCGTGCCGATCCGGTCGGCGAGCGGCTTGATCGCGGCGCGCGCGGCCGCCTCGTCCAGGCGCAGGCTCCCGCCCGCCAGGCCCTCGGCGCCGAGGTAGCCGCAGACGAGGAACGCGTCGGACAGGGTGGGCCGGGTGCCGCCCTTGCCGTAGCTGGCCGGGCCCGGTACGGCGCCCGCGCTCTCCGGCCCCAGCTTCAGCACACCGGTCTCGTCGGCGCGGGCGATCGAACCGCCGCCGGCGCCGATCGAGGAGATCTCGATGGACGGCAGCACCACCGGGAAGTCGCCCACCTCGGCCTCGCGCGACGTCACGGGCTCGCCGCCCCTGATGACCGCGATGTCGGTGCTCGTACCGCCCATGTCGAGCGTGATTCCGGAGTCGATGCCCAGCTCGGCGAGGGTGTCGCGGACCGCGGAGATGCCGGACGCGGGGCCGGACAGCATCGTCTGGATCGCGTTGTCCCCGGCGTCCTCGATGCCCGTCACGCCGCCGTTCGACTTGGTGATCATGCAGACGGCGGTGACCCCCATCTCCCGCAGCCGGGTGCGCAGGTCGGCCAGGTAGTGCTCGACGCGCGGCGCGACGTACGCGTTGATCACCGCGGCAACCGTGCGCTCGTACTCGCGGATCTCCGGCCACACCTCGTGCGAGCAGGTCACGCTGAGGTCCGGCCAGCGGTCGAGCAGCGCCTGCTTGGCGGCACGCTCGTGCCCCGGGTAGACGTGCGCGTGCAGGAACGCGACCACCAGGTGGTCGACGCCGTGCGCGGACCGCAGCGCGGCGACCCGTTCCAGCAGCGCGGCGGTGTCGAGCGGGGTGTCCTCGCCGCCGTCGGCGAGCATCCGCTCCGGCACCTCGACCACGCGGGACCGCGGGATCAGCGGCTCGGGGCGCACCGCGAACAGGTCGACCGGCTTGCCCAGGTGCAGCCTGCGCAGTTCGAGCACGTCGCGGAACCCGTCGGTGACCAGCAGCCCGAGGCGTTCGCCGCGCCGCTGGAGCACGGTGTTCAACGCGATGGTCTGGCCGTGGACGAACCGCCGTACGTCGGCCGGCCGGTAGCCGGTCGCGGCGAGGATCTCGGCGAGGCCCTCGATCACGGCGTCGGCCGGGCGGCCCGCCGTGGTCGGGCGCTTGGCGTGGTGCCGGCGCCCGCTCTCCGTGTCGACGAGCGTGAAGTCGGTGAACGTGCCACCGATGTCGACGCCGACCTGCAACGACCCCACTACGAAACCATCTCCTCACGTCGGGCGCCGGTGTCCGGCGGCTCGTCCTGTGCGTCGAGCCGCCTGCGGTAGGTCTCCGGAAGCAGCAGCGCGACCGGCAGCGCGAGCAGGGCCAGCACGGCGACGTACCAGCCGGGCGCGGAGAGCAGGCCGGTGCGGTCCACGAGCAACTGCCCCACGAACGGCGCGGTCCCGCCGAAGACCGCGTACGCCACGTTGTATCCGGCGGCCGACCCCGAGTACCGCACCCGGGTCGGGAACAGCTCGCACATCACCGTCGACAGCACCGCGGCGACGCAGCCGAACGGCAGCGCGAACATGATCTGCCCGAGCACCGCCGACCCCGCGGAGCCGTGCGAGAGCACCAGGAACGCCGGCCCGGCCAGTACGACCAGCCCCGCGGCGCCGGCCACCAGCACCTTCTTCCGGCCGATCGCGTCGCTGATCCGCCCGAAGAACGGGATCAGGACGCACACCATGATCACGACGAGGCTGTTGGTGACCGCCGCGGCCGTCGCCCCGGTGTGCGCGTTCTCCTTGAGGAACGTCGGCATGTAGCTGGTCAGCATGTACGACGCGACGGCGTTCAGCCCGGCCACCGCCATCACGAGCAGCACCGCGCGCCGGTGCCGGGTGAGCACGGTGCGCAGCGGCGCCTGCTCCGTGCGGTCGCCGTCCTCGATGGCCTTGAACGCCGGGGTGTCGTCCATGCGCAGCCGCAGGTACAGCCCGATCAGCGCGACCGGCCCGGCGATCAGGAACGGCAGCCGCCAGCCGTACGCGTCGTACGCGGGGGCGGGCATGGCGGTGAACGCCAGCACCACGAACCCGGCGAACGCGAACGGCAGCGTGCCGGTGGCCACGGAGATGCCCGCCCACATGCCGCGGCGGTTCTCCGGCGCGTACTCCACGAGGAACGTCGACGCGCCCGCGTACTCGCCGCCGGAGAACAGGCCCTGCCCGAGCCGGGTCAGCACCAGCAGCACCGGCGCGGCGACGCCGATCGTCGCGTACGACGGGATGAGCCCCATCAGGACGGTGCAGGCGCCCATCCCGATGACGACGACCGAGAGGACGTTCTTCCGGCCGGCGCGGTCGCCCATCCGGCCGAAGACCAGCCCGCCGACCGGCCGCAGCAGGAAGCTGACGCCGAACACGGCGAGCGTGCCGAGCAGCGACGCCGTGCCGTCGCCGCCGGGGAAGAACGCCTTCGAGATGGCGCTCGCCGAGTAGGCGTACAGGGCGAAGTCGAACCACTCGATGAGGTTGCCGATCGACGCGGTCGCCAGTACGCGTGCGCGGTTGGCCATGGCACTGCCTCGCTATCCGGTGGTCAGGCCGAGACGGGCGAGCAGGTCCCGCAGGCCGTCCAGGGCCGCGGGGTCGTCCTCGACGGCCAGTCGGGGCGGCCGCGGGTAGCCCGCGGGCCGCCCCTGGAGCCGCATCATGGTCTTGAGCTGCGCCTGCGCGCCGCCGAACAGGCCGTTGCCGTCCGGGCCGTGCAGCGCGTCGCGGACGGCGGTGAACTCCTCGGCGATCGCGAACGCCTCGGGGAGCTCGCCGGCCCACAGGTGGTCGAACGCCCGCGCCGTACGGGGGCCGAGCGGCAGGCCGGCGCCGAAGTGGCCGTCGCCGCCGTAGCCGGTGGCCATCATGCTCAGCGCCGCGGGCGTGAGCGCGTTGCCGAAGACCCGCAGCCGGCCGCCGACGGCGCCGACCGTGCGGTGGTACTGGAGGTCGTCCGGCGTGCTGTCCTTCGCCCCGACGACGTTGGGGATGGCGGCCAGGCGCCGGAACGTCTCCGGCTCGATGTTCGTGGAGACGTCCGCCGGGATGTTGTAGACCATCACCGGTCCGGGCACGCGCGCCGCCGTGCGCTCGTAGTACGCCACCACCTCGGCCTGCGTCATCCGCGCGGCGGGCGGCGGCGAGTAGAGCACGCCGTCGGCGCCGGCGCCGATCGCGTGCCGGGCGAGCGCCACGGTCTCGTCCTCGCGCATGCTCGACACCCCGGCGAGGACGGGCACCCGGCCGCCGACCGCCTTGACGGCGGCCTCGCAGACGCGCTCGCGCTCGCCGGCCGTCTGCGCGTACCACTCGCCGGTGCTGCCGTTGACGAGGACACCGTGCGCGCCGTCGCCGGCGAAGCCCGTGAGCACCTCGGCCAGCAGGTCGTCGTCCAGGTGGCCGTCGCGCGTGAACGGGGTCGGCGCGGCGGCGAAGTAGCCGCGCCAGCCGACATCTTCGCGGTCCATGACCGGTCGTCCTCCTCGTGCTCATGGGTTCGGCGGCGCCGCAGGTCACAAGCTCGTGGCCGCCATCGTACGGACGCTCGTTCGGCATTACCGAATGGCTTTCGGAATTGACCATTAACCTGGCACTGGTCGCACGGGAAAGTCAAGAGCCATGTTCGGTATCGCTGATACGTTGGCCGCATGACCGAACGGCCCCGTTCCCGCGTCCAGAGCGTCGACCGCGCGGCGCTCATGCTCGGCGCGCTCGCGGAAAGCGACTCCTCAGGCCTCGGCCTGGCCGACCTCGCGGCCCATCTCGGCGTCGCCCGCAGCACCGTCCACGCCATGCTCCGCACCCTGGAGGCGCACGGCCTGGTGGCCGAGGTGCCGGGGCCGCGGTTCGTGCTCGGAACGGGCCTCATCCGGCTGGGTGACATCGCGTCGAGCCAGCTCCCCATCGCCGACCTGGCCCGCCCCGTACTGTCGGCGCTCGCCCAGGCCACCGGTCTCACCACCCGCCTGGCCATCGCCGACGACGGGTTCCCCGTCTTCGTCGCCAAGGTCGACGGCCCCGGCGCGGTCCGGTTCACCACACCGCTCGGCAGCCGCGAGTCGCCGAACACCAGCGCCGCCGGCAAGATCATCCTGGCCGACCTCACGGAGGCGCGCGTCCGCGAACTGGTCCACGAGGTGGGCCTGCCGAAGCGCACGCAGCGCACGATCACCACGATCACCCGGCTGCTCGACGAGCTCGCCCGCGTCCGCGCCCAGGGCTACGCGGTCGACGACGAGGAGGACCTCGAGGGCGTGTTCTGCGTCGCGGCCGGGGTGCGCGACCGCGCGGACCGCCTCGTCGGCGCGGTGTCCACCACCGGCATCAAGTCCGAGCAGCGCGCCCGCTCCGCCGCGGACCTCGGCGCCGTCGTCCGCGAGCACGCCGACCGCCTGGCCGCCCGCCTGGGCCACTGACACCGCGCCGAACCCGTACGACACGTACCGCGGGGGCCGTGGGATCGGTTCCCCACAGCCCCCGCGGTACGCCGCGATCCGGGTCAGCCCACCTTGGGCAGCCCGGGTGCGCCGAGCGACGCCGCGACCGAGGTGACGAGGCCGAGCTCGTCGGTGGCCAGCGTCGAGATCGCGTCCTTGATCTTGGCCGCGTCGGGCTTGTCGGCCGTGACCGCCGCGACGAGCGCGTCGGCGTCCTTGAGGACCTTCGCGATGGCGTCCTTGACCGGCAGGACGTCCCGTTTGGCGCCGCCGGCCCGCGCGGCGAGCGTGCCGCCTCCGGTCTGCTTCTGCAGCGCCTGCGCCGCGGTGCCGAGCCCGGCACGCTGCTGTTTCACCGCCGCCGCGTCAGGCGTGCCCGACGCGGGGGCGCTCGCGGCGACCAGGTCCTTGACCTTCTGGACCACGCCGCCGAGATCGCCGAGGGTGGCGACCTGCTTGGTCGCGTCGACCGCGCGCGGCGCCGGCGCGACCGCGGCCGTCGAGGGTGCGTGGTCGGCGGGCCGCTGGTCCGCCACGGCGCCGGTGCTGACCGCCGTCATGGCGACCGCGCTCCCGAGCACGGCGACGCCAAGCCGCTTCATCCGCATGTTCCGTCCTCATCCTCCCCCGCCCCCATGCTCGGGACGGAGCCAAGCCGGGCGGTCCCGGCGACGGCGGAACCTCCACCGCCATCCGATCGCTACCCTCAGTAGCAGTTCGTAACACAAAGTGTTCGGGCGGTGGAGGGGGCGGGCCGCCCCGGAGGTAGGGTCGGCACGTGCCCGCTCATCCGGCCCGACCGGGCACGGCGAACGAAGGGGGCGCACGGTGCCGACAGGCGTGGCCATCCGCGACCCCCGCGAGCAGCTCTTCTCCGCCGCCGAGCGCATCATCGCCAGGTCCGGCCCGAACGCCCTGACCAGCCGGGCGGTCACCACCGAGGCGGGCTGCGCCAAGGGCGTGCTGCACCGCCATTTCACCGACTTCGACGACTTCCTCGCCGAGCTCGTACGCGACCGCATCGCGCGGCTCGGCGCCCGGTCGGCCGCGCTGCGCGGCGCGGCGGGCACCGGCACCGTCACGGGCAACCTCACCGGGGCGCTGACCGAGCTGTTCGAGCCGGTCGCCATGGCGATCCTCGGCCTCATCACGTTCCGCGACGGCCTGCGGGCCCGGCTGCGCGCCGACATGCCCACCGGCGTGCCGCTGCTGACCGAGGCCATGGCCATGATCGCCGGCTACCTCTCCGACGAACGCGAACTCGGCCGCATCGCCGCGGACGCCGACACCGACACCCTCGCCCTCGCCCTGCTCGGCGGCGCCCAACTGCTGGTCGCGAGCCGCGAGCCCGCCGCGCCCGACCCCTCCGCCGTCGAGCGCCTGGTGGCCACCACCATGGCCGACGCCCTCCAGCGCCGCCTGCTCTGACCCCGCGTCAGCCGACCGGCGTCGCGGACAGCACGACCGGCACCGGCGTGACGCCGACCCCCGCCCGCCCGTCCGCGGACGCGACCCGCACCGGCTCCCCGTACGCGTCCACGGCATGGACCTCGGCATGCGGCCACGGGAGCGTGATCGGGCGCGGCCCCGCCGACTCGTCCAGCGGGTCGTCGCGCCGCAGCCACACGGCCATCCGCGCCGCCGCGCCCGCGCCCATGTCGATGCGCACGGCCATGACGTCGGGCTCGTCCGGGACCGCGACCGTCCGTACGTCGACCGCCCCCGCCACGACCGCGGCCAGCAGCCGGTGCGCCCGGGCCGCGGGGCGGGGCGTGCGGATGGCCCCGTCGGCGTAGTCCATCAGCGCCAGCGTGCCGAACATGAGGTCCATGATGTTGTACGGATCGGTGTAGTCGGGCACCTCGGGCGCGAGGTTCCAGCAGGCCAGCGCGCCGGCGCCGGACGCCAGGGCGAGCAGCGCGCGCTGGAGGAGCTGGCGCCGCGCCAGGCGCTCGCGGCGTTCGGCCAGTTCCGCCGGCGCGCCCGCCATGAACATCCCGAGCTCAGGCGGCACCTCGGCGCGGCGGGCGTACAGGTCGCGCAGCGCCCGGCGGTCCGGCGTCTCGGCGGCGGCCTGCTCGGCCAGCTCGGCGGTGCTCATGCTGGCCGGCTCGCCGGAGGCCGCCGCGGCGAACGCGGCCATCATCGTGTGCTCGAGCGCGGCCGTCGCGGCGGGGAACTGGAACAGCGTCGGCCCGTTGTACTCCCCCACCACGACCGGCCGCTCGTAGCCGTGCGCGCGCATCACCGCGCGCGCCGTCTCGATGTGCTCGGGCGTACGGTGCGGGTCGTCGTAGAGGTTGACGCTGAACAGGTCGAAGTCGTCGCGCCCGGCGCCGGCGACCTCGTCGTAGAACGCGCGCTGCGGGCTGCCCTCGGGGCTGCCGAGCATGTCGTAGCCGCAGCCGCCGAGCACGACGTACGCCTCGGGGTCGGCGGCGCGGACCGCCGCGGCGAACAGGTGGAGCTGGTGGGCGTACTCCGTCGCGGTGCCCGCCCACAGCAGGCCGGTGTTGCTCGGCTCGTTGTCGCACTGCCAGGAGCGGACGCGGCCCCGGCAGTGGCGCACGAGCGCGGCGACGAACGCGGAGTACGCCTCCTCGTCGACGGCCGGCGACGGCGGCTGGAAGTCCGTCGGCGTGCGCGTGCCCCACATCGAGCTGGAGCAGACGGTGATCCAGAGGTCGACGTCGGCGTCGGCGTCGGCCTCGGCGAGGATCGCGTCGACAACGGACCAGTCGTACCGCCCGCGCTCCGGCTCGACCTGCGACCAGTAGACGTAGAGGCGGACCAGCCCGGCACCCACGGAGCGCGCCGCGTCCATGAACGGGTCGGGCGTGGCGAACAGGCCGTAGGAGATGCCGCGGACGACGCCGAGCCGGATCCGGCGCGGCGTGATTCGGCTCGGCGCGGTGCTCATCGTGACTCCTGGAGACGGTCGGGTGCGCGTACCGATTTACCGTACCAGGTTCAATTTCAGACCGGGTTCAGTTTGCCTCGACGGCCGGCTTGAGCACCTCCTCGCACCACTGGCGGAACGTGGTGTGCGTGCCGGAGTCCGGGGTGCGCACCGCGTCCGCGTAGAGGCCGCGGCTGACCGCGTCCGACATGTCGACGAGGCCCTGCGCCCACGCGGCGGTCATGCCGTGGCCGGTCAGCATGGCCGCGTACGCCTCCGGCTCTGCACGCTGATAGCGGACCGGCCGGCCGAGCACCTCGGACATGACCCGCGCCATGTCGTCGTTGGACAGGTCCTCGGGGCCGAGCACCGCGACGTCGCCGCGACCCGTCCACGTACGGTCGCGCAGCAGCCCGGCCGCGACCGCCGCGATGTCCCGCGTGGCGCACGACGGGAGCTTGAGGTCGCCGGGCACCAGCCCGACGACCATGCCCTGGCCGCGGATCGGCGCGACCTGGGTGAGCGTGTTCTCCATGAACCCCGGCATGCACAGCGCGCGGTAGTGCGCGCCGGTGGCCGCGATCAGGTCGTCCACGGCCAGCGCCGCCGTGATCTGCCCGGCATGCGCGGCCAGCGCGGAGCCGCGGCCGAGCGAGGAGACGCCCACGACGTGGCCGACCCCCTGGGCCGCGATGGCCGCGCAGGTCGTACGGGCGAGGCCGAGCATGTACCCGTCGATGCTCGCGGCGCCGGCGTTCGGGGGCGAGAGCCAGAACACCGCGTCGGCGCCCGCGTACGCCTTGGCCAGGACGTCCGGGTCCTCTAGCGAGCCCTGTACGACCTCGACGCGGTCGCGGATCCGCTCCGGGAGGCGGGCCGGATCGCGGACGATCACGCGTACGGGCTCGGCGCCCGCGCTCAGCTCCTCCACGACCTTGCTGCCGATCTGGCCGGTGGCGCCGGTAATGACGATCATGAGTCCTCCGAGATAACAGGAAGCGGAATTACGCTTCCGATTTTGGCACGTCGGACGTTACGGAACTAAGCTTCCGGATGTCAAGCCAACCCCGAGCGACGGCGATGCCCACCATGACCGCGACCGAACGCCCCCTGCGCGCCGACGCGCGCCGCAACCGCGAGCAGATCATCGCCGCGGCCGGCGAACTGTTCGCCACCCACGGCCACGACGCGCAGATGGAGCAGATCGCCGCCCACTGCGGCCTCGGCATGGGCACGCTCTACCGCCACTTCCCCAACAAGCGCGCCCTGCTCACCGCCATCGTCGGCGCCCGCTTCCAGGGCATGGCCGAGCTGGCCCGCGCCGCCGAGCAGGTAGCCGACCCCGGCGCCGCCTTCGAAAAGGCCCTCCGCGACTACCTGGAAGCCGCCGACGGCGACGCCGCGTTCCAGTTGGCCCTAATGGGCGACGGCACCGTCAACTGGGAAGACGTCAAGACTGAGAAGGCCGAGTTCGCCGAGATCATCACCCGAATAATCACCCGAGCGGTAAAGGCAGGCGCCATCCGCCCCGACCTGACCTTCGCCGACTTCCCATTGATAGCCCACGGCGTAATCTCCACGATGTACTACCAACCAGCCGGAAACCCAGACTGGCGCCGCCATCTGGAATTCGTCCTAGCCGGCGTCCAAACCCCCCACCCCTAACCCCCACCCCCTCCCCTCACGCACCGCACCCCCGCCGCACGAGAGAACGCCCCCCACGCGAAACC
>DASXYG010000125.1:0-89037 GCA_036502625.1 Streptosporangiaceae bacterium
CAGGTCCGCCGTCGCCACCTCGGACGCCGCGTCACCGCCACCCGAACCCGTGCCCGTCTCGCCCGCCTCGCCGTCCGGTCCCGTACGCCCGGCCGCCGCGCCCGCCGATCCCGTACGCGACCCCGGCCGCGTCCCGGACCCGCCGCCGCCCCGGTCGTCGCGAACCAGCCCGTCCCCCGACGGCACGTACACCGCGGGCTCCTCGGCCAGCTCCTTCGGCCGGCGCCGCAGCGGCCTGCTGCCAGCCGGCCGTACCGGCCCGTCGGCGGCCACCTCTCTTCAACCGGGCGCCGCCGACGCCGGGACCGGCACGAACTGGTCCTCCCAGATCTCCGTGAGCACCGCCTCCGGTGTCGTGTCGGCCGCCTCGTCCAGGTGGATGCGGCCGGACAGCGCGACGACCATCGCGTCGAACACGAGCCCCGGGTACGCGTCCTCGTCCGCGTCGCGCAGCGCCGCGAGCTCGCGCGCCACCAGGGTCAGGTCGATCGCGCCGCGCACGCTGCTGCCCTGCCGCACGTCCCGGTGCGTACGGGTGGCCCGCGTGACCGCGACGGCGTCCGCGACCAGCCGCGGCCCGAGCGGCCCATCGGCGCCGGACCCCGCGCGCAGCGCCACGATGCCGCGCTCGGCCGCGTCGTCCTGGTAGCCGATGGACAGCCGGCACAGCCGGTCGTGCACGCTCGTCGACAGCCGCGTCGTGCCGATGTTGTCGTACGGGTTCATCGACGCGATCAGCCGGAACGTGCCGCCGGCCACCACCTCGCCGACCCGCGGGATCTCGATCCGCCGGTCGGCCATCGCCGTGAGCAGCGTGTTCAGCGTGTCCTCGGGCGCGCGGTTGAACTCCTCGATGTAGAGGAACCCGCCGCGCCGCATCGCCTCGACGAGCGGCCCGTCGACGAAGTTCTCGGCGCTGTAGTCCTCGCGCAGCACGCGCGCCGGGTTGTGGTGCCCGACCAGCTTCGCCGGCGTGAGGTCCGCGTTGCCCTCGACGAACAGCAGCGGGATGCCCCACTCCTCGGTGATCGCGCGCAGCAGCGTGGTCTTGCTCGTACCCGGCGGGCCCTCAAGGACGAGGTCGCGCCCCGCGGCGACGGCGGCCAGCACCAGGTCGAGCTCCCGGCCCCGGCCGACGAGCCGCGCGGCGACGGCCGCGCGGACGTCGGCGGGGCGCCGTGTGGTCCCCTGCGTCATTTCTTGTTCGTGAACCCGGCGTCGACCGGCAGCGTCACGCCCGTTACGTAGCGGGCGTCGTCGGAGACCAGCCACACGATCGCGTTGGAGATGTCCACCGGCTCGACCATGTCCACCGGCAGCGCGTTCGCCAGCGCGTTGCCCATGGCGGGGTCGGAGGAGATGAACTGCTCCATGATCTCGTTGACCACCATCGGTGTGCGCACGCCCGTCGGGTGGACGGTGTTGACGCGGATGCTGTGCGGCGCCAGGTAGTTCGCGTAGCTGCGCATCAGCCCGACCACGCCGTGCTTCGCCGCGGTGTAGCCGAGGCCGCCTGGCGTCTCGCCGCCGATGCCGTTGATGCCGGCCGTCGAGCTGGTCAGCACGATGGCGCCGCCCTGCCCGCGCTCGACCATCGCGGGCCGCGCCGCCTCGACAGTGTTGTAGACGCCGGTCAGGTTGACGTCGAGGACGTCCTGCCACTCCTGTTCCCGCGGCTCGAGCGACATCGGCGCGATGCCCGCGTTGGCCAGCACGATGTCCACCGGCCCGAGCTCCGCGACCCCCGCGGCCAGCGCCGACTCCACCGCCGCGCGGTCGCGTACGTCGGCCTGGCGCGCGAAGATCCGCCGGTCCAGCGCCTCGACCTGCTTGACGGTCTCCGCGAGGTCCTCCGGCGTGGACATCGGGTACTTCACGCTGTCGATCTGGCCGCAGAGGTCGATCGCGATAATGTCGGCCCCCTCCTCCGCCAGCCGCACCGCGTGGCTGCGCCCCTGCCCGCGCGCCGCCCCGGTGATGAACGCGACCTTGCCGTCGAGCTTGCCCATCGCGACCTCCTGACGTGCGTACCCCTCATGAATGTGTCGGTGATCACAGGTTCTGGCCGTAAGTTATGGCATCCAGTGCCTTTTGTGAAGGGGCCATACTGAACCGGGTTTCGTACCGGACGACGGAGCGGTGATTTGGCCGAACGGGAACGGGTGAGCCGGGGCGGGCGACCGGCGGCCACCTCACAGGCGGAACTCGCGCACGTGGCGCTCGAGCTGTTCGCCGAGCGCGGGTTCGACGCGACGACCGTCGACGACATCGCCGACGCCGCGGGCATCGGACGCCGGACGTTCTTCCGCTACTTCTCCTCCAAGAACGACGTCGTCTGGGGCGACTTCGACGCCGAGCTGGCCCGGATGCGCGACTACCTGGCCGCCTGCCCGCCCGACCAGCCGTACATGACGTCCCTGCACGGCGCGGTGCTCGACTTCAACACCTTCACCCCCGACGAGGCGCCCTGGCACCGCCGCCGCATGTCGCTGATCCTCAACGTCCCCGCGCTCCAGGCGCACTCCACGCTGCGCTACGCCGAGTGGCGCGAGGTCGTCGCCGGGTTCGTGGCCGGCCGCATGGGCCTGCCGCCGGGCGGCGCGCTGCCGAGCGCGGTGGCGTACGCCCTGCTCGGCATCTGCGTGGCGTCATACGAACAGTGGCTGAACGACGAGCACACCGACCTCGTGCCGCTGCTCGACGCCAACCTCGACCGTCTCGAACACGGCTTCCGCCCGGACGCCGGCTAGACCGCGCGGACGAGGTCCATCAGGCGGCCGATGGTGTCCAGCCGCTCGGCGTGCGTCGCGCCCGCCGGACCCACGCGGAGCGTGGTGACCCCGGCGTCGCGGTACTGGCGCAGCCGGCCGGCGACCATGTCATCGGTGCCGATCAGGTTGGTGCCGAGGCCGATCGCGGTGGGCACCCGCCGCGCCGCCGCCGTACGGTCGCCGGCCCGCCAGAGCGCCTGGACCGCCCGTACGTCCTCGCCGTAGCCCTGCCGGACGAACGCGTCGTTGTAGAAGTTCGTTTTGGCCGAGCCCATCGCGCCGAACGTGAACGCGTAGCCGTCGGCGTGCCGGCGCCCGGCCTCCTCGGCGTCCTCGGTGAACTCGACGCTCACGGCGACAGTCACGTCGAGGTCCGCGAGCGTACGCCCCGCCTCGGCCGCGCCCGCCCGGATCTGGTCGAGGAAGACGTCCGCGGTCTCGGGGAAGAACGAGTTCCCGATCCATCCGTCCGCGGCGGCGCCGGTCAGCCGCAGGTTGCGCGGGCCGAGCGCGGCCAGGTAGATCGGGATGCGCACGGCGGGCAGCCGCGAGCGGATCGGCACGCCCTCGCCGTCGGGCAGCGGCAGCGTGTAGACGTCCCCGTCGTACGCCACCTTCTCACCCGCGGTGGCCATGCGGAGGATGTCGATCGTCTCGCGCGTACGGGTGACGGGCCGGTCGAAGCGCACACCGTGCCACCCCTCCATGACCTGCGGCCCGCTGGTGCCGAGCCCCAGCACGAACCGCCCGTGCGACATCGCCTGCATCGCCATCGCCGACATCGCGAGGTTGGCGGGCGTACGCGCGCCGAGCTGGGCGATCCCCGTCACGAGCCGCACCCGCTCGGTGACCGCCGCGTAGTACGCCAGCGGGGTGAGCGCGTCGTGGCCCCACGCCTCCGCCGACCACACCGAGTCGACGCCGAGCCGCTCGGCCTCGCGTACGTAGTCGACCTGCGCGGGATCGGCGGGCGTACCCGCGCTGATCCCGATCCGCAGGGCCATCAGTGGCCGGCCCGCTCGGCCCGCTCCTTGATCGCGGCGACCGTGCCGGTCATCGCGCGCTCGTGCTCGCGCATCCGGACGAAGATGATCCGCGTCTCCTTGTCGGGCATCCGCTCGATGGCCGGCGTCAGCCCGGACGGCCCGGGGCCGATGCGCATCCACTGCTTCAGCAGCGTGCCGCCGTCCGCGGGTTCCAGGGTGAACCGCCAGGTCGCCGAGGGGTTGGCCGGATCGCTCACGGCCCACGCGAACGCCCTGGCCGGCTCGCACTCGACGATGAAGGAGGTGCTCGTCCACTCGCCGATCGCGGTGTGCTTGTTGTTCCCGGTGAAGCTGCGCCCCACCGCGGGCTCCGCGCCGTCATCACACCAGGCCACCGACTGGAGCTCCGGGCTCATGGCGGGCATCGCCTCGATGTCGGAGACGAACTCCCACACGCGCTCCGGCGGCGCGTCGATCCACGACTCGACCTCGACGGTCGGGCCCTCCGCGTACGTCACGCCCGTCCACTCCATGGCCACCTCTTCCGCCGCGCCGCCGCCGTGATAGTCGCTTAGATGGACTGAGCATGTCAATGCGGTGATCGCCTACGTGCGGGCGAACCGCTCCCGTACGTCAGGGCGTTCGGCCAGGTGCGGCGGGTAGCCGGGGCCCATCCGCAGCCGCGACTCCTCGATGGGCATCGGCTCCCCGCACGAGGCGCACACCACAGCCGCCTCGGTGTCGTGGCCGCACCGCGTGTGGTGCACGGTCACCGGCGGCCCCGCCTCGCCGGCCAGCCACTTGTCGCCCCAGCGCCCCATGGCGAGCAGCACCGGCCAGAAGTCCGCGCCCTTCTCGGTGAGCACGTACTCGTACCGCACCGGTTCGGACTGGTAGGCGCGCCGCTCCATCAGCCCCTCGTCGACGAGCCTCCGCAGCCGGTCGGTCAGCGTCGTGCGCGCGATGCCGAGCCCGCGCTGGAACCCCTCGAACCGGCGCACGCCGTAGAACGCGTCGCGCAGCACGAGCGGCGTCCACCAGTCGCCCAGGAGGTCCATGGTCCGCGCGACCGAGCACGGCCAGCGTGCGAAGGATGTCCGCCTCATGCCGCGAGGATACGGCGCCGATTCTATTCATGTGTCTACTTGACACTATCAATCGTACGATTGATAGTTGGCGTCATGAACACCACACAGCGCCCTCAGCGCCCTCTCAAGGTCCTGATCGCCGGCGGCGGCATCGGCGGCCTCTGCCTGGCCCACGGCCTGCGCCGGGCCGGCATCGACGTCACCGTCCTCGAACGCACCCTCGCCCGCGCCGACTGGCTGCAGGGCTACCGGATCCACATCAACCCCGACGGCAACCACGCGCTGCGCACCTGCCTGCCGCCGGAGAACTGGAAGCTCTACCTCGACTCCGTCGCCGACGGCGAGGGCTCGTTCGCCTTCGTGACCCCGACGCTCGCGCCGCTGCTCGACCTGCCGCGCGAGCTGGTCGACCACGGCGCCGACGACCCGGTCGACCAGCACCACGGCGTCAGCCGCATCGGCCTGCGCGCCGCCCTGCTCGACGGCCTCGACGACGTGGTCCAGTACGGCCGCACGTTCGAGCGCTACACGCTGACCGGCGACGGCCGGGTCACCGCCCACCTCTCCGACGGCGGCGAGGTCACCGGCGACCTGCTGGTCGGCGCCGACGGCGCCGGGTCACGCGTACGCGGCCAGTTCCTCCCGCACCTCGACCGCATCGACACCGGCGTGGTCATCGTCGCGGGCAAGTACCCGCTCACCGACGAGCGGCGCGCCCGCCTGCCGCGCATCCTCACCACCCGCGCGAACAACGTGATCCCGACCGGCCGCGGCGGCCTGTTCACCGCCGTCTGGGAGCCGGACTCCACCGCGCCGAAGGACGCCGAGCCGTACACGTTCTGGGGCTACTCGGACGCCGCCGAGCGCATGCCCGTCGACGGCCTCGACGGCGCCGCGCTCGCCCGCATGATCGGCGAACGCCTCACCGGCTGGAGCCCCCACCTACGCGAGATGGTCACCAACGCCGACCCGGAGACCGTCAACGCCATCCGCGTCCTCAGCGCACCACCGCGGGCCGAGCCGTGGCCGTCCGGCCCGGTCACCCTGATGGGCGACGCGATCCACTCGATGACCCCCATGGCCGGCATCGGCGCCAACACCGCGCTACGCGACGCCGAAACCCTGAGCGGCCTCCTCAACGAGGTCGCCGCGGGCCGCCGCGACCTCCACGACGCGGTCGCCGCGTACGAGGACCGCATGCGCGACTACGGCTTCGCCGCCGTACGCCTGTCCCTCCGCAACGCCCAACAGTCCGCAACCGGCACCCCCCTCTCCCGCCACGCCTTCCGCACCTTCCTCCGCACCGCCAACGCCATCCCCCCCATCAAGCGCCACCTCTTCGCCAACCAAGGCCGCGGCGCCGACAAAACAACCCGCTAACCCCCCAACCAGCCCGGCCCCCACCCCTGACCTCCCGCCCAACCTCAGATGCCGGGAGATCAGACAGCGGCCTCAGACAGCGAGCCACAGACAGCAGGACCCAAGGGCCGTACTCAGACGGCCGGAGCACAGACAACGGGGCTCGGGCGGCGGGGGCACAGATGGTGGGGCGGGCTCAGGTGGTGGGGTTGGTGGAGGCGGCGGCGTGGGGGGCGCCGTGGCCGTCGGCTTGGGCGGTGATTCGGCCGGCGGTTATGCGGACCGCTGTCTCTGTTGTGTCGCTGACCGCGTGTACGCCGGCCGCGGCGGCGATCGTGCCTGCGTCATCGAACACGACCGAGAGGCGTGGCCAGGCGGCGGCCGGTACCGCGGGGCGCAGGCACGCGCGCAGCCGGGCGACCGTCAGCCTCGCCAGCGGTGCCAGTTCCTGGTCGCCGGTCACCACGACGACGCTCACGCCGTCGCCGTCGGGCGCCGCGCGCACCGCCTCCTCCACCGCCTCCAGCCGGTGCAGGCCGAGGATCGCGACCACGCCGTCGATGCCGAGCGGCGCCGGCTTCCCGCGCAGCACGTCCTCGGCGGCCGGCGGCGCCCATGGCCGGTCGGCCGGACGCGCCGGGGCGATGTACGGGATGTGCGGCGGCGGCCACGTGTCATCCAGGTCGATCTCGGCCAGGTGCGCGCAGGCGCTGATGATGTCGAACGGCTCGACGAACCCCGGCGCCGCCTCCGCCATCCGGCTCGCGCCGTGCAGCGTGGTCAGCGCGGTCTCCGCGACCCGTACGAGCCGCGCCGGCCGGGCCCGCGGCGGCCGCACGCCCTCGAGCGCCAGCCCGAGCAATATCGCATCCAACCGCGTGAGCTGGGCGAACGCCCGCCGTACCCGATCGTCGGCGATGATCTCCGTCAGGAGATAGCGGCTCAACCCGCCCGTGCCGTCGTCATTGGCGTCCTCGGCGAGCGGCAGCTCCGCCACCCAGGCGCGCGCGAACGCCCCAAGCGCGTCGCCGACCGTACGCCCCGGCTCCGCGTGCGTCGCCAGCGGAGCGTGCTCGGCGATGTCGGCCAGGACCGCGAAGTACAGCGCGCGCTTGCCCGGAAAGTTGGAGTAGACGGCGCCCCTGGTCAGCCCGGCGCGCGCGGCGATGCCGTCGACCTTCGCGTCGCGGAAGCCGCGCTCGGCGAACTCCGCACGCGCGGCCGCCAGCACCTTGGCCCGGTTGCGCTGCTGGTTCTCCGCCCTGTTGCGCCGATCCATCCACCCTCACCGGTCCGCGGTTGCCGTACGTCCGGGGTCAAGATACCGTCCCTACTCAGATTTTCTCATCATCTGTTTTTATCATCCCAACCCCCTGGAGGCCCGATGACCAGCGGGTACGACGACACGACCGACATCCCCGAGATCACGCTGACCGACGGCGAGGTGCTGCGCGACCCGTTCACCGCGTACGGCCGGGCCCGTGAGCAGGGCCCCGTGGCGCGGGTCGGCGCGCCCGGCTTCGGCCCGATGTGGGCGCTGACCCGCCACGCCGACGCCCGCGCCCTGCTCGGCGACGCGCGTTTCGAGATCAACGAGCACAGCTTCATGTCCCCCGACGTCCCCGACGACTGCCGGCCGTACATGCGGACCATGTCCGAGCGGAACGGCCCGGAGCACACCCGCCTGCGCCGCCTCGTCGCGCCCGCGTTCGGCGCGCGCCGCGCCGCGAGTCTTCGCCCGCGCATCGCCGCGATCGTCGCCCGGCTGCTCGACGACCTGCCCGCCGGCGAGCCGGTCGACCTCCTGGAACACGTCGCGCGGCCGCTGCCCATGGACGTCATCTGCGAGCTCGTCGGCGTCCCCGAGTCCGACCGCCCGAGCTGGCGTGCGTACGGCGCGACCGTCGCGTCCGGCGCGGGAGCCGGCTTCGCGGCGGCGATCCCCGGCATCATGGACGGCGCCAAGCGCGCGATCGCCCGCGGCCGCGCCAACCCCGGCGACGACGTCATCGGCGACCTCGTCCGCATGCGCTCCGAGGACGGCGACCGGCTCAGCGACACCGAGCTGGTCACGCTGGTCTGGCACCTCGTCATCGCCGGCCAGACGCCCACCAACCTGATCGCCAACGCGGTGGCCGCGCTGCTCGCCCACCCCGACCTGCTCGCCGAGCTCCGCGCCGACCCCGGCCTGATGCCCGGCGCGGTCGACGAACTGATCCGCTGGTGCGGCCCCACGCTGCTGACGATCCCGCGGTACGCCCGCGAGGACACCGACCTGCACGGCGTGTCCGTCCGCGCGGGCGACGCCGTCGTCACCGTGGTCGCCGCCGCCAACCGCGACCCCCGCGCGTACGACGACCCCGACCGGCTCGACATCCACCGCGAGATGACCCCCGGCCACCTCGGCTTCGCCCACGGCGTGCACTACTGCCTCGGCGCGTCCCTCGCCCGCGTCCAGACCGAGGTCGCGCTCACCGCCGTCCTCGCCCGCTTCCCCAAGCTCGAACTGGCCGCCGACCCGGCCGAGATCCGCGCAGTCGACCCCGGCACCTGGCGCCTGACCTCGCTTCCCGTCACCGGCTGACGCGGCGGCCGGTTTCCCGTGAAACCCTGCGGTGCATGACGCGCGGTGTACTGATCGACCTCGGCGGGGTGCTGGCGCGCGGTGTCTGGCCCGAGGCGGCCCGCGCCTGGGCCGGCCGGTTCGGCACCACGCCCGGCGAGCTGCTCGCCGCGATCTTCGGCGGCAGCGACACGACCGTCCTGGTCGGCGCCGTGGACGAGGACACCTGGTGGCGCCGGGTCGCCGCCCGCCTGGACGCGCCCGCCGCGCTGGTCGACGCCTTGCGCGCGGACGCCGCCGCCCGCGAGACCTGGAACGAGCCGCTGCTCGACCGGATCGCCGCCGTCCACGGCCCGCTGCGTACGGCGGTGGTCAGCAACGCGTGGCCGGGCGTGCGGGCGCGCGCCGATGCGCGGGGTCTCGCCGGGTTCATGGACGCGATCGTGCTGTCCTGCGAGTTCGGCGCCGCCAAGCCGGACGCCGCGATCTATCGGCACGCGCTCGACCGGCTCGGTGTCGAGCCGTCGGCCGCGTTGTTCGTCGACGACACCGAGGCGAACGTCGCGGCCGCCCGGGGTCTGGGCATGACCGCGCATCTCCACCGGGACACCGCGTCGACCGCGGCCGCGATCGTCGCGTTCGCGGGGTCCGGACGCCTGGTGCCGTAGCGTTTGCGGCATGGGTGCATGGCTTCCGGCGGAGCAGTGGTACGCCTCGCTGCCGACCGTCTACGTCTCGGCCGGCGCGCTGATGACCGACGCGGCGGGGCGGGTGCTGCTGGTCAAGCCGAACTACCGGGCGCACTGGTCGTTCCCGGGCGGTGTGCTCGAACATGCGGAGGCGCCGCATGACGGCTGCGCGCGCGAGGTGTACGAGGAGGTGGGCCTGAAGCGCGACATGGGCCCGCTGCTGGTCACGTCGTGGCTGCCGCCGGCCGGGGAGCGCCCGCGGTCGGCGATGTACCTGCTGTTCGACGGCGGTGTGCTGGCCGATGATGTGCGGATCGTGCTCCAGGAGGACGAGCTGGACGACTACGCGTTCTGCCCGCCGGACGACGCCGCGCGCCGCCTCGACCCGTCGACCGCCGACCGGCTGCCCGCCGCGCTGCGGGCCCGCGCCACCGGCGCCGCCGTCTACCTCGCCTCGAACCCCTGACCGGCAGGCCGTCGCTCATTCCTCGCCGGAGAACCGCTCCCATGCCGACTGCCGGGTGACGCCGAGCGCCTGACCGATGCGCGCCCAGGTGACGCCGCGCCGCCGCAGTTCCTGCACCCATCCGCGCAGGTTGGCCTCGACCTGGTCGGCGACCGACGACACCCGAGGGATGTGCTCCAGCATCTGCTCGTCGGTCAGCGACTCCCACAACGGGAGCCGCACCTCGATCGGGTGGTCCTCGAACTGCTTGATGACGTCGTTCGCCAGCCCGACGCACTCGTCACAGATGTGCACCCCCGGCCCGGCGACCATCTTCTGCACGTCGGCCGCCGCCTTCCCACAGAACGAGCACCGCGGGTCCTCCACACGTTCGTCCGCCATCGCCACTCCTTGTCAGGGCCTACCTGACGAAGCTAGAACGTCAGGGTCTCCCTGACAAGCCCCGGCCATGGACGGGCTACCGGACGAGCTCGGCGAGTTTCGCGGCCAGCCCGGCGCCCTGCGCGCGGCCCGCCTGCGCCGCGGGGGTGCGGGTGGCGGGGTCGAGCGGATCGACGCCGATCGCCACCAGCGACGGGTCATCCGGGGTGATCAGCTCGACGCGCCCGTGCGCGGCCAGCTCGGCGATGTCCGCCTCCAGGTCGGGATCCGGCAGCGGGGCCACGATCACCACGGGGGTGTGGCCGGCCGCGAGGTCGGCGTTCACCGAGGTGCGCGTGCCGCCGTCCATGTAGCGGACGCCGTCGATCGGCACGGTCGGCCAGACCATCGGCACGGCGCAGCTCGCCTCGACGGCGTCGACCAGCGGCACACCCGAGTCGCGGTCGAACACGCACGGCTCACCGGTCTCCGCGGCCACCGCGGTGATCAGCATCGGCCGCTCGGGCCACGACCAGGACGGCAACCGCTCCTCGATCACCGCGCGCCGCGCCGCCTCGGGCACGGTCTCCGCTGCCAGGGCACGCCGACCGACGTGCCGCCGCCGCTCGCCCGGGTCGGTGACCTCTTCGGCGAGCCGCGCCCACTCGGCCATGATCTCGGGCACCGAGATTCCGGTGGGCCGGATCTCGTTGACCTGCCGGGCCGGATCGACCTGCCTGCGGTACAGCTCCTCCAGCGGTTCACCGCTGCCGATCTGCGCGGCCACCGCCGACCCCGCGGACGTGCCGACCAGGAGGTCGGCGCCGGTCACGTCCGTCCCCTCGGCCGCCATGCCCGCGAGCACCCCGATCGTCCACGCGATCCCGGCCACACCACCGCCGCCGAGCACCAGCGCACTACCCATCACACACCTCCGCGTCGTCTTAGCCATTCCGGCCGACTTCGGGTCGACCGGGTTCATTCCCGTTCAGCTCCCGGACCCGCGCACCCCCGGCGGCAGGACGTCGGTGGCCCGGTGGCCGGACTCCACGCCGTCGATCAGCAGGATCGCACCGCGCGAGTTCTCCGCCCGCAGCGGCATGATCGCCTGGTAGGCGGGCGAGTCGTACCAGGCGCGCGCGTGGGCGATGTCGGGGAACTCGATGACGGTCAGATCGCCGCCCCACGTGCCCTCGCGTACGTCCGGCCGGGCGCCGTGGATCACGAACCTCCCGTCGTACGGCGCGAGCGTCGCGTCGATGCTCTCGAGGTAGCCGGTGATCCCCGGCCCCATCTTGACGTCGTGCAGGTGCCCGATCGCGTATCCGGCCATGGTGCCCTCCCCGTCGCAACGCCCGGCCGGTCGGCCGGACGCGACCAACACTCGCGGCTAGGGGGAATGCGGGCAATTACGTGTCGAGTAACGCACCTCGGCACGCGCTTATGGGCCGAGGAGGTCCCAACGGTTGCCGGAAATGTCGAGGAAGACCGCGACCTGGCCGTACGGCTCAGCACGCGGCGGCCGGACGAACGCGACCCCGGCGGCCACCAGGCGGTCGTACGTGGCGGTGAAGTCGTCGACGCGGAGGAAGAAGCCCACCCGGCCGGCGACCTGTTCCCCGACCGCCGCGCGCTGGCGTTCGCCGTCGGCGCGGGCCAGCAGGATTCCGGTCGCCGCGCCGGGCGGACGCACCTCCACCCACCGCTTCTCCCGGCCGTCGGTGGTGCGCGATGGTTCGTCGGCCGCCAGCTCGAACCCGAGGACGCCCGTGAAGAAGGCGATCGCGTCGTCGTAGTCGTCCACGATGATCGTGGCGAGCTCGATGTGCACGGCGTCAGGCCACCTCGCCTCCCTCGCCGGATCTGCCCGGCGGGATGCCGAAGAGCTGCACGGTCGTGCGCCCGCGTACGCCCTCGTCGTACGCGGAACCGACCGCGTCGCTGATCTCCGTGATCAGCCTGACCTCCGCGTCGGGCACGGTCGGCAGGTGGAAGGCGCCCTCGCGGAGGTTCAGCGTGACCACCGGCGCGTTCTCCGTCGCGGGAACGCCGCCCACCCCGCGCCGCCCGGGAGGCACGCCGAACACCTCCACCACGGCGACCTGCCGCAGCCGTTCCCCGAAGACGGCGCCCACCGCCTCGGCCAACCCGCTGATGAGCGCCTTCTCCGCGCCCCCGCCCAGATGCTCCTCGCCCAGCACAACCGTGAAATGTGGCATCGCACGCTCCCTCCCGCCGCCCCGCTACGATGGCGGGGTCGGCTTTATGAACAAATCATCTTTACTATCAAAGCTAAAAGGACCGCCGATGTCAACTCCGAATCGAGAGAACCGGAAGACGAAGCACGCCCGCGCCGCCGAAGGCCCCGGCGTCGACGACGCGATTCGCGCATTGCTGCTGCTCATGCCCCGGATGGTCGGCCGCGCCAAGCGCATGCCCGTGCCGGTCGAGCTGCGCGACCTCGCCCTCGCCCCACGCCACCTGTCGCTGCTGTCGTACCTCCTGTTCGACGGCCCCGCCACGGTCAACGACCTGGCGGCCCGCCTCGAGGTCGCCCCCACGACCGTCAGCCTCATGGTCGGCGAGCTCAGCAGGAAGGGGATCCTCGAACGCCGCGAGGACGACGCCGACCGCCGCCGCCGCATCGTCAGCATCACCGAGGCCAAGCGCCCCGCCATCACGACGTGGCTCTCCCATGGCGCCGCCGCCTGGCGCACCGCCCTCGAACCCCTGACACCGGCCGAGCGCCGCACCTTCATCGCGACGCTGCGCGCGTACGAAGAGGCCATGGGACCCGACCAGAACCCGTAGCCGCCTCACGCGTCCCGCGCGTACACCCCGGCGAGGTCGGCGACCATCTGCCGGACGCGTTCCCGCAGCTCGGCCGGCGCCAGCACCTCGGCGTCCGCCCCGAGCCTGAGCAGGTCGGACGCCGCCTGCCCGATCGACTCCATGGGCAGCGTCACCCGCGTCCAGCCGTCGCCGTCGGGCTCCGCGGTCCGCCGCGCGGCGTCCACCACGGCCGCCTCCATGACGAACGGCAACCGCTCCATGCCGTACGCGGACAGCCGTACGCCCGCCGCCACCCGCAATCGCCGCGCGTCGAAGGACTCCAGGTAGGACCGCCAGTACGCGTCGAGGTCGAACCCGTCCGGCCGCTCGAAGCCCTCGTCGAGCACCACGAGATCGATGATCCGCGAGACCCGGTACGTCCGGATCAGCCCGTCCGTACGCCCGACCACGTACCAATGACCGCCCTTCAGCACCAGCCCGAGCGGTTCCACGACCCGCGTGACCTCGTGCGGCTCCGCCCAGCGGAGGTAGCGCACGCGAACGGCGCGCTCGTCCCACACGGCGCCGGCCACGCCCGCGAGGTGGGGGGTGCTCTCGGCGTCGCGGTACCAGGCGGGCGCGTCGAGATGGAACCGCTCGGCGACGCGCCCGGCGCGGTCGCGCAGCTCGGCCGGCAGCGCGGCCATGAGCTTGAGCTGCGCGGCGGTCACGACGGCGCCGAGCCCGAGGTCGGCGGCCGCCGCGGGCAGCCCGGTGAGGAACAGCGACTCGGCCTCGCCGGTGGTCAGCCCGTTCAGCCGTGTACGGAACCCGCCGAGCAGCCGGTAGCCGCCGGCGTGCCCGGCCTCGCCGTACAGCGGGACGCCGGCCGCCGAGAGCGACTCCATGTCGCGGTAGATGGTGCGCACGGACACCTCGAGCGTGGCGGCGAGCTCCTCCGCCGTGACCCGGTCGCGGGTCTGCAGCAGCAGGAGGATGGAGACGAGCCGGCTCGCGCGCATACCGCGAATCATGCCAAGACCTACTGACAGAGGATGTCAGGGGAGCGGCCGTACGGTCCGTGCCATGAACATCGACATCGACGACCTGGTCACCCGCTACGTCGCCGTCTGGAACGAGCCCGACCCGTCCACGCGCCGCACCATGATCGCGTCCCTGTGGTCCGCGGACGCCACGGAGTACACCGAGGAATCGGAGTACCACGGCCACGCCGAGATGGAGTCGCGCGTCACCGAGGCGCACACCGACCTCGTCCAGAAGGGCGGATTCCTGTTCCATCCTGAGTTCGACACGAAGACCCACCACGACGCCATCGTGTTCACCACGAAGATGACGCCCGCCTCAGGCGGAGATCCCGCCTGGCGGGGCCGGATCTTCCTCGTCCTGGGCGACGACGGCCGAATCCGCGACGACTACCAGTTCGCTTTGTGACCCCGTGACGGCGGCCGGACGACCACCGAGCACCCGGCCGCCGCTCCGGCCAGACCGCCGCTTGCCAGCAAAGACACGCAACCACTACTGTACGAACGCGATCGGCGCCTCGCAGTGAGGTTCGATCTCCGCACCACGAAGCGGACGTGGCCCCGATCCGGCGCGGGACCGGGGTCCACGGCAACCCTCTCCGTACGGACGTCCTGCGCCGCCACCGTCCGCCGATAGCCTCGGCGACGTGCAGCGCATCGCGGTCATCGGCTGCGGAGGCAGCGGCAAGACCACCCTCGCCCGCCACCTCGGCGCCGCCCTGTCCGTCCCGGTGACCCACCTCGACGCCGTCTACTACGACGCCGAGTGGACCCCGCTCCCGCAGCCCCGCTTCGCCGAGATCCAGCGCGATCTCGTCGCCGCTCCCCGCTGGATCCTCGACGGCAACTACGCCGCGACGCTCTCCATCCGCCTGGCCGCCGCCGACACGGTGATCTTCCTCGACCTCCCCGCCGCGTCCTGCCTCTGGTCCATCGCCCGGCGCCACCGCGAACACCACACCGTCCAGGACGACGAGACCGGCGTCTACGCCCGCGTCACCTGGCAGTTCCTCCGCTACGTCGCCACGTACCGCCACCGCATGGCCCCGCGCATCCGCCACCTCCTGGCCGAACCCGCCCCCCACGCGACCGTCCACGCCCCCCGCTCCCGCCGCGCGGCGAACGCCCTCGCCGCCGACCTCACCGGAACGCCCTGACCCGGCCCCGTCGTCAGCCCAGATCGACCGTGACCCCACCGGAGAACATCGAGTCGTGCAGCTCGATCCGGTCGAGGTCGACGTGCTTCGGCACGTCGAAGACGAACACGCCCTTGACCGTGTTGCCGGGGTTGATCTGGTTCAGCCACACGTTGTTCCCGTCGAGGTCGATGTCCGCGCCGGAGTCCACCGAGAACTTCTTGTGGTTCCTGGAGTACAGGTACTGGGCGCTGTCATCGAGGTACTGCGCCTCGTCGCCGTGGTTCGTGACCTTCACGCTGACCAGCACGTACTGCCCCTGCGCCGTGTCACCGACCCCGCTCGGCCCGAGATGCGTGACGCCGTCCTTGATCTTGGTGACGGTGAACGTGAACTTCCCGTCCCGCACCCGCTGCCCGACCTTCGCCGTCTCCGCCTTGGCGCTCACCCTCCCGCTCGGCTTCCCGCCCGACGCGGCATCGGTCTTCCCGCCACCCGACCCGGCGCCCACCGCGGCGACGACGATGACCACGACCAGCAGTACGAAGGCCGCCCCCGCGCCGAGCAGTGCGTACAGACAGCCGTGACTCTTGCGCGGCCTGGGCTGGGGCATCGGCGGGGGGAACTGCGGCGGGAATGGAGCGTTCATCTCGAGTCCTTGTCGGCGAGGCGTATTCGGCATCTGTGTGACGCTGCGTGAAGGACACCGGGTGGCCGTGCACGGTCACGACCTGGCGCGATTACGGTCACGGCCTGAAACGACTTACGGGTAGTGATCACCGCGGTCAAGAACGGTCGAGAGGCGTTGTCGGGTGGGGCCGTGGCGCCAGGCGGGGGGCGGCTTACACTCCGCACGAGGGCGGGGCTCCCGGCGGAGGCCCGTGGGCGAGCGAGAGGTGAGGGGCGTATGAGCGTGACGACGGGGCCGACCGCACCGATTCCCAGCGGCATCAGCGAGGCCGCGCGGCGGCACCTCGCGCAGGCGCCGGTCGAGGTACCCGGCTACCCCGCGCTGGACGACACCGAGGGGTGGCTGAAAACGGTCGAGCTGCGCGACTCGTTCATCGCGCGGCGCTTCGCCGGGGTCGAGTTCCCCGTCGCGGCCGAGGAGCGGCAGGTGGCCGGCGTCCACACGTACGTGCTGCGCCCCGACGGCCTCACCGACGAGACGCCGGTCTACCTCGACATCCACGGCGGCGCGCTCATCTTCGGCGGCGGCGACCTCTGCCGGCGCATGGGCAGCGGCACCGCGATGGCCAGCGGGATGCTCACCTGGAGCGTCGACTACCGCATGGCCCCGCTGCACCCGTACCCGGCCGCGCTTGACGACTGCCTGGCGGTCTACCGCGCGCTGCTCGACGTACGCGACCCGGCGGACGTCTTCGTCGGCGGCGGCTCCGCCGGCGGCAACCTGGCCGCCGCTCTCCTGGTCCGCGCCCGCGACGAGGGGCTCCCGATGCCGGCCGCGCTCGTCCTGGCCAGCCCCGAGGTGGATCTCACCGAGTCAGGCGACAGCTTCCACACGCTCGCCGCGTTCTCCAGCACGCTGTCCAGCCTGATGCCCATCAACCTGCTGTACGCCAACGGCCACGACCTGGCCGACCCGTACCTGTCGCCCCTCTTCGCCGACCTGACCGGCTTCCCGCCTACCCTCCTCCAGGCCGGCACCCGCGACCTCTTCCTGTCCAACACCGTCCGCATGCACCGCGCCCTCCTGGCCGCGGGCGCGCAAGCGGACCTGCACATCTTCGAGGCCATGCCGCACGGCGGCTTCACCGGCACCACCCCAGAGGACGCCGACCTCAACGCCACCATCCGCCGCTTCCTCGACGACCACCGCAGGGGCGGCTGACCCGCCGAACGCTCAGGCGACCCGTACGCGCAGCTCCTTCATGCCGTGCAGGGCGTTGCTGAGCAGAGGCTCGGCCGTCACCACCTCGAGGCGTTCCACCCGGTCCGCGAGCGACCGCAACAGCGCCGTCATCTCCATCCGGGCGAGCTGCATGCCGATGCAGGCGTGCTCGCCGCGGCCGAAAGCGAGGTGGTCCGAGGGCATGCGGGCCACGTCGAAGCGGTCCGGGTCGGGGTACTTCCGCTCGTCGCGGTTGGCCGAGCCGTACAGCATCATCACGCGGTCGCCGGCTTTGAGGTCCACCCCGGCCAGGTCGTGGTCCTCGGTGACGACCCGGGTGAACTGCTGGACGGGGCTCTCCAGCCGCAGGGTCTCGTTGATCGCGTGCGGGATCATCGAGCGGTCGGCGCGCAGCAGATCCCACTGGTCGGGATGCTCGGCGAACAGGCGTACGGCGTTGGACACCGCGTAAATGGTGGTGTCGAGGCTGGGCGTGACGTAGTCGATCAGCAGGAACGGGCAGCGGTCGCGCGCGATCTCGCCGGCGTCGGCCGCGCGGTACAGCTCGGCCGCCCACCCCTCGGGATCCAGGTTGCCCGGCACCGCCTCGGTGGTGGCGAACGTGATGAACTCGTCCACCACGGGAAGGGCGTCCTCGACGCGCTGGTTCGGCACCCCCTGGCCCTCCCAGGTCGCCGCGGCCCAGCGCAGCATGTTCGCCCGCCCGTGCTCGCCCAGCCCGACGAGCTGCGACACGACGGTCATCGGCAGGTGCTCGGCCAGCTCGGTCGCGGCGTCGAACTCCCCGCGTGCGACGAGTTGCCCGACGATCCACTCCGCCTCGGCGTCGATGCGCGGCTCCAGTTCCCGGAGGCGCGCGGGCCGCAGCGGACGCCCGAAGACCTTGCGCACCTTGCCGTGTTCCGGCGGATCGAGGAACAGCATGATCACGTCTTTGAGCTGCTCGTTCATCCCCGGGTTCATCGTGACGCCCTCGGCGGAGGAGTACCGCTGCCAGTTCTCCAGTACGTCGTGCACGGCGTCATAGCGGGTGACGGCGTACACGTCGTGCGCCCGCAGGTAGACCACGGATCCCAGTTCCCGCAGCTCCCTGTGGCGCGGGTACGGGTTCAGCCGGGCGTCGTCGGTGAACATGTCGATGTCGCTAGTCGGGGCCAAGGCCACGAGAACGCTCCTGTCTCATCGGGGGGACGCACCGGGACCGATCATTCCGGACGGCCGCGGCTCGCCGGGGTGCGGTCGGCGATCGCCTGGAGTGCCGCGACGTGCTCACGGAACCGCTGGATCCCACTGTCGGTCGCGCGCACCGTCGTCTTGGGCACGCGGCCGATGTAGGCGCGGTGCTGTTCGATCTGGCCGTCGTTCTTCAGGGTCGTCAACTGCTTGGACAGCGCGGAGTCCGAGAGGGCGACCTCGTCGCGCAGGAACGCGAAGTCGCACCAGTCGGCCGCGCTGAGCACGGACATGATCGCCAGCCGGGTCGGATCCGACAGGAGCCGGTCCAGACCCGGCGGGCGACCCGCGGACCGTGGTGTCACCTGCCGTCCCGCTCGCTCCGGGCGACCATCGTCTGGACGGCGGCGAACAGTGCGGTGAAGACCGCGGCGTACACCACGCCGAGCACCGTGTTCGGGTAGCCGCGCAGCCCGAGGCCGCCGGCGATGCCGTTCGCGGCGGCGGTGCCGTACTGCGAGATCAGCCAGGCGCCGACCGCCCCGACAAGCAGCGTGACGCCGAAGATCCGCGGGTGGAACCGCTGCCGGCGCTGTACGCCGCGCAGCCGGCTCAGCGGCGCCGACCGCCCGGCGAACGCCACGACCAGCACCACGACGAGCGCGACGAGCACCACCGCGGCGATCACCTTCGGCTGGGTGACGAAGTCGTTGGCCGCGGTCACGGCGGCGATCAGAAGGAACATCGCCACGTAGAACCACGGGGGGACGCGCGCCGCGCGTTCGGTCCGCTCCTGGTGCGCCCGTACGGCCGTCAGCGCCTGGGCCGCCGCCTGCGCCTGCTCATCGCGCTCCATGCCGACCTACTTCCCTCGACTACTTGCCTACATGGAATGTAGTCACTGTTTTCCAGATAGGCAAGTAGTAGCCCGCCGCCCCCTCCTCGCACCCGCCCGGCCACCGGAAATCAAGAAAGCCGGTCCACGGGGTCGTGGACCGGCTTCTACGCTTGGCGAACTCGGGGTGGGCCTGGGAGGACTTGAACCTCCGGCCTCATCCTTATCAGGGATGCGCTCTAACCGACTGAGCTACAGGCCCGAGCTGCTGGTGAACGGTATCGCATCGCGTGGGGGCGGGGCGAATCGTTCGCGGCGTTGATGAGTTTACCGTGACTTCGGGCGTGCCCGTGCCAGGTTTCGCGGGGGTTACTCGCCTTCGCTGAGGGTTACCTCGACGCCGCCGACGAGGTCTGCGGCGAGGTTGTAGAGGACGGCGCCGACCGTGGACAGAGCCGTGATCAGGACGACGTTCAGGGCGCCGATGAGGCCGGTGTAGCCGAGGACGCGGGACGCGGAGAACCAGGAGCCGGGGTCGAAGGCGGACTTGCCGTCGCCGGACGTGGTCAGGTCGCGCAGGGTCTGGGTCAGGGAGTCGAAGACGCCGAGGCCGGCCAGGACGCCGTACAGCACGGCGATGGCGACGAACAAGACGATGAACGCCACCAGGGAGATGACGAAGCTGAACTTCGTCACCGACCACGGCTCGACGCGGCTCAGGACGAGGTGGGCTCGGCGCTTGCCGCCGCGGCCGCCCTCGGACTTGCCCTTCGGCTTCTCCTTCGGCATCAGGGCCGGCGCGTTGGCCGTCGGCGCCGAGGGTACGGGGCGCGGGGCGCTGCGCTGCGGGCCGCCCGCGCCGGGCACGCCGGCGCCGATGGAGCGCGGGTCACCCGGCCTGGTCTGGCCTCCGGGCTTGGCCACCGGCGGACCGCCGGGTACGGCACCTTTCTGCACGGAGCCATTCTGCCCCGTATCGCGTGCGCTTTGGGCGGCTCGGTCAGATCCGGCCGGTTTGGTCGGACCGCTGGCCACCGGACGGTCGCCGGGATGCGGCGCGGACGGCGGCCCCGGCTTGCCCGGGCCCTGGCCAGAAGGCTGGCCGGGCGGCGGGCCGGGGCGCGGGCTGTCCGGCTTCGGCGACTCACCGGACGGCTTGGCCGGCGGTGTGTTCGGCTTCGGCGCGGGCGGCGCGTCCGGCCGGTTCTGGCTGGAGGCGTTGCCGTTCCTGGCGTCGTTGGGGGAGGACTTGCCCGTACCGGTCGGGGGGGCACCCTTACCGGACTGGGGACCGGCACTCACGATTCCGTCTCCTCACCCGCATCGGTCGCGGCCTCGACATCGCCTTCCTCGGCATCCGCGTCAGCGGATTCCGCGTTGAGCGCGAGCGCCACCACGGACGACCCCTCGGCGAGATGCATGAGCCGGACGCCCATCGTCTGGCGGCCCGACCGCTTGATCTCCCCGGCGCTCGTCCTGATCACACCTCCGGTCGACGTGATCGCGAACACCTCGTCCTCGGGACGCACCATCAGCGCCCCGACGAGCTTGCCGCGCGCGTCGACGATCTTGGCGGTCAGTACGCCCTTGCCACCACGGTTCTGCACAGGGTACTGCTCGGCGTCAGTGCGCTTCGCATAGCCACCCTGGGTGGCCACGAGGACGTCCTGACCTTCGGTGACGACGTGCATGCTGAGCAGTTGGTCGCCGTCGATGAACCGCATGCCGATCACGCCGCTGGTCGCCCGGCCCATCGGGCGCATCGACTCGTCGGTGGCGTGGAACCGGATGGCCTGCGCGTTCTCGCTGATCAGGATCAGGTCGTCGTCCGAGGAGACCTTGCGCGCCGCGATCAGCTCGTCGCCGTCGCGCAGGTTGATCGCGATCAGCCCGCCGCTGCGGGGCGAGTCGTAGTCGGACAGGGCGGACTTCTTCACCAGGCCCTGCCGGGTGGCGAGCACGAGGTACGGCGCCTCTTCGTAATCGCGGAGGTCCATGACCTGGGCGATGCTCTCGTCCGGCTGGAACGCCAGCAGGTTCGCGACGTGCTGGCCGCGGGCGTCGCGCGCGGCCTCCGGCAGTTCGTACGCCTTGATGCGGTAGACGCGGCCCTTGTTCGTGAACACCAGGATCCAGTGGTGGGTGGTGGTCACGAAGAAGTGCTCGACGATGTCGTCCTGCTTGAGCTGCGCGCCGCGTACGCCCTTGCCGCCGCGCTTCTGCGCGCGGTAGGAGTCGGCCTTGGTGCGCTTGGCGTAGCCGCCATGGGTGATGGTGACGACAACGTCCTCTTCGGCGATGAAGTCCTCCATCCGCATGTCACCCTCGAACGGGATGATGTGCGTCCGGCGCTCGTCACCGTACTTCTCGACGATCTCGTGCAGTTCCTCGCCGACGATCTGGCGCTGCCGCTCCGGCGACTCCAGGATCGCGTTGTACTCCGAGATCTGGGTCATCAGCTCGTCGTACTCCGCGGTGAGCTGCTGCCGCTCCAGCGCGGCCAGCTTCCGGAGCTGCATGTCGAGGATCGCGCGCGCCTGGATGTCGTCGATCTCCAGGAGGTCCATCAGGCCCTGCTGCGCGGCCGCGGCGGAGTCGCTGGCCCGGATGAGCGCGATGACCTCGTCGATCATGTCGATCGCCTTGAGCAGCGCGCGCAGGATGTGCGCCCGCTCCTCGGCCTTGCGCAGCAGGTAGCGCGTACGCCGGACGATCACTTCGATCTGGTGCGTCACCCAGTGGCGGATGATCTGGTCCAGGCTGAGCGTGCGCGGCACGCCGTCGACCAGCGCGAGCATGTTCGCGCCGAAGGTCTCCTGGAGCTGGGTGTGCTTGTAGAGGTTGTTCAGCACGACCTTGGCGACCGCGTCGCGCTTGAGCACGATGATCAGCCGCTGGCCGGTGCGCCCGCTGGTCTCGTCGCGGACATCGGCGATGCCCGTGACCCTCCCCTCCTTGACGAGGTCGGCGATCTTCTGCGCGAGGTTGTCCGGGTTGACCTGGTACGGAAGCTCCGTGATCGTGAGGCACGGCCGGCCGCGCTTGTCCTCCTCGACCTCGACCACGGCGCGCATGGTGATCGAGCCGCGGCCGGTGCGGTACGCCTCCTCGATGCCGCGCCGCCCGACGATCAGGCCGGACGTCGGGAAGTCCGGCCCCTTGATGCGCGCCATCAGGGCGTCGAGCAGTTCCTCGTCGGTGGCGTCCGGGTGCTCGAGGTACCACTGGACGCCGGACTCGACCTCGCGCAGGTTGTGCGGCGGGATGTTCGTCGCCATGCCGACGGCGATCCCCGCGGAGCCGTTGACCAGCAGGTTGGGGAAACGCGCCGGCAGCACGACCGGCTCGGACGAACGGCCGTCGTAGTTCGGCCGGAAGTCGACGGTCTCCTTGTCGATATCGCGCAGCATCTCCATGGCGAGCGGCGCGAGCTTGCACTCGGTGTACCGCATCGCCGCGGCGGGGTCGTTGCCCGGCGACCCGAAGTTGCCGTTGCCGTCGACCAGCGGCATCCGCATGGACCACCACTGCGCGAGGCGTACGAGGGTGTCGTAGATCGCGCTGTCGCCGTGCGGGTGGTAGTTGCCCATGACGTCGCCGACGACGCGGGCGCACTTGAAGTAGCCGCGGTCCGGCCGGTAGCCGCCGTCGTACATGGCGTACAGCACCCGCTGGTGCACCGGCTTCAGGCCGTCGCGTACGTCGGGGAGCGCGCGGCCCACGATGACCGACATGGCGTAGTCGAGATAGCTGCGCTGCATCTCGACCTGGATGTCGACGGGTTCGATCCGGTCCCGGTCGGGGGACTCCGGCGTGTTGACGTCCGTCACGGGCTGATGGTCCTTCTCAGATCTGCGCGCCCGCAGGGGCGCGGTGTCGCGGTCGGCGGGGGGTCGGTCAGATATCCAGGAAGCGGACGTCCTTGGCGTTGCGCTGGATGAACGACCGGCGCGACTCGACGTCCTCACCCATCAGGACGCTGAACATCTCGTCGGCCTGAGCCGCGTCGTCCAGCGTGACCTGGAGCAGCACGCGGTGGTCCGGGTCCATCGTGGTGGTCCACAGCTCGTTGGCGTTCATCTCGCCGAGGCCCTTGAACCGCTGGACGAGGTCCTGGCTGCGGGGATCGCGCCGGCCGGCCTCGATGCCCGCCTCGATGAGGCCGTCGCGCTCGCGGTCGGAGTAGGCGTACTCGACCTCGTTGCCGCGGCGGTCCCACTTGATCTTGTAGAGCGGCGGCTGCGAGAGGTAGACGTGGCCGGCCTCGATCAGCGGCTTCATGAACCGGAACAGCAGCGTGAGCAGCAGCGTGTTGATGTGGTGGCCGTCGACGTCGGCGTCGGACATCAGGATGATCTTGTGGTAGCGCAGCTTCTCGATGTCGAACTCGTCGTGGATGCCGGTGCCCAGCGCGGTGATGATGCCCTGGACCTCGTTGTTCTTGAGGATCCGGTCGATGCGCGACTTCTCGACGTTGAGGATCTTGCCGCGGATCGGCAGGATCGCCTGGTACTCCGGGTCGCGCCCGCCCTTCGCGGAGCCGCCCGCGGAGTCGCCCTCCACGATGTAGAGCTCGCAGCGCTTGGGGTCGGTGGACTGGCAGTCCGACAGCTTGCCCGGCAGGGACGTCGACTCGAGCAGGCTCTTGCGCCGGGTCAGGTCACGCGCCTGGCGCGCGGCGATCCGCGCGCGTGCGGCCTGCGTGGCCTTGTTGATGATGTCCTTGGCGTCGCCGGGGTTGCGCTCGAACCAGTCGCGCAGGTGCTCGTTGCACGCCTTCTGGACGAACGACTTCGCCTCGGTGTTGCCCAGCTTCGTCTTCGTCTGGCCCTCGAACTGCGGGTCGGCCAGCTTCACCGAGACGATCGCGGTGAGCCCCTCGCGGACGTCCTCACCGGTGAGGTTGTCGTCCTTGCCCTCGCGCAGCAGCTTCTGGTCGCGGGCGTAGCGGTTGACGATCGAGGTGAGCGCGGCGCGGAACCCCTCTTCGTGGGTGCCGCCCTCCGCGGTGTTGATCGTGTTCGCGAACGTGTGGACCGACTCGGCGTAGCCGTTGTTCCACTGCATCGCGATCTCGACGGAGATGCCCTCGCCCTCGTCGCTGAACGCGATCACGTTGGTGTGGACGGGGTCCTTCGACGCGTTGATGTGGCGGACGAAGTCCTCGATGCCGCCGTCGTAGTGGTAGACGACCGTGTTCGGCTCACCGTTGGTGAACTCCGGGCGCTCGTCGCTCAGCGAGATCGACAGGCCGCGGTTGAGGAACGCCATCTCCTGGAGGCGCCGCGAGAGCGTCTCGAAGCTCCAGGTGGTCGTCTCGAAGATGGTGTCGTCCGGCCAGAACGTGATCGTCGTTCCGGTATCGGTGGCGTCGCCCGTACGCTCGAGCGGCGCCGTCGGACGGGTCATCTCATACGTCTGGGTCCACAGCGCGCCCTTGAGCCTGACCTCGACATCGAGGCGGGACGACAGCGCGTTCACCACGGAGATGCCGACGCCGTGCAGGCCGCCGGACACCGCGTAGGACTTGCCGTCGAACTTGCCGCCCGCGTGCAGCTTGGTGAGCACGACCTCGACGCCGCTGAGCCCCGTCTTGGGCTCCTTGTCCACCGGGATGCCGCGGCCGTTGTCGACCACCCGCACTCCGCCGTCGGCGAGCAGCGTCACCTGGATGCTGTCGCAGAAGCCGGCGAGCGCTTCGTCCACCGAGTTGTCCACAACCTCGTAGACCAGGTGGTGCAGGCCCCGTTCACCGGTGGAACCGATGTACATACCCGGACGCTTGCGGACTGCTTCGAGGCCTTCGAGAACCTTGATCGATCGAGCGTCGTACGCCAAGTGGAAGTCCTCCTGCCGCGGACACGCGCCAAAGCGGTGCTCCAGTGCCGTTGTGGACACCTGGGGTAGACGGTCGCGGCGCGAGGCCGCGTCAGCGCAAGTGTCCTGAATCCACGTCCATGATACCTGCCCCGGCCACTCAAAGGGGCGTTGACGGCGCTGTGCCGCAATATGAGGGACGAACTCTCGGGGGCGCAAGGTCCACCCCGTGCCCACCCTCCTCCGCGACGGCTACGGCGCTTTGGATTGCGTCAACGTCCCGGAGGGCCGGATGTGGCCGGACGGACCGGTGGCGTACGGGATCACCTCCCAGTTTAGTGCGCCGGCGGGGTGGGCGACGGCGTGTTCAGCCGTTCGACCACCGGCGGCGCCGGTCGTTCGCGCCGGGCCCGGTGACCTTCACCGTCGCGACCGTGCCGTGGCCGAGCTCCTCGTTGAGGCGGCGCACCAGCGACCCGGCGAGTAGCCGCACCTGCGTCGCCCACGCCGCGGAATCCGCGCGTACGACCACCTCGCCGTCGGCGAAGCTCTCCGGACGGGTGTGCTCGGCCAGGTCCGGCCCGACGATCTGGTCCCAGCGGCCGAAGACGGCGCCGATGGCCGCGCGCTCCCGCCACCCCTGGTCGGACACCAGGCCCCCGAGCACGTCGCTGATCGACTGCGGGTCGTCGTTGCGCGCCCGCCGCCCTGGTTCCGTACGCGACCTGCGCCCGCCGCCGCGCCCGGCCGCGCCCGGCATCGCGCCGCGGCGGCGCGCGTCGGACTTGGCCTGGCTCAACGCCTCGCGTGCGTGGTCGCGGCCTGCGCGTTCGGAACCGTCGCGGTTCGGCTCGCGCTCACTCGGCGTCGCGTCGTCCGGCATCGCTCACCTGCCCCCGGGTCACGTCGAACCGCCGGCCGCGCAGCGTCTCCGGTACGTCGTCGGCTACCGCCGCGGTGATGATGACCTGCTCGGCATCGCCGACCATCCGCGCGAGGCGGTCGCGGCGCCCGGTGTCGAGCTCGGCGAACACGTCGTCGAGCAGCAGCACCGGGTCGTCGCCGTCGGCGCGCAGCAGCTCGAACGCGGCCAAGCGCAGCGCCAGCGCGAACGACCACGACTCGCCGTGGCTCGCGTAGCCGCGCGCGGGCAGGTCGCCCAGGCCGAGGACGAGCTCGTCGCGGTGCGGCCCAACCAGGCTGATCCCGCGTTCGAGCTCCTGCGGCCGCGCCTCCGCCAGGGCGGCGCGCACGGCCTCCTCCAGCGCCGCGCGGTCGGCCGCCGCGAGCGCCGCCTCGCCGGCCGAGCTGCGGTACGCCAGCCGCGCGTCGCCGGACGCCTGCGCCGACTCGGCGATCTCCGCGTAGCACTTGGCCACCAGGGGCCGGAGGTCGGCGACCAGCGCGAGCCGCGCGGCCAGCAGCTCCGAGCCCGCGCGGGTGAGGTGGTCGTCCCAGACGTCGAGCGTGGCCAGGCCCTCGGCGTCGCCCCTGCGGACGCGGCCGCGCGCGGCGGCCGCCGATTTCAACAGGGCGTTGCGCTGCTTCAGCACCCGTTCGTAGTCCGAGCGCACACCGGCGAACCGGGGGGCGCGCGCCACCAGCAGGTCGTCGAGGAACCGCCGCCGCTCGCCCGGGTCGCCCTTGACGAGCGCCAGGTCCTCCGGGGCGAACAGCACCGTGCGCAGCAGGCCGAGGACGTCGCGCGGGCGCTGCGCGGGGGAGCGGTTCAGCCGCGCGCGATTCGCCCGGCCGGGGTTGACCTCCAGCTCCACGATGGCCTTCCGCTCGTGCGACACGATTCCGGCGCGGAGCACCGCGCGTGAGGCGCCATGGCGGACGAGCGGCGCGTCGGCGGCCACCCGGTGGCTGGAGTGGGTCGCGATGTACGCGACCGCCTCGACGAGGTTGGTCTTGCCCTGGCCGTTCGGACCGATGAACGCCGTCACGCCGGGCTCCAGGGTCAGCGTGACGGACTCGTAGGACCGGAAGTCCTCACACACGAGGTTGGCCAGATACACGAATCAGAGGATAGGGCCGCGCACCTCCGGGTGTGCCTGACACCCGGTACGGCGCGCGGCCCGAAACCCGCGGTCCCCGTACGTCACGCCTTGACGCACAGGCTGTGGATAAGTCCGTCTATCAGGCGGGCTTTCCACCGTCGTTCGTGGACTCCACGGCGTGGCCGCCGAACTGGTTGCGCAGCGCGGCGACGACCTTCATCGCCGGCGAGTCGTCCTGCCGGGAGGCGAACCGCGCGAAGAGCGCGGACGTGATCACCGGGAGCGGCACCGCGTGGTCGACGGCCGCCTGGACGGTCCACCGGCCCTCGCCGGAGTCGTCCGCGTAGCCGCGGAGCTCCTTCAGGCCCGGGTCCTCGCCGAGGGCGTTCACCAGGAGGTCGAGCAGCCACGAACGGATGACCGTGCCCTCCTGCCAGCTACGGAAGGTGCCGGGGACGTCCTTGACGATGTCGGCCGCGGCGAGGAGCTCGTATCCCTCGCCGAAGGCCTGCATCATGCCGTACTCGATGCCGTTGTGGACCATCTTCGTGAAGTGGCCCGCGCCGACGTCGCCGGCGTGGACGAAGCCGTAGTCGCCCTCGGGCTTGAGCGCCTCGAAGATCGGCATCAGCCGCTGGACATCGCCGTCGGCGCCGCCGACCATGAGCGCGTAGCCGTTCTGGAGCCCCCACACGCCGCCGCTGACGCCCGCGTCGACGAACCCGATGCCGCGCTCCGCGAGGTGGGCCGCGTGCTTCTGGTCGTCCACGTAGTGGGAGTTGCCGCCGTCGACGACCGTGTCGCCCTCGGCGAGCAGTTCCCCCAGGGTGTGGACGGTCTCCTGGGTGGCATCGCCGGCCGGCACCATCACCCAGACCGTACGCGGCGCGTCGAGACGCTTCACGAGGTCTTCGAGGCTGCTGGCGTCGCTGACGGCCGGGTCGCGGTCGTAGCCGACGACCGTGTGGCCGCCGCGGCGCAGCCGCTCGGCCATGTTGCCCCCCATGCGGCCAAGGCCGATCATCCCGATCCGCATTCGTGGTCCCTTCGTGTTCTCGCGCCGTTGTTCCGGTTTCCCCGTACCCACGCCCCGCTCAGCCGGACATGCGCACCGGCATGATCAGGTAGCGGTACTCGGCGGTGGTGCCCTCGGCCGCGGGCTTCGCGGTGATCACGGCGGGCTTCGTCGAGGTCGTGAACTCCATGCACGCGGTATCCGACCCGATGGCGTTCAGGCCGTCGAGCAGGAACTGCGGGTTGAAGGCGCTCCGGATGTCATCGCCTTCGAGCTTCGCCTCCAGGGCTTCCACAGCCTGTGCCTCGTCGCCCGTGCCGGCCTCGAGGACCAGCTCGCCCTGGGAGAACGCGAGCCGCAGCGGCGTGTTGCGCTCGGCCACCAGCGAGACGCGCTTCACGGCCTCGATGAACGGGCCGGTCGCGATCTCCGCGTGCGACGCGAACTCGGTGGGGAACAGCGAGCGGTACTTCGGCAGGTCGCCGTCGAGCAGCCGGGTGGTCGTACGCCGGCCGCCGCCCTCGAAGCCGATCATGCCCTCGCCGATGTCCTCACCGGAGAGGGCGATGGAGACCTCGGCGCCGCTGGTCAGCGACTTCGCGGTGTCCGCCAGGGTCTTCGCGGGCACCAGGGCGACCGCGGAGATGTCGGAACGGCCGGGGGTCCACTGGAACTCGCGGACGGCCAGGCGGTAGCGGTCGGTCGCGGCGAGCGTCACGGTCTCGCCCTCGATCTCCACGCGGATGCCCGTGAGGAACGGCAGGGTGTCGTCGCGGCCGGCCGCGATGGCCGTCTGGCCGACGGCGGCGGAGAAGACGTCGCTGCCCACGGAACCGGCGGCCGGCGGCATCTCCGGCAGCGACGGGTAGTCCTCCACCGGCAGCGTCAGCAGGGTGAACTTCGCGCTCCCGCACGTGAGCACGACCTTGGAGCCGTCGGTGGAGACGTCCACAGGCTGTGCGGGCAGGCTGCGCGTGATCTCGGCAAGGAGCTTGCCGGAGACGAGGACGGTGCCGGCCTCCGCGGACGTGGCCTCGACGGAGACCTGCGCGGAGACCTCGTAGTCGAAGCTCGACAGCCGCAGGGTGGAGTCCTCGGTCGTCTCGAGGAGCATCCCGGCGAGCACGGGCAGCGATGGGCGTACGGGCAACGACCGAGCGGTCCAGGCGACCGCATCGGCGAGCACGTCACGTTCGACACGGAACTTCACTGGAATCCGCCTCCTGGTTCTTCGGTGCTTCTTTTCCGGGTGTCGGGCGCACCGGTCACGTGTGCGCCCGACACCCGCTTGGGCACACCGCTTTGCTTCTGAGGACTAGTAGATAGAGAAATAGTCATAGTCATAGGGGCAGTGGAAAGTGTGGACAGCACTCGTTTTTGCTGGTCAGAACCGTAGCGGTCATCCACCGTCCCTGTGTGTGGACGGTGGGGAAACCGGGTGCGCCTGGGGACGGCGACGCGTTCCCCACAGTCTGTCCGCAAGTCATCCCCCGCTCATCCCAAGGTGCTCCACACAGTCTTCCCCATGCGACGGGCATCCGTCGGCATGTGCGTGAACGTGTGGAGAAACCCGGGATCCCTGGGGACCGGCTGGGGGAAGGCTGGGGACGCTCGGTGGATTGGGGATAACTCTGGGGACAACCGTGTGGACCGGCTCGGGATAGCCTGCGGACAACTTGGGGACGCCCTGTGAACCTGTGGACGACGGCGTTATCCACGGACCCGCCCCGGTTATCCACACAGTCCACAGGCCGATGGAGCCCGACCGCCCCGGACGCGTACGGCACCGCTATCCCTTGCGCGCCTGCTGCTTGATGCGATTGGTCAGCTCGGTGACCTGGTTGTAGATCGAGCGGCGCTCCGCCATGAGCGACCGGATCTTCCGATCGGCGTGCATCACGGTGGTGTGGTCGCGGCCGCCGAACTGCTGCCCGATCTTCGGCAGCGACAGCTCGGTCAGCTCGCGGCAGAGGTACATCGCGATCTGCCGCGCCGTCACGAGCACCCGCGAGCGGGACGTACTGCACAGGTCGTCCGTGGTGAGCCCGAAGTACGCCGCGGTCTGCGCCATGATCGTCGTCGCGTTGATCTCCGGCCCCGAGGCATCGGGGATGAGGTCCTTCAGCACGATCTCCGTGAGCTGGAGGTCCACCGACTGGCGGTTCAGGCTGGCGAACGCGGTCACCCGGATCAGCGCGCCCTCGAGCTCGCGGATGTTCGTCGCGATCTTGCTGGCGATGTACTCCAGCACCTCGGGCGGCGCGTTCAGCCCCTCCTGCGCCGCCTTCTTCCGCAGGATCGCGATCCGCGTCTCCAGCTCGGGCGGCTGGACGTCGGTGATCAGCCCCCACTCGAACCGGTTGCGCAGCCGGTCCTCCAGCGTCACGAGCTGCTTCGGCGCGCGGTCGCTGGAGATGACGATCTGCTTGTTGGAGTTGTGGAGCGTGTTGAACGTGTGGAAGAACTCCTCCTGCGTCTGCTCCTTGTTCTCCAGGAACTGGATGTCGTCCACCAGGAGGATGTCGACGTCGCGGTAGCGCCTGCGGAAGCCGTCCGCCTTGCCGTCGCGGATGGAGTTGATGAAGTCGTTCGTGAACTCCTCCGAGCTGACGTACCTCACCCGGACGCCTTCGTACAGGCTCTGCGCGTAGTGGCCGATCGCGTGCAGCAGGTGGGTCTTGCCGAGCCCGGAGTCGCCGTAGATGAACAGCGGGTTGTACGCCTTCGCCGGCGCCTCGGCGACCGCGACCGCCGCGGCGTGGGCGAAGCGGTTGCTCGACCCGATGACGAACGTGTCGAAGGTGTACTTCGGGTTCAGCCGCGCCGGCTCGGCCGGGCGCGCCGCGGGCCTGCCCTCCCACGGCGCGGGCCGCTGCGGCAGCCCGCGCGGCGCCTCACCGGAAGAGGGATGCGGCGGGCCGACGTCGGCGGGCTGCGACGGGAACGACCGCGCGGGCGGCGACGGCGGCTGGTAGTCGCGCGGCTGCGGCGGCGACACCGGCATGCCCTGTGGCTCGGGCCGCGACTGCGGATACTCCGGCTGGCGCGCCTGCTGCGGCCCGTACCCCTGGTCGAGCGCGCGGTACTCCTGGTCCGGCGACGGCGGTCGTACGGGCTGCTGCTCCTCGCGCGGCGGCTCGTGGGCCGGCGGCGCGGTGTCCCACGGCGCGGGCGAGCTCTCCATCGGCTGGCCGGCGTGGCGCGGCCGGAAACCGGACTCGAACTGCGCCACCGGGCCGGGCGCGGCGCCCGGCGAGGAGATGCCGGGCGCGGTGATGCTCGGCGGCGCGACGTTGGCGGGCGGATCGGTCGGCTCGGGCTCCGCGATCGTGGGGTCCACCGTGACGGCGACCCGGATCTCCCTGCCCAGCTCGCGCGAGAACGTCTGCACGATCAGCGGCCGCAGCCGCGTCTCGATCATGTTCTTGACGTAGTCGTTCGGCGCGGCGAGCAGCGCGGTGTCCTCGACCAGGCCGAGCGGCCGGGTCAGCCGCAGCCACGCACGGTGCTGGGGCTGCAGCGCGTCGTCGGCCAGGCCTTCCATCGACCGGGACCACACAGATACGAGGTCGACCTCGCTCATGAACGCTTCCCCTCCTAGCTCGCTCGTACCGCCGAGACGTCCCCCCGTACGGCGCACGGCTTGGCTTCCACACGCTTATCCACACGTTGTTCACGTGTCCCCCACAGGGCGTGTCCAGGTGGACGCGGCGCGCCGTGGATGTGGAGTTCGTTGCTCCAGCGCCGCCCTACCTGCCAAATTCACGACCCGGGAGGTCATTGGCGCAGGTGGACCGGCCGAGCGACAGTAGCTGCGGACAGGGTGCCTGTTCAAACCGTTGTCCACAGCCTATTGATAACCGCGCGGCGGCGCGCGGCAGGTGTGGAAAAGTGTTGGCCGTACGGGGCCCTCGCGGGCACGCTCGTTCGGTTTGACCAGGATGGAGCGGGGCCGTAACGTACGAGGGTCGATCCTCGGCGGAGTAGCTCATGCCCGCACCCATGTTCGTGGGCCCGGGCAGGCCCGCACCGAACCCCATCGGTGCCCCGTTCGGCGGATCACCGCAATGCCCCATCGACGGGCCCCCGCGTCGGGCCCACCACACCGGAGCCGACCAGTGAGCAAGCGTACGTACCAGCCGAACAACCGTCGTCGCGCGAAGACCCACGGCTTCCGGCTGCGCATGCGCACCCGTGCGGGTCGCGCCATCCTTTCCGGTCGGCGGCGTAAGGGCCGCGCGCGCCTCGCGGCCTGAGCCGCGAGCGCGACCATTCCGTGCTGCCCGCCGTCCATCGGATGCGGCGGCGCGCCGAGTTCACCGAAGTCGTCCGGCGCGGTCGTCGCGCCGGACGACCTTTTGTCGTCGCCCACCTGCTGACCCGGCCGGAATCCACCGAGCCGCCGCGGGTGGGCTTCGTCGTCAGCCGCGCGGTGGGCAACTCCGTGGTCCGCAACCGTGTCGAGCGGAGACTCCGGCATATCCTGGCCGATCGCCGCAAGGTACTTCCTGCGGGTAGCCTTCTGGTAGTGCGGGCCAATCCGCGGTCCGCGAAGGCGTCATTCCACGACCTGGCCGCAGATGTCGACCGCGTGCTTCACCGGTTGATGCGGTCCGGTGAGGTGGCCGAGGGCGCGCCGACCGAGACCAAGCCGAGCGAGACCGGGGCGGGGAGATGAGTGCACCAGCGACGGCACCGTCCCTGTCGGCCCGTCTGCTCATGGGGATGGTCCGGTTCTATCAGCGGTTCATCAGCCCAATGTTCGGTCCGACGTGCCGCTTCACCCCCACCTGCAGTGCGTACGCATTGGAGGCCGTCCGGGTGCACGGCGCGGCGCGGGGCGTGTGGCTGGCGGTCCGCCGGCTCGGTCGCTGCCACCCGTTCAACCCCGGCGGCCACGACCCCGTACCGCCGGCGCACTCGGAGGTGCGCTTGATGGAGAAAACCCGAGGGAGCTAGCTCGTGTCACTCGCGCTGTCGACGGACTGGACTTCGCCGTCGTTCCTGAACTGGCTGTTCGAGGCCGTGGCATGGGTGCTGCTCAAGATCCACTCCGGGCTCAGCCTGATCTTCCAGCCGGACAGCGGTCCCGCCTGGGTGCTGAGCATCGTGGTGCTCGTGGTGATCATGCGGCTCCTGATGGTGCCGCTGTTCGTCAAGCAGATCCACTCGACGCGCAAGATGCAGGAGATCCAGCCGAAGCTGCAGGAGCTCCGCAAGAAGTACAAGAACGACAAGCAGCGTCTCAACCAGGAGATGCAGAAGGTCATGCAGGAGAGCGGTGCGAACCCGCTCGGCGGCTGCCTTCCGCTGCTCGTCCAGGCGCCGGTCTTCTACGGCCTGTTCCACGTCCTGCGCGCCATCTCCGGCGGCAAGCCGATGTACGGCATCGACCAGGCGACGATGGACAGCGCGTCACACGCGACGCTCTTCGGCGCGCACATCTCCGGGCACTTCTCGACCTCCGCGCCGCTGACCGTCCAGATCGTGATCATCTGCGCGTGCCTCATCAGTAGCTGCACCACCTTCCTCACCGTCCGGCAGAGCACCAGGCGCTCGATGACCCAGATGCCGGACAACCCGATGGCCAAGCAGCAGAAGATGATGATGTACGTCGTCCCGCTGTTCGGCCTGTTCGGCCTCTCGCTGCCCATCGGCGTCCTCGTCTACTGGGTGACCACCAACGTGTGGACCCTGGTGCAGCAGCACTTCATCTACAAGCGCATCCCGCTGACCAGCACGGCGACGGCCGGCGCCACCGGCGGCGGCGGTTCCGCGCCGACGCCCGCGAAGGGCGCCAAGCCGTCGTCCAACGGCGGCCCGGCCCCGCGGCTGCTCGGCGGTGTCACGCCGTTCGGCAAGTCGAAGAACTCGTCTGGCAAGGGCGGGCAGAATGGGCAGGACGCGGAACCTGAGGCGCCTAAGATCGTGCGTACTCAGCCGCAACGTCAGACGCGCAGCAAGCGGAGCGGCAAGAAATGACGCAGACCGAAGCGGTCGAATCCGCTGGTGAGTCGAAGAGGGAGAACCCGGCCGTGACGGATGCCGAGACCAAGGGCAGCGACGTCCTCGAGCAGGAGGGTGAGATCGCGGCCGACTACATCGAGGGCCTGCTCGACATCGCCGACCTCGACGGCGACATCGACATGGACGTCGAGGGCGAACGCGCGCTCGTCTCGGTCGTCGGCGCCACGCTGAAGGAGCTCGTCGGCCCCAACGGCGAGGTCCTCGAGGCGCTCCAGGAGCTCACCCGCCTGGCCGTGCTCCGCCAGACCGGCGAGCGCAGCCGCCTGATGCTCGACGTCGGCAGCTACCGCGAGAACAAGCGCACCGAGCTGACGAAGCTCGGCGAGAAGCTCGCGGCCGAGGTGCGGGAGACCGGCCAGCCGAAGCCGCTCGATTCCATGACCCCGTTCGAGCGCAAGATCGTGCACGACGCCGTCGCCGCGGCCGGGCTGCGCAGCGAGTCGGAGGGCGAGGAGCCGAACCGCCACGTGGTCGTGTACCCCGCCGAATAGGGCGCGGAAGCTCGGCGTCGGCCCGGTCCCCGGTGGGTGGACCGGGCCGACGTTTCTCTTGTGGGCGCGGGTGCGCGTCCGCGAGGCCCATCAAGATCATTGTGTCCCGGAGTAGCTGTGGATGGCTGTGGATAACTGGGTGTCCCAGGCTCGCGCGGCCCGGGCCGTACGCAAGAATCTCCTTTACTACCTGGGCCTTGATCCTCATGGCCAGGTTTCGACATGTGGTGAGGTCACGTTGGGGATAAGTCGACCGCCTGTGGATAACTACCGTCCGCGTGAGCGAGGCCGGTCGTGTTGAACGAAGCGGCCGCGCCTACGGCGCCGGCGGAGGCGTACGACGTGTTCGGCGCCTCCTTCGGCACCGCGGAGGCGTTCGCGCGCATCCTCGTCGGCGCCGCCGTGGAGCGCGGCCTGCTCGGGCCCCGCGAGGTCGACCGCATCTGGGACCGGCATCTGATCAACTGCGCCGTCGTCGCGGAGATCGTCCCCGAGGGCGCGCATGTCGTCGACATCGGATCCGGTGCGGGCCTTCCCGGCATCGTCCTCGGTATCGTGCGTCCTGACATCCGGGTAACGCTCCTCGAACCGTTGCTGCGGCGGACGAACTTCCTCGCCGAGTGCGTACGGGAACTCGAGCTGGCCCACGTCGAGGTGGTCCGCGGTCGGGCCGAGGAGTACGCCGGGAAGCTGGTCGCCGACATCGTGACGGCCCGCGCGGTCGCTCCCCTGGACCGGCTGGCGAACTGGGCGCTGCCCCTGCTCCGACCGGGCGGCGCGCTCCTGGCGCTCAAGGGCGACCGGGCCGCCGCCGAACTGGCCGAGGCGTCCGAGACGCTGAGGAGTCACGCGGTTCGGGATGCCGGGGTGGTGCAGGTCGGGCAGAGTAGGGTCAATCCCGCCACGACGATCGTCCGGGTGATCGCCGGTTCGCAACGGAAGGGTCGTCGCAACCGGAAACGGTGACGAGGAGACGGGGCGAGCAGTGAGAGGGCGAGCATGAGCACCCCAAACGGACTTGGATGGCCCGAGCAGGTGGCTGGGCGCGACGGCGACGAGGGTGAGCGCGGTCTCGGGTGGCCGACCTCGCCGGAGGAGCAAGCTGGGGTGGAGGACACGGATTCGGTGGTTGACGATGAGGCTCCGTTGGTGCGTGAGGCATTGAGTGCCGCCGTTTCACGTGAAACCACGGCGACGACCCGCACGGCGCCGACCGGCTTGGCGGATACCCCGATCGCTCGCGCCGCGGAGGCGGCGCTGAGCGTCAAGGGCCGGCGTGGCGAGAAGCCGTGGCCGCGGCCGGCGGGCGGATGCCGGGTGATCACGATCGCCAACCAGAAGGGCGGCGTCGGGAAGACGACCACCGCGGTGAACCTGGCGGCCTCGCTGGCGATCCACGGCTCACGCGTGTTGGTGATCGACCTCGACCCCCAGGGGAACGCCTCGACCGCCCTCGGCGTCGAGCACCGCTCCGAGGTGCCGTCCATCTACAACGCGCTCGTCGACGAGATGCCGCTCGCCGAGACGGCCGTGAAGGTGGAGGAGCAGGACAACCTGTGGTGTGTGCCGGCGACCATCGACCTCGCGGGTGCCGAGATCGAGCTGGTGTCGCTCGTCGCCAGGGAGTCGCGGCTGAAGCGGGCGCTGGAGGCGTTCGACCGGACCACCGTCGACTACATCCTCGTGGACTGCCCGCCCTCGCTCGGCCTGCTGACCGTTAACGCGCTCGTCGCGGCCGACGAGGTCATGATCCCGATCCAGTGCGAGTACTACGCGCTCGAGGGGCTCGGCCAGCTCCTGCGGAACGTCGACCTCATCAAGGCGCACCTGAACCCCGAGCTGAACGTCTCGACGATCCTGCTGACGATGTACGACGCACGCACCCGGCTGGCGTCGCAGGTGGCCGACGAGGTCCGCGCCCACTTCGGAGAGACCGTCCTGCATACGGTCATCCCCCGCAGCGTGCGCGTCTCGGAGGCGCCGAGCTACGGCCAGTCGGTGATGACCTATGATCCGGGCTCCAGTGGCGCGCTCGCCTACACGGCGGCCGCCCGGGAGATCGCATTTCGCGGTGGGGAAGATGGGGGGACCACGCGGTGAGTCAACAGCGGCGCGGCCTGGGCAAGGGGCTCGGCGCGCTCATACCGACGGCACCTGAGCCGACGGAGAACTGGGAGGGGCCCACCGGGGGCGCGGAGCCGGTCGTGGGCGCCCACTTCGAGGAGCTGCGCGTCGGCGCGATCACGCCGAACCCGCGCCAGCCCCGGCAGACCTTCGACGAAGACGCGCTCGACGAGCTCTCCGCCTCGATCCGCGAGGTCGGGCTGCTCCAGCCGGTCGTCGTACGCCGTGCCGGTCCGGGCCGCTACGAGCTCATCATGGGCGAGCGGCGCTGGCGGGCGACGCAGCGCGCCGGGCTCCGCGAGATCCCGGCGATCATCCGGGACACCGACGACGACGAGCTGCTGCGCGAAGCGCTGATCGAGAACCTGCACCGCGAGCAGCTCAACCCGCTGGAGGAGGCCGCCGCGTACCAGCAGCTCCTGGAGGAGTTCGGCGCCACCCACGACGGCCTGGCGAAGAAGATCGGCCGGTCCCGTCCGCACATCACGAACACGCTCCGGCTGCTGAACCTCCCACCCGCGGTGCAGCGCCGCGTGGCCGCCGGCGTGCTGAGCGCGGGCCACGCGCGGGCGCTGCTGTCGGTCAGCGATCCCGAGCGCCAGGAGCACCTGGCCTACCGCGTGGTGGCCGAGGGGCTGTCCGTACGCGCGCTCGAAGAGCTGATCACCCTTGGCGAGGGCGCCGAGAAGCAGCCGCAGAAGGTCACGAGGAACAAGCCGGTGGCGCCCGCGCTGAACGACCTCGCCGGGCGGTTGTCCGACGTCTTCGAGACGAAGGTGAAGGTCGACCTCGGCAAGCGCAAGGGCAAGATCGTGCTGGAGTTCGCCTCGCTGGACGACCTCGAGCGGATCGTGAAGGTGATGGACCCGGAGAGCGTCGAGTCGCTCCGGGAGAACGGCACCTGACGTACGAGACGACGAACGGCCCCCGACGGACATCGTCGGGGGCCGTTTCACGTGAAACGTCGTCGTGTCAGCCGCACACCGTACGGATGTCGGCGAGGAAACCGTCGACGTCGGACTCCGAGGTGTCGAAGGCCGTCATCCAGCGGACGACCGATGCGGCGTCGTCCCAGACGTAGAAGGACCAGCGGTCGCGGAGCTTCTCGATGTGCTCCGGCGCGAGCGTCGCGAAGACCGCGTTGGACTCGACGGGCTGGTAGAGCCGTACGGACGGGATGTCGTCCAGGCCGGCGGCGAGCCGCCGCGCCATGGCGTTGGAGTGCCGGGCGTTGTCGAGCCAGAGGTCGTCGTCGAAGAGCGCGAGGATCTGCGCCGACATGAAGCGCATCTTCGAGGAGAGCTGCATCCCCTGCTTCCTGATGAAGGGGAACGCGCTCGCGGCCTCGGGACGGAGGAGGACGACGGCGTCCGCGTTCATCGCGCCGTTCTTCGTGGCCCCGAAGCTGAGGACGTCGACGCCGTCGGTCAGCTCGCGGGGATCGCAGCCGAGGTGGGCGATGGCGTTGGCGACGCGCGCGCCGTCCATGTGCACGAGAAGGTCGTGCTCGCGCGCGTACGCGACGATCGCGGCCAGTTCGCCGATGGTGTAGCACGTGCCGAGCTCGGTGACCTGGGCCAGTGAGACGACCCTCGGCTGGACGTGGTGCTGGTCCCCCACGCCCGTCATGCGCGTCGCGATCAGCTCGGGGGTGAGCTTGCCGTCAGGGGTCGGCACCGGCAGGAGCTTGCTCGACGTGAAACGCTCGGGCGCGGCGCACTCGTCGACCGTGATGTGCGCCGTCTCCGCACAGATCACCGCTTCGTACGGGCGCAGGAGCGCGGCGAGCGACAGGACGTTGGCGGCGGTCCCGTTGAAGACGGGGAAGCCCTGCGCGTGGTCGCCGAAGACCTCGGCGAAGCGCGCCTGGAGCCGCCGGGTCCATTCGTCGGCGCCGTAGGAGTCCGCGTCACCGGCATTGGCTTCGGCGATCGCGGCGAGGACACGGGGGTGTGTTCCGGCGTGGTTGTCACTACCGAAGTGCTTGCGATGGGTCACCGCTCAACACTAAGCAGCGCCGCGCCGAGATGCCGACCCGGGGCGGCGGTCGGCGATAATCTTCGACGAGGACGGATCCGCCGGGTGCGCGTATGTGCGCCGCCGCACCGCGCCCGGCCGCCGTGGGGAGGTACGCGGTGTCGCGACGCATTGCGAACATCACGCTGGACAACCTTGACGATCTACCGGTGCGCTGCCGCCGCTGCGTCTTCTGGGAGCTCGATCCCATCCACGCGGAACGCGCGGCCGAGAGCGGTGACGCGGGCCTGGAGAAGGAGGCCTGGCTGTCCTCGACGCTGCTCGACTGGGGGAGCTGCGGCAAGGTCGTCTACGTCGACGGCGTCCCCGCGGGCTACGTCCTCTACGCCCCGCCCGTCTACGTACCGCGCAGCGTCGCGTTCCCGACGAGTCCCGTCAGCGCCGACGCGGTGGTCCTCATGTCGGCCTACATCGCCCCCGACTTCGTCGGCGGCGGGCTCGGGCGGATGCTCGTCCAGGGTGTCGCCAAGGACCTCACGCGCCGCGGCATCCGCGCCGTGGAGGCGTTCGGCGACGTGAAGTGGGAGACGCCCGGCTGCGTGCTCCCCGCGGACTTCCTGCTCGCGATCGGCTTCAAGACCGTGCGCCCGCATCACCGCTATCCGCGGCTGCGCCTGGAACTCAAGGCGATGGTGTCGTGGCGGGAGGACCTCGAGGTGGCCCTGGAGCGTCTGCTCGGATCGATGTCCCCCGAAGGTGCTCTGCGGCCGATCTGAGCCGCCTCAGCGCCGTACGTGGGCCGTCCGTGGCCGTCGCCGCGCGGCATCCCTAGAGTTGGTGACCGTGACTCCTCAGGGCGCGCTTGCGCGCATGGCGGCGGGCGCGTTGTTCGTCGACGCCGACGGCCGGATGATGCTCGTGGAACCGTGCTACAAGCCGCACTGGGACATCCCCGGCGGCATGGTCGAGCCCGGCGAGTCGCCGCTGAGCGCGTGCCGGCGCGAGGTGGAGGAGGAGTTGGGGATCACGCCGCCGATCGGCCGGCTGCTCGCGGTCGACTGGGCGCCGCGTACGGGCGAGGGCGGCAAGATCCTCTACGTCTTCGACGGAGGCACGCTCCCCGCCGGGCTGCACGACCGGATCGTGCTCCAGCAGGAGGAGCTTCGGAGCTATCGCTACGTCGCGGCCGACGAGATGGAGCCGATGCTGATCCCCCGGCTGTTCCGTCGGCTGCGTTCGGCGCTGTGGGCCCGGGACGAAGGGAGCACGCTGTACCTGGAGCACGGCGTCGCCCCGCCAGCGTGCGAATAGCCTCCGTACGAACGAAGCCGGCCCCCACCGTGTTGGTGGGGGCCGGCCATGTTTCACGTGAAACGAGGTCGGGCTCAGATGAACTCGGCGAGGTCCCGCAGGAGCGCGGCCTTCGGCTTGGCGCCGATGATCTGCTTGACGACCTGACCGTCCTTGTAGACGTTCATCGTCGGGATCTGCATGATGCCGTAGTCGCGCGGGACGTTCGGGTTCTCGTCGATGTTCAGCTTCGCGACGGTGAGCTTTTCGGCGTACGTGCCCGCGATCTCCTCCAGAACGGGGGCGACCTGCTTGCAGGGGCCGCACCACTCCGCCCAGAAGTCGACGATCACGGGCTTGTCGCTCTTCAGGACGTCGGTCTCGAAGCTCGCGTCGGTGATCTTCTTCGTGTTGGTCGTCGCGTTGGCGCCCATGGGAATCTCCTTCATACGTCTGGCCGGGCCTGGCTGATGGACGATCACCGCGGTGATCAGGTGTCGGCGAGCCAGCGCTCGGCGTCGATGGCGGCCGAGCAGCCGGTGCCGGCGGCGGTGATGGCCTGACGGTACGTGTGGTCCACGAGGTCACCGCAGGCGAACACGCCGGGGATCTTGGTCTTGGTGGACGGCGCCGTGACGATGGCGTAGCCCTCGTCGTCGACACCGACCTGGTCGGCGAACAGCTCGCTGCGCGGGTCGTGGCCGATCGCCACGAACATGCCCGTCGCCTCGAGCGTGCTCTCCTCGTTGGTCTGGAGGTTGCGGAGCCGGACGCCGGAGACCTTGCCCTCGCCGAGGACCTCGACGACCTCGCTGTCCCACACGAAGCGGATCTTCGGGTTGTCGAACGCGCGCTCCTGCATGATCTTGCTGGCGCGCAGCTCGCTACGGCGGTGGACGACGGTCACCGAGCGGGCGAAGCGCGTCAGGAACGTCGCCTCCTCCATCGCGGAGTCGCCGCCGCCGACGACCACGATGTCCTGCTCGCGGAAGAAGAAGCCGTCACAGGTGGCGCACCAGGAGACGCCATGGCCGGAGAGCGCCTCCTCGCCGGGAACGCCGAGCTTCCGGTAAGCGGAGCCGGTCGCGAGGATCACCGTGCGCGCCTCGTGGACGGCGTCGCCGACCTTCACGATCTTCGGGTTGGCCTCGAGGTCGACCTCGGTGACGTCGTCGGAGACGAGCTCGGCGCCGAACCGCTCCGCCTGCTTCCTGAGGTTGTCCATCAGGTCGGGGCCGAGGATGCCGTCGGCGAAGCCGGGGAAGTTCTCCACGTCGGTCGTGTTCATCAGGGCACCGCCCGCCGTGACCGACCCCTCGAACACCAGCGGCTTCAACTGGGCCCGGGCGGCATAGATCGCGGCCGTATACCCTGCGGGCCCCGATCCGATGATGATCACGTTGCGCACGTCGCTCACGCTGTCCGCCCTTTCGTCGTTCACCTGGGTACGTACCGTCGCGGCCGGCGTCGTACCAGTCGCGTCAACCGATCCTAGGCGGCGATGATTCCCCGGGCAGCCGGGTCAGCGATGACGGGGCACGGTGGTGTGCGTGACGATGCCGTCGGCGCCGCTGGAGCAGTGGGAGTCGACGATCCAGACGTCGTAGCTCGCGGGGGTGGCGGCCTTGCTGAAGACCAGCACCTTGACGTCCTTGCCCTCGTACGTGCCGTGGTCGACGACGATCGGGCGGACGCCGACCTTGCCGGAGATGCGGCCCACGCAGCCCTCGATGTCGGACGGAAGCGGCGACGGGCGGCGGGTCTCCTTCGACGACTTGGGGCTGAGCTCGCCGGAGCCGGACTTCGAGCGCTTCACGAGCGCGTTCACCTGGCCGCCGAGTGTGGTCGGGGCGTAGTCGGTGCCGCTGCGCATGAGGTCGGGGATAGCGGCGCCGGGCAGCGCCACCGACGGGTTGGTGGCGCTCGCGGTGCTCCTCGCGCCGCTGGGGGCATTCGCGTCTCCGGAGGAGCCGGCCTGCCTGATGACCGCGAAACCGCCGCCGACAACGACGACGGCCGCGGCGGCGGCCGTGAGCGGCGCGATCCAGCGGCGGGTGCGCGGGCGGAACGGCACCACCGTGGCGTCGTTCCGGTCGCCCGCGGGCGCGCCCTGCTGCCGGGCCTCCGCCTCGGCGGTGATCGCCGCCTCGATGCGCGTGGCCACGCCGGACGGCATGGCCGGTGGCGGGAGCGCCGACAGGACCGCGGACACGTCTCCGAGCGCCGCGTACTCCTCGGCGCAGCGCTCGCATTCGGCCAAGTGCGCCGCTACCCGGGCGGACTCCTCTGTGCTGAGCAGTCCCTCCGAGTGGTCGGCCAGCACCTCAATGTCAATGTGCTCGGTCACGACGGCTCGCCACCTCCCTCCTCGGATGTGACGCGTCGGGAGGGGCCTCGGTTCCTGAGATGTGAGAGGTGCGGGACCAATCTGGCGCGGCCGCGTGCGCAGCGGCTCTTGACCGTTCCGCTGGCGACCTCGAGGATCCGGGCGGCGTCCTCCACGCCGTAGCCCATCATGTCGACCAGGACGAGCGCGGCGCGCTGCTCCTCGGGGAGGTGCGTGAGCGCGCTCTTGACGTCCATCGCGGTGTCGGCGGCGGAGATGCCGTCGGCGCCGATGGAGCCGCGGCTCTGCGCGACCGCGTCGAGGTTGACGTCGTCGCCCATCGCGACGGACGGGCGGGCGGCGCGGCGGCGTGTGCGGTCCAGGCAGGCGTTCACGACGATGCGGTGCAGCCAGGTGGTGACGGCGGCGTCGCCGCGGTAGCTGCCGGCCTTGCGGAACGCCGAGATGAGCGCGTCCTGGACGGCGTCGGCGGCCTCTTCGGGGTCGCCGAGGGTGCGCAGCGCGACGGCCCACAGGCGGTCGCGGTGGCGCCTGACCAGCTCGTTGAACGCCTGCGGGTCACCGTTGGTGTGCCGGTCGAGCAACTGGGCATCCGACAGCGGCGCGGTGTCAGGTGGTCGGGGGGACATCGCGGGATTCCTTCAGCCTCTGCCGTACACGTGGACCTCGTAGATGTGGGCCTTGAATTGCGAGCCGTCCATGGGGAGCCGCGTGAACCAGATGTAGACGTACTGACCGCGGGCCTCCTGCGGCAGCTTCATGTCGAACGTGCCGACGCCGTTCGTGGACGTGGCCGCAACCGCGGCGTCGTACGGGCTCGTGGTGTTGCCGACGCGGACCTGGATGCGGCCGGGCTGCGCCATCTGGCCCACGTTGAGCTTCACGCTCGTCACGCCGACCTGCTTGCCCATGTCGAGCCGGATGCCGGTGCCCTTGCGGAGCCGGCCGAAGTCGGCGCCGTTGAAGTGCTGGCCGGACCAGTCGGTGTTCGGGTCGCCGTCGATCGCCCGGCCGACCTCGTCGGACTTCTCGGGGACGAGCGAGCCGTCGAGGGCGGCCTTGAGGCCGGACGCGGTCTGCGGCTTGAGCACCTGCGCCTGCGGCTGCTGGTTCTGGCCGTTCGTCGGCGTGGGGGTGGGCGTGGTGGTGCCGGACCCGCCGAAGTTGCGGCCGAGCATGACGCCGCCGACGCCGATGGCGACCATCACGACGGCCACGACGAGCCCGATGATCAGCTTGCCGATCAGCGGTGGGCGCTTGGTCGGGCGCTGGGGGTAGTTCCCGGTGGGGCCGGCGGTGGGGCCGACGGCGGAGGTGTGCTGCGCGGCGTGGGCACCGCCGCGGTTGGCGGCCGCCGGTTGCTGCTGCGGCGGCCGCGGCGGGGGGCTCGGCAGCGAGGACGCGGGCAGCGGTATGTGCCGCGGGACGGTGGACAGGGCGTCGGCCATCTGCGCGGGCGTACTGATCGGATCACCACGCCGCGCGCCCGGGAAGAGCGCGCGGCAGACGACCGAATCCAGATTCCCCGGCACCCCGGCGCGTACTTGGCGCGGGGTGACGGGTTGGGCGCCTTCGGCGACCGGGGCCGCCGGGAGGCCGACGTCCTCCGGGCCGGGCCACAGGCCGGTGAGGCCGGCGTAGAGCAGCCGGCCGAGGCCGTGGGTGTCGGCGAGCGCGGGCTGGTCGGAGGAGATTCCGGCGAGCGCGGCCTCGAGCCCGATGCCGACGACCTTGACGGTGCCGCCGGCGCTGAACAGCAGGGAGCGGGGGGTGAGGCAGAGGTGGGAGAGGCCGGCTGCGTGGGCGGCGGTGAGCGCCTCGGCGGCCTCGGCGACGAGACCGGCGGCGCGGTTCGGATCGGGTGCGCCGCCGGACAGGAGCTTGTGGAAGTACTCCCCGGTGACCCATTCCATGACGACGTACGCGTGTTCGGCGCGGTCGTCGGCGTCGAAGACCTGGACGACACGGGAGTCGGTGAGGCGGCTCGCGGCGCGGGCCGCGGTCACCACCTCGCTCGTACGGGGGAAGTCGTCGGAGAAGGTGAGCATGGACACGGACCGGGCAAGCGTCTCGTCGGTGGCTCTCCACATCGTGGAGCCACCGTTCTGACTCACCCGCTCTTCAAGGCGGTATCGGCCCGCGAAGCGGGTCCCCGGTTCGATCATCGACGTGCTCATGGCAGCGTTCGGTCGCTCCTACGATCGCGCAGCGCTGGTCCGGCCCTCGACCCTCCTCGGACCCCCGGACGGGCGAGTACCTACGGACTGTCCCGCACCATGCTAGGTCGTGCGGTCTGTCCGTAAGGCTTACCTCCATCCTGCTCGTGTAATCGTTACCTGACGCTCCGCCGATGAAGTCGTTCCTGGTCGGCAGGCGTTCCGTTCGGGGTACTCCGGAAAAGTCGCGAAGGTCTAAGGCTACGCCCTTCGGCCCGGTAGCTTCGCCCGGACCATCCCGATCAAGGTGGACACCTCTCCGGCCCCCACCTTCCTGGCGAAAAGGACGTACAGCAGCATGCCGATGCCGCCGCCGACGACCAGGATCAGCACGGACGTGACGGCGCCGCGGCCGAGGACCTCGTTGAAGCCGAGGGTCATCGCGTAGCCGAAGATCAGCGCCGGAATGCCCGCGATGAAAAGACGGCCGATGGTGGTCGCGACACGCCGGCCGTCCAGCCCGCCGATGCGGCGGGAGAGCACCCGCCAGGCGATCAGCGACCCGATGATGTACGGCACCCAGTAGCCGACGGCGAGGCCGGGGACGATCAGGTTCGGCGGGAGCAGCAGCGACGAGGTGACGTTCAGGCCGATGCCGATGCCGATGTTGACGAAGCTGATCAGCGCCGGGGTGCGGGTGTCCTTCATCGCGTAGAAGACGCGGAGCAGGAGCTGGAACGCCGCGAAGGGCACCAGGCCGAGCGCGAACGCCTGGATGACGTAGCCGAGGAAGGCGCCGTCGGCCGAGCTGGCGTTGCCGTGGCCGAACAGCAGCGCGCCGGCGGGCTCGCCGAACACCAGCATGCCGAACGACGCGGGGACCAGCAGGACGGCCGAGACGCGCAGGCCGTTGGAGAAGTCGTCGCGGACGAGGTCGTACTGGGCGTCGGCGGCGTTGCGGCTCATGCGCGGCAGCAGCGCGGTGATCACGGAGACGGCGATGATGGCGTACGGGAGCTGGAACATCTGGTACGCGTTGGCGTACGGCGTGAGGCCCGCGCCGTAGTGCAGGCCCGCCTCGCGCGCCTGCTCGCCCGCGGAGTTCGCGAACCGCGTGGCGACCAGGAACCCGGCCTGCGTGACGACGACGTAGAGGAACGTCCAGCTCGCCATGCGGCCCATCTCGGCGAGGCCGAGCTTGCGGAAGTCGAAGCGCGGGCGCCAGCGGAAGCCGACGGCGCGCATGGACGGCATCAGCGCGAGGGTCTGCAGGACGATGGCGCCGGTGGTGCCGATGCCGAGGAGCTGGATCTCGAACGGCGTGATGGAGTCGGCGGTGACCATGTGGCCGTGGGTGATGACCATGAACGCCAGGCCGACCGCGATGATCACGACGTTGTTGATCACCGGTGTCCACATGGGGGCGCCGAAGCGGTCGCGGGTGTTCAGCACGGCGCTCTGGTACGCGTTCACGCCGTAGAAGAAGATCTGCGGGAAGAAGAACAGCGCGAACAGGATCGCCAGGTGGCGCTGGGCCGGGGAGACGTCGCCGATGTACATGTCGACGATGGGGCCGGCGAGGATCATCGCGACGGCCGTCACGGCGAGCAGGCCGATGACGAGCAGGGTGTACAGCCGCTGGGTGTAGGCCATGCCGTCGTCGGAGTCGCGCTTGTTGGCGCGCACGAGCATGGGCAGCACGACGCTGGTCATGGTGCCGCCGAGGACGAGGTCGTGGATGCTGTTCGGCAGCGTGTTGGACGTGTTGAACGCGTCGCCGACGGCGCCGGTGCCCAGGGCGTAGACGATCACGGCCGTACGGACGAAGCCGGTGATGCGGGAGGCGACCGTGCCGAGCGCCATGATCGCGCTGGACTGGGCCAGCTTGCGTACCGGGTTACGGGCGACGGTGCTCACGTACGTTCCCTGAACTCATCCCGGGTTCTCCTGGGGTGCTCGGACGGTGGTCGTCGGGGTGGGCGCCGTCGGCCGGGCCCGCGGGATCGGCCGGATCGGCCGGATCGGGCTTGGGGGCGTCGGAGCTGGAGGCTACCTTCACCGCGTTGGGGACGGAACCATCCGGGCCGCTCGCGGCGGGCTCGGAGGTGGCGGGCTTGCCGCCGTCGTCGCGGGTGCGCGACCGGCGGCGCAGGATGCGCACGACCGCGGCGATGACCAGCACGGCGAGCGCGGCGCCGGTGATCCAGGACGCGGTCTGGCCGATGTTCGTGGCCTGGATCTTCATCTCGACCGGCGGGTTGATCGGCTTGCCGTCGGCGGTGGCCAGTTCGAGGCGGAGCTTCGTCACGGTCACGGCGCGGGCGGTGACGGGGACGTGCACGGTGTACTTGCTCTGCGGGCCGACGTGGATCGTGTGGTTGTACGACCCGATCGAGATGCTGGTGGACTCCGGGGCGGTGACGTTCACCCGGACCGTCGCGGTGTTGGCTTCGTGCGCCTCGGCGCTGCCGTCTCCGGCGTCGAGGTCGTTGGCGATGGTCACCGGGATCTGCGCCTCGGAGCCGCCGAGGGTGACCGACGCGCGGTTGACGAAGTTGACCTTCTGGCTGGTCTGGTCGACCGACCAGTGGACGCGTTCGCGGAGGCGGCGCGCGCGGGTGGGGCTGCTGCGCCACGCCGAGGACTCCATGCGGTACGTGGCCAGTTGGTCGGGCGCGGTGCCGCCGGGGAAGATGCTGCCGAACCGGCGCGCGCGCGTACGGATGTCGGCGACCTTGCCGAGGTAGCGCTGGCCGAGCTCGTCCTGCTGCTCGGCGCTGGTGTACTCCAGCTTGCGGTCCAGCTTCGGGCCGGCTTTCGCGGACGTCGCGGACACCGGCTTGATCCACGGGACCTGGCGGGTGTCGTTGAGCAGCGCCTCGGGCAGCCCGTTCGCAGGGTCCCACCGGCGGGGCGGCGCGACGACGACCGTACGCGGGGAGTTCGGCAGCTCGGCGGTGATCAGCGCGGTCTCGGCGAGGAACCGCTGCTCGGTGACCGCGGCCGAGGTCTGCTCCTGGGTGCCGCCGAGGACGTCGCTCAGGGTTGGGTCCGTAAGAAGGACCTTGACGCTTCCGTTGGAGGTGGGGAGCCGGGCCACGCCGTCGGGCGTGTAGCTGAGCTGCGTGGACGTCGGCAGCGCGCGCTGGCTGAGGACGACCGTATGGGCGCCGGCGAAGGCGAGGACGTCCATGGTGTCGGCGTCGGCGAGGCCCTGCGACGGCCACGCGAGGTCGGTGGCCGGGGCGCGCTTGAGGAGCCGCTGGGTGATCTGCGCGCCGTCGCGGATCGCGGGCTTCACGTCGTCGTCGAGGCCGGCGCGGGTGACGGCGGCGGCGTCGATGTCGCCGTACGGCAGGGTGGCGAGCGGCGAGTTGCCCACCGCGGTCTTGAGACGGCCGAGCCAGGCGGTCGCGTCGGAGTCGGCGGGCTCGGTCTTCGTGCTGTTGCCGCTGCCGATCACCTGGTGGGGCCGGGAGATGCCGTCGACGTCGTCGAGCAGGGACGGGTCGACCATCCAGGTCAGCGGCACCTTGTGGGCGTTGCGCACACCGGCGTCGACCAGGCGGGACAGCCGGCCGCGGCTGACGATCGACTGGCCGAGCGAGGAGTCCATGTACGTCTTGTTGTCGGCGCGGCGCGGGCGGTCGACGATCGGCCACAGCCAGGCGATCTTCGTCGGGCGGTACGCCGGGCTCTTCGTGCCGTACGTGAGGAACGTGCGCTGCTGGGCCAGCGAACGGCCCGCCGCGTCGACCGCGTCGACCGCGATCGGGTAGACGCCGAGGGTGTCGGGCAGGCCGAGCCGGGAGACCGGGACCTTCAGCGACCAGTTGGCCGAGGACTTCGCGCGGACGCCGTGGGCGAGTGTGCCCTGCGTGGCGACGCTCTGCGGGTCGGCCGAGCCGGCGGTGTCGTCGGCGTAGAGCTTGAGCTGGCTGCGGCTCGGCAGGGCACGCGAGCTGTAGCGCAGCCGGACGGTGACGCTCGGCATGGCGTTGGCCGAGGAGTTGACGATGCGGCCGGACAGCCGGACGACCGCCTTCGGGTTCGCGGCCTTCGGGCTGAAGTGGTCGATCGAGATGCGCGCGCTGGGTGTCGCCGGCGCGGCGCCGGCCGCGTGAGGGGACAGGGTGGCCGCCGGGAGCGCGACCATCAGGCCGCACAGCGCGAGGGACGCGCCGCGCGCCAGTGGGCCGCGCGCGCGCCTCATGAGCGCTCCGCAGGGAGCGCGCGGGTGCGCGGCGTGACCACCGGATGGGACGGTCGAACACCGGCGAGGAGGGGGAAGTGAGGATGCACGGTCTTCGTTGCCCGGCCGCGCGAGACGGCGGACCAGTCGGGGACGGTGCCCTGGGGGGCGCGGACGCCGCCGACGATACCGGCTCCACCGAGCGCCCCGCGGCCACTGCGCGGGACGGCGTTCGCCCGCGCGACGCGCACCGGGCCGTCTGTGGAACGGCGGCGGATGCGATCGCGGCGGCGAGACGTACGGCACTCGCTGGGCACGGACCAAGCGTAGATGCCCGGCGCCGTAAGAAGGCCGCTCGTCCACAGGTGTGCCCTTTGACGCATCCGCGCGTGCCCGGAGTCTGGGAGGCTGGTGCCGGCAGCCAATCGCGTTTCGCTTCGTCTTCTTGAGGACTTAACCTCGATGCCCGTGTCCAATCAGTCGTCCCTCACCGATGCCCAGCGCAAGGCCATCGCCGAATTGCTGGGCAGGATCTCCCCTGCCGTCGACGATCTCGGTCGTCGTTTCCACGCGGCGGGCCATGAAATCGCGCTGGTCGGCGGCTCCGTACGAGACGCCTTCCTCGGCCGGCTCGGGCACGACCTGGACCTCACCACCGACGCGCTGCCCGACCAGGTGCTGGAGATCGTCCGTGAGTGGGCCGACGCGGTGTGGACGATCGGCATCGACTTCGGCACCATCGGCCTGCGGAAGAACGGCTTCCAGCTAGAGATCACGACCTACCGCAGCGAGTCCTACAACCCGAAGTCGCGCAAGCCCGACGTGGCGTACGGCAAGAGCCTCGACGAGGACCTCCGCCGCCGCGACTTCACGGTCAACGCGATGGCCGCGCGGCTGCCCGGCCTGGAGTTCGTCGACCCGCACGGCGGCCTCGCCGACCTGCGCGCCCGCCTGCTGCGCACACCCGGCCTCCCGGAGGACTCCTTCGACGACGACCCGCTGCGCATGATGCGCGCCGCGCGGTTCGCCGCCCAGCTCGACTTCACGGTCGCGCCCGAGGTGCTGGCCGCGATGGGCGACATGGCGGCCCGGATCGAGATCGTCTCCGCCGAGCGGGTGCGCGACGAACTGTCCAAGCTGCTGCTCGGCGCGCAGCCCCGGCTCGGCATCGCGCTGCTGGTCGACACCGGCCTGGCCGACCGGGTCCTGCCGGAGATCCCGAAGCTGCGGCTGGAGATCGACGAGCACCACCGCCACAAGGACGTCTACGAGCACTCCCTCACCGTGCTCGACCAGGCGATCGAGCTAGAGGAGCGCTACGACCTGCGCGACGACCTGGTCACCCGGCTCGCCGCGCTGCTGCACGACATCGGCAAGCCGAAGACCCGCTCGTTCGAGGACGCCGGCCGGGTGACGTTCCACCACCACGAGGTCGTCGGGGCGTCGATGGTGAAGAGCCGCCTCACCGCGCTGCGCTACCCGAAGGACGTCGTGAAGGACGTCTCCAAGCTGGTCGAGCTGCACCTGCGGTTCCACGGCTACGGCCGCGGCGAGTGGACCGACTCCGCGGTGCGCCGCTACGTCCGCGACGCCGGGCCGCTGCTCTCCCGGCTGCACATCCTCACCCGCGCCGACTGCACGACGCGCAACAAGCGGAAGGCCGCCGCGCTGGCCCGAGCGTACGACGACCTCGAGAAGCGGATCGAGCGGCTGGGCAAGGAGGAGGAGCTGGCCCAGATGCGGCCCGACCTCGACGGCAACGAGATCCAGGAGGTCCTGGGTATCAAGCCAGGACCCACCGTCGGCAAGGCCTACAAGTTCCTGCTCGACCTGCGCATCGAGCACGGCCCGCTCGGCAAGGAAGCGGCGCGCGAGCGGCTGCGGGAGTGGGCGCGCGAGCAGGGCGCCGCGCCAGCCTGAGCCTGTCCGGCCGCGGTCGTCACGCGGGCACGGGCGCGCCGAACCACCGGGCCAGCGCCGCGGTGGGCGCCGCGCCCGAGTTGCCCGTACGCGCGGCCCAGCAGACGTGGCCGTCGGGGCGGACGAGCACGGCCGCAAGATCGCGCATCCCGAGATGGTCGACGGGCCGTACGGCGACGTGGTCGACGCCCGGGTGCCGTACGCACCGCTCGCCGGACGCCTGGAACGACAGGTGCAGGCCGCGCCCGGTGCGCGTGAGGCGGCTCAGCCGGGTCGGGCCGTCCGGCGTCACGAGGTCCAGGTCGGGCAGGTAGCGGCCGAGCAGCGGGTCCGCCGGTGCGTCCGGCATGGGGTAGCGGATGCCGAGCCCGGAGATCGTCTCGGCCAGGTGGCGGTTGGTGTCCGGCAGCGCGAGCAGTTCGGTTACCACGCCGCGCAGCGCCGCGACGTCGTCGTCGGGAACGCCGAGCACGCCCTGCGCGCGGCCGTACGCCAGCACGCGCGCGGCCACCGGGTGGCGTTCGTCGTGGTAGCTGTCGAGCAGGCCGTCCGGCGCGTGGCCGCGGACCTGCGCGGCGAGCTTCCAGCCGAGGTTGAACGCGTCCTGCAGGCCGAGGTTGAGGCCCTGGCCGCCGGTGGGCGCGTGGATGTGCGCGGCGTCGCCGGCGAGCAGCACCCGGCCGTCGCGGTAGCGCTCGGCCTGGCGCGCCGCGTCGGTGAACCGCGACGCCCACTGGATGCGCCGCAGCGTGAGCGCGTCGCCGTACGCGTTCCGGAGCGCGGCGCGCACCTCGTCGCCGGTGACCGGCGCGTCCCGGTCGGTGACCTGCTGCTCCGGGCCGGCGAAGACGATGCGGTGCAGGCCGCCGGCCAGCGGCACGATCGTGAGGACCCGGCCGTCGCGCGGCGTGAGGGACGGCAGCGCCCAGGCGTCAGGGATGGCGCCGCCGGGGTCGGCGAGCGCGACGTCGGCGACGACCGCCCGCACGCGGGCGTCGCGGCCCGGGAACGGCACCGCGGCGAGCTTGCGCACCGCGCTGCGTCCTCCATCGCAACCGACCAGATAGCGTCAGGTCAGGTCGTACGTTCCGGTGTCCGTGGCGATCGTCGCGGTGACGCGCTCGGCGTCCTGGGCGAGGCCCGTGAGGGTGTGGCCGCGCTCGATGCGGACGCCGTGGCGCGCGAGGCGCTCCTCGAGGAGGGCCTCGACGCGGGCCTGCGGGATGCCGACCTGGTACGGGTGCCGGGTGTCCAGCGCGGTGTAGTCGAGCGGGGTGTCCAGGCCGGCGAAGTGCCCGGCGGGGATGCGGTCCAGCGCCTGGTCCAGCAGCGGGTCGAGGAGGCCGCGGAGGTCCAGGGCCTCGGCGGACCGCGGCTGGAGGTTCAGCGCCTTGGACAGGCCGATGCGCTCGGGAAGCCGCTCCAGCACGGTCGTCCGTACGCCCGCCAGGCCCAGTTCGTTCGCGAGCATCAGGCCCGCCGGGCCGCCGCCCGTCACGATCACGTCGGTGTCCATGGTTCCTCGATTCCGTGTCGCCGCGGTCAGGCGCGGAGGTTGCGGCGCTTGGTGTAGATGACGTGGAACAGCACCATCGGCACGACGATGACCGGCCAGACCAGGTGCATCGCGGCGGGCGCCGCGTCGACGGGCAGGGTGTAGGCGAAGGCGAGGTTGACCACGGCGTTGAGCACGGTGGCGACGCCCCAGACGATCGTCAGGACGCGGAGGCCGTGGCGGAACGCGGCGTCGTGCTCCCAGCGCGCGGCCCACTGCGCGGCGCCCTCCGCGCCGACCTTCGTGATCACGAAGCTGCGGAACACGGTCATCAGCGCGGGGCGGCCGACGACGACCGACCCGAGGAACCAGACGCCGGCCAGCCCGATGAGCATGCCCGACCAGGCGTCCCGTACGAGCATCAGCCGCGGGTCGCCGGTGAGCGCCGACAGGACGAGCCCGACCGCCACGGCGGTGAGGATGAACAGCGCGAAGTACTCCAACTGGCGGCGGCTGATGAGCCGGTGGACGATGACCGCGACCGGCACGACCGCCGAGAGCAGCAGCGCCCACCACTGGGCCACTCCGGCGAGGCGCAGCCCGTAGAACACGCCGAGCGGGAGGACGAGGTCGGTGAGCAGCGACAGGACGATCGCCTTGCGGCCGCTCGCCGGATGCGTCGCGGTGTCCGTCATGAGGTGGTGTCCTTCCTGATGGCGCGGCCGAAGAGCCTCACGAGCTCGGCCGCGTAGGAGTCGAGGTCGAGCTCGGGGTCGAGGGAGTGCTGCAGGGCCGCGTTGTCGATCGCGGCGCGCAGCGTGCGGGCCATGACGAGGGGGTCGAAGTCGAGGTAGGCGCCGTCGCGCTGGCCCTCGCGGAACTCCTGCTCCAGCAGGGAGACCGCGGACACCGGGCCCTCCAGCGCGTACGGCCGGCCGTCCTCGGTGCGGGCGTTGTTGGCGATCTCCACGATCGACCGGATGTGGCTCGGCCGGTCGCGCATGAACTCCAGGTTCGCCGTGATGTAGACGGCGACGCGCTCCCAGTGGCCGGAGGCGGCGCGGATGCGCGGCTGCATGAACGCGACCGCGGCGCCCATCGCCTCCTCGGCGACCGCCTGGATCAGCTCGTCCTTCCCGGCGAAGTGGTACGAGATCAGCCGCGTGCTGCTGATGCCGGCGCGCTTGGCGATCTTCGCGAACGACGTCTGCCCGTAGCCGAGCTCGGCGAGGACCTCGATCGCGGCCGCGATGATCTGGGCCCGGCGTGCGCTCGCGGCGGGCGAGGGCGTGCCGGACGATCCGTCTCTTACTTGCATGAGTAATAAGTTACTCATACGAGTAACTCCGGTCAAGAGGAAATCGGATCGGGGGTGAACGCGACGTTCGGGGTGACTTAGGTTAGCCTTACCTCATGCTGACCTCTGCCGCTGTGCGGCGTGTTCTCGTGTGCCTGATGGCCGCGGTTCTCGGTGCGGCGGCGCTCGCCGCGTGCGGATCGCCCGACACCAAATCGCGCGAGTCCGGGGGCTCCGTCTCGATCAAGCACAGGTTCGGTGCGACGGAGATCAAGGGCACACCGAAGCGTGTGGTCGCGCTCGACACCCAGTGGACGGACGTCCTGCTGGCGATGGGCGTCAAGCCGGTCGGGCACGCCGCGGACGCGAAGATGGGACCCGGCGGCCGCGCGCCGTGGCAGACGGGCCTGCCCGCCTCGAGCAGGTCGTTCACCCTCGACATCAAGGGCCCGCCGCTTGAGCAGGTGGCCGCGATGCACCCCGACCTGATCGTCGGCACGTACACGATCACCGACCGCACGATGTACGACAAGCTCAGCGACATCGCGCCGACGGTCGCGTCCGTCGACGACCGCCAGGTGGAGCGCTGGCAGGACCTCGTGGGCGTGGCCGGGAAGATCTTCCACGACCCCGCCAAGGCCAAGCGGATCGTGGACGGCGTGAACGGCAAGGTCGCCGCGATCCGCAAGCAGATGCCCTGGCTGAACGGCAAGACGTTCGCCCTCGCGCAGTACATGGTCGGCGACTCCGTGATCGCGGTGGCCGATCCGTCCGACGGGTCGAGCGTGCTGTTCACGTCGCTCGGCATGCGGCAGTACCCGAGGCTCGTCGCCGAGGGGAAGCGCCAGAAATCGGCCAGGATCCAGGTCAGCCCCGAACGCCTGGACGTCCTGCGCTCCGACCTGCTGCTGTTCCTGATCAACGGCGGGACGAAGGCGAACCTGAAGGACCTGCCCGGGTGGAACGACCTGCCGTCCGTACGCGACGGCTCCGCGGCGGTGCTGGACTATCCGACGATCGCCGGCCTGAACATCCCCACCCCGTTGTCGATCCCCGCGGCCCTCGACAAGGTCACCCCGGCGCTGCGCGCGCTCAAGTAGCGCGGTCCGCCGCCGGCGTTTCCCGTGAAACCGCCCGGTCCGGACCCGCTCCGGGCCGGGCGCCGAACCAGTACGCCACGGCCGTCGCCGCGAAGCCCGCGATCATCACGATGAGGATGGGGTACGAGACGCCGGTCGACGGGATCGTGGCCGCGGCGAACGCGCCGGCCGCCACGAACATGACGTTGAAGAGCATGTCGTACACCGCGAACACGCGGCCGCGGTAGGCGTCGCCCGTGGACTCCTGGACGATCGTGTCGACGCAGATCTTGACGCTCTGGGAGACGACGCCGAGGACGAAGCCCGCCGCCGCGAACGGCGCTTCCTTCATCGGCAGCCCGGCCGCGGCCAGCGTCACCGCCGCCGTGGCGAACAGCACGGTGATCCACGCGCGCCTGCTCAGCCACCGGGTCGCCGGCGGCGTGATGAACGCGGCGACGAAGAACCCGGCGCCGGACGCGATCACCACGATGCCGAACCCCGCGAGCGCCGCGCCCGACTGGCCGGGCGCGTTGAAGTAGTTGCGGTACAGCAGCGCGGTCATCAGCGTCAGCAGGCCGTACCAGAACCGGTGGGCGGCGATCGCGGCGAGCGCGACGGCGACCGGACGCGACGCGAGGATGTGCCGTACGCCGTCGACCAGGCCCACCGCGACGTTGCGCATGGCGTGCCTGGCTTTGGGGAGCGTGCCGGCGAGGTCGGGACCGAGCATGCGGTGCGGGATCGACGTGGCCACCAGGGACGTCGCGATGTACAGCAGCGCGGAGCAGCCGAGCGCGAGGCCGCTGCCGCGCGGGTCGCCGACCAGCAGCAGGCGCGGGATGACCCCGCCGACGGCGGCGCCCGCGAACGTGATGACGGTGCCGGCCGTGGGCGTCACGGCGTTGGCCACGAGCAGCTCGTCGCGGGGCACCACATGTGGTAGCGCGGCGGACAGCGCCGACAGGAAGAACCGGTTCACGCCGAGGACGGCGAGCGCGGCGACGTAGAACATCGCGCCGTCGTGCTCCGTGGCCACCAGCGCGCCGGTGACGGCGACCAGGCCGGTGCGGACGAGCGCGGAGTAGACCAGCACCTGGCGGCGCGACCAGCGGTCGATGAAGACGCCGGCGAACGGGCCGACGATGGAGTACGGCAGGAGCAGCACGGCGAAGGCGGCGGCCGCCGCGCCCGCGGACGTCTGCTTCTCCGGTGAGAAGAACACGTATCCGGCGAGGCCGCCGGTGAAGATGCCGTCGCCGAACTGCGAGATGAGGCGCACGGCGAAGAGTCGCCGGAAGTACCGGCCACGGATGACCGTGCGCAGATCGGCGAGGTACCCCACAGCGATCAGGTTACGGCCGAAACGACGCCCCCCGGTCCGCGTGCGCGGAACCGGGGGGCGAAGATCAGCGGTCGGCTCGGGGTCAGCTCAGCCGTACGCGCGGATCGAGGAACGAATAACTGATGTCCACGATCAGGTTGGCGACCGTCACGATCGCCGCCACCAGCAGCACCACGCCGATGATCACCGGGAGGTCGCCGTTGGTGGACGCCTGGAGCGTGAGCTGGCCGATGCCCTGGAGGCCGAAGACCTGCTCGGTCACCACGACGCCGCCCAGCAGCGCGCCGATGTCCACACCGAACTGCGTCAGCACCGGTGTGAGCGCCGACCGCAGGCCGTGCCGGTAGATCACCCGGCGCTCGGTGAGGCCCTTGGAGCGCGCCGTACGGATGTAGTCCTCGCCGAGCACGTCGAGCAGCGATCCGCGTGTCAGCCGTGAGTACGTGGCCGCCTGGACGGTCGCCAGCGTGATCCACGGGAGGATCATCCGGTTCAGCCAGAACGCCGGGTCGGTCGTGATGTCCGGCGCCGGACCGCCCGCCTGGAGGTACGGCAGGCCCCACTGTTCGAACTTGAAGAAGAAGATGAACGACAGCGTCAGGCCGAGCACGAACGTCGGCATCGAGATGCCGCCGAGCACGAACACCGTCGCCGCGCGGTCCATGACGCCGCGGGCGCGGGTGGCGCTGAGCACGCCGACCGTGACACCGACGACCAGCCACAGCACCGAGGCGCCGAGCACCAGGGAGATCGTGGCCTGGAGGCCGCCGGCGAGGATCGAGCCGACCGACGCGTTGCTGAAGAACGAGTAGCCGAGGTCGCCGTGCAGCAGCCGGCCGAGGAAGTGGCCGTACTGCACGATCACCGGATCGTCCAGGCCGAGCCGGTGCTTGACGATCTCGACGGTCTGCGGCGGCGCCTTCGGTCCCGCGATCGTCTTGGCCGGGTTGCCCGGCGCGATGAAGAACAGCAGGAACGTGCCGGTGCTGACCAGCCACATGACGACCACCGCCAGGAGCAGGCGGCGAATGATGAACCTAAGCACGGGCGTCCGCCTCCTGCTTCTCCACGGCCTTCCGGTCCTTCTTCCGCTTCATCGCGAAGATCCGCTCCGTACGCGGGTCGAGCGCGTCGCGGACGCCGTCGCCGAGCAGGTTGAACGCCACCGTCGTGATCAGCAGGAACCCGGCCGGGACGACGAGCGTCCACCAGGCGACCTGGTACGTGCGAAGGGCGTCGGAGAGCATGTTGCCCCAGCTCGCCGTCGGCGGCACGATGCCGAGCCCGACGTAGGAGAGCGTCGCCTCGAAGACGATCGCGATGGGGATCATCAGCGAGGCCAGCACGATCACCGGGGCGAGGACGTTCGGCATGATCTCCACGAACATGATCCGGCCGTCGCTGCCGCCGAGCGACCGTGCCGCCTCGACGTACTCCTTCTCCTTCAACGACAGTGTCTGGCCGCGCACGATGCGCGCCATCGCCGCCCAGTTGAAGAACGCGATGACGAGGATCGTGACCCACAGGCTCGGCCCGAGGATCGCGACCAGCGCGATCGCGAAGATGAGGTACGGGAAGGACAGCACGACGTCGATGAACCGCGCGAGGACGGTGTCGATCGGGCCGCCGTAGTAGCCGGACAGCAGCCCGACGATGACGCCCGCCACCGTCGCGATCGCCGTCGCGACGACGCCCACGAGCAGCGACACCCGCGCGCCGTACAGCGTGCGGATGAAGACGTCGCGGCCGAGGGAGTCGGTGCCGAACCAGTGCCGTCCGCTCGGGCCGTACGGCAGGCCGTCGCGGTCGAGGCCGAACCGGCGGTCCCCGATGTCGAACGGATGGCCGGTCCACTTGGAGATCAGCGGGGCGAGCAGGGCCGCCAGCACCAGGAGGATGATCACCGCGAGCGAGATCATCGACGCCTTGTCCTGGCGCAGCCGCCGCATGGCGAGCAGCCACGGGCTCTTGCCCGCGATCTCCTGTTTGGGTTCGAGGCCGGCGTCGACGGCGCCGGACTCGATTTCGGTAAGGCTCATAGGGGTTACCTGCCGATCACGACGTCGGTTCGGACGACGGCTCTACGGCGCCCAGCTTGTGGCCGAGGTGCTCGTTCGCCTCAACAGGGAAGTGGCACGCGGCGTCGTGGCCGGCCGGGTCGCCCAGCCGTGGGACGAGCGCCGGCTCCTCCTCGGCGCACCGCTCCTCCGCCTTGGGGCAGCGCGGATGGAACCGGCACCCCTTCGGCGGGTTGATCGGCGACGGCACGTCGCCGACGAGGATGATCCGCTCACGCTTCGCCGACACCTCGGGGTCGGCGATCGATCCCGCCGACAGCAGCGCGTTGGTGTACGGATGCCGCGGGCTGCCGTAGAGGTCGGGGCCCTCCGCGATCTCCGCGATCCGGCCGAGGTACATCACCGCGACGCGGTCGCTGACGTGCCGCACCACCGACAGGTCGTGCGCGATGAACACGTACGTCAGGCCGAGCTCGTCCTGGAGGTCCTCGAGCAGGTTGATGATCTGCGCCTGGATGGAGACGTCGAGCGCGGAGACCGGTTCGTCGCAGACGATCAGCTTCGGCCGCAGCGCGAGCGCGCGCGCCACGCCGATGCGCTGCCGCTGGCCGCCGGAGAACTCGGCGGGGAACCGGTTGTAGTGCTCGGGCTTCAGCCCGACCAGCTCCATCAGCTCCTGCACCTTGCGCTTGCGCTCCGCGCCGTCGGCCACGCCGTGGATCGCGAACGGGTCGCCGATGATCGAGCCCACGCGCCGGCGCGGGTTCAGCGACCCGTACGGGTCCTGGAAGATCATCTGGATGTCCCGCCGGAACGGCCGCATCCGCGCGCGCGGCAGGTTCGTGATGTCCTGCCCGTCGAAGGTGATGCGGCCGGACGTCACGGGGTGCAGGCCGGTGATGCAGCGGGCGAGCGTCGACTTCCCGCAGCCCGTCTCGCCGACGAGCCCGAGCGTTTCGCCCCGTCGTACCTCCAGGCTCACGCCGTCCACGGCGTGCACCCGGGCCACCTCGGACTTGAAGACGATCCCCTGTTTGATCGGGAAATGCTTGACGACGTTCTCCACGCGTACGAGAACGTCGTCATCTTGGCGCCCCGCCTCGGCGGACGTCATGTCGGTGTCGGTCACGACGTCACCGCTCCCTTCACGTCGGCCGCGTTGGCGATCTCGTCGGCCAGGTGGCGGGCCGCGCCCGCGCGCCCGGCCTCGGCCGTGCGCCGCCGCAGCTCCTCGGCCTCCGTGCTGAGGCCCACCGCGTCGCCCGGCAGCCAGCACGCGGACAGGTGGCCGTTGCCGTCACCGACCGCGCCCAGCGGCGGCATGTCCGTCAGGCACTTGTCCATGACGTACGCGCAGCGCGGGTGGAACGGGCATCCGCTCGGCGGCTGGATCAGGCTGGGGGGCTGGCCGGTGATGGGGCGCAATCGCGACTTCGAGCCGGTCGAAGCCGGGATCGACTCCAGCAGGCCCTTGGTGTAGGGGTGGTGCGGCTGGTAGTAGAGCGCGTTGCGGTCGGCGTACTCGATCTGCTTGCCGGCGTACATCACCATGACGTCGTTCGCCAGGTCCGCGATCACACCCAGGTCGTGGGTGATCATGACGAGCGCGGTGTCGAGCTCCCGCTGGAGGCGCAGCAGGAGGTCCAGGATCTGCGCCTGGACGGTGGCGTCGAGCGCGGTGGTGGGTTCGTCGGCGACGATGAGCTTGGGCTGCAGCGAGAGCGCCATGGCGATCATCGCGCGCTGCCGCATGCCGCCGGAGAACTGGTGCGGGAAGTCGTCCACACGGCGGTCCGGCTGCGGGATGCCGACCATCTTGAGCAGGTCGACGGCGCGTTTGCGGGCCTGGAGTTTGCTGGTGGACGGTTCGTGGGCCCGGATCATCTCCATGATCTGCCAGCCCACTTTGTACAGCGGGTGCAATGCCGACAGCGGGTCCTGGAAGATCATGGAGATCTCCGCGCCCCGGATGCGCCGCAGCTCGTCCGGGGTCATCTTCAGCAGGTCGCGCCCCTCGAACGTGGCCTCTCCACTGACGTCGGCCCCGGCTGTCAGTCCGAGCAGCGTCTGCGTGGAGACGCTCTTCCCCGACCCCGACTCGCCCACGATTCCGAGCGTCTGGCCACGGTCCACGCTGAACGACACACCGCGAACCGCTTGGACCAGACCGTCCGACGTTGGGAACGAGACCCGCAGATCGGTGACCTCGAGAAGACTCATATCTCCCCTTAAGCGGGTGGTAACAATGTTCGTCGGCGAGGAGCGGCCGGAGCACTGGATCGCAGGGCTCGCTGGCCGCCACTCGCCCTCTACAAGAGCAGCGGCCGGGCACGACGTCCAGCGACGTGCCCGGCCGCGCTCATCATCATCTAAACCGTGATCGAGTCCGCGTCGATCACTTGCTGATCCAGACGTCCGTGATGTTGAACAACTGGGTCCGCGGATTGAAGATCGCGTTGTGCGTCCGTGCGGAGTGGTACAACGGCGTCTTCTGGTCCATGAACGGGACGATCGCGGCGTCCTTCATGGCCTGCTTGTCGGCCGCCGACCAGTACTTCGCGGCGGTCGACGCCTCCTTGGAGGTCAGCGCCTTGCTGATGTCGGACTCGAACGCGGGGCTGTCGTAGTAGCCGAAGTTCGAACCCGCGGGCGGGAAGGCCGCCTTGGACAGCGTGGGCTGGAGGACGGAACGGCCGTTGTTGCCGAACCAGTCGGGGATCCAGCCGGGCGCCGAGATGTCCCACTTGCCGGCGGACGCGATCTTCGGGTCGTTGAGGTACGTCCCGTAGTAGTCGTCCTGGCGGACCGGGATGAGGTTCACGGTGATGCCGCAAGCCTTGAGGTCCTGGGCGTAGGACTGCGCGATGTTCGGGTGGTTGCCGGCGTTGCGGTAAGCCGCCTTCAGCGTGAGCCCGTTCTTGTAGCCCGCCTGGGCCAGCAGCGACTTGCACTTCGCGGCGTCGCCCTGGTCACCGTTCGTCGGGTACAGGTTGTAGTTCGAGTAGCCGATGTTGCCCGGCGCGATGACGCTGTGCAGCGGCGTGTTGAGGTCGAGACCGCCGTACACCTTCGCGAGGGCGACCTTGTTGATCGCGTACTCGATGGCCTGCCGCACCTTGAGGTTCGACGTGGCCTTCTTCTCGTTCGGGCTCTTGAAGTTGAACACCAGGTACGGGTTCGACACACCACTGTGGAAGATGCCGAAGTTCTTGTCCTTGTTCGCCTTCATCGTCGGGATCTGCGATGTCGGGAACGGGAGGTCGAACGTGAGGTCCTGGGTGCCGGCCTGGATCTGCTGCTGCGCCTGGTCCGGGCTGTCCTGGCCGAAGGTGAACTGGATCTTGTCCACGTAGGCCTTGCGGAGCGGGTCCGCGCTGGCCTTCCACGCCGGGTTGCGCTCCATGAGCATCGACTTCTTCGGCGTGTACTGCGTGATCTGGTACGGGCCGTCGGAAATCGTGTTCTTGCGGAAGTCGGCGCTGTCCGGGACGTAGTTGTCGTATTCCTTCGGCGAAGCCGCCGCGAACTCCATCGCCAGGATGTTCAGGAAGTCGCTCGCCGGTGCTTCCAGCTTGATCTGCAGCGTCTTGTCATCCTTGGCCGTCAGGCCGGAGATGTCGTGGCTGTTCTGGAACTTGGCGATCGTCTTCGCGTCCGGCTTGTTGGACTTGTTCGCGAAGTACGCGTTCTCGGCGTCGCAGTACTGCTTCATCCCCTTGATCACGCCGGAGTAGTAGGCGATGTTGCCCACCGGCTGAGCGGGGTTGCACATCCGCTTGAAGTTGCGGATGTAGTCATCGGCCACCACGGCCCGCGCGGGCTTGGTGTTCCACATGACGCCGTCACGCAGCTTGAACGTGTAGGTCTTGCCGTCCTTGCTGATCCCGCCGTTGGCCTCCGATGGCACCTCGGACGCGCCGTCGGCGACGATCGTCTTCGCCTGGTCGGCGTTCTTGGAGGCCGGGTAGTTCACCAGCGTGCGCACCCAAGCCCGCTGCTCCATGGAGCTCGAGGTCAGGTAAGCGCTGAGCGGGTCGAGGTGGTCCGGCTCGCCGGACCCAATGATCTTGAGGGTGCCACCCTTTTGAGGTGTGCCCTCATCAGTGCCGCCGCCACTGCCGCCGCCCGTGCTGCAGGCTGACAGCCCGAGCGCGAGAGCCGCGGCAGCGGTGACTACCGTCAGCCCCTGTCGTCGCACGTTCATTACCCCTCCCATCGGTCCAATGACCGAGTGTGGTGTTAGAGGGACGTACCACCAACTGCGGCGGCACGCGTTTCCAGTCTGGAGAACACCCGTCTGGGGGCCCTCCTGTCCAGGGGGTAGCGGCAAAGAGTAGGTCCGGTTACTCAACTGTTGGGTTCGCGAGACCCCTCCGTGACGGCGAACCAACTGTCTGTGAGCTGAACATTACTAGGTGAAGCGAATGGTATCTACCAATCTGTTGCCGCCGGATCGGGCGGAAATCCTGCTCACGGGACTGAAGCGCGAAGTTCTTGCGGTGGAGACATGCGTGACGAAGGGACCTTTCGTACCGCTGAGTATCGAAAACGGGTCGGTTCCGGTGCACGTGCACCGGAACCGACCCGTTCCCGACAGGGGGTTTTCGTCGCGCTCCGTGATGTCCCGGAGCCCCGCGTCAGCGGTCGACTTCACCCCGGATGAACTTCTCGACGAGGTCGTGGCAGACGTCGTCGCCGTACTGCTCGGGCGGCGACTTCATGAAGTAGGACGACGGCGACAGCACCGGGCCGCCGATGCCGCGGTCCTTGGCGATCTTCGCGGCGCGCACCGCGTCGATGATGACGCCGGCGGAGTTCGGGGAGTCCCAGACCTCGAGCTTGTACTCCAGGCTCAGCGGGACGTCGCCGAACGCCTTGCCCTCGAGCCGGACGTACGCGAACTTGCGGTCGTCGAGCCACGGCACGTGGTCGCTCGGCCCGATGTGCACGGCCGCGCGCTCCATCTCGTGCGGGATCTGCGACGTGACCGACTGGGTCTTGGAGATCTTCTTCGACTGGAGGCGCTTGCGCTCCAGCATGTTCATGAAGTCCATGTTGCCGCCGAAGTTGAGCTGGTACGTGCGCAGCAGCTCCACACCGCGGTCCTCGAACAGCTTGGCCATCACGCGGTGCGTGATGGTGGCGCCGACCTGCGACTTGATGTCGTCGCCAATGATCGGCACACCCGCGTCGGTGAACTTCTTCGCCCACACGGGGTCGGTGGCGATGAAGACCGGGAGCGCGTTGACGAAGGCGACGCCCGCGTCGATCGCGCACTGGGCGTAGAAGCGGTCGGCTTCCTCGGAGCCCACCGGGACGTACGAAACGAGCACGTCGACCTCGGCGTCCTTGAGCGCCTTGACGACGTCCACCGGCTCCTCGTCGGACTCGTCGATCACCTGCGCGTAGTACTCGCCGAGCCCGTCGTACGTCGGGCCGCGCTGCACGTGGACACCGGTCGGCGGTACGTCGCAGATCTTGATCGTGTTGTTCTCGCTGGCGACGATCGCCTCGGAGAGGTCGCGGCCGACCTTCTTCGCGTCGACGTCGAACGCGGCGACGAACTCGATGTCGCGTACGTGGTACGGGCCGAACTGAACGTGCATCAACCCGGGGACCCTGGTGTCCGCGGAGGCGTCGGCGTAGTACTCGACGCCCTGGACGAGGGATGCCGCGCAGTTCCCCACGCCGACGATGGCTACGCGTAGCGAACTCATCCAGCTAGCTCCTTTGCTGTATGCGGCCGGGCCGCGGCGGCCTATTGGCCGTCGGGGTCCGGCCTTCCGTGTGACTCCGTGCTCGCCGTGTCGGACGCGTTCGCGCCCGGCCGCTCCTGTTCGCCCTGCTCACGCTCGCGGCCGATGAGCTCGTTGAGCCATCGGACCTCGCGCTCGACGGATTCGAGCCCGTGCTGGTGCAGCTCGAGCGTGTAGTCGTCGAGCCGTTCCCGGGTGCGCGCGAGCGCCGAGTGGACGCTCTCGAGCCGCTCCTCCAGACGGCTGCGGCGTCCTTCGAGGATGCGCAGCCGTACGTCGGCCCGGGTCTGGCCGAAGAACGCGAAGTGGACGCCGAAGCCTTCGTCCTCCCATGCGGAAGGACCGGCTTGGGCGAGGAGCTCCTGGAGGCGCTCCTTACCGTCCGCGGTGAGCTTGTAGACGATCTTCGAGCGGCGGCCGGACAGGGCACGGCCCGGCGCGGCGTCAGCCGGCCGGTCCGAGTCGTCCTCGGTGATGAGACCTTCGGCGAGCAACTGCTTGAGGCACGGATACAGCGATCCATAGGAGAACGCACGGAACATGCCGAGCAGAGCGTTCAACCGCTTGCGCAGCTCGTAACCGTGCATCGGGGTCTCGTGCAGGAGGCCGAGTACGGCGAGTTCCAGCACACCCGATCTGCTGTTTGCTGCCACCGCTCCAGTCTCTCCCGTGGCGCGGTGCGAGGCCATGCCGTACACCGCGGCGGTCGTTCGGTCGTTCGCCCGAAGGTCTCGGTTCGATGTATCGAGTCGATACATCGACAAGATATGTCGGAGTGTCAGTCCGGGCAAGTCCGTACGGCAGAAGCCGCCCGTGTCCTGCGGCGTTCTGTGGGATCCGGCACATCGCTGAAGCGGTTCCGGGCGGGCCCTATCATGGGGCGACCCCGAACGACGTGGACGATCACGGCCGGGCGGCGGAATGTCACGAAGAACCGTCGTGTGCCCGGTTGCGAGTTTCCGCCGTGACGGCGGTCGAGATCTGTCAGGGTGTGACTGGAACCTTGGAGGGTCGTCGCGCGTCATAACTAGGCGCGCTGTATGGCGTCACGGCCGGTGCTCGACACACAGCTTGGGCGGTTAACCTCACCTCACCTGTCAGCCCGTCCGTACCCCCGACGAACGAGGACGCGTGAGTAAGAGCAGGCATCGCAGAGACGACGACGAATTCGACTTCGCCGACAGCGACGACGACTTCGAGCCGCAACGCGGCTGGTTCCGCCGTTTCGTCCGCAAGACGTGGAAGCCCGTGCTGGGCGCCGGCGTGATCGGCATCATCGCCGTCGGCGTGCTCATCGGCGTCGCGTACGCCAAGACGCCCATCCCCGGTGCGCAGGCGATCGCGAAGCGGCAGGCCACTCTGTACACCTACCGCGACGGCACGCCGATGTTCCAGGCGGGCATGAACCGGCAGAGCGTCAAGCTCGACCAGGTGCCCAAGACCTTGCAGCATGCGGTGCTGGCCGCGGAGGACCGGGAGTTCTACAACGAGCCCGGCGTCTCGTTCAGGGGCATGATGCGGGCCGTCTACTCCACGATCACCGGCAAGCAGGTGCAGGGCGGCTCCACGATCACGCAGGAGTTCGCCCGGAACTACTACGACACGCTGAGCCAGGAGCGATCGGTCTCCCGTAAGTTCAAGGAGGTCATGGTCGCGACCAAGCTGAACAACAAGTATCCGAAGGACTGGGTGCTGACGCAGTACCTCAACACCATCCTCTACGGACGGAACGCGTTCGGCATCCAGGCCGCCTCCAAGGCCTACTTCGGCAAGGACGTCAGCAAGCTCGACACCGGTCAGTCCGCCTACCTCGCGGCGATCATCCAGAGCCCCGAGTCGCTGCCGAAGAACCCGGGCGCGATGAAGTACCGCTGGAACTACGTGCTCGACGGCATGGTCAAGAAGGGCTGGCTGACCCCCGACGCCCGCACGAAGGTCCGGTTCCCGCACGTCATCTCGGAGAAGAAGAACGAAGCCGGGCTGACGGGCCAGAAGGGCTACCTCTACTTCGAGGCCAAGCGCGAGCTCATCCAGGAGCTCCAGCAGAGGGGCCTCGGCGGCGCCGACCGCCTGGCGCACGGCGGCCTGAAGGTGCAGACGACCTTCAGCAAGAAGGACGTCGCCGAAATGGCCTCGGCCGTGCGCAAGACCATCCGCCCCATGCGCAAGACGGGCGTGGAGGCCGGCATGGCGTCGGTCGACCCGAGCACCGGTGAGGTCATCGCGTCGTACGGCGGCCCCGGCTATCAGTACAACCAGTTCGACCACGCGTTCCAGTCCACCGCGCAGGCCGGGTCCTCGTTCAAGCCGTACGTCCTGGCGACCGCGCTCAAGCAGAACATCGGGCTGAAAACGCTCGTCGACGGCAGCTCGCCCAGACGCTTCCCGGGTCTGGCCGCGCCCGTGCACAACGACGAGGGCGACGGCAAGATGGGCGCGATCAACCTCGTCAAGGCGACCGCCCAGTCGGTGAACACCGCGTACGTCCAGCTCGCGGTCGAGGCCGACCCGCAGAACGTCGTGAAGACCGCCGAGGACACCGGCATTCCGAAGTCGTCGTTCCCCAGCGGCCTGCAGATCGGCCCGAACATCGCGCTCGGCACCGCGGCCGTCCGCCCGGTCGACCAGGCGGGTGCGTACGCGACCTTCGCCAACCGCGGTCAGCACATCACGCCGCACGTCATCCGCAAGGTCACGACGTTCGACAACAGCCCGCTGATCGACAACACGAAGGACATCAAGCCGACGGAGGCCTTCAGCAGCGGCGTGGCCGACGACGCGACCTTCGCGATGCAGCACGTCGTCACCGAGGGCACCGCGCGGTCGGCCCTGCTCGGCTTCGGTCGTCCGGTCGCCGGCAAGACCGGCACCACCGACCAGAACAAGGCGGCCTGGTTCTCCGGCTACACCCCGCAGATGTCCACCGCGGTGGGCCTGTGGCGCACCAGCAAGGACGGCAAGAAGGCGCTGTCGCTGCGTAACCTGCCGGGCTACAGCCAGGTCTACGGTGGCACGATCCCCGCGAAGATCTGGCGCGACTACATGACGCAGGCGATGGAGGGCAAGGAGGTCAAGAGCTTCCCGCCGCCGCAGTACGTCGGCGACACGAAGCTGTTCGCCACGCCGCCGCCCAGGCCGACGCACACCGCGCGCCCGACCCAGACGCCCACCGCGCACCCGACGCGCACGCGCACGTCCATGCCGCACTCCCCGCCGCCGACGCTCCCGACCGGCGGCCCGACCGGCCCGACCATGGGTCCGACACCGTCTGACCGCCCGACCGGAAACTGCGGGCCGATGAATCCCATCTGCAACAATGGCGGCCAAGGTCGGGGCAACGGCAAAGACTAGCCCCGCGACCACGAAACGATGAGCACCACTGCGTATGGCTGAAACGGACGCACGGCAGGTGTCCGGGCGCGAACCGCGCGGCCAGGGAGCCGGTGACCCCTCGGTCACCGGCTCCTCCGGCATCTCACGCATGAAACGGAGCGTGACCAACGGCTGGCCGGTGCTCGTCGCGGCCGCGCTCGCGGCGTGCGTGCTCGCGTACCTCCAGAAGATGCCGTGCCGCGCCGGCGGCTGGAACATCGAGAACTTCCAGTACACCCACGCCTGCTACAGCGACGTCTACCCGCTCTACTACGTCGAGGGCCTCGCCGACGGCAAGCTCCCGTACCTCGGGCACGCCGTCGAGTACCCCGTCGTCATCGGCGCGTTCATGCAGGTCGTCGCCTGGATCGTCGGCCCGGTCGCCGACCCGACGGCGCGCGGCCTGGCGTTCTACGACATCACCGCGGCCTGCATGGCGGCCTGCGCGGTCGTCGCCATGCTCGCCACGGCGTACGTCGGCCGTCGCGACCACGGGCGGAAGTTCAGCCGCGACGGCCTGCTCATCGCCTGCTCACCAGGGCTGATCCTGGCCGCGTACATCAACTGGGACCTCCTCGCCGTCGCGCTCACCGCGCTGGCCGTCGCCTGCTGGGGCCGGCGGCGCCTGGTGTGGGCCGGGGTGCTCCTCGGCCTGGCAGTCGCGACGAAGTTCTATCCGCTGCTGCTGCTCGGCCCGCTCCTCCTGCTGTGCCTGCGCGCCGGGAAGCTGCGCGCGTTCGCCACCACCGCCGGCGCGGCCGTCGCCACCTGGGCCGTGGTGAACGTCCCCGTCGCGCTCGCCGCGCCGCACGGCTGGGCCACCTTCTACACGTTCAGCCAGGAGCGCCCGGCCGACTGGGGCTCGATCTGGTACTTCTTCCAGACCGCGGGCGTGCCGTTCGTCGGCACCGACGACGTCGCGCGGATCAACACGATGGGCACCGGCGCGTTCGTGGTCTGCTGCGCGCTGATCGCCGTACTCGCGCTGACCGCGCGCCGCCGGCCGCGCCTCGGCCAGCTCTGCTTCCTCGTCCTCGCCGCGTTCCTGATCACCAACAAGGTCTGGTCGCCGCAGTACGTCCTGTGGCTGCTGCCGTTCCTGGTGCTCGCCCGGCCGCGCGTCCTGTCGTACATCGTGTGGCAGATCGTGGAGATCGGCTACTTCATCGCCGTGTGGCCGTACCTCCTGCGCGTGCTCGTGCAGTCGCCCGGCCTCGGCATCGGCGGCGGGCCGTACTTCACCGCGCTGGTCGCCCGGTCCGTGGTGGTCCTGGCGCTGTGCGCGCTGGTCGTCGTCGACGTGCTGCGGCCCTCGGGCGACATCGTCAGGCGCGACGGCGTGGACGACCCCGCGGGCGGTGTGCTCGACGGCGCTGGCGACCGGTTCACGCTCAGGCCGCGGCCCCCGGCGACGCCCGAGCCGGCGTGAGCGTACGGGACCGCCTCGTACCGGGGTCGCGCACCGACCGTACGGCGCTCGGGGTCTGGCTGCTCAGCCGGATCGCGATCCTCGCGACCACCACCGTCGGCGCCGGGCTGCTCGCCGCGGGCGGGCAACTCGACGGCTTCCGGACGCGCTGGACCCGGTGGGACACCTCGCTGCTGATCGAGATCGCGCAGTACGGCTACGGCGGCAACCCGGCCGAGAAGGCCGACCCGGGGCTGCCCGCGTTCTTCCCCGGCTTCCCGCTGCTGCTGCGCGCGGTGCACGCCGTCGTCCCCGACTGGACGATCGCCGCGATGCTGATCACGCTGGCCGCCAGCGCGGTGTCGCTGGTCGCGCTGGCCAGGCTCGGCGAGTTCACCGGTCCCGACGGCACCGGCCGCTGGGCGACGCTCGCCCTGGTGCTCAGCCCGCCCGCGGTGTTCCTGTTCGCGGGCTACACCGAGTCGCTGTTCCTGGCGTTCGCGCTGCCCGCCTGGCTGCTGGCCCGGCGCGGCCGGTGGGAGTGGGCGGTGGTGTGCGCGGCGCTCGCGTCGTCGGTGCGCATCACCGGGCTGTTCCTGGCCCTCGCGCTGATCGTCGAGTTCGTGACGCAGGCCGTACGCGCGCGCCGCGCCACCGACGACACGGGCGGCGAGACCGGCGACGGTCGCGGGTGGCCGGTCTCGCGGTGGACGCTGCTCGCCGTGCCGTTCCTGCCGCTGGTGGCCTACTCCCTGTACCTCTACACGCGCACCGGCGACCTGACCGCGTGGCTGGCCGCGCAGAAGGCCGGCTGGGGGCGGGAGATGGTGGGGCCGTGGAAGGCGCTGTCCACCACGTGGGACGCCGCGTTCTACGTCAACAACGAGTTCACCTGGTCGTTCCGCGCGGAGCTCGTGGCGGCGGCCGTCGGCGTGGCGCTGACCGTCCTGCTGGCCGTACGCCGCCGCTGGCCGGAGTTCGTCTACATCGGCACGCAGGTGGGCGCGTTGATCACGTCGTCGTTCTACCTGTCGATCCCCCGGTCGGCGCTGCTGTGGTGGCCGCTGTGGCTGCTGCTCGGCCGGCTGGGCGCGCGCCATCGCTGGGGGTTCGCCGTGTACGCCGCGGTCGCCGGGCCGTTGATGATCGTGTACGTGCTGACGTTCACCAAGGGCGCCTGGGCGGGGTGACCGTACGCGTCTACAGCGTGAAGCCGCCGTGCGCGAAGCCGAGGCCCATGCCGACGAACGCGCCGATGACGCCGACGACGATGAACATCCGCTCGCCCGTGGTGTCGGACACCAACTGGGCGTACAGGCCCTCCGCGAACCCGATGACGCCGACGGCGGAGGCCAGGAAGTGCAGCGGCACGACGAACCCGGCGAAGAACGCCACGACTCCGCAGATGAAGGCGGTCGCGGCGAGCACGTCGGCGCGCCCGTGCGTACGACCGCGAGCGGCGAACCTCGGAACGGACAGATGCGGACCCCGGATGACCTGCGGCATGATCCACCTCCGACGGAGCGGTTCTACGATCGAGAGTTGTCCACAGGCGTTGCCCGGTCAAGGCCCGAGCACCGCGGCGCGGCTGTTAATCTGATTCGACCGCCGTGGCCTCCTGTCACGCAATGTCCGTGACCGCATCAGTCCAGAGGAGGATTGATTTTCACATGCGTCGTTACGAAATGATGGTCATTCTTGACCCGAATCTCGACGAGCGCGCAGTCCAGCCGCAGATCGACCAGTTCCTCGGCGTCGTCCGCACCGACGGCGGCTCCATCGAGAAGGTCGACGTCTGGGGCAAGCGCCGCCTGGCATACGAGATCGACAAGAAGGCCGAGGGCATCTACGCCGTCATCGACCTGAACGCCCAGCCCGAGACGGTGAAGGAACTCGACCGGCAGCTCGGCCTCAGCGAGGCCATCCTGCGGACGAAGGTCCTCCGTCCCGAGGTGCACTGACCCTTAGTCCAGCGCCGAAGCAACCCATCTCACGGGAGCGAACCCGATGGCAGCAGGCGACACTCAGATCACGCTCGTCGGCAACCTCGTCGACGACCCCGAACTGCGTTTCACCCCCAGCGGCCAGGCGGTCGCGAAGTTCCGCGTCGCCTCGACGCCGCGGTTCATGGACCGCCAGACCAACGAATGGAAGGACGGCGAAGCGCTCTTCCTGACCTGCAACGTATGGCGGCAGGCAGCGGAGAACGTCGCCGAGTCCCTCCAGCGTGGGATGCGCGTCATCGTGCAGGGCCGCCTTCGCCAGCGGTCGTACGAAACGCGTGAGGGCGAGAAGCGCACCGTCTACGAGATCGAGGTCGACGAGGTCGGCCCGTCGCTGAAGAGCGCCACCGCGAAGGTCAACAAGACCGCGCGGTCCGGTGGCGGCGGTGGCGGGGGCGGCTTCGGCGGCTCCGGTGGAGGCGGCGGCTTCGGCGGTGGCGGCGGAGGCGGCGCACCCGCCGACGACCCGTGGGCCACGCCCGCCCCGAGCGGTGGCGGCGGCGGTGGCGGCGGCTTCGGCGGCGGTGGCGGCTTCTCCGACGAGCCACCCTTCTAACCAACATCCACTGACCATCCCCGCGTAGGCGGGGCTCTCCTCAAAAGGAGCACCACGATGGCCAAGCCAGTACTGCGCAAGCCGAAGAAGAAGGTTTGCCTGTTCTGCCAGGAGAAGATCTCCTACGTCGACTACAAGGACACGGCTCTGCTGCGGAAGTTCATCTCCGACCGCGGCAAGATCCGGGCCCGGCGGGTCACCGGTAACTGCACCCAGCACCAGCGGGACGTCGCCACGGCGATCAAGAACGCCCGCGAGATGGCGCTGCTGCCCTACACCAGCACCGCGCGCTGAGACGTCTGAAGGGGTCATTCCTGTGAAGCTCATCCTCACCCAGGAAGTCACCGGCCTCGGCGCGCCGGGCGACATCGTCGAGGTCAAGGACGGCTACGGCCGCAACTACCTGCTTCCGCGCAACTTCGCCGTCCGCTGGACCCGGGGCGCCGAGAAGCAGATCGAGTCGATCCGCCGCGCGCGCCGCGCCCGGGAGATCGCCGACCTGGACCACGCCCAGGAGGTCGCCGGCCGGCTCGGCGGCATGAAGGTCACGCTGCCCGCCCGCGCCGGGAAGAGCGGCCGCCTGTTCGGCGCCGTGACGCCCGCGGAGATCGTCTCCGCCGTGCAGAGCGCCGGCGGGCCCGAGCTGGACCGCCGCCGCGTCGAGGTGCGCAACCCGATCAAGACGGTCGGTGCGCACGAGGTCCGCGTCCGGCTGCACCCGGAGGTCAGCGCCAAGATCGCGCTGACCGTCGTGGCCGGCTGACGTTCCACACCAGGCAAGAGGGGCGGCGCGTGTCTGCGCCGCCCCTCTTGTACGCCTCTGGCCCTTATCGGCCGTGGCCACCATGCGTCACAACGAGTGATGATCTTGATTCGCTGGTTGGGACGAGCAAAATGATTTGCGATGGAAAACAACAGGTGGCCAGTTGAGCTGGAACGACGTCATGTCCTGAGCGGGACTGCGGCGCTCGCGGGAGCGGTCATCCTTGGTGGCGCGGCCGATCTGGCCGTCCCCGGGATCGCTGAGGCGGCCGTCAAGCGCCCGTACATCTACACGCGCGGCCAGTGGGGCGCGCGCAAACCGAAGGTCGCGGCCACGGTGCTCAACCGCAAGCCGGACCATATCGTCATCCATCACACCGCCAGCCCGAACAGCAAGGACTACAGCACCCATCACGGGGCCGCGCTGTCGCGGTCCATCCAGGCGTTCCACATGGACCACAACGGCTGGGACGACATGGGCGAGCAGTTCACCATCAGCCGCGGCGGCTACGTCATGGAGGGACGCAACCGCACGCTCAGCGCCGTAGCCGCGCACAAGCACGTCGTCGGCGCGCAGACGGCCAACGAGAACAGCCACACCCTCGGCATCGAGAACGAGGGCACGTACATCACCGCCACCCCCACGGCCAAGTTGTGGAACGCGCTGATCGAGACGTGCGCATGGCTCTGCGACCACTACGGGCTCAACCCGTACACCGCGATCGTCGGGCACCGCGACTACAACTCCACCCAGTGCCCGGGCAACAAGCTCTACTCCATGCTGCCGACACTGCGGAAGTCCGCGGCCAAGCGGATGGCCGCCGCCGGTACGAAGGTGCGCCTCACGGAGCGGGCCGCGCCCAAGCGGACCGAGCTGCGCGGCGCCCCGCAGTACCCGCGGTTCCGCTACGACGACGGCCCCGCGCTCGGCCCGGACGACCCGACGCGCTGACCGCAAACGCGGTGGGGCAGCCGGATCCGGCCGCCCCACCGCCTACCGCGTACGCGGCCACCCGAGTACCGTCACGCCGGGGAGCGGGCCCCGAGGAAAGGCATGCCCCCGTGTCCGCTTCCGGATTGCCCCGCAGACAGATCCTCGGCTCGGCCGCCGCCGCTCTCGCCGGCGGCGCACTTCTCGGCGGCGCCGCCATCACCGCCACGGCCCGCCCCGCACGCGCCGACGACGTGCACATCTACACCCGCGCCGACTGGGGCGCCGTGCCGCCGACGAGCCCCGCGACGATCCTCGACCACGGCCCCGACCACATCGTCGTGCACCACACCGCGTCGGCGAACACCACCGACTACTCCCAGAACGCCGCGTACTCCTTGTCGCGCGCGATCCAGGACCTGCACATGAACACCAACGGGTGGTCCGACACCGGGCAGCAGCTCACCATCAGCCGCGGCGGCTTCGTCATGGAGGGCCGCAACCGCACCCTGGAGTCGCTGGCAGAGAAGCTCCTCGTCGAGGGCGCGCAGACGCTCGGCGAGAACGACCACACGATCGGCATCGAGAACGAGGGCACGTACATCACCGCGACGCCCACGACCGCCCTGTGGAACTCCCTGGTCGCGACGTGTTCGTACCTCTGCACGCTCTACGGGCTCGACCCGCAGACCGCCATCGTCGGGCACCGCGACTACGTCGCCACGCAGTGCCCCGGCGACGCCTTCTACGCGCAGCTCCCGCAGCTCCGCAACGACGTCGCGGCCACGCTCGGCGAGCCGCGCCGCGCCGTCGCCCGTCCGTCGCGGATCCGTACGGACCTGCCCGCGCCGCGCGGCCGGTTCGACCACGGCCCCGCCGTCGCGCCCGGCGAGCTCAGGCCCTGAGCCACGGCGCCTGGCGTCACCGGCGTACGGCGCCGGTGACCAGCCAGGCGTCGCCGTACGCGCGCACCCCGAGGGTGATGGCGCGCGCCAGCATCCACACGCAGAACGCCAGCCACAGCGCGACCAGTCCGGCGTGCGCGGCGTGCACGGCGTACGCCGCGCCGAGGTACGCCACCATCGTGATCACGCCGGCGACCGCGAGGTAGCGCTGGTCGCCCGCGCCGATCAGCACGCCGTCGAGCACGTACACCAGCCCGGACACCGGCTGCGCCGCGGCGACCACCCACAGCACCGACATCAGCAGCGCACGCACCTGTGGATTGTCGGTGAACAGGCCCGGCAGGAACGGCCGCGCGACGATCACCGCGACCGCGAACACCACGCCGGAGCCGATGCCCCACGCGACCATGCGCCGCGTCGCCGCCCGCGCCCCCGCGACGTCGGACGCGCCCAGGTAGCGGCCGGTGATGGCCTGCCCGGCGATGGCGATCGCGTCCATGGCGAACGACAGCAGCGACCAGACCTGCGTCGCCACCTGGTGCGCGGCGATCTCCACGTCGCCCATCCGGGCCGCGATCGCCGTCGACACGACCAGGACCACTCGCATCGTGGCCGTGCGGACGAGCAGCGCGACCCCGGCGGTCGCCGCCGCGCGGACCCCGGCGAGGTCGGGGCGCAGCGGCGCGCCGTAGCGCCGCGCACCGCGCGCCACGACGACCAGGTACGCCGCCGCGCCGCAGGTCTGCGCGATGACCGTGCCCCAAGCCGAACCGGCGATGCCCCAGCCGAGGGCGAGCACGAACACGCCGTTCAGCACGCCGTTCGCGACGAACATCGCGACCGCGACGACCAGCGGGGTCGCGGCGTCCTGCAGGCCGCGCAGCACGCCCGTGCCGGCGAGGACGACCAGCATGCCGGGCACGCCGAGCAGGCTGATCCGCAGGTAGGTGACGGCGTACGGCGTGATGGCCGGCGACGCGCCGAAGACGTGCACGATGCCCGGCACGAGCGGCCAGCCGGCCGCGATGATCACGGCGCCGATGGCCAGCGCGAGCCACAGCCCGTCGACGCCCTGGCGTACGGCGCTGCGTGTGTGACCCGCGCCGACCTGCCGCGCGACCGCCGCGGTGGTGCCGTACGCGAGGAACACGCACAGGTTCACGACCGTGGTGAGCGCCTGGCCGGCGACGCCGAGCGCGCCGAGCGGGCGGATGCCGAGCCGGCCGACGATCGCGGTGTCGGCGAGCAGGAACAGCGGCTCGGCGATCAGCGCGCCGAAGGCGGGCACCGCGAGCCGCAGGATCTCGCGGTCGTGCTGGTGGCGGAACGGCATGACGGGCACGGGACGCAACGCTAGCCCGCGGACGTAAGGACCACAATCGCGGGTGGCCTCTTACGCGTGCACGTGCGGACGAACGCGCCGGATTTCTTTTCCCCACATGCGGTGGACGACGAAACCCCAGCTCAATAGGGGTTCTGGGAATGGGCCTGCGAGTTATCCCCAAGGCTGTCCCCAGGTCGTGCACACCTAGTCCCCCGGATCTCCACAGCGCCGTCCACCGCTCGCTTTGCGACGCGGAGTGGCCGCTAGGAAGATGTCACTGGCCCCGCGTACAACTGATGTTCGAGGGACCGTTGGTCGTGTTGAGACAAGGGGGGTCAACATGAGCGTCGCCGAACTCCCCGGAGCCAGCTCCGAGTTCGAGCGCACGCCGCCGCACGACATGGCGGCCGAGCAGTGCGTCCTCGGCGGAATGATGCTGTCCAAGGACGCGATCTCCGATGTCGTCGAGATCCTCAACGCCGACGACTTCTACCGCCCGGCCCACCAGGTCGTCTTCGACGCGATCATCGACCTCTACGCCCGGGGCGAGCCGGTCGACCCGGTGACCTGCGCGGCGGAGCTGACCAAGCGCAGCGAGATCCAGCGCTCCGGCGGCGCGCCGTACCTCCACACCCTGATCTCCTCGGTCCCCACGGCCGCCAACGCCGGCTACTACGCCAAGATCGTCCGCGAGCGCGGCATCCTCCGCCGCCTCATCGAGGCCGGCACCCGCATCGTCCAGATCGGCTACAGCGTCGACGGCGAGATCGACGAAGCGGTCGACCAGGCCCAGGCGGAGATCTACAACGTCACCGAGAACCGCTCCAGCGAGGACTACCGCTCGCTGAGCGAGGTCATGCCCGGCGCGCTGGACGAGATCGAGGCCATCGGCAGCCGCGGCGGCGCCATGGTCGGGGTCCCCACGGGCTTCAGCGACCTCGACGCCCTCATGAACGGCCTCCACCCGGGGCAACTGATCATCGTGGCGGCCCGGCCCGCGATCGGCAAGGCGCTGGCGCTGGATACCGCGTTGCCGACACCGTCCGGCTGGACGACCATGGGCGACGTCCGGGTCGGCGACGAGCTAATCGGGGCCGGCGGCCGCCCCACCCGGGTCGTCGCCGCCACCGAGGTCATGCACGGCCGCCCCTGCTACGAGGTGGAGTTCGCCGACGGCGAGGTCATCGTCGCCGATGCCCAGCACCAATGGCGTACGACCACGCGCGCGGAGGCCCGCGTGCCGGTCGCCGCCGGGGCGGCCGTAGCGTCCGAGGGCGCGTACGACCCGGCGATCGGCGCGGGCGAGCCCGGCGCCGCGCGCACCCGCCGCGCGGTCACGACGACCGAGCGCATCGCGCACACGCTGCGCCGTCCGGACGGCCTCCCGAACCACACGGTCGAGGTGGCCACCGCGTTCCGCCTGCCACACGCCGACCTGCCCGTCGATCCGTACGACCTGGGCGCCCGGCTGGGCGCGGGCGACGGCGCCGACGTATCGATCCCGCGTACGTACCTGCGGGCGTCGGAGGAGCAGCGCCGCGCCCTGCTGGCGGGCCTGCGCGCCACCGGTGGCCAGGCGGGCCCCGACGGCCGGATCCGGATCGCGGTGGCGCGGCGCGAGCTTGCCGAGGCCGTACGCGAGCTGGTCCTCGGCCTCGGCTACCGCGCCGCCATGACGCCCGGCCCGGCGCAGTTCACGATCGACGTCACCGCGGACGAACCGGTGCGCGAGATCGTCGACGTACGGCCGGTCGCGAGCGTGCCGGTGCGGTGCGTCGAGGTGGACGACGCCGACCACATGTACCTCGCGGGGCGGTCCTGCGTGCCGACGCACAACTCGACCCTCGGGCTCGACTTCGCGCGGGCGGCCTCGCTGAAGAACGGCATGACGTCGGTCATCTTCTCGCTGGAGATGAGCCGCAACGAGATCACCATGCGGCTCCTGTCCGCCGAGGCGCGGGTGCCGCTGCACACCATGCGGTCCGGCCTGATGAGCGACGACGACTGGACGCGCATGGCGCGGCGGATGAGCGAGGTCGCCGAGGCGCCCATGTTCATCGACGACTCGCCGAACATGTCGATGATGGAGATCCGCGCGAAGTGCCGGCGGCTGAAGCAGCGCCACGACCTCAAGCTCGTCATCATCGACTACCTGCAACTGATGACGTCAGGGAAGCGCGTCGAGAGCCGCCAGGTCGAGGTCTCCGAGTTCTCCCGGTCGCTGAAGCTCCTCGCCAAGGAGCTCGAGGTGCCGGTCATCGCGGTCAGCCAGCTCAACCGCGGCCCCGAGCAGCGTACGGACAAGAGACCCATGGTCTCCGACCTGCGCGAATCCGGCTCGATCGAGCAAGACGCCGACGTCGTCATCCTGCTGCACCGCGAAGACGCGTACGAAAAGGAGTCCCCCCGCGCCGGCGAGGCCGACCTGATCGTGGCCAAACACCGCAACGGCCCCACGGCCACGGTGACGGTCGCCTTCCAGGGCCACTACAGCCGGTTCGTGGACATGGCGCCGAGCTGATCCCCCGGGGTCAGGTGAGCATGTGGGTGCCCGACTCCAGGTCGAGGAGGGTGCGCTTTCGGGGGAGGCCGCCGGCGTAGCCGGTCAGGGAGCCGTCCGTGCCGATGACACGGTGGCACGGGATGATCAGCGAGATGGGGTTGCGGCCGTTGGCGGCGCCGACCGCGCGGATCGCGGTGGGGCGGTCGATGTCCAGTGCGAGCTGGGCGTACGTCGTGGTCTGGCCGTACGGGATCTCCGTCAGCGCGGACCACACGGCGCGCTGGAACTCGGTGCCGCGCGGGGCGAGCGGGAGGTCGAACGTGGTGCGCTCGCCCGAGAAGTAGGCGTCCAACTGGTCGGCGGCCTCGGGGAAGGCGCCGGGGGCGCGGGTGAGCTCGGGGTCGGCCAGCACCCGGGCGTGGTCGGTCTCCATGTAGAGGCCAGTAAGCACGGTGCCGTCGCCGATCAGGGCGAGGCCGCCGATCGGGGATCCGACGATGTCATAGACGCGGGTCGTCGCGTCGGCGGTCACGAACTGTGCCGGGCCGTGCATGGTGCGCCTTTCGAAGCGGCCGATGAGCGGGGACGCCGCGCGGGCTCCGATGGCGTCACAGTCAGTATCGGCGGGGCCGGAGGGCGTCGCTGGCGGGAATCGGACGTCATCCTCGGGGGGCGGCGGGCGGTGCGGTGAGGCGTTCGCGGGCCTCGGTGGCGAGCGCGCGGTGGGTGGCGTCGTCGGTGCGCGCGGCCAGCTCGGCGAGCTCGGCGTCGGCGGCGTCGGGGCCGTGGGCCGCCGCCCAGGCGTCGACGGCGGCGTCGATCAGGTCGGGGTGGCATTCCTCGACGGCGGCGATGAGCACCTCGGCGGTCTCCTCGGCGAGGTCGTCGACGGTCGGCGCGGTCCAGCCGAGCGCCCGCGCGCGGTGGTTCACCCCGCGTACGCCCAGCTCGGTCAGCTCCAGCACGATCGGGTCGACGGGGCCGGGTGCGTCCTCGGCGAGCTCCTCGATCTGGGCCAGGAGGTCGGGGTCGGCGGTGGTGGACCGGCGTACGGCGCCGAGGGCGGCGAGGGCGTCCAGGAGGTGGTGCAGCTCGGCGTCGATCTGGGTGCGGAACCGTACGGGGTCGTCGAGGTCGTACGCGTCGGCGGCGGACTCCCAGATCAGCGCGGTGAGCGCGACGCGGGGCAGGGGCGCGGCCTCGACGTAGAGCGGCGCGAGCAGGTTGAGCGTCGTCGCGGCGAGGTCGTCGGTCACCGGGGAGACGCGGTCGCCGGCCGCGCGGAACGCCGGCCCGAGCGCGCCCAGCGCGTCGAACGCCCGGCTCCACAGGGCGAGCGGGTCGCGCAGGTCAGCGGCGGCCCGCTGCACGGGAACCAGACGTCCGCGGTACGTACGCACGAGCCGCGCGGCTCGCGCCCACCGGATCCACAGGCGGGCATCTGCTACGCCGTCGCCCGAGGTCCCTGCGGCGCGGTCGTCCGCGGCCTCGGCGTCGTGGTCCGGGGCCGGGATCGCGGTGAGCGCGGCTGTCAGGGCGGCCACGTCGCTCGGTGGGAGGTCGCCTGTCGGGGTCAGGGGGCGGCCGGCGGCGAGCCAGGTCGTCAGGCGGCGGAGGTTGTCGACGGCCGGGGTGTCGGCGGCGTGCTTGGTGAGGATGTCGTCCGGCTGGAGATGGACGAGGGGGAGGCCGGTGTCGGGGTCGTCGAGGCCGGTCGGGGTCGCCTCGGCGACTTGGCGCTCGGCGATGCGCTCCACCATCGACATGTCGACATTGAGACGGCCGGCGTGGAGGTCGTCGAAGAACGCGTCGCGCTGCGCCTCGTCGTCGAGGTCGACGCCGTGGGCGAGCATGGTGGTCATCCAGAACTTGGTGACGCCGTAGCGCGCGGGGTCGGCCATGGCGGCGTGGAACTCGTCGGCGGAGCGGTCGACCGCGGTGTGCAGCCGGCGCGGCGGGTCGCTGCGGCGGTCGAGCAGCCCCGTGTCGTCGAGGTAGTCGATCCAGGCGTGCAGTGTGCGCGGCACGAGCGGCCAGTCGGCCTCGGCGAGGGTGATCTTGCCGGGCAGCCGCTCGGTGCACAGGTGGGTCAGGGTGTCGGTGGTCCAGCGGCCGAGCAGGCCGTCCGCGGCGCCCTTGTAGTCGAGCATGGCCTCGGCGCTGACCCGCTCGACCGTACGCCCGGACCGGTGCGCCCATGCGGCGAACCCGTCCAGCAGGGCGTGCTGGGCGGCATCGAGGCGGTCGGTGTCGTACGGCGAGAAGACGAGTCGCATCTGATCCTCTTCGGACGATTGCTCCAGATGCCGAGCGTAGTAGCGGCCGCGCGAGCCCGGCCGGTGATTCACGCCGTGGCGTCGCGCCAGGCGGCGGCGGTGATGCGGTACAGCACGTGGCGGTGCAGGCGGCTGCCGGCGGGGACCTTCGGGTGGTCGAAGTCGTCGGCTGGGTCGCGGGTCATGCCGATGCGGCGCATGACGGCCTGGGACCGCGTGTTGGTGACGGGGGTCATCGAGACGATCTCGTCGAGCCCGGCGCGCCCGAATGCGTACGCCAGGGCGGCGCGTGCGGCCTCCGAGGCGTAGCCGTGGCCCCACGCCCGCCGGGCCAGCCGCCAGCCGACCTCGACCGCGGGGGTGAAGTGGGCCTCGAAGGTCTGCATGATCAGCCCGGTGAAGCCGATGAACGTGCCATCGGCCTCCAGCGCCCACAGGCCGAATCCGTGGCGGGTGAAGCCGTCCTCGATGCGGCCGACGAGGGCGTCGCTCTCCGCACGGGACAGCGTCGCGGGGAAGTGCGCCATGACCTCGGGGTCGGCGTTCAGCGCGGCGAACGGCGCCAAGTCGCCCCGCCGCCACCCCCGCATCAACAGGCGTTCGGTGCGGATCTCGGGTACGGGGGTGTCGGGCACCGGGCGATGATACGCGCGGTCAGCCGCGGCCGTAGGCGTCTTCGAGGCGCTCGATGTCGTCCTCGTCGAAGTGGCCGAAAGCGACCTCGAGCACGCGCACCGGGGTGGCGCCCGCGCCGATGCGGTGGGTCTGGCCCGCGCGGACGAGCACCCGGTCGCCGGCGTCCGGCGTGGACTCGACGCCGTCGACCTCCACCACCGCGCCGGGGTCGATGAAGACCCAGAGCTCGTCGCGGCCGGTGTGGCGCTGCAGGCTGAGCCGCTGGCCCGGGGACACAGTGATGATCTTGACGGTGCTCGGCTCGTTCAGCGTGAACCGCTCGAACGCGCCCCATGGGCGTTCGTCGCGGATGATCCGGCCGAGCGGGTCGTGGTCGCTCACGCGCCCCTCCGTACGTCCGTGTCTGTGCTGGATTGCTTGGTACGCCAACCTATCCGGTCAGACGTCGAGCACGGCCATGGTGAAGGCGGCTGCCGCGTCGGTGCGGTTGCGGTACGTGTGCGGGGCGTCACCGTGGTAGACGGCGGCGGTGCCGCGGGGCAGCTCGCGTTCGGTGCCGGCGACGGTGAGCGTGACCGTGCCGGCGGTGACCAGCAGGATCTCCCGGCAGCCCGGACGGTGCGCCTCGCTGTGGCGCGCCTCGCCGGGACGGAGGTGCCAGCGCCAGAGCTCCATAGCCGGCCCGTGGCCACCGCCCGGTTGCGCGGCCGGATCGGTGCCGGCGACGAGCGTGCCGACGCCGCCGGACTCGCCGTGCCACAGGTCGGCCTGCTCGTTCTTCGACAGCAGCCGGATGACCGGTTCCTCGTCGACCTGGACGAGCCGGGTGAGCGGCACGCCGAACGCGTCGCTGACGCGCAGCAGCGTGCCGAGGCTGGGGTTGGCGCCGCCCTGTTCGAGGCCGACGAGCACGCCCTTGCTGACGCCCGCGCGCGCGGCGAGCGCGTCGAGGCTCCAGCCGCGCTCGGTGCGCAGCCGTCGTACGGTGCGGGCGACGGCGGCCGCCACGGCCGAGGTGTCGGTCATCGTACGGTCGGCCTCCTCAGCCGGACGGAACAAACGCCTACGGTCATTATGATGTACTAGAGCAACCAGTTCATTGACCGCGCGAGGGGGAGCCCATGCTTGCCGAGATCAGCATCGATGACGCCGTATGGGCGCTGCGCCCCGACTTCGCCGTGCTGGTCATCACCGTACGCGGCATGGCGGGCGGCCCGTCGGACGACGCGTCGCGCGAGCTGCTCGCCGACGCCGCGAAGAACGCCCCCCACCCGGCCGACCACCCGCACGTCGCGGCGTGGCGCGAGGCGTACCGCGCGTTCGGCGCGAAGCCCAAGCGCACCCGCCCGTCCGTGGACGCGCTGCTGCGCCGGGCGCCCGGCGGCCTGCCGGAGATCAACCGCGTGGTGGACGCCTACAACGCGATCAGCGTGCGGCACGCCCTGCCCGTCGGCGGCGAGGACCTCGCGGCGTACTCCGGCCCGGCGCGCCTGGTCCGCGCCACCGGCGAGGAACCGTTCGACACCATGGCCGAGGGCGAGCCGGCCGTCGACCACCCGGCGCCCGGCGAGGTCGTGTGGCGCGACGACGCCGGGGTGACGTGCCGCAGGTGGAACTGGCGGCAGTGCGCCCGTACGCAGATCACCGAGGCGACGCGCGACGGCCTGTTCATCCTGGAGCGGCTCGAGCCGATGACGCGGGAGCAGCTCCAGGTCGCCGGGGGTGAGCTGGTCACGCTGCTGACCTCCGACGCGCCCGCCGCCGAGGTCGAGACGAGGCTGATCACGCCGCCGGACGCCGGCTGATGGCCGCGCTGCTCGCGCTGGCGGCCGCCGTCTCCTTCGGCACCGCCGACTTCTTCGGCGGCGCGGCCGCGCGCCGGTCGGCGGCGCTGTCCGTGATCGCCATCAGCGCGCCGGTCGGCACGCTGTTCATGCTGGTGGTGTCGGTGTTCCTGCCCGGAACGCCGACGCTCGCGGGCCTGGCGTGGGGCGCGGGCGCGGGGCTGTGCGGCGCGCTCGGCGTCGTCGTCTTCTACACCGCGCTCGCGGCCGGGCCGATGAGCGTCGTGGCGCCGCTGTCGGCGCTGTCGTCCGCGCTGGTGCCGGTGGCCGCGGCGTTCCTGTTCGGCGAGCGGCTCGCGCCCCGCGCGCTGATCGGGGCGCTGCTGTGCCTGGTGGCGATCGCCCTGGTCAGCGCGGAGAAGAAGAAGGACGGCGCGCGGCGGAGCGGCGCTGCGCGGGGTGTGCTGCTCGCGGTGGTGTCCGGCGCGGGCTTCGGGCTGTTCTTCGTCCTGTCGAAGCACGCCGATGCGGCTACGGGCCTGTGGCCGCTGGTCGCGGCGCGGCTCTCGTGGGTGGCGGTGGCCGGGGTGGCGGCGCTCGCGGGTGCGGTACGCATCCAGCGCGACCGCGTCACGATCTGGCTGGCCGTGCTCTCCGGGCTGCTGGACGCCGGCGGCAACGCGCTCTACCTGGTCTCCGCGCGGGGCGGCACGATGACCCTCGCGGTGCTGCTGACCTCGCTGTATCCCGCGATCACGGTGCTGCTCGCGCGGGTGACGTACGGCGAACTGCTGCGGGGGGTGCAGAAGGCCGGGCTGGTCCTCGCCGGTGCGGGGGTGGCGCTGCTCGCGGTGGCCACCTGACAGGCCGCGTCACCCCCGCTTCTGGTGCGTCAGCGGGGAACGGCCCCGGTGATCGCGCGGGTGAACGACAGCCACGCGGTGCGCGTGACGGTCAGGTGCCCGGCTGGACGGTTCTTGGTGTCGCGCACGCCGACACCCCGGCGCGTGACGGCGACCTCCACGCAATTACCGTCCCCCGCGCTGAAACTGCTCTTGCGCCATATGACGCGGTTTTCCTCTCTCATGATCCCCACCCTTTCGCTAGGTCTCTGAGGCGGTCGCGGGACAGATCCTCCCGATCCGCGGTCGCCTGAAGGTGATTGAAGATCGTCTTGTAATCGCCGACCTGGTCGAGGTCGTCGCGGATATAGAGTGCGGTGGTCTCCTCCTCCAAATAGATGGTCGTTGGCGCATCCGGGAACTTCAGGATGACCAGTGCACGCCCCATTCCCGGTGGCATGCCGACCGAGATCGGCAACACCTGGATGGTGACGTTCGGGAGCGTCGACAACTCGATCAGACGCTCCGTTTGCCGGCGCATCGTCGCGGCCCCTCCGACCGGTCTGAGCAGCGCCGACTCATCTATGACGGCCCATACGGACAGCGGATTGTCCTGGCTGTCCAACCGCTCTTGGCGGCTGAGGCGCAATGCCGTACGCGAGTCGATCTCGTCGGTCGGCAGAGCGGGCCGTTTCGCCTCGAACACCGTACGCATGTACTCCTCGGTCTGGAACAGGCCGGGCACGATGTACGGCTCATACGTCCTGATCTCTAAGGCGTGCTGTTCCATGTTCAGGAAGTTCTTGAACTGTTCGAGCCGCGACGCCTCCTGGTTGATCAGTTCCCACAATTCGGTGAACAGACCACCGGTGTCGAAGAACGGATCGAGGCGCCGGGCGAGATCGGGCTGCGGAACACGGCGCGCCTGTTCGATATGGCTGATCTGCGCCTGGCTGTAGCCCATCTGGTCGGCGAGCTGTTCCTGGCTCAGCCCGGCCCGGGTGCGCCGGCGGTGCAGTTCGCGGGCGAACAGGTACAGCGCGGACGCGTGTTCGCTGGTCCTGCTCTTCTTCGCCATGACCGGCCTCCGGTATTACAAGATCTCGCCAGATACAACAGATGCGCTGGATGACGCGATTCTCTAGCGCAGAGTAGTCCCTTGACGACAGTGTGGAGGTGGTTTCACGGACCAAGGAGGGGAACATGATGACCGTGGAATCGGCTGATCTTGAACGATTGGCCGATCAACTATCGCCCGAGGATTACGTCACGACGTTGCTGAAGGTTCGGGGGGAGACCTACCTCAGCGTGACGCCTCGGGCGGATGCGAACCGACATGTCGAGGTGTTCGTGGCGCGTGCGGACACCGGTGAGTCGACGTACTGGTACCGCGTCGGCACCCCCGCGCCGATCTGCCCGGTGACGACGCCGGGCGCGGCCGCAGCCCGTATCGCGGGATCGTTCGGGGCCGCGATGTAGCCGGATGCCGTGCGTGGGGGGCTTTGCTGCCGCTGTCGGCCCCCCGCGTACGGCATCCCCGGTTCCGGCGGCCGGCCATGGGAGTCACCGGCCGCCGCGGACCTCGGGCACGCGGTACATGGATCGCGTGCCAGATGTGGGCGGCCCCGCGCACCCGAGCGGGGCCGCCCACAACACGGTGGCCGGGGGGTGGCCGTGCCTAGGCCGAGCGCTCGCGTGCGTGCGCAATGAGCGCGGTGATGCAGGCGCGCGCGTTGCGCTCGGCCGCCTCCGCGTCGCCCGCGGCGATCGCGTCGGAGATCTCGGCGTGCGCGATGTACGGGTTGTCCAGGGGGCTGCCGGTGGCGGTGATGCTGGCCCGCAGCGCCTCGCTGAAGTCGGTGTAGATCTCCGACAGCACGCTGTTGTGCGCCGCCGCGACGACCGCGACATGGAACGCCATGTCGGCGTCGACGAACGCGGTGGCGTCGCCGGATTCCCAGGCGTCCTCGCGGTCGCGCAGGGCGCCGGCGAGCGCGGCGAGGTCGGCGTCGGTGCGCCGGGTGGCGGCCAGCCGCGCCGCCGTGACCTCCAGGCCCTGCCTGACCTCGAGCGTCTCGACCAGTTCCGCCGAGCTGAGGCGGCGGCGCATGGCGCCGGACAGTTCGCTGGTCGCCCGTACGTACGTGCCGTCGCCCTGGCGGCACTCCAGCAGCCCGGTGTGGCAGAGCGCGCGGACGGCCTCGCGTACGGTGTTGCGCCCGACGCCCAGGGTCTCGGCGAGCGTGTTCTCCGGGGGTATTCGCTCGTCGACCCGCCAGTTCCCGCTGCCGACCTGTTCCTGGAGCTGCTCGATCACCTGCGTGACCAGCGACGAGCGCTGGGCCGCCTGGAGCGCCACGGGATCCTCCCGGGGGTCGCCGACTGGAGAACCAGTCATCCTATGTTTCCCGCGCGGAGGCCACGGTGCCGTACGACCGCCGGGAGCTGCGATTCTAGGCGGCGCCCGTGAGTGCCCTCGTCGGCGTCAGTTCGCGGCCGGCTGGCCGTGGGAGTCCCACGAGCCGGGCGAGGGGTGCAGGCCGGCGGTCTCGAGCGCGCGGCGGTAGGCGTCGGCCACGCCGTCGGCGTCGTCGAGCTCGTCGAGGAGGTCGCCGAGCTCCCGCCAGGTGCGCGCCACCTCGCGCGACGACTCGACGGTGTCCAGGACGTCGCCCGCGGTCTGGAACGACTCGCGGGCCCCCGCGGGGTCGTCGAGCCGGGAGCGCGCCTGGCCGATGACGACGTGGACGCGCGCGACGGCGATCGGCGCGTGCTCCCCCGGCTCGCCGAGCGCGTCGAGGGCGCCGGTGGCCCGGCGGAGCGCCTCCGCGGGCCGGTCGGCGATGAGCGCGGCGCGGGCGCGGCCGAGCGCGCTCATCGTGCGGGGGACGCGGTCGCCGGCGAAGGCGTTCTCGGCGCGGGCGAGCATCGTGGAGGCCAGCTCAGGCTCGGGCGGGTCGAGGCGCAGCAGCAGCTCGCCGTAGCCGAGCGCGAACCAGGCGCGCTCGGTGGACACCGCGCCGCCGCCCCGCCAGGAGGCGCGTTCGCACAGGTAGACGGCGTCGCCGAGGAAGCCCTGCCCGGCCGCGATGTCGCCGGCGGCGAGGTAGTCGCGCGGGGTGGGCTCGGCGGCGGTCTCGTCGGCGAGGCGGGCGCCGAGCAGCGCGGCGGCCTCGGCGTCGCCGTGCTCGACGTACGCCAGGATCAGCACGGCGGCGGCGCCCAGCACCTCGGGGCCGCGCTCCAGGCCGTACGACCGCAGGCGGTCCAGGGCGTGCTCGCCGAGCTCGACCGACAGCGCGAGGTCGCCCGCGCGGTAGTAGCAGCGGGAGAGGTCGGTGATCAGCGGCAGGACGGGCAGGCGGTCGGGCCGCGCCTCGGCGCGTTCGCGCAGCTCTTCGAGCACCGCGATGGCCTCGTTGACGTGGTCGAGGCGTTCGAGCGCGCCGACCCTGCCGTAGCGCGCGGTCCAGGCGAGCGCCGGGTCGTCGGCCGTGGTGTGCTCGGCCAGCGCGGCGAACCGTACGGCGGCGTCGGCGCCGTCGCCGTCGAGCAGCGCGAGGCGTGCCTGGTACAACCGGAGCCTGCCGTGCGTCAGGTGCTCGGGCTCGGCGCCGTCGGCGAGGAATTCGGGGGTGCAGCCGAGCCGTTCGGCGAGGATCATGATCACGCTCTGCGTCGGTGTGCGCTTCCCCGACTCGATGAGCGAGACGTAGCTGTCGGAGAGGTCCGGCCGGGCGAGCTGTGACTGGGAGAGCTTGCGGCTCAGGCGAAGGGCTCGGACGCGCTCGCCCACCGAACTCGGATTCGGCATGACGGCAACCTGCTTCGATATCGGTCGCGGGGGGTTGTGGCTACGACAAGCCGGCGCACCGGTGAATCGTCCCGCCATGATCGCATATTGCCCGGTCAGCCGGTAGACGCGCGGCCGAAAAACGTAGCGGCCACCGCCAGGATGACGGTGGCCGAAATGAGTTGTTGTCCGCTAGTCGTCCGAATCATCGGTGCCGGGGAACAGCATTCCGCAGACTTCCAGATAGACCTGCTCTGGATACGGAATGTAGTTGATTTCCCGGAGCGCCTGGTCTTGGCCCGCCGATTCCAGAACGAAGGTTCCATAGCCGAGCATCCGCGCGACCGGTGACCGCTGGAAGCTCATGTCGGTGACCTTGCCGAGTGGCATCATTGCCACTTTTCTGGTGATCAGGCCGTACGTGTAGACCATCCGCTGATTGGTGACCACGAAGTAGTCGACGGACCACTCGGCGACCTTCCACACCAGGTAGACGAGCAGGAGAAGCCACGCCCACCAGATGATGGCCAGGATGGTGCCGCTCTGTTTCGCGATCGTGTTGCTGAGCGCGCCCGCGACGATGAGTCCGCCCAGCACGAGCACCACGGGCTTCAGGAGCACGGCCGGATGCTGCCGCACCGTGATCACCTGGTGCTCGTGTGGAAGGAGGAACCGACTGACCGACGCTGGTGCCGAGTCACCCGGCGTCACAAGCCTCATACCGATGGATACCTCAGACGAGGTTGTTGACGAATGTTGACAGCGAACTAGCCGCTGAACCGAGGCCGCCTGCGACCGTCTGAACGACGTTCGCCGCGGCACCGGGCTGTTTGACCAGGTAGAAGATTACGAAGGCGATGGCTCCCCACGTAAGGATCTTCTTCAATGGCACGGCCGCCTCCCGAAGCGCACTGACCCACTAGCCCACATTGTTTCTACACTACTAGCTACGGTGCGTAAAGCTTTGCTGGCTATTGTCGTATATATCTAGCGGCGTTCGGCCGCTACCAGGGCGAGAACCTGGAGATGTTTGCGCGCGATTCGTTCGACCAGGTCCGGTGAGGCCCCGCCGGTCACATCCTCGGCGCCTTGCCGCGCCGCACCGACGCACCTTGTGATGGTGTCCCTTCCGTGGACGCCGCCGAACTCGTCATGAAGCCGGGTGACGACCTGGTCATATCCGCCTGGGTTTCCCTCGGGCGTATCGGACATTGTGCTCCTCGCGGCATTGAATCCGTTCGATTACGGTGGGTACCCACCAGTGAACCATCCGTAACGGAATGGCCGTGTCAGCGACGCCGCGCGTAAATCTGCGTAGGTCATTTCCACCCGGCGGTATCTACCCAGGTCAGCGGCGATTCGCTCAGACCACGCCGTACAGCCGGTCGCCCGCGTCGCCCAGGCCCGGCATGATGAAGCCCTTGTCGTTGAGGCGTTCGTCGACGGCCGCGCAGACCACCAGGATCGGCGCCGTGACATCGGCCAGCGCCGCCCGCAGGTGGTCCAGGCCCTCGGGCGCCGCGAGCAGGCAGATCGCCGTGACGTGGTCGGCGCCGCGGTCGAGCAGCAGCCGGATCGCCGCGCCCAGTGTGCCCCCGGTGGCCAGCATCGGGTCGAGCACGTAGCACTGCCGTCCGGAGAGGTCCTCGGGCAGGCGGGTGGCGTACGTCGCGGCCGTGAGGGTGTCCTCGTCGCGGACCATGCCGAGGAACCCGACCTCCGCCGTCGGCAGGAGCCTGGTCATGCCGTCGAGCATGCCGAGCCCGGCGCGCAGGATCGGCACCACGAGCGGCGCCGGGCGGGCCAGCCTGACCCCGTCGGTGTCCGCCAGCGGAGTGGTGACCGTCACCGGGACCGTACGCACATCGCGCGTCGCCTCGTAAGCCAGCAGCGTGACGAGCTCGTCGGCCAGGCGGCGGAACGTCGGTGAGTCCGTACGCACGTCGCGCAGCGTTGTCAGCTTGTGGGCGACGAGGGGATGGTCGACGACGAGTGACTCCATGGCCGCCACGGTATCGGTTGGGGGCCTCCGGGTAGTCCTCCCGACATGGAGAGGAAACGCGATCCGGAAGCCGCGGACGCGCTGCGCGACCGCCGTCGCCGCCGCTCCGACTTTCTCAGGGAGCTGGCGGAGGCCCGCGAACTGCGCAAGCGCGTCGCGCCCCACCGTGAACGGAGAGTGAGGCTCCGGGCGGCGCTGCGGCGACGCACATTCCGGGTGTGAAACGCCCCGCCGCTTCCCGGACTCTGCGGCGCCGCCCCGACACGGCCGCCGATTTGGCGGTCGACGAGACGTCACACCGCGCGATCTGACACGATGCGCCGCATGGATCACGCTAGCGGGGTGACGATGACAGAAGTGAGTTCCGGTGATTTCGCTGTCGTGGTCTATCGCGAGGACGAGGCCGACCCCTGGCAGGCCGACCTGCTGCCTTTCGCGCTCACCGAAGACCTCCGCGGTCTGATCCACGCCCTCCGG
>DASXYG010000126.1:0-65557 GCA_036502625.1 Streptosporangiaceae bacterium
TACCACGCCCAGGGCCGCTGATCAGCCGCCGGGCCCGCCCCGGCGGCGCGCCCGGTGGTCGGCCACGTGTATGCGGTTGCCGCACAGCTCGGGCATGCAGTAGCGGCGCCGCCCGGCCCGGCTCGTGTCGACGAACATGCCGTCGCACACCGGCGACGCGCAGGCCCGGAACCGGCCGTGGCCGAGCGCCCGCACCGCGCCGAGCAGCCCGACGCCCATGAGCGCGCCGAGCTCGTCAGCGAGCCGCGCCCGCGCGGCGGTCGTGGCGTACCACTGCCAGCCCCCGTCGCCGTCGCGTTCCAGCACCGGCCCGGCGGCCGCCCGCTCCGCCAGCGCCGCCGCGCCGCGCACCGCGGCGTCCTCGGACGCGGCCGCGAGCACGGCCCGGGTCCGTGTGCGCAGCGCCCGCACCGTACGGAGGTCCGCCGCCGACGGGCCCGGCGCGTCGAGCGCCACGGCGTGGTCGGCGAGGAAGCGGCTCAGCGACTCGGGGTCCGGCAGCGCCTCGCCCGCGGCGTGCACCTCGGGCGCGGTGTTGACCAGGTCCGTCGCCACGCCCGCCCCGAGCGCGTAATCGTTAATGGATATCTTCACGCCTTACGCCCCTGCTACGGTAATGGATATAGATCAAGTTTACCCGTTAGTCGAAGGAGGGGCCATGTCCCGTACGGCCACCGCATCGTGGGAGCTCACCGACCGGGTCGCGGTCTCCGGCGGCGAGGTCGCCACCGGAGTCTTCGGCGACGGCCCGCCCGTCGTCCTCACCCACGGCACGCCCGCCTGGTCCTACCTCTGGCGCGGCGTCGTCGCCGGCCTCGCCCGTACGCACACCGTGTACGTCTGGGACATGCTCGGCTTCGGCGGCTCCCGCATCGCACCCGGCGCCACACCGTCGATCGCCCGCCAGGCCCGTACGCTGGCCGAACTCGTCGCGCACTGGCGCCTCGACCGGCCCGCCCTGGTCGGCCACGACATCGGCGGCGGCACCGTCATGCGCGCCCACCTCGTCGAGGGCGTGCCCGCACGCGCGCTCGCGCTGGTCGACGCGGCCGTCATCGGCCCGTGGAACACCCCGTTCACCGCGCACATGCAGCACCACGCGGACGCCTACCGCACGATGCCGCCGCACGTCTTCGCCGACATCATCGCCCCGCGCATCCGCACCGCGACGCACCGACCGATGCCCGACGACGTCGCCGCCGCGTACCTCGCGCCGTGGTCCGGGCCGGACGGCCAGCGCCGCTGGGTCGACCAGGCCGCCGCGGTCAGCCACACCGACACGGCGGACGCGGTGGACCGGCTGCGCGACGTCGACGTGCCGGCGCTGGTGCTGTGGGGCGCGGAGGACACCTGGCTGCCGCCCGCGGCCGGCGACCGCCTCGCCGCCGCCATCCCCGGGGCGCGCCGCGCGACCATCCCGGACGCCGGCCACTTCCTGCCCGAGGACGCGCCGGACGCCACCGCCGCCGCCCTCGCCGCCTTCCTGGCCTGACGCCCGTACCGCCCGCGCGCCGCCGTCAGGGGCGGGTCAGCCACCACACCCACGGGAACACCGCGATGAACAGCATGATCCCCGAGTGGAGGCGGCCGCGGGCGCGGGCCTCGGCGACATCGGAGTCCTCCGGGTGCTCGAGCGCGTGCAGGCGGAACGACATCTTCCACCAGCGGTCCGGCCAGATCATCCGGTGCAGGCCCATACCACCGGCCATCACGCACACGCCGACCGAGACCCACAGTGACATACCGGGCATCATGCCATCGCGGCGCCGCCCGTACGGTCAGACCCCGAGATACCGGGTCACCATCGCCGCGATGCGCGCCGCCACGACATCCGGAGGGTCGCTCGGCAGCATCATGTGGCTCATCGTCAGCCGCACCGCCGCGTCCACCACCGCCGCCACCTCGTCCTGCGGCAGCCCCGGCCAGTGCCGCCGCACATGCTCGACCAGCCGGGTGCGCGCCGCGAAGAGCTGCGGCTCCGCCTCGGTCGTCAGCAGCGGCAGCAGCTCGCGGCCGTCGCCGGTCAGCACCGCCTTGCGCAGCGGCTGGCTGGCCGCGGACGTCAGCGAGTAGTACACCGCCTCCGTGACTGCCGCCGTCAGATCGTCATGGCGCGCCAGCGCGGCGTCCACGTCGTCGAGGAACAGCTCCGTGTCGCGCATGACGACCGCCTGCGCCAGCCCCCACTTGTCGCCGAACTCGTTGTAGACCGTCTGGCGGCTCACCCCCGCCGCGTCCGCGACATCGCGCATGCGCAGCCGCTGATACCCGTACGCCACCACGAGATCCATGGCCGCGGCCACGATGCGGTCGCGCGGCGTCGCGCTTGACGTGGGTGATACCGGTTCGGGTGCGGGCTCGGCGGTCATGTGGGCATGGTCGGCAGCGCGGCGCCGCGCGTCAAGTCGCGCCGCGGACCGGTCCACGGCGCGCCGCCGCCGGGGAGGTAAGGTCGGCGTCGGGGGGCACGCCCTTTGGGCGAGGGGAGAGGCACGCGGTGAACGCCGACGCACGCGATCACCCGGACGGCACGCAGGAGCCGGCTGGCGGGGCCGCAGCACCGGACGCCGGGCTGTGGACCATCCCCAATGTCATCAGCATGGCGCGGCTCGCCGGGGTGCCGCTGTTCCTGTGGCTCGTCCTCGGCCCGCACGCCGACCTCTGGGCGCTGCTCGTGCTCATCCTCGCGGGCGTCTCCGACTGGCTCGACGGCAAGATCGCCCGCGCGTTCAACCAGTTCAGCAGGTATGGCAAGCTTCTCGACCCGGCCGCCGACCGGCTCTACATCCTGGTCACGCTCATCGCCTTGATCATCCGCTCGGTCATCCCGTGGTGGCTGGCCGTCCTGCTCGTCGCCCGCGAGGTCTTCGCCCTGGCCGTCCAACTCGTCGTCCGGCGGCACGGCTACGGCTGGCTGCCCGTCAACTTCCTCGGCAAGACCGCCACGATGTGCCTCATGTACGCGTTCCCGTTCCTGCTCCTCGGCGACCAGCCCGGCGCCATCGGGGTGGTCGCCCGCAGCATCGGGTGGGCCTTCGCCATCTGGGGAACCGGCCTCTACTGGTGGGCGGGCGTCACGTACGCCGTCCAGGCGCGGCGGCTCGTCGTCGCCGACCGCGTCAACGAAACGTCCGCCGGTGGTGCCCACGCCCCGCGCGCGTCCGAGCCGGGTGTGTCGGCCCCGAGCCGGGGAAGGGAGCGCCGACCAGCAGATGAGGAACCCGCCGAGCGGTAGGTCCACCACCGCGCCGCCGCGAGCGGCGCCGTGAAGGCCGTCGTCATGGCCGGGGGAGAGGGCACCCGGCTGCGCCCGATGACCGCCAACCAGCCGAAACCGCTGCTCCCCGTCGCCAACCAGCCGATCATGGAGCACGTCCTGCGGCTGCTGCGCCGCCACGGGTTCACCGAGACCGTCGTCACCGTCCAGTTCCTCGCCGGCCTCGTCCGCAACTACTTCGGCGACGGCGAGGAATGGGGCATGCGGCTCCAGTACGCCACCGAGGAGACCCCGCTCGGCACGGCGGGCAGCGTCAAGAACGCCGAGGACGCCCTCCGCGACGGCGCCTTCATCGTCATCTCCGGCGACGCCCTCACCGACATCGACCTCACCGACATGGTCCGCTACCACCGGCACAACGGCGCCAAGGTCACCATCGCCCTCAAACGCGTGCCCGACCCGCTGGAGTTCGGCATCGTCATCACCGACGGCGCCGGCCGCATCAAGCGCTTCCTGGAGAAGCCCACCTGGGGCCAGGTCTTCTCCGACACCGTCAACACCGGCATCTACATCATCGAGCCCGACGTCCTCGACCGCGTCCCCGCCGGCCGCGCCACCGACTGGGCCGGCGACATCTTCCCCGACCTCCTCGCCCGCGGCGTCCCCATGTACGGCTACATCGCCGACGGCTACTGGCAGGACGTCGGCACCCACGCCGGCTACCTCCAGGCCCAGGCCGACGCGCTCTCCGGCGCCGTCGACGTCCGCATCCGCGGCTTCGAGCTCTCCCCGGGCGTCTGGGTCGCCGAAGGAGCCGAGGTCGACCCCGACGCCGTACTCGAAGGGCCGCTCTGCATCGGCGAGTACGCCAAGATCGAGGGCGGCGCCGTGCTCCGCGAGTACACCGTGCTCGGCGCCAACGCCGTCATCAAGGACGGCGCCTTCCTGCACCGCGCCGTCCTGCACGGCAACGTCTACGTCGGCGGCGGCGTCAACCTGCGCGGCTGCGTCATCGGCAAGAACACCGACATCATGAGCGCCGCGCGCGTCGAGGAGGGCGCGGTCGTCGGCGACGAATGCGTCATCGAGTCCGAGGCCTATCTCTCCTCCGACGTCAAGGTCTACCCGTTCAAGACCATCGAGGCCGGCGCCGTCGTCAACACCAGCGTCATCTGGGAGTCGCGCGGCCAGCGCACCCTCTTCGGCCCCCGCGGCGTGTCCGGCCTCGTCAACGTCGAGATCACCCCCGAGCTCGCCGTACGCCTCGCCGCCGCGTACGCCACCGGCCTGAAGAAGGGCAGCGTCGTCACCACCGCCCGCGACGCCTCACGCGCCGCCGGCGCCCTCAAACGCGCCGTCATCGCCGCGCTCACCGCCACCGGCATCGACGTCTCCGACCTGGAGGCCGTGCCGCTGCCCGTCGCCCGCTTCGCCACCGCACGCGGCGAATCCGCCGGCGGCATCATGGTCCGCACCACACCCGGCGACCCCCAAGGCGTCGACATCGTCTTCCTCGACCCCCGCGGCGCCGACCTCTCGCAGTCCGCGCAGCGCCGCCTGGAACGCGTCTACTCCCGGCAGGAGTACCGCCGCGCCTTCCCCGGCGAGATCGCCGAACTGCGGTTCCCGCCGCGCGCCATGGAGACCTACACCCAGGAGCTGCTCCGCTGCGTCGACATGACCGGCGTCGGCGAGGCCGCGCTGAAGATCGTCGTCGACTGCGCGGGCGGCACCTCCACCGTCGTCCTGCCCTACCTCCTCGGCGCCACCGGCGTGGACGTCCTCACCGTCAACAACCGCCTCGACGACTCCTCGCCCACCGAGACCCTCGCCGAGCGCATGCGCGACCTCCAGCGGCTCGGCGAGATCGTCGCGTCCTCGCGCGCCGCGTTCGGCGTACGGTTCGACACCGTCGGCGAACGGCTCTGGCTCGTCGACGAGACCGGGCGGCTCATCAGCGACGACCGCGCCCTGCTCTGCCTGCTCGACCTCGTCGCCGCCGAGCGCAACGCCGGCTACGTCGCCCTGCCCGTCACCACCACCCGCGTCGCCGAGCAGGTCTGCCGCTTCCACGGGGTCGGCCCCCGCTGGACCCCCACGTCCTCGGACGCCCTCACCGAGGCCGCCATGGACGACGACATCATCTTCGCCGGCGACGGCCGCGGCGGCTTCATCGTCCCCGAGTTCTCCCGCACGATCGACGGCGTCGCCGCGTTCACCCGCCTCCTCGGCCTCGTCGCCCGCACCCGCCTGTCGCTGTCCCAGATCGAACGCCGCATCCCCGAAGCCCACCTGCTCCGCATGACCGTGCCCACCCCGTGGTCGGCCAAGGGCGGCGTCATGCGCCGCGTCGTCGAGGCCGCAGGCACCCGCACCATCGACACCACCGACGGCGTCCGCGTCGTCGACGACGACGGCTGGGCGCTCGTCCTGCCCGACCAGTCCGAACCCGTCACCCACCTGTGGGCCGAGTCCACCGACACCGACGCCGCCCAGGACCTCCTCGACCACTGGGCCGCCATCGTCGTACGCGCCGCCACCTGACGCCGCCCCCGACGCCCTAGACTCGTCCGCCATGAACAGGGGCAGGCCGGACGCGTCGATGTCGTTGCTCGACGACATCGCCTCCACCGCGCTCGACCCCGACTACACCCGCCGCGCGCCCGCCCGCCGCACCGGCCCGCGCGGCCGCCGCCGCACCCGCGTCGTCACCTTCCTCGTCCTGGTCGTCCCCGGCCTGCTGCTCGCCATCGCCGTCGCCCAGGCGCAGGCGGGCGCGCCCGCGCTGGCCCGGCAGCACGAGCGGCTCGTCGCCACCATCAAGGACCGCGGGCGCACCGCCGACCAGCTCCAACGGCAGGCCACCGCCCTGCGCGGCGACGTCGGCCGGCTGCGCCGCGCCGCCCTCACGCACAGCAGGGAAGGCCGCGCCGCCCAGCGCCGCCTCACCGCCGCGGCCGGCGCCGCCGCCCGCACCCCCGCCACCGGCGACGGGGTCCGCGTCACCGTCGACGACGCCGCCCAGACCAGCGGCGGCGGCCCGCCCGCCCGCGTCTACGACCGCGACCTCCAGACCATCGTCAACGGCCTGTGGGCGGCCGGCGCCACCGCCATCGCCGTCAACGGCCAGCGCGTCACCTCCACCACCGCCATCCGCGAGGCCGGATCCTCGATCCTCGTCGACTTCCGCCCCATCAGCCCGCCGTACACCCTCAACGCGCTCGGCGACCCCGACACCCTCAGCGCCCACTTCGCCGACTCGCCCGCCGGGCGGCGCATGCAGACGCTTGCGAACACCTTCGGCATCCGGTACGACATCCAGGCCGCCGACGACACCCGGCTGCCCGCCGCCGCGCGCGGAACCCTCCGCTACGCCAAGCCGGCGCCATGACCCGTACGGCGGCCCCCGTCCAGACGAACGCGAACACGAACACGAACAGGAGGACGACACGGTGATCGCGGTCATCGGCCTCGCCGCCGGGGTCGTACTCGGCCTGATCCTGCACCCCGCCGTGCCGCTGGCGCTGCAGCCGTACCTCCCCATCGCCATCGTCGCCGCGCTCGACGCCCTGTTCGGCGCCCTGCGCGCGCGGCTCGAAGGCGTCTTCGACGAGAAGGTCTTCGTCGTCTCGTTCGTCTCCAACACCGTCATCGCGGCCGTGATCGTGCTGCTCGGCGACCTCATCGGTGTCGGCTCCCAGCTCTCCACCGCCGTCGTCGTCGTCCTCGGCATCCGGATCTTCGCCAACGTCGCCGCCATCCGCAGGAAGCTCTTCCACGCGTGACCGAGCCGCCCCCCGAAGAAACGCCCGACGCGCCCGAGCCCACCACGCGCGTCCACCTCAGGCGGCTGCTGCGCCTCGCCCGTCCGCGCGCCACCGTCGGCCAGGCGCTCACCGGTCTGCTGTGCCTGCTCGTCGGGTTCGCCGTCGTCACGCAGGTGCAGGCCAACCGGGGCGACACCCGCTTCGCCACCGCGCGCCAGGACGAGCTCGTCGGCGTCCTCGACGAGCAGAACAGCCGCCTCGACCGCCTGCACCGCGACGTCGACGACCTCTCCCGCACCAAGGCCGACCTCGAGAAGGACCACCGCGGCGACACCGCGCTCAACGAGGCGCGCCGCCGCGCCGACACGTACGGCATCCTCGCCGGCACCCGCCCCGCCACCGGCCCCGGCATCGCGCTCACCATCGCCGACCCGCAGCACAAGGTCACCGCCGACATGCTCCTCAACACCCTCCAGGAGCTGCGCGACGCCGGCGCCGAGGTCGTGCAGGTCGACGGCGCGCGCGTCATCGTCAACAGCTACTTCCTCGACGGCCCCGGCGGCGTCACCCTCGACGGCGGCCCCCTGTCCGTCCCGTACCGCTTCCTCGCCATCGGCGACCCGCGCACGCTCACCACCGCGCTCGACATCCCCGGCGGCGTACGCGACTCCCTCAAGACCGCCGGCGCCACCGGCACCGTCACCCGCCGCGACTCCATCACCATCACCGCCGTGAAGTGACGCGACGCCCTTTTGCGCACGGACGCGCCGCGGTGAGGGTGACATCGTCCACAGTCGGCCGATTCCGTGGGGTCTGACAGCGCGCCGACGTGGACCGGCGTACCGGCACCCGGGTAACTTGGGGGTGTCCGCCGGCCTCCCGGTTGACCCCAGTGGTCATACCGCATAGGTTGCGGCAACCATCCGCACCCCGGGGTCCGCGCACGTGGGCACCGGGGTCTGGTCACCCGACGACGACCGCGCGTCCCCGCGGTAGGAGGCCGAGCCGATCGATGCCGAGCGTTTACTGCACCCAGTGCGGTCACGCGAACCCTGCTGACGCGCGATTCTGCGCCAACTGCGGTAACCCGCTGACCAAGAGCACGCCGCCGGCCGAGCAGGTAGGCGAGACCACCTCCACGATCTCGTTGTCGAAGATCCAGGAGATGGACCAGGCCGAGCAGCAGGGTGTCGACGAGGCGCCGGATCCGTCGATGGTCGAGGCGCTGCCGCCCGGCGCCGCCCTCCTCGTCGTCAAGCGCGGCCCCAACGCCGGAAGCCGCTTCCTCCTCGACTCCGACATGACCACGGCAGGCCGCCACCCCGAGAGCGACATCTTCCTGGACGACGTCACCGTGTCCCGCCGCCACGTCGAGTTCTACCGCAACGGCTCGGCCTTCAGCGTGCGCGACGTCGGCAGCCTCAACGGCACGTACGTCAACCGTGAGCGCATCGAGGAGGCGCCGCTTTCCGGCGGCGACGAGGTGCAGATCGGCAAGTTCCGGCTGGTCTTCCTCACCGGCCCGCGCGTGCCGGGCGACGGCAGGCACGCCGCCGTCTGAGACCGGAGCCGGCACGAATGGCCGCCGAGGCAGCACGGGCGTACATGAACATCGGGGAGGTCCTGGCCCTGCTGCGCCAGGACTTCCCCGACGTCACCGTTTCGAAGATCCGCTTCCTCGAGTCCGAGGGGCTGATCGAGCCGGCCCGCGCCCCGTCCGGCTACCGCAGGTTCACCCACGCCGACGCCGCGCGCCTGCGGTTCATCCTCAGCGCCCAGCGCGACCACTACCTGCCGCTGCGCGTGATCAAGGAGCACCTCGACGCGTACGACCGCGGCGACGCCCCCGCCGAGCTGAGCGGCACCGGGCTGCGCCCGCCGCGCCCGCTGGTCGCCACCCCCACCGAGGCGCGCCCGTCGCCGCTGCTCACCCGCGCCGAGCTCATCGAGGCCACCGGGGCCACCGGCGACGACCTCGACGAACTGGAGTCGTACGGCCTGGTCCACCGCGAAGACGGCCGCTACCCGCCCGCGTCCATCGTGGTCGCCCGCGCCGCCGCCGACCTCGCCCGCTACGGCATCGCCGCCCGCCACCTGCGCGCCGTCAAGGCCGCCGCCGACCGCGAGGTCGCGCTCATCGAGCAGGCCGTCGCGCCGCTCGACCGCCGCCGCGGCCCCGGGGCGCGCGACCGCGCCAACGAGGCGGCGCGCGAGATCGCCACGCTGGCGAACCGCCTGCACACCGCGCTCGTCGACGCCGGGCTGGCCGCCCGGGGCGGATGAGTAGGGATATGGGCGCTTCGCAGGTGTACGTTGGAACGGAGACGCAGACCGATGTACCGAGCGCGACAGATGCACAGACCGACAGCTAGGGCGGTGTCGTTGTGAAGCAGATGGAGGTCGTCGGCGTCCGGGTCGAAATGCCCTCCAATCAGCCGATCGTGCTCCTCAAGGAGGCCGACGGCGAGCGCTACCTCCCGATCTGGATCGGTGCGGTCGAGGCCACCGCGATCGCGTTCGCCCAACAGGGCGTCCTCCCCGCGCGCCCCCTCACCCACGACCTGTTCCGCGACGTCCTCGACTCATTCGACGTCCAGTTGCGCACGGTCAACATCACGGCCCTCCGCGAAGGCATCTTCTTCGCCGACCTGATCTTCTCCAACGGCCGCGAGGTCTCCGCCCGCCCGTCCGACTCCATCGCCCTCGCCCTGCGCACCGGCGCCGCCATCTTCGCCAGCGAAGACGTCCTCGACGAGGCCGGCGTCGCCATCCCTGACGAGCAGGAGGACGAGGTCGAGAAGTTCCGCGAGTTCCTCGACACCATCTCCCCAGAGGACTTCGGCCGAACGTGACCCGGCCGTGGCGGCGCGAAACGCGGGGAAACCTCTCCACGACGCGCCGGGGGGCATCGTTGATTTGTCCCTGTGATCGCCATAACGTTCAAGAGAACACCCGCCGTGCACCTAGTGCCCCCCAACGCACGGCGGGCGGGCTCCTGACGACGGTGTATCGGTCATCGGCGGGGCAGGGACTTCGCGGAGGTCGGCGTGGCGGTTTCCAGCGGCGAGGACAGAACGTCGGAGATCCGGCGTGAAGCTGTCCTCAGGGCAGGCGAGCAAGGCCTGCTCTTCGACACCGAGCCGCCGACAGTGCCGGACGACGTGGGCTACCGCGGGAACACCGCCTGCACCGCCGCCGGCATCTCCTACCGGCAGCTCGACTACTGGGCGCGCACCGGGCTCGTCGAGCCGAGCGTCCGCGCCGCCCACGGCTCCGGCACCCAGCGGCTGTACAGCTTCCGCGACATCCTCGTCCTGAAGGTCGTCAAGCGGCTGCTCGACACCGGCATCTCCCTGCAGCAGATCCGCGCGGCCGTGCAGTTCCTGTCCGTACGTGGGAGCAGCGACCTCGCCCGCATCACCTTGATGAGCGACGGCGTCAGCGTCTACGAATGCACCTCCGCCGACGAGGTCGTCGACCTCCTCGCCGGCGGCCAGGGCGTCTTCGGCATCGCGCTCGGCAGCGTGTGGCGCGAGGTCGAGGGCACCCTCGCCGAGATGCCCGCCGAACAGATCGGCGCCATCGACGACGACGCCGACCGCCCCAACGACGAACTCGCCGGCCGCCGCCGCGCCCGCCGCACCGGTTGAAGGGCGTCCAGGGCTCGTCCGCGCACCGATAGCCTTGGCCGTCATGAGTGAAGCCCACGTCCCCGAGCCCGCGCCGGCGCGGCCGCACCGCGGACCCCTCCAGCCCGGCGACCTCGTCCAGCTCACCGACCCCAAGGGCCGGATGCACACCGTGCGCCTCGAGCCGGGCAAGCAGTTCCACACGCACAAGGGCTCGCTCGACATGGACGAACTCATCGGCACGTCCGAAGGCGCCGTCGTCAAGTCCTCCGGCGGCACCGCGTACGTCGCGCTGCGCCCCCTCCTGTCGGACTTCACGCTGTCCATGAAGCGCGGCGCCACGATCGTCTACCCCAAGGACGCCGCCCAGATCGTCGCCATCGCCGACATCTTCCCCGGCGCCCGCGTCATCGAGGCCGGCGCCGGCTCCGGCGCGCTGTCCTGCTGGCTGCTGCGCTCCGTCGGCCCCACCGGGCTCGTCACCTCCTACGAACGCCGCGACGACTTCGCCCGCATCGCCCGCACCAACGTCGAGCGGTTCTTCGGCGCCCCCCACCCCGCCTGGCGGCTCACCGTCGGCGACCTCGTCGAACAGCTCACCGAGCACCCTCTGGAGGACCGCGCCGACCGCGCCATCCTCGACATGCTCGCCCCCTGGGAGTGCCTGGAGACCGTGGCCGCGGCGCTGGAGCCCGGCGGCCTCCTGTGCTGCTACGTCGCCTCCACCACCCAGGTGTCCCGCGTCGTCGAGTCGCTGCGCGAACACGGCGAGTTCGCCGAGCCCGCCACCTCGGAGACGCTCATCCGCAACTGGCACGTCGAGGGCCTGGCCGTACGCCCCGACCACCGCATGGTCGGCCACACCGGCTTCCTCGTCACCGCCCGCCGCCTCGCCGACGGCGTGCGCGCCCCGATGCGGCAGCGGCGTCCCGCCAAGGGCGCGTACGGCGACGACTGGCAGGCCGCGGCGCCCCGCGCCACCGGCGGTTCCTGACCCGCCGCCGACCCCCGCGACGTGCGCCGTCCCGCATGCCGGACACCCGCGCGCCCGGCGCCACGCGCCGGTGATCTTGTTTCCTGCGTCACCCGCGACCGCGTGACCTGCCCCTTCGTGGAACGCTCCCGCTACATACGACACGGCGCCCGTCCGGTCAGGTTACGAACGGCCGACAGATAGGTAGGGTCAGACGTAGTCGTCGTCTCTAGGAGGAGGTGACGGGCGTGGCAGCTCGCGACGATGAGACTCGCGCCGCGCAGCATGCCCGGGAATCGGAAGATCTCCGGGCGCAGGTTTCCTTTCTCGAAGAGGAGATCTCCGTGCTGCGGCGCAAGCTCGCGGAGTCCCCCCGCCAGTCGCGGATGACCGAGGAACGCCTGCGCGAACTGCAGGCGAATCTCGCGGCCGTCAATGCTCAGAACGAGCGGCTCGTGGCCACCCTGAAGGAGGCCCGCGAGCAGATTGTCGCGCTCAAGGAGGAGGTCGACCGGCTGGCGCAGCCACCGTCGGCGTTCGGCGTCTTCCTGAAGGCACGAGAAGACGGCACGGCAGAGATCTTCACCGGCGGCCGCAAGCTCCGGGTGACCGTCAGCCCGTCCATCGACATGGACGAGCTGCAGCGGGGCCAGGAGCTCATGCTGAACGAGGCAATGAACGTCGTCGAGGTCCTCGAGTTCGAGACCATCGGCGACATCGTGATGCTCAAGGAGGTGCTCGAAGACGGCAAGCGTGCGCTCGTCATCGGGCACACGGACGAGGAGCGCATCGTCCAGCTCGCCGAGCCGCTCACCGAGCAGACCCTGCGCGCGGGCGACTCGCTCCTGCTGGAACCGCGTTCCGGCTACGTGTACGAACGAATCCCGAAGTCCGAGGTCGAGGAGCTCATCCTCGAAGAGGTCCCCGACCTCAGCTACCTCGACATCGGCGGTCTCTCCGGGCAGATCGAGCAGATCCGCGACGCCGTGGAACTGCCGTACCTGCACCGCGACCTCTACCGGGAGCACCGGCTCAAGCCGCCGAAGGGCGTCCTGCTCTACGGGCCCCCAGGGTGCGGGAAGACCCTGATCGCCAAGGCCGTCGCCAACTCCCTCGCCAAGCAGACGGCGGACGGCGGCAGCCAGGCGCGCAGCTTCTTCCTCAACATCAAGGGCCCTGAGCTGCTGAACAAGTACGTCGGTGAGACCGAACGCCATATCCGGCTGGTGTTCCAGCGGGCCCGTGAGAAGGCCAGCGAAGGCATGCCGGTCATCGTGTTCTTCGACGAGATGGACTCGATCTTCCGCACCCGCGGCTCCGGGGTGTCCTCCGACGTGGAGAACACGATCGTCCCGCAGCTCCTGTCGGAGATCGACGGCGTCGAGGGGCTCCAGAACGTCATCGTCATCGGCGCCTCCAACCGGGAGGACATGATCGACCCGGCGATCCTCCGGCCCGGCCGGCTGGACGTCAAGATCAAGATCGAGCGGCCCGACGCCGAGGCCGCGAAGGACATCTTCTCCAAGTACCTCACCGAGGACCTCCCGCTGCACGAGGACGACCTCAGGGAACACGGCGGCAACGGCCCCGCGGCGGTCGGCGCCATGATCCAGCGGGTCGTCGAGCGGATGTACTCCGAGAGCGAGGAGAACCGCTACCTCGAGGTCACCTACGCCAACGGTGACAAGGAAGTCCTCTACTTCAAGGACTTCAACTCCGGCGCGATGATCCAGAACATCGTCGACCGCGCGAAGACCAGCGCGATCAAGGACTACCTCGACAACAAGCAGAAGGGCATCCGCGTCTCCCACCTGCTCCAGGCCTGCGCCGACGAGTTCAAGGAGAACGAGGACCTCCCCAACACCACCAACCCCGACGACTGGGCCCGCATCTCCGGCAAGAAGGGCGAGCGGATCGTCTACATCCGTACGCTCATCTCCGGCAAGCAGGGCACCGAGGCCGGCCGCTCCATCGACACCGTCGCCAACACCGGCCAGTACCTCTAGGCGTCGGTCAACGAAAAGCCAGGCAAAGGAAGACGCCTCCACGGGGCAAGGAGTCCCCGTGGAGGCGTGTTCGCATCGGCAGGACACGCGAAATGGTGAATACGGCGAATAGGGTCGAGGCATGACGGCACGTCGTGTGATGGGCATCGAGACCGAGTACGGCATCTCCGTGCCCGGCCAGCCGGGGGCCAACGCCATGGTCACCTCATCCCAGGTGGTCAACGCCTACCTCGCGGCCACCGCGGCCCGCGCACGCCGCGCCAGGTGGGACTTCGAAGAGGAGAACCCGCTGCGCGACGCCCGCGGGTTCGACCTGGCCCGCGAGGTCGCCGACGCGAGCCAGCTCACCGACGAGGACCTCGGCCTCGCCAACGTGATCCTCACCAACGGCGCCCGGCTGTACGTCGACCACGCCCACCCGGAGTACTCCGCGCCCGAGACCACCCGCCCGCGCGACGCCGTGGTGTGGGACAAGGCGGGGGAGCGGGTCATGCACGACGCCGCGCAGCGCGCCGCGCAGGTGCCCGGCGTCGCGCCCATCCAGCTCTACAAGAACAACACCGACAACAAGGGCGCGTCGTACGGCTGCCACGAGAACTACCTCATGGCCAGGTCCACCCCGTTCGCCGACATCGTCCGCCACCTGACCCCGTTCTTCGTCACCCGCCAGGTCGTCTGCGGCGCCGGGCGTGTCGGCATCGGCGTCGACGGCCGTACGGACGGGTTCCAGATCAGCCAGCGCGCCGACTTCTTCGAGGTCGAGGTCGGCCTCGAGACCACCCTCAAGCGGCCGATCATCAACACCCGCGACGAACCGCACGCCGACCCCGACAAGTACCGCAGGCTGCACGTCATCATCGGCGACGCGAACATGAGCGAGATCTCCACCTACCTCAAGGTGGGCACGACCGCGCTCGTCCTCGCCATGATCGAGGACGGCTTCCTGACGCAGGACATGTCCATCGACCTGCCCGTAGCCGAGCTGCGCCGCGTCTCGCGCGACCCCTCCTGCAAGCACATCGTGCCGCTGCGCGACGGCCGCCGCATGACGGCCGTGCAGCTCCAGATGGAGTACTGCGAGCAGGCCAGGAAGTACGTCGAGGACCGTTTCGGCACCGACGTCGACACCGACACCGCCGACGTCCTCACCCGCTGGGAGTCCGTCCTGACGCGGCTGGCCGACGACCCCATGCAACTGTCCCGTGAGCTCGACTGGGTCGCGAAGCTCTCCCTCCTCGAGGGCTACCGCGAACGCGACGACCTCTCCTGGGGCCACAGCCGCCTGCAACTCGTCGACCTGCAGTACACCGACGTCCGTCCGGAGAAGGGCCTGTACAACCGGCTCGTGGCCCGCGGCCGCATGGACCGCCTGACGACCGACGCCGAGATCGACGCCGCGGTCGACGACCCGCCGGAGGACACCCGCGCGTACTTCCGCGGCCGCTGCCTCCGCCAGTACGCCGACTCCGTGACCGCCGCCTCCTGGGACTCCGTCATCTTCGAGGTCCCCGGCCGTACGTCCCTGCAGCGCGTCCCCACCCTGGAACCCCTGCGCGGCACGAAGGCCCACGTAGGCGACCTCCTCGACCGCTGCAAGACCGCCGCCGACCTGGTCAACGTCCTGACCGGCGACTCCTAGCCGCCGAGCCCCTGCCGCAGGTCGGCGGCCACGCGGAACCGTTCGCACACCACCTCGGTGGAGTCGTCCACGGTGAAGCCGGGGTCGCCCAGCGCCGCGCGCATCTCGGCGCCGTGCCAGAACTCCTCGTGCGCCGCGCGCCAGGCGGCCACCGTGGCGTACCCCTCGCCCTCGGCACGCGCGTGCGCCACACCGACGTCCCCCAGCGGCATGACCCGCACGTCCGTCGTCTCCAGGACGGCCACGCGCACGCCCGCGGAGTCCACCATGGCCGTACGCGCGCCCGCGCGTGGCAGCGGGTCAGCGCAGATCCGGTAGTCGGCCAGCAGGCCGGTGGTGGCGGTCTTGGCGCCGCTGAGGACCGCGCCGACCAGCCGGTCCCGCAGCGGCCCGGGGAAGCCGAACTCGGTGATCGGCAGTCGCGCGATCTCGTCCTGGTCGGTCATGGGGTGCTCCGTTCGTACGACCCGCTCCGCCCCGGCCGGAATCCCGCCCGGGGCGGATCATTGCGCCCACAGCGGACACACCGGGGCCGGGGATTCAGGGGAACGTCGGTGGGCGAGGATAGCGTTGGAACCGGGTAGAACCCCAGACGGCTCTAGACGGCCAGAGCCCCCGCGGCCGAGGAGGACATATGGCGGAGAAGGACACCGGCGGCCAGAAGCGCGCGACCCGAGGCGACGACGAGGTCGAGGAGGTCACCGCCGAAACCGATTCCGACGTCGCCGAGCGCAAGGAGAAGCTCGACGAGGACGTGGACTCGATTCTGGACGAAATAGACGAAGTGCTCGAAGAGAACAGCGAGGATTTTGTACGGTCATACGTACAAAAAGGGGGTCAATGATGGACAATTCGGACAGTCATTCGTTCCCGTCTGGGAAGGTCTGTCCGGATTGCAAGATCGAGAAGCCGCTCTCAGAATTTCGGCGCAATAGGGCGCGCCCCGACGGCCTGTCTTTCTCCTGCAAGAAATGCTTCGCCGCCCGCGATAAGGCGGGCTACCGAAGTCGGCAAGAAAGAAAAGGGCGTACGGTCCGTGTGCGCGTCGAAACAGCGGAGGGGTTCAAGTGGTGCCCCGGCTGTGAGACGGCCAAGCCGTACGACGAATGGTTCCGGAACCGTGCCAGCAAGGACGGTCTCGCTTCGTACTGCAAGGAGTGCCTTGCCAAGCGGGGCGCCCGTGACTACCTCAAGCGTACGTACAAGCTGACCCCCGAGCAGGTGGGGGCGCTCGTCACCCGGCAGGGCGGCGTGTGCCGGGTCTGCCAGGCGGCCCCCGCCGTGCATATCGATCATGATCACGATGACGGAAGAATCCGCGGCGTGCTCTGCTTCAAATGCAATGCGGGCATCGGGCAGTTTGCGGACGATCCAGGAAGGCTGAGGCGTGCCGCTGCCTATCTGGAGGACGTGTTGCCGGAGCCTCGGCGGTGGACGCGGCCGGATCCGGAACGTCCCGTGTACGTGACGGAGTTGACCGGGGAGATGGAGGTCTGCCTCGCGGCGGACTACGTACACGCGTGACGAGGGCGGGCGCGTTGGGCCTGTAGACAGTAGGGTCGGGGGCGGAAGAGATCATTACGGTCGGTCGTACGGTCGGCCGTAGGCGGAGATGAAGGAGTGGCGTGGCCTCTCAGTCCGAGGGCGGGGCGTTCGGCGGTATGTCGGCCGGTCGCTTCCCGCCGGCGTTCGGCAGTACCGGGAACTCGTCGTTCACCGACTTCCTGGCCTCCTACGCGCCCGACATGCTGCCGGGGCGGCGGCAGGTCCCGGCCGGGCCGGTGGGGGACGACCTTCCGCACGGGACCACGATCGTGGCGGTGATCTTCCCCGGGGGCGTGATCCTCGCGGGTGACCGGCGGGCCACGGCGGGCAACGTGATCGCGCAGCACGACATCGAGAAGGTGTTCCGTGCCGACGACTTCTCGGCGCTGGCCATCGCGGGCACGGCCGGCATGGGCATCGAGATGGCGCGGCTGTTCCAGGTGGAGCTCGAGCACTACGAGAAGATGGAGGGCCGGATCCTGTCCCTGGAGGGCAAGGCGAACCGGCTCGCCACGATGATCCGCGGCAACCTGGCCATGGCCATGCAGGGCCTGGTCGTGGTGCCGCTGTTCGCGGGTTACGACGAGGAGAACGACGTCGGCCGCATCTTCAGCTACGACCCCGCGGGCGGGCGTTACGAGGAGACCCAGTTCCACACGATCGGGTCGGGTTCCCCGTACGCACGCGGCGCGCTGAAGAAGCTCTACCGCGACGACCTCTCGGCCGAGGACGGCGTGCGAGTGTGCCTCCAGGCGCTGTACGACGCGGCCGACGACGACTCGGCCACCGGCGGGCCTGACCTCACGCGGCAGATCTTCCCCGTGGTGACGGTGATGACCGCCGACGGCTTCCGGCGCCTGCCGGACGACGAGGTCGGCGCGCACGCACGCGCGGTGATCGACGAGCGGATGCACAACCCCGGCGGGCCGAACGCCCCGCTGCGCTGATAGCTCCAATACTGGTCGTAACCAAATAGGGAAGGGGAGGGCGCAGCGGTGTCGATGCCCTTCTATGTGTCACCCGAACAGGTGATGAAGGACAAGGCGGACTACGCGCGCAAGAACATCGCGCGGGGCCGCGACGTCGTGGTCATCGCCTACGACGGGGGGATCCTGTTCGTCGCGCCCAACCCGTCGCGGGCGCTGCACAAGATCAGCGAGATCTACGACCGGATCGCGTTCGCCGCGGTCGGGAAGTACAACGAGTTCGAGAACCTCCGTTCGGCGGGCGTGCGCTACGCCGACGTCAACGGCTACATGTACGACCGCAGCGACGTGACCGCGCGCGGCCTGGCCAACTTCTACGCCCAGAACCTCGGCACGATCTTCACCGACTCGTCCAAGCCGTTCGAGGTGGAGCTGGTGGTCGCCGAGGTCGGCGCGGGCGCGGAGGACAACCAGATCTACCGGATCACGTTCGACGGCTCGGTGGTCGACGAGCACGGCTACGTGGCGATGGGCGGCCAGGCCGACCACGTGGCCACGGTGCTGCAGAGCCGCTACTCCGACGGCATGCCCTTGGCGGAGGCGCTCGAGGTGGCGCTGGCCGCCCTCGGGCAGTCCAACGGCGACGAGCACACGTTCACGGCGGGGGAGCTGGAGGTCGCGGTCCTGGACCGGGCGCGCGACGGCCGCAAGTTCCGCCGGCTGATCGGCAGCCGCCTGGACGACCTGCTCCCGGCGGCGCCGGAGCCCACGGAGGCCCCCGAGGCGGACGCGACCCCGGCGGAGGAGCCCGCGGACCCCTCCGACGGCGACGCGGAGGACCAGGCGGCGGCCGAGGACGCGAACCTCGACCTGCCCGAGCCCCCGAGCGGCGGTGAGGGCTCCGAGGAGTCCTGACCGCCTTCTGAGCACGACGACGGCCCCACGCGGATCCCCGCGCGGGGCCGTTCGGGCTTCTCGTACGGTGCTGTGCGCGTGATGTCAGCGGCGTGTGCGCGGGGTCCGCGAGGCTTTCGGCATGACGGGGAACGGGGAGTCCGCGGAGGTGCTGGTCGCCGGTGCCGGGCCGACGGGGCTGACGGCGGCGATCCTGCTGGCGGTCCGCGGTGTGCGGGTGCAGGTGGTGGAGCGGCATGCGACGACGGCGCGGTATCCGCGTGCGCGGGGGATCGCGGGCGCGGCGATGCGGGTGTTCGGCGAAGCGGGGGTGGACGCCGCCGTACGGGAGGCGGGCGCGGTGCTCGCGCGCAACCGGTGTGTGCTGACGGTCGACACGCTTGCGGGGGCCGAGCTGGACCGCGCGCCGCTGGAGTCGGTGGTGGGGCCGGAGGAGGACCGGGCGCGGGCGTTCGAGGGGTTCACGCTGTGCCCGCAGGACCTGCTCGAACCGGTGCTGCTGGCGCGCGCCCGTGAGCTGGGCGTGGACGTGCGGTTCGGGGTGGAGCTGCGGGGGTTCGCGACGGACCGTACGGGCGTGACGGCGTTCCTGGGGCCGTCGCGGTCACGGAACGGCGCGGCGGGCGGGGACGGGCGCGGGCGGTGGGCCGTGCGGGCGGAGTACCTCGTGGGCGCGGACGGCACGCGGGGGAGCGTGCGCGAGCTGGCGGGGATCGGGGCCGGCGGGCCGGGGCGGCTGGGCCGCCACGTGAACATCGTGTTCCGTGCGGACCTCGCCGAGCTGGTGCGGGGGCGGGAGTTCCTGTTCTGTTCCACCCGTACGGAGGCGTCGCCGGGCATCTTCGCGCCGATCGACAACGCGTCGCATTGGCAGTTCAACGTGACGTTGGGGGACGGGGACGTGGACGCGTCGTACACGGCTTCGCGGTGCGCGGAGCTGGTCCGCGCTGCGGTGGGGGTGCCCGGTCTGGACGTGGAGGTCGAGCGGGTCCTGCACTGGGGGCCGGGGCTGCGGGTGGCGGAGTCGCTGCACCGGGGCCGGGTGGCGCTGGCGGGGGACGCCGCGCACGAGCTCCCGGCGGGGGGCCTGGGCGTGGGGGTGGGGGACGCGGCAGTGCTGGCGCCGTACCTGGTGGAGGCGCTGGACGGCGACGAGCCCGATCCGCTGGCGCGGTACACCTCGGCGCGGCTGCCGGTCGTACGGGAGATCGCGGATCGGCGTTACGCGAATGCGGGGCCGTCGGGGCTGCCGAAGTGATCTACACCGTCAAGGCGGCGGCGGTGGCCGCGCTGGGCGGCGGCAGGTTATCCGGCTTGGGCGCGCGAAAACCGTGCCGTCGATCACCGCGTAATGTCCCCGCGCGGACGTAGGGTGCCTGTGTGGAGCGGCGAATTTTCGGGCTGGAGAACGAGTACGGGGTCACGTGCACCTTCCGGGGGCAGCGCAGGCTGTCGCCGGATGAGGTGGCGCGCTACCTGTTCCGGCGGGTCGTGTCGTGGGGGCGCAGCAGCAACGTGTTCCTGCGCAACGGCGCGCGCCTGTACCTCGACGTGGGCAGCCATCCGGAGTACGCGACGCCGGAGTGCGACAGCGTGCTCGACTTGGTGGTGCACGACAAGGCGGGCGAGCGCATCCTCGAGGGCCTGCTGATCGACGCGGAGCGGCGGCTGCGCGAGGAGGGCATCGCCGGCGACATCTACCTGTTCAAGAACAACACCGACTCGGCGGGCAACTCCTACGGCTGCCATGAGAACTACCTGGTGGGGCGGCACGGCGAGTTCGGGCGGCTGGCCGACGTCCTGATCCCGTTCCTGGTGACGCGGCAGATCGTGTGCGGGGCGGGCAAGGTGCTGCAGACGCCGCGCGGCGCGGTCTACTGCGTGAGCCAGCGCGCGGAGCACATCTGGGAGGGCGTGTCGTCGGCGACGACCCGGTCGCGTCCGATCATCAACACGCGCGACGAGCCGCATGCCGACGCGGAGCGGTTCCGGCGGCTGCACGTGATCGTCGGCGACTCGAACATGAGCGAGACGACGACGCTGCTCAAGGTGGGCGCGACCGATCTGGTGCTGCGGATGATCGAGTCGGGCGTGGTGATGCGCGACATGAGCCTGGAGAACCCGATCCGGGCGATCCGCGAGGTCAGCCATGACATGACGGGCCGCAGGAAGGTGCGGCTGCAGAACGGCCGCGAGGCCAGCGCGCTGGACATTCAGCGCGAGTACCTCGGGAAGGCGCGCGACTTCGTGGAGCGGCGCGGCGGCGACCCGACGACCAAGCGCGTCCTCGAACTCTGGGAGCGGACGCTGCGCGCGGTGGAGACCGGCGATCTCGACCTGGTGGCGCAGGAGATCGACTGGGTGACGAAGTACCAGCTCATCGAGCGCTACCGGGCGAAGAACGACCTGGCGTTGTCGTCGCCGCGGGTGCAGCAGATCGACCTGGCGTACCACGACGTGCACCGCGGCCGCGGGCTGTACTACCTGCTGCAGAAGCGCGGCCAGGTGGAGCGTGCGACGCGCGATCTGGCGATCTTCGAGGCGAAGTCGGTGCCGCCGCAGACGACCCGGGCGCGGCTGCGCGGCGAGTTCATCAAGCGCGCGCAGGAGAAGCGGCGCGACTTCACCGTCGACTGGGTGCACCTGAAGCTCAACGACCAGGCCCAGCGCACGGTCCTGTGCAAGGACCCGTTCCGCGCCGTTGACGAACGCGTCGACAAACTGATCTCCGGTATGTGAGGGCGGGCGTACGGCGACACGTCGGACGAGATCGCACACGGCACACAGGCACGCCCGGTAGCCTGTCGGGACTGCCAACCCCACCAGCCGTCTTGAGGATCCGCAATGCTCCCAGCCCGGTCAACGCGTCTGGCCGCCGTCTCCGCCCTTCTGCTCGCCGCTCCGCTCGCGCTCACCGCGTGTGGCGGTAGCCAGGCCACGGGGCCGATGCCGTCGGTCAGCGGGAAGTTCGGCATCGCGCCGAAGATCGCGATCCCGAAGAAGAAGGCGGGGGAGGACCTCCAGATCAAGACCCTGATCCCGGGCAAGGGCACGCAGATCAAGAAGAACGACCTGGCCGTGGCGAACTACGTGGGCTACACGTGGAACGGCAACACGAGCAAGGAGGCGGCGTCGAGCTTCAAGCTCGGTGCGCCGCAGGCGTTCCCGGTGGGCCAGCTCGTGAAGGGCCTCGACCAGGGGCTGATCGGCCAGCAGGTCGGCAGCCGCGTGGAGATCGTCATTCCGCCGAAGGACGGCTATGGCGCGCAGGGGCAGCAGCAGGCCGGCATCTCCCCGAACGACACGCTGGTGTTCGTCATGGACGTCATGGGCGTCTACGGCAAGAGCGGCGGTCTCACGGCCAAGCAGACCAGCGACGGCGGCGGCGACCTGCCCACGGTGAAGGACGCCGGTGCGGGCAACCAGCCGAAGATCACGCTGCCGAAGAACGACCCGCCGTCCGGCGTGCAGTCGAAGACGCTGATCGAGGGCACGGGCGCGAAGGTCAAGCAGAAGCAGCTCGTCGTCGCGAAGTACACCGGTGAGGTGTGGCGTTCGGCGGCCGACGACAAGAAGAAGCCGGCCAAGGGCACCGCGAACCTGGCGAACGGCGGCGTGTTCGACTCCTCGTGGAAGGCCGCGCAGGGCCGCATCGTCGGTCAGCCGTCGGCGTTCACGCTGACCAGCGGCGGCGCCACCGGCCAGGGCGTCATCAAGGGCTGGGTGGACGGCCTGGTGGGCAAGAAGATCGGCAGCCGGGTGCTGCTGACGGTGCCGCCGGCCCAGGGCTACGGCAAGACCGGTCAGGCGTCGGCGGGCATCCGTCCGAACGACACGCTGATCTTCGTGGTGGACATCCTCGGCGCGCACTGACCTCCGCGCCGGCGTAAGCCGGTTGTAAGCGGTGCGTGGTTCGGTGGCGGTGGGCCGGTTGTGCCGGCCCGCCGTTTCGAGGGGAGCGCCACGCCGTGTCCGAGATTCCGCAGGAGCACCAGGCTCCGCCGCCGCCCACCGCCCCGCCGCCGGATGTCGCGGGCGTGGCGTCCGCGCAGGGCCTCGGCCCGTATTCCGGGGTGCGGACGTGGGGCGATCCGCGTGAGGCGTGGCTGATGGCGGGCGTGGCGGTCGCCGTCTACCTCGTGGTGGCCGCGGTGGGCATCCTGCTGTTCCATCCGCTGGCCGCGGGCGTGGTGCTCCTGCTGATCTGGATCGTCACCTCGGTCGGCCGCGCCATCGTGCTGACGCGCCGCAGCGGCGACGCGGTGCACCTGTTCGCGGGCGGCGTGGTGTGGTGCCGCGGCGGCCAGGTGTACGCCGTGCCGTGGGGGCGGGCGGCGCGGCTGGGGCAGTCGACGCGGAACCGCGCGGTCAGCGGTGGCCGCCGGTTCCCGCTGTACCTGGTGGACGGTTCGATGATCGAGGTGCCGTTCCGCCCGGACCTCAAGGACGGCCGCGACAGCTTCCTGCTGCGCCTGGCCGCGCTGCTGCGGGAGAACGGCCGCCAGGTCGACTGACCGTACGGCGCCGCTGTAACACCAATCGTGATTGCTTCTAGACTTCTCGCATGGACGATGCCGAGCTGGACGCCGTGGGTGTGCTGGCCGATCCGGTGCGCCGCGCGCTGTACCGCTACGTGGCCGGCAGCGGGCGCGAGGTGGGGCGCGGCGAGGCGGCGGACGGCGCCGGGGTGAAGCGGTCGCTGGCGGCGTTCCACCTCGACCGGCTGGCGGAGGCGGGGCTGCTTGACGTCGGCTACCGGCGGCCGGCGGGGCGCGGCGGGCCCGGGGCGGGGCGGCCGGCGAAGATGTACCGCAGGGCCGCGGCCGAGCACGCGGTGACGCTGCCGCCGCGGTCCTACGACCTGGCCGCCGAGGTGCTGGCCGACGTGGTCGAGGGCGCGCGGCTGGACGCCGAGGTGGCGGAGTCGGCGAGGGCGCGCGGGCGGGCCGGTGCGCGGCCGGGCGCGGAGCTGCGGGGTGAGCTGGCCGCGCGCGGCTACGAGCCGTACGACGACGGGGCGGACATCCGGTTGCGCAACTGCCCGTTCCACCGGCTCGCGGCGGATCAGCCGGTGGTGGCGTGCGCGATGAACCTGGCGCTGCTGGAGGGGCTGCTCGACGGCATCGGCGGCACGGGGCGTACGGCCCGCATGGACGCGCGTCCGGGTGACTGCTGTGTCGCGCTCGCCGCTTCTAAAACTAAATCTCATTGACAATAGTGGGTGCGGCTGGTGTGCTCGTCGGCATGGAGACGAGCGGATACCACTTGGCGCAGTTCAACGTCGGGCGCACGGTCGCCCCCATGGACTCCGGGGAGATGGCGGGCTTCCGCGACGGGCTCGCGGTGATCAACGGGCTGGCCGACCGTACGCCCGGGTTCGTGTGGCGGCTGGTCGGCGAGGCGGCCGACGACGCAACCGACCTGCGGCTCCCGGGCACCGACCTGATCATGAACCTGTCCGTATGGGAGTCGCGGCAGGCGCTGTGGGACTTCGTCTACCGCAGCGCGCACCTGGACTACCTGCGCCGCCGCCGTGACTGGTTCCAGAAGCTCGGCACGCCGATCCAGGTCCTCTGGTGGCTGCCCGCGGGCACCCTCCCGGACATCGCGGAGGCCAAGCGCCGCCTGGAGCTGCTCACCGCCGGCGGTCCCGGCCCGGACGCGTTCACCTTCAGGGAGTTCCACGAGGCGCCCGCGCCCGGGCCGGACGCGGGTCAGGCCGAGCCGGTGAACGCCGGGAGGTAGCCGTCCGCGTGGCCCTTCGCGGTCGGGTGGTAGGACTCGTCGACGGGATAGGCCACGGAGTGCAGCCAGCCGTCGCCGGTGCACAGTTCGTGGCCGGCGAAGTCGTCGCGGACGTCGGAGAACGTGAAGCCGTGGTCGGCGGTGGCCTTCTCGATGGTGGTGTCGAGCTTGTCGGCGCCGCCGTTGAGGGCCTTGTGCTTGGCCGCGCTGAGGCCCGGGCAGGGCGTCGCGTCCAGGTCGTAGAGGTGCGGGTAGTCGAGGACGACGACGTGGGCGGACGGCGCCTTGCCGTGGATCGCGGTGAACAGGGAGTCCAGCGCGCCGGGCAGGACGGAGTCCATCTTGGCCTCGGCGGCGTCGACGGAGGACTGGCAGCCGGAGTCGGACTGCGTGACGCAGTTCTGCATGACGGTCGAGAAGCCGACGTCGTTGCCGCCGACGGTGATGCTCACCAGGGACGTCGCCGCACTGAGCCCGCCGAGCTGGTCACTGGCGACGCTGCTGGTGGTGGCGCCCGAGCAGGCGGCGAAGGTGAACGACGACGGGTCGTGGGCGGCGTTCCACAAGGCGGGGTAGGCGTTGTCGCTGCGCTTGCAGGATCCGCTGTCGGAGATGTAGCTTCCGGCGCCGACTCCGGAGGAGTAGCTGTCGCCGAGGGCGACGTACGCGCCGGTGGCGGCCTGTGCGGCGCCGCCGGTCACGGCGACCGCCGCGGCCGTCAGGGTGATGACGGACGCGGCGGCGGTGAGCACACGGGGTGGGTGCATCTGCGCTCCTGGGGGACTTGCGTGCGGGGGGTCGGCAGGGGCTACCTGAAAGTAACCCGATCATGAGCGCCGCGGAAGTACCCAACTACGGTGTGTCACTGGCCGGTTCGGGTCAGCGCGCCCACCGGCCGGTGGGGCGGTGCCGGTCCGCGGGCTGACGGGCGGCGGTCACCGTCCGTCGGGGCCGCACATGGCGGCGGCCTGCCGCCCGGCGGCGGCCGCCGCGACGAACGAGGCGCGGTCCTCGGCCAGCCCGCGGCCCATCGTCGACAGCCGTACGGGGCTCGCGGCCAGCGCGTCGTCGAGCCCGTCGACGTCCACGGCGACCAGGTCGTGGCGGCCCGCGAGCGCGGCGGCCTGCTCGGCGACGCGCGCCCCGAACTCCCCGTCCAGGCGGGGGACCGGCACGGTCGCGCGGGCCAGCGCCACCCGGCCGTACGCGGTGAGGCTGTGGTGGGAGACGCCGTAGTGGCGTTCGCGCGCGTCGGCCTCGCTGACCCGCAGGCTCGCGACCGGGCGCCCGCCGAGCGCCGCGGTCGCGTTGACGGCCTCGCCCGCGGAGACGCCGGAGAACCCCCAGCGGGTGCCGGTGCCGAGGTTGCCGGGGCCCTGCGCGACGACCGCGACCTCGGCGCCGAGCACGTGGCGCGCGGCGAGCAGCCCGGTGTGCACGGTGACGGCCTCCAGGTCGCCGCCGAACGACTGGCCCGTGGAGACCGTCGCCACCAGCGCGCCGGCCTCCCGCAGGCCCGCGACCGTACGGGAGAACCAGGCGGGCAGGGCGCCGCCGTCGAGCATGACGTAGACGACGCGGGTGCCAGGGCGGTCGAGGTGCAGGCCGGCGATGATCGCGGGCAGCGCGGAGTGGAGGTCGGCGGTGACGACCGGCATGCCGCCGATGTCGTCGGCGTCGCGTAGCGTCTCGTGGTGCGGTGAGTCCTGCTCGTCGGCGCCCTGGACGGTGGCCTGGAGCGGGGTGTAGCGCGCCTTGACGAGGTGGCCGGGGCCGGATGGGTCGTCGGGGAGGCGGCCGGGTACGGCGGCGACCAGGGCGTATCCGCCGGTGCCGAGGCCCATGGCCAGGGCCGTGGTGTTCAGCAGCACCTCGTCGCCCGGCTCGGGGCGGCCGACCAGCGCGGGGTAGGCCAGCGCGCGCCGCTCCTCGCCGTCGATCCGGACGTCCAGCTCGACCGCGCCCGGCCACGCGTTCCGCACCCGCAATGTCTCGCCACGACGCCACCTGATCACCTTGGGAGGGTAGCGTTTCGTGCGCGGTGAGGGGGGTTGTCTCGTACGCTTGGACGAACACGACGGGTGGGAATTTCTGGACGCGGAAGGGGTTTGTCGGCGACGTGACTGACGACGCGGCCGGATTCCCGGCCGAGAGCGCACAGGCGCGCCGCGTGGGCAAGGACGAGCGCCTGTTCACGCTGGTGCAGTGCCTGCTCGCCAGCGAGCAGCACCTGACGGCCCGGCGCATCCGCGAGACCGTCGCCGGCTACGGCGGCGATGACGACGAGCCCGACGACGCCGTCAAGCGGAAGTTCGAGCGCGACAAGAACGTCCTGCGCGACATGGGCATCCCGATCGAGACCGTCCGCGACCCGAACACCGGCGAGGAGGGCTACCGCATCGACCGGGCCGCCTACGAGCTGGCGCCGATCGAGCTGACCACCGACGAGGCGGTCGTGGTGATGGTGGCCGCGCAGGTGTGGCGGCAGGGCAAGCTGGCCGGGCCCGCGGCGGGCGCGCTGATGAAGCTGCGCGCCTCCGGCGCCCCGGTCGTGGAGGACGCCGGGCTCGACACCCTGATCGAGACCGCGGAGCCGGCGTTCGACGCGGTGTGGCGCGCCTGCCGCGACGCCCGGCCCATCGCGTTCACCTACCAGAAGCGCGACGGCGCCCGTGCCGTACGGCGCGAGCTCGAGCCGTGGGGCATGGTCTGCCGCAACGGCCTGTGGTACGTCGCGGGCCACGACCGCGACCGCGACGCCGTCCGGGTGTTCCGGCTGAGCCGCGTCGTGGGCGCGGTGGAGCCGTGCGGCGAGCCGGGCACGGTCGTCGCCCCGGCGGACATCGACGTGCGCGCGCTGGTCGGCGACTGGGGCGGCGGCGGTTCGAAGCCGCGCATGGCCGAGCTGCTGATCCGCGAGGGCCGCGCCAACGGGCTGCGCCGCTACGCCCGCGGCGTCGAGCCGGAGCCGGAGCGCCCGGGGTGGGACCGCGTGGAGCTGAACCTGTTCGGCACGGAGTCGCTGGCCGGAACGGTCGCGTCGTTCGGTGCCGACGTCATCGTGGCCGACCCGCCCGACCTCCGCGACGCGGTGATCCGCCGCCTGAAGGGGGTGCTGGCGTGACGGGCGGGCCGAACGTGGGGCGGTTCGCGCGGCTGCTCGCGCTGGTGCCGTACCTCAGGGCGCGGGGCAGCGCGCAGGTCGACGAGGTGGCGCGCGAGTTCGGCGTGTCGCAGCGGCAGCTCATGAAGGACCTCGACCTGCTCGCCTGCACGGAGCTGCTGCGCCCGTGGCCGACCTGCCCGATCGACCTGTCGTACGAGGACGGCGAGGTCGTGGTGCTCGACTCCGGCGCCACCGACCGCCCGCTGCGGCTCACCTCCGACGAGGCGGCGGCGCTGCTGGTCGCCGTGCGGATGCTGCGCGAGATGCCGGGCGTCACCGACGGCGACACCGTCGCGGGGGTGCAGGAGAAGCTGGAGCGCGCGGCCGGCGACGCCGCGGCGGCGATGCGCGGCCGGTTCGAGGTGGCGGTCGCCGCGCGCCCGGCGGTCGCCGAGCGGATCACCGACGCCCTGGAGCGCGACCGCCGCGTCCACCTGCGCTACTACGTCCCGCACCGCGACGAGATCACCGAGCGCGACGTCGACCCGATCCGGGTGCGCTACGCCGACGGCCACGGCTACCTCGAAGGGTTCTGCCGCAGGTCGGAGGAGGTGCGCCGGTTCAGGTTCGACCGGATCGTGCGGATCACCGTGCTCGACGACGTGGCCCGCGAGGTGCCCGAGACGGCCGCGGAGCCGGAGCGCGACCTGTTCCGCCCGCTTCCGGACGCCGTGCCGGTGACGATCGAGGTCACCGCGGCCGGGCGGTGGGTCGCCGAGGACTACCCGTACGGCACGACCACCGAGCTGCCCGGCGGCGGCCTGCGCGTAGAGCTGAACGCCCCGGATCCGCGGTGGGTGCGGCAGCTCGCGCTGCGGCTCGGCGAGGCGGGCCGGGTGGTGGCGCCCGCGGGGCTGGCGGACGACGTGACCGCCGAGGCGTCCCGTGCGCTGGCCAACTACGACGCCGTGTAGGGTTCTGGCGTGGCTTGGCTGATGATCGCCGTAGTGCTGGCCGTCGCGGGCCTGCTGGTGCTCGCGGTGTGCGGTGTGCGCCTCGCGTTCGCGCTGCGCCGCCTGTCCCGCGAGGTCCGGCGTACACGGTCCGTCCTGGAACCGAAGCAGGCCGTGCTCAAAGATGAACTCGCACAAACCGGGCGCGCGGCGAGGTAGCCCCGGTCACCGGCATGCGTAGAATCACGGTCAAGACGTCTCGTCGCTAAGGAATTGATATGGGATCTCTTCAGCCGTGGCACATCATCCTCGTGGTGGTGGTCGCGATCGTCCTGTTCGGGTCGAAGCGGCTCCCCGACGCGACGCGCTCCATCGGCCGCTCTCTGCGGATCTTCAAGGCGGAGACCAAGGGCGTCATGAGCGACGAGGACGGCAACCCGGTCGACCAGCAGCAACAGCAGCAGTACACCGCGCAGGCGCAGCCGCCGCAGGCCCAGCCGCAGTCGCCGCCGCAGCAGCCCGCGCAGGCGCAGCAGTTGCCCCCAGGTGACGGCACCACGATCAACGGCGTGCCGCTGGGCAGCCAGCAGCCGACCCAGCCGCAGGGCCCGCAGAACCCGAGCTGAGCTAGCCCCTCCACGCCCCTTCGTCACATCGGATCGCCGACATGGCCCTGCGCAACCGACCGTCCCGGCAGGAGAACCCTGAGGGGCGCATGCCTCTCATGGCGCATCTGAGGGAGCTGCGCAACCGCCTGTTCAAGGCGGCCATCGCCCTGCTCATCGGGGCGATCATCGGCTACATCGTGTTCCCCTGGGTGTGGCACGTCCTCGAGGGGCCGTACTGCCGCATCCCGCAGCCGAACCGCGACATCGGCGGCACCGGCTGCCACCTGTACTACAACGGCCTGTTCGACTCGTTCTTCATCCGCCTGAAGATCGCGATCATCAGCGGCATCGTGCTGTCGTCCCCGGTGTGGCTGTACCAACTGTGGGGGTTCGTCGCGCCGGGGCTGCACCGGCGCGAGAAGCGGTGGGCGTACACCTTCGTGTCCGCCGCCGCGCCGCTGTTCGCCCTGGGCGCGGTGCTGGCGTACTTCACCATGGACAAGGGGCTGGCGCTGCTGCTCAGCCTCGCCCCGGCGAACACCATCGGGCTGATCACGATCACCAGCTACCTCAGCTACGTGATCATGATGACGTTCGTCTTCGGCATCGCGTTCGAGCTGCCGCTGCTGGTCGTGATCCTCAACATGGCCGGGGTGCTGACGCACGAGCGGATCAAGAAGTGGCGCCGGTCGATCATCTTCGGCGTGTTCGTGTTCGCCGCCGTGGTCACGCCCAGCCCCGACCCGTTCATGATGTGCATCATGGCGGTCCCCACCGTCGTCCTGTTCGAGGTCGCCGAGTTCATCGCCTACGTCCACGACAAGCGGATCGCCGCGACCGACCCGTACGCCGGGCTGTCCGACGACGAGATGTCGCCGCTGGACCTCGACGACGGCTTCGACGACGACTCCGAGCCGCGTCCCTAGCCCGTACGCGTCCGGCGATCAAACCGTGACACGCGGGCGCTAGGTTCCCGGTGTGGCCGAGCCTGGGACGTACGCCGTCATCGTCAATCCGGCGGCCGCGGGCGGGCGGGCGCTGCGCCACCTGGCCCCCGCCGTGCGGCGCCTGCGGGCGCGCGGCGCCGGCGTGACGGTCGGCTGCGGAACCGACGCCGAGGATGCCAGGCGGGTCGCCGCCGACCTCGTGGCCACGCGCCCGGACGCCCTGGTGGCGCTGGGCGGCGACGGCATGGCGCACATCGCGGTGCAGGCGGTCGCCGGAACCGGCGTGCCGCTCGGCCTTGTGCCCGTCGGCACCGGCAACGACCTGGCCCGCGCGCTCGGCGTGCCGCGCGGCGACCCGGTGGCCGCCGCCGACGTGATCGCTGCGGGCCGTACGCGCCTGATCGACGCCGCGCGCGCCGGGGGAGAGCACTACACCACCGTGCTGACCGGGGGTTTCGCGTCGCGGGTCGCGGAGCGGATGTTCCAGGGGTCCGGGGGCGGCGGCAGCGTGGCGTACGTCGCGGCGATGGTCGCGGAGCTGCGCACGTTCCGGCCGGTGCCGTTCACGCTGGAGCTGGACGGCGAGCCGTGGCGGACCGACGCGATGTTGGTCGCGGTGGGCAACACGGCGATGTTCGGCGGCGGCATGCGGATCTGCCCGGACGCCGACCCCGCCGACGGGCTGCTCGACGTGTGCGTGGTCGGGCCGGTGTCGCGGCCGGAGTTCCTGCGGGTGTTCCCGCGCGTCTACAGGGGCACGCACACCGGCCATCCGGCCGTGGAGGTGCGCCGCGCCGCGACGGTGACGCTGGCCGCGCCCGGCGACGTGGGCTACGCCGACGGCGAGCGCATGTCGGCGTTCCCGCTGACGGTCAGGTGCGAGCCGGGCGCGGTGCGGGTGGTCGTGCCGTGACGGTGCGGGGCGTCCGCGCCCCCGTGAGCCGGACGCCCCGCGCGCCGGCCTAGTACGCCGGGCCGGATCCGGCGCGCAGCGGCTGGGAGTCGATGGCGCCGTGGCCGCAGACCGGGCCGTAGGGCCAGGTGACGGTCCGCTGGGTGCGCTCGTCCGGCGGGGTCACCGCGAGCCGCGCAGGGGTCGGCTCGCAGCGCCCGGTCACCGGCTCGCCGCCGCTCGGCACCACGCCCCAGTCGAGCCGGGTATACGCGCGGTGGCCCGGCTTGATCGTGACGGTGGAGCCGCCGCCGCCGACCCAGACCGCCTTGGTGGGCAGCGCCGTGCCCGTGGAGGCGCGGAGCTGCATGCCGGCGTGGCCGCGCGTGTGGCAGGTGCGGCCGCTGGTGTTCTCCAGGGTGAGCACGGCGTGGCGGTTGCCCGCGCTCGGGTCGAGCTGCCGCAGGTGGGCGGCGAGGTCGGCGGTGTGGCAGCGCGGCGTGGACGCGGCCGCCCCCGCGGACCGGGTGGTGGTGGCGGCGTTGGCCGAGGTCGCGGCGCCGGCCGCCGCGAGCGCCGCGGCCAGCACGCCGGTCGCGGCGAGCCCCCGCCGCACGGCGCGGGATCGGTTTGCTTGCACGATCGTGCCCCCTTCGAGCCGTAGGCCCCCGATGGGCTCTATGTCCTGTTGGACGCCTGATCGGCGGGAAGGGTTGGGAAAGGGAGCGTCAAGTGCGGCACAACCGGCGATGGGGGAATGCGCTGGTCAGGTGGGGTTCGGGGTGGGCTGCGGCGCGGCCTGGTGGTAGCCGGACAGGAAGTGGCCGATGCGGTCGACGGCGGCCTCGAGGTCGTCGGCGTGCGGCAGGGTGACGATGCGGAAGTGGTCGGGGTGCGGCCAGTTGAACGCGGTGCCCTGCACGACCAGCAGCTTCTCCTGGAGCAGGAGGTCGAGGACGAACTTCTCGTCGTCGAGGATGGGGTAGGCCTCGGGGTCGACGCGGGGGAAGGCGTAGAGCGCGCCCGCGGGCTTCACGCACGACACGCCGGGGATGGCGTTCAGCCGCTCCCAGACGCGGTCGCGCTGCTCGCGCAGGCGGCCGCCGGGCAGCACGAGGTCGTTGATGTCCTGATAGCCGCCGAGGGCGGTCTGGATGGCGTACTGCGCGGGGACGCCGGGGCACAGGCGCATGTTGGCGAGGATGTTCAGGCCCTCGATGTAGGACCTGGCGTTGCGGCGCGGGCCGGAGACGATCATCCAGCCGGAGCGGAACCCGGCCACCCGGTAGGCCTTGGACAGGCCGTTGAACGTCAGGCACAGGACGTCGGGGGCGAGCGAGGCCGTGGAGGTGTGGGTGGCGCCGTCGTAGAGGATCTTGTCGTAGATCTCGTCGGAGAAGACCACGAGGTTGTGGCGGCGGGCCAGCTCGACGATGCCCTCCAGGACCTCCGTGGAGTAGACCGCGCCAGTGGGGTTGTTCGGGTTGATCACGACGACGGCCTTGGTGTTCGGCGTGATCTTGGCGGCCATGTCGTCGAGGTCGGGGTTCCAGCCGTTGGTCTCGTCGCACATGTAGTGCACGGCGGTGCCGCCGGCGAGGGTGGTGGAGGCGGTCCACAGGGGGTAGTCGGGCGCGGGGACGAGCACCTCGTCGCCGTTGTCGAGCAGGGCCTGCAGGGACATGGTGATCAGCTCGGAGACGCCGTTGCCGAGGTAGACGTCGTCGACGTCGACGTCGGGGATGTTCTTGCGGCCGGCGTACTGCGCGACGGCCTTGCGCGCGGCGAACAGGCCCTTGGAGTCGCCGTAGCCGTGTGCCGAGGCGAGGTTGCGCATCATGTCCTGGAGGATCTCCTCCGGGGCCTCGAAGCCGAACGGCGCGGGATTGCCGATGTTCAGCTTCAGGATGTGGTGCCCCTCGGCCTCCAGGCGCCCGGCGTGTTCCAGGACCGGGCCGCGGATGTCGTAACAGACGTCGGCGAGCTTGCTCGACTGCCTCACCTGGTTGACCTGCATGTGGGGATCCCCTCTGGCCGCGCGGAATGACCACCCTACTTGGTCGCGCCAAGTTACCGCTTGGATTTTCCAACCGAGACGTTAGGGTGGTCCGCATGCCCCGCCGCAGCTACGACCAATACTGCGCGATCGCCCGCGCCCTCGACGTTCTCGGCGAACGCTGGACCCTGCTGATCGTCCGCGAGCTGCTCGGCGGCCCCCGGCGCTACAGCGACCTCCTCGCCGACCTGCCCGGCATCAGCACCGACGTCCTCGCCGCGCGGCTGCGCGAGATGGAGGGCGACGCGCTGATCACGCGGCGGCCCATCGCGACGCGCGGCAACTCCTGGGCGTACGACCTGACCGCCGACGGCCGCGAGCTGACCCCCGTGGTGGAGTCCCTGGCCGGCTGGGGGAGCGGACGGCTCGACGGCCGCGGCGCCACCGACGCCGTACGCGGCCACTGGTTCGCGCTGCCGCTGGCCCGCCGGTTCCGCGACGCCGCGCGCTCCACCGACCACCGCGAGCCGGCCGACACGATCGAGGTGCGGCTGGAGGAGGGCGCGTTCCACGTGACGCTGTCCGGCGACGCGCCCGCCGCGTACGCCGACGGCCCGGCCGAGCGGCCGGACGCCGTCGTGGCGATCGACCACGCGACGGCCGCCGAGGTCGCCGCCGGGCGGATGTCCCTGCCGGAGGCCGTACGCGGCGGGCGTGCCGTGGTCTCCGGCCGCTCTCCGCTGGCCGCGGCGCTGTCCGGCGGCGCGGGGGAAACGCCCGGGGAAGAGGCCGCGGACGACGCCGCCGGGGACGCCGGTGCGCGCACCGCCTGAGGCCCGTACACCCCGTTGCCGGGCGGCGGCGTTCCGGGTTGTCGGTGGGGAACCGTAGGCTTGGGAATCATGAGCACGCCCGCCCAGCGGTACGCCGCGTTCCGGGCCCGCCAGTCCGAGAGGGGCTCCGCGCCCCACCTCGACGACTTCCGCGGCCTGTACGACTTCGACTTCGACGAGTTCCAGATCGAGGCGTGCCGCGCCCTCGAAGGCGGAGACGGCGTGCTCGTCGCCGCGCCCACCGGGTCGGGCAAGACGGTCGTCGGTGAGTTCGCCGTGCACCTCGCGCTGGCCACCGGCATGAAGTGCTTCTACACCACGCCCATCAAGGCGCTGTCGAACCAGAAGTACAACGACCTCGTGGCGCGCCACGGCGCCGCGAACGTGGGGCTGCTGACCGGCGACAACACGGTCAACGGCGAGGCGCCCGTGGTGGTGATGACCACCGAGGTGCTGCGCAACATGCTCTACGCCTCGTCCGCCACGCTGTCCGGCCTGGGCTTCGTGGTGCTCGACGAGGTGCACTACCTGGCCGACCGGTTCCGCGGCGCGGTGTGGGAAGAGGTCATCATCCACCTGCCCGAGTCGGTGCGGGTGGTGGCGCTGTCGGCCACGGTCAGCAACGCCGAGGAGTTCGGCGAGTGGCTGCAGACCGTCCGCGGCGACACGACCGTCATCGTCGACGAGCACCGCCCCGTGCCGCTGTTCCAGCACATGCTGGTCGGGCCGCGCATGTACGACCTGTTCGTCGACGACCGGGGCGAGCAGCGGGTCAACGAGTCGCTGCTGCGCATCGCCCGCGACGACACCCGCTACCAACGGGAGCGCCGCAACCGGCCGAAACGCGGCGGCTACCCGCCGCGCCGCCCGCGGTTCAACCCGCCGTCCCGGGTCGACATCGTCGAGCGGCTCGACCAGGCGGGGCTGCTGCCGGCGATCACGTTCATCTTCAGCCGCGCCGGGTGCGACGCGGCCGTCCGCCAGTGCCTGAACAGCGGCCTGCGGCTGACCACGGCCGACGAGCGCCGCGAGATCCGGGCGTTCGTCGAGAAGGCGTCGTCCGACATCCCCGACAGCGACCTCGGCGTGCTCGGCTACGGCGAGTTCCTGGCCGGCCTGGAGAACGGCGTCGCCGCGCACCACGCCGGCATGCTGCCCACGTTCAAGGAGATCGTCGAGGGCCTGTTCGTCCGCGGCCTGGTCAAGGCGGTGTTCGCGACCGAGACGCTGGCGCTCGGCATCAACATGCCGGCGCGGTCCGTGGTGATCGAGAAGCTCGACAAATGGAACGGCGAGACCCACGCCGACCTCACCCCGGGGGAGTACACCCAGCTCACCGGCCGCGCGGGGCGCCGCGGCATCGACGTCGAGGGCCACGCGGTGGTCGTCTGGCAGCCGGGCGTCGACCCGGTGTCGGTCGGCGGCCTGGCCAGCACCCGTACGTATCCGCTGAACTCCAGCTTCAAGCCGTCGTACAACATGGCCGTCAACCTCGTCGGGCAGGTCGGCCGCGACCGCGCGCGCAACCTCCTGGAGGCGTCGTTCGCGCAGTTCCAGGCCGACCGCGCCGTGGTGGGCCTGGCCCGGCAGATGCGCAAGAGCGAAGACGCGCTGCTCGGCTACTCCGAGGCGATGACCTGCGACCAGGGCGACTTCGCGGAATACGCCGCGATGCGCCGCGAGCTGTCCGACCGCGAGGCCGACGGCGCGCGGCAGCGCAGCGCCGCGCGGCGCGCCGAGGCCGCGAAGTCCCTGGAGAGGCTGCGCCCCGGCGACATCATCCGGGTGCCGGGCGGCAAGCGCGCCGGCATGGCGGTGATCATCGACCCGGGGCTGAACCGCCCGGAGCCCGCGCCGCTGGTCCTGACGATCGGCCGCCAGGTCAAGCGGCTGTCCCTGATCGACTTCCCGTCGCCGGTCGAGCCGGTCGCGCGCGTGCGCATCCCCAATTCGTTCAGCGCCCGTTCGCCGCAGCACCGCCGCGACCTGGCGTCCACGCTGCGCAACAAGCTGGCCGAGACCGACGACCACCGCCGCGGCGACGGCAAGTCGGGGCCGCGCGGCGACGACCCCGAGATCGCCCGGCTGCGCCGCGAGCTGCGCGCCCACCCCTGCCACGCCTGCCCCGACCGCGAGGAGCACGCCCGCTGGGCGGAGCGCTACTTCCGGCTCAAGCGCGAGGTCGACGGCCTGCGGCGGCGCGTCGAGGCCCGGTCGCACGTCATCACCCGTACGTTCGACCGCGTCTGCGCCGTCCTCGAGAAGCTCGGCTACCTCACCGGCGGCGGCGAGCGCGTCACCGACGCCGGGCGCCGCCTCGGTCGGCTCTACTCCGAGATGGACCTCCTCACCGCCGAATGCCTGCGCACGAAGGTGTGGTCCGGGCTGGGCCCGGCGGAGCTGGCGGCCTGCGTGTCGGCGCTGGTGTACGAGGAGCGGCGTCCGGAGGACCGCGGCGGCGTGCGGCTGCCCGGCGGCGCGGCCACGCCCGCACTGGAGGAGATGCACCGCCTGTGGGGCGAGCTCGACGACGTCGAGTCGGCGCACAAACTGTCGTTCCTGCGCGAGCCCGAGCCCGGGTTCGCGTGGACGGCGTACCGCTGGGCCAACGGCGCCGGTCTTGACACCGTGCTCCGGGAGTCCGACCTGACGGCGGGCGACTTCGTGCGCTGGATGAAGCAGCTCCTCGACCTGCTCGGCCAGATCGCCACCGCCGGCGACGACCCCGTGGCGGCCACCGCCCGGCGCGCCGCCGACGCGGTGCGCCGCGGTGTCGTGGCCTACTCCTCGGTGACCTGACCGCCGCGCCCGCGCCGGGTCAGCGGCGGCAGGCCGCGCCCTTGCAGTGCTCCAGGCGGCGCACCAGCGCGGCCATCCGCTGCCGCTGCGCGGGCTTCAGCTTCTTGTACGTGTTGTCCAGCTCGTACGGGTCCTTGCGGAGGTTGTAGTACTCGCGCTCGCCGTCGCTGTACACCCCGTACTCGTCGTGCAGGGTGCGGACCGCTTCGTAGCTGGGCGGGTTGCCGCTGCCCATCAGCGGGACGTCCGGGTCGTTCTTGTCGAGGTCGGGGCCGTGGTGCTCGATCAGCACGGCGGCGCGCTTCTGCCACGTGCCCTGCCGGGTGAGCAGCGGCAGCAGCGACTTGCCGTCGACGTCGGGCAGCGGGCGGCCGCCGCCCATGGCGGTGAACGTCGGGCAGAGGTCGGTGTTGGCGGTCAGCGCGTTCTCGGTGCGGCCCGCCTTGATCTTCGGGCCGACCGCGACGAACGGCACGTGGATGTCGATGTCGAACGTGGTGAGCTTGCCCTGGCGCAGCCGGTGCTCGCCGAGGTGGAGGCCGTTGTCGGACGCGAAGACGACGTACGTGTTCTTCGCGATGCCGCGGGCCTTCAGCAGCGCGCGGACCCGGCCGATCATCTGGTTGACCGCCTGCACCGACCGCACGCGCGAACGGAACTGCTGGTCGATCTGGCGGATCCACTTCTGGGTCAGCGGCCGGTGGTTCTTGATCCACGCCGGCTTGTCCGTCATGTCGGCCTCGTTGAACGAGGGGCTGCGCGGCGCCTTGAGCTTGGCGTACTTCTTCATGTCGCGCGGCGCCGCCGTGGCCGGGAGGTGCGGCGCGAACGTCGCCAGCTCCAGCATGAACGGCTTGTTCAGCCGGACCGAGTCGTTGATGAACCCCAGGCCGCGGTTGGCGATCTGGTCGGTGAGGTAGTCCTGCGGGCGGTGCGGGTGCCACTCGGGGCGGCCGTTGACGTTCAGCCAGTAGTTGTACTCCGGGTAGCCGTTGCCGGTGACCGCCCACTGGGACCAGCCCGGGGGTACGAACGGCTTGCGGCCGCCGAGCTTGGCGCGCGGGTTGTACCGGTTGAGGTACTTGCCCATCAGGGCGGTGCGGTAGCCGGCGCTTTGCAGGGACGTCGCGAACGTCTGCTTCTCCTCGCCGCGGGAGTGGAACGCGGCGAACCCGCCGTCGTCGCCGGCGTTGGAGAAGATGTGCGTGTTGTGCGGCAGCTTCCCGGTGAACGTGGTGGCGCGCGACGGGCAGCACAGGGAGTTCGTCACGAAGTAGTTCTGCAGACTGGTGCCGTCCTTCTCCATCTTCTGCACCTCGGGCATGTAGCGCACGAGGTTGCGGGAGAGGTCGTCGGTCAGCACGAAGACGATGTTGGGGCGCTCGCCCATGTGCAGTTTCGCGGGTGCCGCGTGCTCCTGCTTGCCGGCCGTTGAACAGGCGGCGAGCGTCAGCGCGGACACTGCCGCGACGGCGGACACGACGAGCCGGGACGTCGTGAAACGCGGCATGGAGGAGACCTCTCGGTTCGTGGGGGGAACTGCGCGTCACCGATCCTATGGTCCGGTAAAGGCCCTCCAGCCCGGTTGGCGTAAAGCTTTGGTGTGGTGGACGCCTCAGGTGGCCGTACGGGACCGCTGTTCCGCGCGTGCCGTCTCGGCTTCCTCGTGCAGGCCGAGGCCGTCGTAGGCCTCGGCGAGGTAGCCGAGGGTCTCGCGCATGGCGGGCAGGTTGTCGGTCTCGGCCCAGATGCGGCGGGCGGCTTCGAGGTCGGCGCAGGCCTCTTCGAGGTCGCCGCGTGCGTGGTGGACGCGGCCGAGGAGCTGGTAGGCCTTGGCCTTCTTGAACCGGTCGGCGAGGGACTTCTCGATTTCCAGGGCTTGGCGGGCGCGGTAGAGGGCCTCGCCGAGGCGGCCGGCGTCGAGGTGGATCTTGGCGAGGGTGTCGAGGACGGCGGATTCGCCGTAGCGGTCCTGCACGCGGCGGCTGATGTCCAGGGCCAGCTCGGCGTGGCGGGCCGCGCGGTCGAGGTGCTCGCCCTGGCGCTTCAGCGACCAGGTGGCGCGTTCGGTCGTGGCCATGGTGTGCAGGGCGTCGCCGAGGCCGCGCAGGTCGCTGATGCGCTCGCGGATGGCGCGCGACTCCCGGGCGTGCGCCCCGGCCTCGTCCAGCCACCGCTGCCCGGCGGCGAGGTCGCCCGTACGCGCGGCCTGCTCGCCGACGTCGCGTTCGACGCGGGCCAGGGCGTCGAGGGCCTCGGCCTCGCCGCGTTTGTCGCCGATGGCGCGGCAGGTGGCCAGGGCGTCGGCGGCGCGGCGTTCGGCGACGTCGTAGCGGTGCTGGCGGCGGACGATCAGCGCGATGACGCCGAGGGCCTCGGCCTCGCCGCGTCTGTCGCCGATGTCGCGGCGGATGGCCAGCGCCTGTTCGGTGTGGCGCAGGGCGTCAGCGTAGCGGCCCTTGCGGCGCAGCACCTGGGCGATGTTGATCAGCGCCTCCGCCTCGCCGTCGCGGCTGGCGATGTCGCGGCGGATCTTCAGCGCGGCGTGCGCGTTGGCCAGCGCCCGGTCGTACTGCGTCGTGCGCCAGCAGGTGATGGAGATCTCCGACAGCAGCTCGGCCTCGCCGTCGCGGTCGCCGATCGTCCGGCGGATGCGCAGCGCCTCGATGAACCGCTCCAGGGCCTGCTCGTACTTCGACAGGGCGTACTCGATACGGCCCAGCACCGTCAGGCACTCGGCCTCGCCATAGCGGTCGCCGATCGCCGCGCGCAGCGGCCGGGCCCGCTCGACCAGCTCACGGGCGTCCTTATAGTCGGCCGTCAGCCTCCGCAGATCCCCCAGCTCGGTCAGCGACTCGCCCACACCGCGCTGGTCGGTCAGGGACTCGCGGATCCGCAGCGCCCGCTCCGCGTGCTTGCGCGCCCGGTCGTAATGCCCCTGCCGACCCGCGATACGCGCCATGCACTGCAGCGTCTCCGCCGCCCCGTGCCGGTCGCCGATGTCACGACGGATCGCCAGCGCGCTCTGCGACTCCTCCAGCGCGGCCGTGTAGTCACCGAGCCGGATGCGGTTCAACGCCGTCTCGTGCCGGCTGTCCGCCTCGCCCCGCCGGTCACCGATCTCCCGCCGGATGTCCAGCGCACGCCGGGCGTCCCGCTCGGCCATGGGCAGCACCGACAGCGCCCGATAACACCGGGTGAGCAGGTCGAACGTGTCCGCCATGCCCGACCGGTCGCCGATCTCGTGGCAGATGTCCAGCGCGTGCAGCGCGGAGTAGACGGCGCTGTGCACCCGTCCGGTCATCTGCCGTACGGTCGCCAGGTAGCGCAGCGACTCGGCCTCGCCGTGCTGGTCGCCGATCTCCTGCTGGATGCGCAGCGCGGTGCTCGCCTGCCGCTCGGCCTCCGGGTAGTCGGCGGTGTGCCAGTGGACGTTGGCGATCTGCGCGCGCAGCTCCGCCTCGCCCTGCCGGTCGCCCATGTCGGCGTGGATGGCCAGGGCCTGCTCGGCGTTGTCGATGGCCTCGGCGTACGCGCTGACCGCGCGGTGGCAGCGCGCGATGTTCAGCCGCGTGCCCGCCTCGCCGCGCCGGTCGCCGGCCTGCTGGTGCAGCTCGAGCGCCCGGTTGTGGTGTTCGAGCGCCTTGTGGTAGTCGCTGCGCAGGAACTCCGCGCGGCCCATGCAGTCCAGCGCCGCGCCCTCGCCGCGCTGGTCGCCGATGGCGCGCCGGATGGCCAGGGCCTGCTCGGCGCGGGCGAGCGCCTCGTCGTAGCGGGCGAGGACGATCTGGATGTCGGCGATGTTGACGAGGATCTCGGCCTCGCCGTGCGGGTCGCCGAGGTGGCGGCGTACGTCGAGGGCCTGTTCGGTCTGGGCGAGCGCGGTGGGGTAGTCGGCCAGCCGGTAGCGGATGCGGCCGATGGTGTTGCGCAGGGTGGACTCGCCGTACGGGTCCTGGGTGAGGCGGGTGATCTCCAGCGCCTTCTGGGCCTCGGCGAGCGCCGCCGGGTACTCGCCGAGCTCGCGCAGGGACACCGCGAGGTGGTGGCCCATGAACACCTGGGCGTGCAGGTCCTCCGAGCCGCGCGCGCAGGTCAGCCCGAGCCGGTGCACCCACACGTTGTCGTGGTGGTAGCCGCGCAGGTCGAGGTAGTCGAACAGGGCGTCGGCCAGCTCCCACGCCATCTGCCGCCATTCCTCCTCGGCGGCCTGCTCGACGCTGGTGAGCAGGTTGGCGCGCTCGGCCTCGAACCACAGCAGCCGCAGGGCGCGCGCGGTGGGGTCGCCGTGGTCGCCGGGGACGGTGTACTCCTCGCGGATGGTGCGCCGGTGGCGGTCGAGGTAGCGGCCGGCGTCCTGCGCGGTGGTGAGCTGCCGGACGATGTGCCGGTGCACGGCGGCCTGTCGCGCGACGGCGTCGTCCTCGTCGGTGACCAGCCGGCTGGCGTACTCCCACAGCAGGTCGTGCAGGCGGTGGCGGCCCGCGGCGGCGGGGGTGACGAGGTTGGCCCGCTCCAGCGCCTCGAGCAGGCCTTCGGCCGCGGCCGGGGAGACCGCCCACAGGGCGGCCACGGCGTCGGCGGTGAAGTCGGGCCCGCGCAGCAGGCCGAGGTAGCGGAACGCGCGCCGTTCGTCGGGCGCCAGCCGCCGGTACGACAGCTCGAACGCCGCGCTGATCACCTCGCTGTGGCCGTCCTCGCTGGTCAGGTGGGTCAGGCGGGTGCCGCTGACGAGCCGCTGGTTGGCGTCGGCGATGGAGTTCTGCTCGCGCATGGCCAGGTCGGCGAGCGCGAGCCGCAGCGCGATCGGGAGGTACGCGCAGCGCGCGGTGAGCTCGGCGGCCGCGGACGACTCGGCGGAGACGCGGCGGCTGCCGAGGACGGCGGTGACGAGCGCGAGCGCCTCGCCCGGGGTGAACACGTCGAGCCGGATCGCGTGCGCGCCCCACGCCACCAGGTCGCGCGGCTCGGTGCGGCCGGTGACGATGACCAGCGTCGGCGAGCTGCCCGGCCGCAGCGCCTCGACCTGCCGCGGGTCGGCGGCGTTGTCGAGCACGACGAGCATCGGACGGCGGGCGAGCCGGGTGCGGTACAGCGCGGCCTTGGCGTCCTCGTCGGCGGGGATCTCCTCGTCCGGGACGTTCAGCCCGTGCAGCAGGCGGCCCAGCGCCTCGCTGTTCGTCATGGACTTGTCCTCGGAGTAGCCGCGCAGGTCGACGAACAGTTGGCCGCCGGGGAACCGGTCGGCGTTGCGGCACGCCCAGTGGATGGCCATCGCGGACTTCCCGACGCCGGGCATGCCGTGCAGGACGACGGTCTCCGGGCGGCCGGAGACCGCGACGCTGTCGGCGCGGGCGTCGAGCTCGGCGAGCTGGTCGGTGCGCCCGGTGAACTTCGCGATGTCGTGCGGGAGCTGCGCGGGGGCGATCCACTCGCGCGGCGGCTGCTGGACGATCTTGTCCCCGGCGACCGCGTCGCCGGAGACGTACGTGCTGCCGTGGAACTCCGCGCGGGACGGGGGGCGGGCGCCGGGCACGGGGGCGTGGACGCCGGGGCCCGGCGATCGGGGGATCGCCGGGTTGTCGGTGGGTTCGGTCATCCGCCCCGCCCTTTCACATGTACACGATCTTGTCGCCGGCGACGGCGTCCCCCCCGAATGTCACGTTCCCGAAGAAGCCGAGCACCGCGCCGCCGCCGTGCGCCGCCGGATCCGACGGACCCCCTGGTGGCACTGTAACTCCGGGATCGCCGTCGTACGGGGGACGTCCGTGTGCGGGAAGCGTCAGCCAGCCGCGGTCGTCGCCGGCGGGGACCGGCCGGTACGCCGCGGGGTCGATGGCGCCGAAACCGTGCCGGATGATGTCGTCGAACATCCGGTCGGAGGCGATGAACGCGAGGTCGGCCGCCGAGTCGCGCAGCGCCGCGCGGACCGGCGCGGAACCGGCGAGCTCCACGGTGTGGTGCACCGCCGTGCCGGTCACGCCGTACGCGTCGGAGCAGACGGGCCCGGCGTGCAGCGCCGCGCGCAGCCGCAGCCGCGCGGCGACCGAGGCGTACCGGTTGTACAGCGCCAGCCCGGCGCGCAACAGGGTGAGCAGCGGTTCGACGAGGACGGCGGGGGAGACCGACGGCGGGCCGATGATCAGGACGGCGTCGCCGCGGTCGATGTGCGCGCACGCCCGCCAGCCGATCCCCGCGTCGTCGAACGCCGACTCCAGCAGCCGGTACAGCGCGTAGCGCAGCATTCTGCGGATCTCGTCGTCGCGGTCCGCGCGGGCGAACTCGGCGATGTCGACGACCAGGATGGCCCGGTGCGCGGGAACGTCGCGCTGTGCGGGCTCGGGCGGCGGCGGCTCCTGCCGTCGTACGACGGATGCGGATGCGCGTCGCGCGGGCGTCTCGCCCGCGAGGGTCAGGTCGGCCACCGATGTTCACTCCCCGTACCGCCGACGTTCCCCCCGCGCGCCGCCCGTGCGGCGGCGTCGGCGGGCCGGCGGCCTGGTCGTTGCGTTCTCCGTTGAATGCGCCTACCGAGGCGACCGGGTCCGCGGTCACCGGATGGGGCGGCCATGGCGGCCGCGGACCCGTGCCGGGCGCGTGGCGGACGCCGGTGGTGGTGACGTCTGGCCTTGCGGGTCGTCGTCATCATGTCCGTCCGCCGCGGTCCGCCGTTCGCGCCTCTCCCCGAATGGAATCAGCGCGCGCGTCGGCGGACCGCGGCAAACGACACAGTTCCGGGCGCCGAATCCGCCGTGGCGGACGGCCGTTAGCCGGGCCAGCGGCCGATGTCCGAGCCGACCAGGCGTTTCAGCAGCGCGATGCGGTGCGAGGTGCTGGCCGGGCCGTTGGTCAGCAGCCGTTTCACCACGACGAGCCGCAGCATCCACGGCACCAGCCACGGGTGCTCGCGGCGCAGCCGGACGAGGCCGCGGGCCGCGAGGTACGTGTCGACGAACAGCCCGGCGAGGTCCATGTCGGCGCGGGCGCCGAGGCACCGGTTGTCGCCGAACTGCAGCGCGGCCAGCGCCATGTCGTACAGGTGGTCGTCGCGGCGGGCGAGGTCCCAGTCGATGACCGCGCGGATGCGGCCCGCGTCGGGGGCGCCGGACGGGGCGACGAGCAGGTTCTGCGGGCGGAAGTCCTGGTGGGTGAGGCCGTGCAGGCCGAGCTCGCCGCGGGTGACGTCGAGCACGGCGTTCGCGTGCTTGCGCAGCTCCTCGACGGTGTCGAGGACGAGCTGGTCCGGCGGCGGCGCGAACCGGTCGATGCGGTCGCTGAACTCCTGGACCGACCAGTGGAACGCGTGCACCCGGTCGGGGTCGAGGTGCGGGAGGTCGTCGTCGGTGCCGGCGGCGGCCGTCGCGTCGTGCAGCCCGGCGAGCAGGCGGGCGGCGCGGCGTACGAGGTCGGGGCGGGTCCAGTCCGGCGACGGGTCGTGGTCGACGTGGTCGCGCAGCATCCAGCGGGCGCCGTGGCGGGACGCGAACGCGGCGCCGTCGACGGTCGCGCGCGGCATCGCGACCTCGGGCAGGCCGGTGTGGCAGGTGATCGCGGTGAGGATCGCGAACTGGTGCTCGAACGGCAGCCGCAGCGGGTCAGGCTCGCAGCGCGAGAGCACGAACCGCCGCGCCGGACCGTCCGGCCACGCGGGACCGGGGCGTGCCGTCAGGAAGTGGTGGTGGTGGTAGTGCGCGCGCTCGCCCAGATCGGTCACCTCGCGCAGGCCGTAGTCGTGCTCGGCCACGCGGCGCCACGCCGGGGTCAGATCGCCAGTGGTCGGCGACACGGCAGATCGCTTTCGTTTCCGCGGGAACGGTGTGGTGCGGGGGAGGCCCCCGAAGGTACGCCCCCGGGTTTCCGGGCTGCGTCGGCGTGCGGGGTGCGCCGCGGCGGATCACGTCGCGACGGTGCTACGGGCAGTGATCGCTGATCACTGGTAGCGGTACTCTAACGCGCCCGTGAGCGCGCCGGAGGGACTTTCGCGCGGGGCGTCGGAACGCGTTGCGGCGACGGGAACGGGCGCCGGGCGAGGGCCGAGGGGCGCCCAGACGTCCGGGGTGAGCACGGCGTCGAGATCGCGCAGAAGGCGCAGGCGGGCCCGTTCGCCGCCGCCGACGAGCAGCCGCCGTACGACGACGAACAGCATCATCCACGCGGTCGCGCGCGCGGCGTCGTCGGCCGCGGAACCGGTGAACCGGGAATTGACGTACGCGGCCACGAAATGCGCGGCCAGCCGCAGATCGGCGCCCGGGAATAGGCACTGGCGGTCACCGAATTGCAGCGCCGCGAAAGCGACGTCGAATAGCTGGTGATCGGTGGCCGTGCGGTCCCAGTCCAAAACGGCGACGATGCGGTCGTCGCGGACCACGAGATTGTCGGGGCGGAAATCGTGGTGCGTCAGTCCGGACAGGCCGAGCGCGGATGCCGCGCGCAGCACCGCCCCCGACCGGTCGCCGAGCCGCCGCGCCATTTCGTGGACGTAGAGCCGTTCCGAGGACCGCAACGGCGCGGTGTCCAGCCGGGTCAGCAGGACCGGCAGGCCGCGTACGGCGTCGGCGACCGGCCAGTGGAACGGGTCGAGCGGCTCCGCGCCCGGCGCGCCGGGCCGGCCGTGGACGCGGCCCGCGCGGTGCAGCCGCGCCAGGGTCTCCGCGGCGTGCGCGACGAGCCCGTCGTGCCACGCGACGGCGGCGGGCTGCGCGATGTAGTCGCGCAGGTACCAGTAGGCGTCGGCGTACTCGACGTACAGGCCGCCCGCGCGGGTGCGGCGCGGCAGGTGGGCGAGGTCGAAGCCGCCGGCGCGCAGCGTCGCGATCGCGGTGAACTGGTCCGCGAACGGCGGACGCCGCGCCTCTTTGCGCACCCGCGACAAGACGTACGCGCCGGGCCCCGACCGGATGAAGTAATGCGTGCTGTAGCTCGTCCTGCGCTGCCACAGCAGCGGTGCGCGCAGCCCGTAGTGGGCTTCCGCGACCTCTTTCCAGCTCCCGCACATAAGCGGCCCCAAGGAGCGTGGCGAAGCCGTCGGCGAATTTTCCGACGCCCGATTGTCGAATTCGCGCCGGGCCGTAATGGATTCTTCTCGGTGGGGTTCCCCTCCCAGACGCACGCGGACGGACATGTGGAAGGAAACATACCCCGTGGGCTTTGACGCGAATATTATTGGCCGAATCCCGCCAGCCGCATTCCTATTTCCCGGCCGTCATTCGTCGGGTTCGGCGTCCGGTTCGGGCTCCGCGGGCGTGCGGCCGGTGCGGCGGCGGACGAAGCGCACGGCCCCGCTGGCGCCGCGGCTCAGGCGCAGGGTCAGCGGCTCCAGCTCGCGGGCGGCGGCGAGGTCGCCGGCCTGGGTGAAGAGGATCGCCGCCTGGGCGAGCAGCTCGCGCGCGGCCTCGGGGCCGCGGAGGCGCCGGGTGGCGTTCGCGGTCATGCGGGTCAGGCGTGCGGCGGCGTGCAGGTCGCCGGCGGTGCGGCTGAGCTCGGCGCCGCGCCGCGCGTAGCGCAGCGCGCCCGCGTCGTCGCCGCCGCGCTCGCGCAGCTTGGCGAGGGTCTCGCAGGTGCGGGCCTGGCCGTACGTATCGGCGATCTCCTCGCGGATCTCCAGCGCCTGCGTCAGCACCATGTCGGCCGTGTCGTCCTCGCCCGCGGCCACGTGCACGGTGCCCGCGGTGTGCAGGGTCATGGCCCTGCCGTACGCGTCGGCCAGCGACTCGGCGTGCTCCAGCGCCTCGCCGATGGCCTCGGCGGCGTTCGCGGGGTCGTTCAGCAGCAGGTGCACCTTCGCGAGCGTGTTGAGCGTGCGGGTCGCGCCGTGGCGGTCGTCGACCTCGCGGGCGATGGCGAGCGCGCGCTCGCCGTGGTCGAGGGCCTCGGGCAGCCGCCGCAGCTTGCGGTACAGGGCGGCGTAGGCGTCCAGGGCGCGGCCCTGGCCCTCGCGGTCGCCGATGTCGGTGCGGATGCGCAGGGCGTGCCCGGCGCAGCGGTCGGCCTCGCCGTGCGCGCCGAGGCGCCGGTACGCGCGCGACAGGTGCTCGAAGGTGTCGGCCTCGCCGCGGCGGTCGCCGATCTCCTGCCGGATGTCCAGCGCCTCCAGGCCGATGACCACGGCCTCCTCGAAGCGGCGCAGGTAGCGGTAGATGCGCGACAGGTGGGCCAGCGCCTCGCCCTCGCCGGCCCGCTCGCCGATCTCGCGGCGGATCTCCAGGGCGCGCTCGACGTTCTCCCGCGCCTGCGGGTAGCGGCCCTGCAGCAGGTACACGACGCCGATGTCGCCCAGCGTCTCGCCCTCGCCGCGGCGGTGGCGGATGCGCCGCCGCATCGCCAGCGCCGTCTCGTAATGGGCCAGCGCCTCCTGGTGGTGGCCGAGGTTGGCGTGCACGCGGCCGAGCGTGGCGTTGGTCTCCGCGACGCCGTGCCGGTCGCCGATCTCCTCGCGCAGCCGCAGCGCCTGCTGGGCGGTGCGCAGCGCCTCCGGGTAGTACGCGATGTGCCGGTACGTACGGGCCAGGTTGTCCAGCGTCTCGGCCTCGCCGTGCCGGTCGCCGATCTCCTGCTCGATGTCCAGCGCCTCCAGCAGGTGGCGCGCCGCCTCGGGGTACTCGCCGCGGAACAGGTGGATCTGCGCGATGTTGTCCAGCGTCTGCCCCTCGCCGCGCCGGTCGCCGCTCTCGCGGCGGATCTCCAGCGCCTCGGTGGCGTGCGCCAGGGCGTCGCCGAACCGGGACAGGTGCCAGTACGCCTGGGCGATCGTGTCCAAGGCGTCGCCCTCGCCCTGCCGCTCGGCCATCTCGCGGTTCAGCTTCAGCGCCGTCGACGCGTGGCTCAGCGACCGGTGGTAGTCCGACAGCAGGCGGTACGTGTGCGCCAGGCTGTTCTGCGCGGCGGCCTCGCCGCGCATCGCGCCGAGCGCCGACCACAGCCCGTACGCGCGCTCGTCCAGCCGCAGCGCGTCGTCGTAGCGGCCGCGCTCGCGGTGGATCACCGCCAGGTTGTGCAGCATCACCGCGCGCTCCCGGTCGCCGCCGCCGGCCTGCGCGGCGGCGTAGCCGAGCCGGTGGACCTCCAGGTTGAACGTGTTGTAGTGGCGCAGTTCGAGGAAGTCGAACTGCGCCTCGGCCAGCTCCCACGCCAGCCGGTGCCACCCGGCGCGCGCGGCCTGCCCGGTGACCGCCACCAGGTTCTCCCGCTCCGCCTCGAACCAGGCCCGCCCCTCGGCGGCCGCGGCGGCGCGCGCGCCCCGGTGGTACCAGGTGACCACGCGCAGGACGGCGGCCTCGCGCTCGTCCTGGTCGTCCTCGGCGGCGTGCTCGGCCGCGTACTCGCGCAGCAGGTCGTGCACCCGGTAGCGGCCGCCGCCGACCGCCACCACGAGGTGGGCCCGGCCCAGGTCGCGCAGCAGCCGGCGGGCGCTGGCCGCGTCGACGTCCAGCAGCGCGGCGGTCGCCTGCGGCGTGGTGTCCGGCCCTTCGAGCAGCCCGAGGCGGCGGAACGCGCGCCGCTGGTCGGCGTCCAGGTCGCCGTAGGAGAGGTCGAACGCCGACCGCACCGCGCCGCCGGGGTCCTCGTCCAGCGTCAGCGCGGCCAGCCGGTCGTGGCCGAGCTCGTCGACCAGCCCCGCGATGGACTCGCTCGGGCGTACGACCAGGTTCGCCGCCGCGATGCGCAGCGCCAGCGGCAGGTACGCGCACCGCCGCGCCAGGTCCGCCGCCGCGCCGGACTCCGCCGTCACCCGGTCCGTGCCGAGCACCGTCGACACCAGGTCGACCGCCTCGCCCGGCGCGAGCACGTCGAGGTCCAGGGTGCGCGCGCCGTCGGTGGCCACCAGCCCGGGGAGCTGGTTGCGGCTGGTCACCACGACCAGGCAGTCGGCGTGGCCGGGCAGCAGCGGCCGTACCTGGTCGGAGTTCGCGACGTTGTCCAGCACGATCAGCACCCGCCGCCGCGCGAGCTGCGTACGGTACAGCGCCGCCTGCTCCTCCTCGTCGTCCGGCACCAGCTCGCCCGGCACCCCCAGCGCCCGCAGCAGCCGCCCGAACGCCTCGCGCACGGTCATCTGCCCGCGCGCCGAATGCCCGTGCATGTCGAGGAAGAGCTGCGCGTCGGGGAACCGGTCGCCCACCTGGTGCGCCCAGTGCACCGCCAGGGCCGTCTTCCCGACCCCCGCCATGCCCTGGATCGCGGTGATCACCAGCGCGCTCGGCCGCGGTTCGTCCAGCGCCGCGGACAACTGCCCCAGCGCGGCGTCGCGGCCGACGAAGTCCGGGATGTCGCCGGGCAACTGCGCCGGGCGTGGCGGGGGAGCGGCCGCGTAGACGTACTTGTCCCCGGCCACGAGGTCGCCGCCGATGTGCGCGTCGTTCAGCACCGCGCCGTGCTCGGCCACCTGGTCGCCGGGCGCGGGGTCGCCGGGCGCGGGTACGGCGGGCGGGTCAGGTACGGGGTCCGTCATCGGTCTCCCCACCACTCGGGAGCTCCCCGGCGGGTTCCGGCGCCTCCCCGGGTGCGTGGACGTGCTTGTCGCCGGCGACGACGTCGCCGTGGATGTGCGTCTCGCCGTTGAAGACCAGCCGCGGCGTGTCCGCACGCGCCGGGCGCGCGACGGCCGTACGGGTCGCGATGGTGGCCGACCACGCCTGCGGCGGGCCCATGCCGGGCAGGTGGATCCAGGCCTGCGCCTCGGTCTCCTTGGTGTGCACGGTGACCTCGGCGAAGCCGTCGGGGTCGATCAGCCCGGGGCGGCCGTGCCGTACGACGTCGTCGTACAGGGTGTCGGAGGTGATGAAGGCCAGCTCCGCGTCGGTGGTGCTCAGCGTGCGCTTGAACTCCTCGGCCTCGAGCAGCCGGAACGCGTGGTTGACGGCCGTTCCTGCGAGGCCGTGCGCGTCGTTGTAGACCTGCCCGGCGTGCAGCGCGGCGCGCAGCCGGATGCGCGCCATCTCCGCGGCGGTGCGGTTGTACTTCCGCAGGGCGCGCAGCAGGAGGTCGAGCAGCGGGTCGATCAGCGCGGCATGCGGGAGCGCGCCGTTGACGAGGACGAGCACCCCGTCGCCGCGGTCCTCCCGGTACGTCTCCGCCCACGGGACGCCCGCGGCGTTGAACGCGGCGGCCAGCACGGAGTAGAGGGTGTCGCGCATGTGCAGGCGCACCTGGTCGTCGCGTTCGAGGTTGCCGAACCCCGCGATGTCCACCGCGAACACGGCGCAGTGCCGGCCGGGGACCGCCGGGACGCCCCCGGACGTCGGCGTGGGCAGCATCGGTCAGTTCCCCTCCTCGCGCGCCCGGCGGCGCTCGCCGTCGGCGATCCGCCGCAGCTCGGCGACGTCCATCACGGTGATCGCGCGGCGGCCCGTACGGACGACGTCGGCGTCGCGCCAGGTGCGGTACGCGCGGGCCACCATCTCGCGGGACTTCCCGATCCAGCTCGCCAGCTCCGTCTGCGACAGCGGCAGGTTGATGCCGATCTCGCCGTTGGCGCCGCGCTCGCCGAACCGCTCGCTCAGCTCGATCAGCAGCCGCGCCAGCCGCCGCTCGCCGTCGGAGGAGCCCATCGTGAACCGCCGGTCGGACTCCATCTGCCGGGTCATCAGCACCGTGCTGAGCGCGCCGCTGGCGTGCGGGCTGGCCTCGAGGAACTTGCGGAACCGCTCGGCGTCCATCACCAGGCCGCGCACCTGGTCGAGCGCGATCACCGTGGCCGTGCGCGGGCGGCGGCCGAACGCGCCGATCTCGCCGACGGTGTCACCGGGGCCGCGCACGCCCAGCATCGACTCGTCGCCGTCGCGCGACGTGGTGAACACCTTCGCGAAGCCGGACATGATGACCACGACGAAGCCGGAGTCGTCGCCCTCGCGGCACAGCATCGCGTCCTTCGCGAAGACGCGCCGGGCGGCGAGGCCGCTGAGGGTCGTGCGCTCGCTCTCGCTCAGCGTCCCCCAGAAGCCGCCGGGGGCGGCCGGCCGGTCGCGCCGTTCCGAGTACGTCACCGTGTCCTCCACCACCCATGTCGAACCGGTCGTTAAGGCGAGTTCGGGGCATTATGGCCCGCCTCCGCCGCCGGGCCGACGCCTGGGACCAAGTCCATCCGTCAAATCGGACGCACGCAAGCCGTCAACGGTTCGTTGGGGTAACCGAACGGCCACAAACCGCCTATCGGTCGCGCAAGGCCTCCAGGAGCCGCTCCACCGGGCCGTCGAGGTTCCAGCGGGCCGCCAGGTCGTCCAGGCGGGCCGGGTCGCGCGGCGCGGACGGCAGCCGGTCGTCGATCTCGGGCAGCTTCACGTCGGTGACGACCTCGACGACCGTACGGGCGTTGTCGAGGTACGCCCGCGATGCGTTCAGCTTGTTCCGCGCGCCGGCCGGGAAGCCCGCCTGCTCGCCGGAGTCCAGCGCCGCGAGCATGCCGTCGAGGCCGCCGAACCGGGTGATCACCGCGGCGGCCGTCTTCGCGCCCACGCCCGGCACGCCGGGCAGGCCGTCGCTGGGGTCGCCGCGCAGCGTCGCAAAGTCGCCGTACGCGCGGCCGGGGATGTCGTACTTCGCGGTCACCGCGGCCTCGTCGATCAGCGTCAGGTTGCGCACGCCGCGCGCGGTGTACTGCACGCGGATGCCGCGTGCGTCGTCGACGAGCTGGAAGAGGTCGCGGTCGCCGGTGACGATGTCGGTGCCGCCCGCCTCGGGGCCGTCGCCGGTCTGCGCGAGCGTGGCGATGACGTCGTCGGCCTCGTAGCCGGCCGCCTGCGCCTGCGCGATGCCCGCGGCGTCCAGCACCTCGGTGATCAGCGGCACCTGCGGCACCAGGCCGGGCGGCGTGTCCTCGGCGGCGCCGTCGGGGCCGAGCCGGTGCGCCTTGTACGACGGGAGGGCCGCGACCCGGAACGCGGGCCGCCAGTCGGCGTCCATGCAGGACACCAGGCGGTCGGGGTGGTGCTCGCGCACCAGCGAGGCGATCATGTCGAGCAGCCCGCGCACCGCGTTGACGGGTGTGCCGTCGTCCGCGGTGATGGAGTCGGGGATTCCGTAGAACGCGCGGTAGTACAGCGCTGGGGTGTCGAGCAGCATGAGTCCGGCCACGGGCGACATCCTCGCACCCCCGGCGGGCGTACGGCGGTAATCGGGGTGCGCGTGTACGCACGGTTGGCTAGCCTGCGCGGGTGGACGAAGCGGTACGGAAAGTGGTCGCGACCCTGCGGGAACACGGCGCCGAAGGCGAGGTGCGCACCTTCACGGAGTCCGTGCCGACCGCCGCGGCCGCCGCCGAGCGGCTGGGCTGCGAGGTGGGCGCGATCGCCAACAGCCTGGTGTTCGTGGTGCCCGCGGCCGGGCCCGGCGGCGAGCCGGAGCCGGTCCTCGTCCTCACCAGCGGCGCCCACCGGGTGGACACCCGGCGCGCCGCCGCGCTGCTCGGCGCCGCGAAGCTGAAGCGCGCCACCCCCGAGCAGGTCCTGGCCGCCACCGGCCAGCAGGTCGGCGGCTGCGCGCCCGTCGGCCACCCGCGCCCGCTGCGCACGATCGTCGACACCTGGCTCGGGAAGTACGACGTGGTCTGGGCCGGCGGCGGCGACGAGTTCACCATGGTCGCCACCTCGCTCGACGAACTGGCCCGGCTCACGTCCGGCACCGTCGCCGACATCGGGGCCTGACCCGCGCGTCCGGCGGTCGGCGCCGGCCCGCTGGTTAAATGGGCCCCGTGACCACCGACCTGTCCGCGCTGTACCCCGCCGACCGGCTCGCGCGCGTCCGCGACGCCGCCGCGTCGGCCGGCCTGGACGCGCTGCTGCTGACCCCCGGCCCCGACCTCCGCTACGTCACCGGCTACGACGCCAAGCAACTGGAGCGGCTGACCTGCCTGGTCGTCCGGTCCGAGGGCGACCCGTTCCTGGTGGTGCCGCGGCTGGAGCTGCCCGCCGCGCAGGCGTCGCCGGCCGGCGGCCTGGGCGTGGAGATGGCCGCCTGGGACGAGACCGACGACCCGTTCGCGCTGGTCGCCGACCGCCTCGGCGCCGTCGCGCGTACCGGCGTGGCGGACCGCATGTGGGCGGTCATGGCGCTGCGGTTCCGCGCCGCGCTGCCGAACGCCGAGCAGGTCGCCGCGGGCGAGGTGCTCAGCGGGCTGCGCATCCGGAAGTCGGTGGAGGAGGTGCACGCGCTGGCCGAGGCCGGGTCCGCGATCGACCGCGTGCACGCCGCCGTGCCGGGCCTGCTGCGCGCGGGCCGCACCGAGCGGCAGGTCGGCGACGACATCGCGCGGCTCATCCTCGACGAGGGCCACGCCCAGGTCGACTTCGTGATCGTCGGGTCCGGCCCCAACGGCGCCAGCCCGCACCACGAGGTGTCCGACCGGGTCATCGAGGACGGCGACGTCGTGGTGGTCGACATCGGCGGCACCATGCCGAGCGGCTACTGCTCCGACTGCACCCGTACGTACGCCGTGGGCGCGCCCCCCGGCGACGCCCTGGCCTACTACGACGTCCTCCAGCACGCCCAGGAGGCCGCCTGCCAGGCGGTGAAGCCGGGCGTGACGTCCGAGGAGGTGGACGCCGCCGCGCGCGACATCATCGCCGCGGCCGGCTACGGCGCGTACTTCTTCCACCGCACCGGCCACGGCATCGGCCTGGAGTCTCATGAGGAGCCGTACATCGTGGCCGGCAGCGTCCGCCCGCTGGAGCCGGGCATGGCGTTCTCGATCGAGCCCGGCATCTACCCCGGCCCCAACGGCGCCCGCATCGAGGACATCGTGATCTGCACCGACCAGGGCGCCATGCGCGTCAACAACGCGCCGCGCGACCTCGTCCGCGTCTGACCATGACCCCGGACGACGTCAGGGCGCTCGACACGCGCGGGCGCGGCCCGTTCTGGGACATGCTGGCCGGGCGCGCCGCGCCGCCGCCCGCGGCGGAGCTGCTCGGCTGGGAGCTGGTCGCCGTCGACCCGGAATCCGGCACCATCGAGGTGGCGTTCCGCGCCGACGAGCGGTTCGCCAACCCGATGGGCACGGTGCAGGGCGGGTTCCTGGCCGCGATGCTCGACGACACCCTCGGCCCGGCGCTGGTCGCGACGCTGCCGCCGGGGGAGTTCGCGCCCACGCTGGACCTCCACGTGCAGTTCCTCCGGCCGGCCCGCCCCGGGCGGCTGCTGGGGCGGGGGCGGGTCGTGCGCCGGGGGAGCGACATCTGCTTCCTCGCCGGGGAGCTCAGCGCCGCTGACGGGAAGGCCGTCGCGGCGGCGTCGGCAACCGTACGGATTCAGGCGTTCGGCGGCTGATCCGGGCGCCGCTGATCAGCACGGCGCCCGCGATGATCACCGCGGCGCCGACGGGGGCGTTCCACGTGAGCCGTTCGCCGAGGACGACCACGCCGATGAGCACGGCGATCATCGGCGCGACGTACGTCACCGTCGAGGCCACGGTCGCCCCGGCGTCGCGGATCAGGCCGTGCTGCAGGACGTACGCGGCGCCGGTGCCGAGCGCGCCGAGCGCCGCCACCGCGAGCACCACCCGCAAGGGCAGGTGCGCCGGCATCGGCGTGAACACCGCCGCCAGCACCACGAGCTGCACCGACGCCGCGATGAGCTGTGCGGTGGTCAGCGCGAACGTCGAGTGGGAGCCGCTGACGAACCGGCGTACGTACGTCCAGCCGAGGCCGTAGCACAGCGCCGCGGCCAGCGCCATGAGCGTGCCCGTGGCGTCGTGGCCGAGCACGCCGTTCCAGACGCCGAGCACGACCAGCACGCCGCCGAAGCCGAGCGCGAGCCCGGCCGCGCGGCGCCGCGTGGGGCGTTCGTCCGGCAGCGCCAGCACCGCGACCGCCACCGTGAACAGCGGCGTGGCGGAGTTGCAGATGCCGGCCAGCGCGGACGGGATGCGCTCCTCGGCGTAGCCGAACAGCGTGAACGGGATGACGTTGAGCAGCAGCGCCGCCACCGCGAGGTGCAGCCAGGTGCGGGCGTCGCGCGGCAGCGGCTCCCGGCGCACGGCGAGCACGGCACCGACGGCGACCGCGCCGAGCAGGCAGCGCCCGAGCGTCACCTGAATGGGCGCGAGCACCTCGACGGCGACCTTGATGAACAGGAAGCTCCCGCCCCAGATCACCGCCAGGACGAGGAACCGCAGGCGCCAGTCGACCTTCGTGGCCTCCGCGGCCGGAGCCGCGGGGGCCGTGGTCAGCACGGGCGTTCGCAGGGGCGTCGTACGTCACTCGCGGGCGACGGCAGTACGGTGCCTTCCAGGCGCCACCCGCCGAGCGTGCGCCGCCAGCGCAGGGGGACGCGCGGCAGGTCGGCGGGCGCGGCGACCCGGTCGAGGCGGATGTGGTCGTCGAACAGCGCGCGCTGCGCGCTGTTCGCCTCGCGGACGAACTTCAGGACGGAGTCGATGGACATGACTCCAGCTTTCCGACCACAGGAGTTAAGGACAAGCGATTTGTGCTTGCCTCCATGGTTTAGCATCGCTACATGATGGATTTGGGGAGATTGCGCGCCCTGCACGCGGTCTCGACGCACGGCTCGGTGCACGAGGCGGCGCTCGCGCTGCACGTCACGACGTCCGCGGTGTCGCAGCAGCTCGGCAAGCTGGAGCGCGAGATCGGCCAGCGGCTCATCGAGCGCAACGGCCGCGGCGTGCGGCTCACCGACGCGGCGCTGCTCCTCGCCGACCACGCCGACCGCATCCTCGCCCAGGTCGAGGAGGCGCGCTCGGACCTCGAGGCCGCGCGCGGCGGCGTGCGCGGCCACGTCACGCTCGGCGGGTTCGCGTCCAGCGCGCGCGGCATCGCGCCGTCCGCCCTGTGCGCGCTGCGCGACCGCTACCCCGACGTCACCGTGGAGCTGCGCGAGCTGGAGATGGAGGACTCCATCCCGATGCTCGTCCGCGGCGACCTCGACGTCGCCATGGTCAACGACTGGGACACCGAGCCGCTGCCCATCGCCGACGGCATCGTGCGGGCGCCGCTGCTCGACGACGTCTTCGACCTGGTGCTCCCCGCCGGCCACCGGCTCGCCGGCCAGGCCGAGGTCGACCTCGCGGAGATGGACGGCGAGGCGTGGATCGGCTGGACGAAGGACTCCATGTGCAACAAGTGGCTCGCGCGCACGCTGCGCGGCCTCGGCATCGAGCCGGCCATCAAGCACACCGTGGAGGACCACCACACGCAGATGACGCTGGTCGCCGCCGGGCTCGGCTCCGCGCTGCTGCCGCGCATCGGCCGCCCCATCCCCACGGACGACGTCCGGGTCGTCGAGCTGCGCCCGTCGCTGACCCGGCACATCTACGCCATCACCCGGAAGGGCGCCACGCGCCGCCCGGCGATCCGGGCCGTGCGCGACGCCCTCCGCGACGTCAGCCATCCCCTCGGCAAGCGCCCCGAGTAGCGGCTCACTCCACCGGCGCGACGGCCTCGCCGGTGTCGGCGCGGGTGATCAGGATGGCCTCGACCGGGCAGTTCTCCGCGGCGTCCACCGCGTCGTCGGACGGCTCGGTGGTCTCGGAGACGGGGCTGGACTTGTGGTCCACGAGCTGGAAGTGGGCCGGGTCGAGCGAGGCGCACATGCCCGACCCGATGCACACGTCGCGGTCCACCGCCACCCGCCACGCGCCGTCGGCGGCACCCTGTGAAGCGTCAGTCATGCGCAATACCGTCCCACGCGACGGGCAGCGCGCGCAGCCCCCGCACCCGCAGCCCGAGCTTCCACGGCAGCTCGTCCTCCGGCGCGGCCATCCGCAGGCCGGGCAGCCGCGTCACGACCGCCGACAGCGCCTCGCACAGCTCCAGCCGCGCGAGCTGCGCGCCCAGGCAGTGGTGCACCCCGTGGCCGAACGCCATGTGCGGGTTGTCCGTACGGGTGACGTCCAGGGTGTCGGGGTCGTCGAAGGCCGCGGCGTCCCGGTTGGCCGACGGCCCGGACACGAACACCGCCTCGCCCTCGCGCACGGTGACGCCGGCGATCTCGATGTCCTCGGTGGCGATGCGCGGGAACCCGCCGCCGGAGCCCAGCGGGATGAACCGCAGCAGCTCCTCCACGGCCTGCGGCACCAGGTCCGGGTGCCGCTCCAGGATGGCGAGCTGGTCCGGGTGGGTGAGCAGCGTGTAGACGAAGTTGCCGAGCTGGTTCGCGGTGGTCTCGTGGCCGGCGACGAGCAGCGTGACGCCGAAGACCACGAGCTCCTGCTCGGAGAGCTTGTCGCCCTCGTCGCGGGCGGCCACGAGCGTGCCGAGGAGGTCGTCGGTCGGCTCCTCGCGCCGCCGCGCGACCAGCCCGGCCAGGTACGTGCCCAGGTCCGTGTAGCACCTCTGGATCTCGTCCGGCGGCAGCGCGGTGGTGGACAGCACGCCGTCGGACCACTCGCGGAACCGGTCGCGGTCCTCGTACGGCACGCCGAGCAGCTCGCAGATCACGCCGATCGGCAGCGGCAGCGCGAGGTGGGACACGAGGTCGGCGGGCGGCCCCTGCGCGATCATGGCGTCGATCGAGGTGCGCACCATCTCCTGGACGCGCGGGCGCAGCGCCTCCATACGGCGCGCGGTGAACGCCTTGGCGACCAGGCGGCGCAGCCGGGTGTGGTCCGGCGGGTCGGTGTTGATGATGGACGGGCGCTTGTTGTCGTCGCGGGTCATGCGCGGCACGTCGTCGCGGTAGCGGCCGGCCGAGCGCGACAGGCGCGGGTCGGCGTTGATGGCGCGCACGTCCTCGTAGCGGGTGGCGAGCCACGCCGAGCCCTCGCCGTACGGGAGCTTGATGCGGGACATCGGCTCGCTGGCGCGCAGCTCCTGGTAGATCGGATCGATGTCGAGACGGTCGGCCTGGTTGAACGGGAAGGGCCGGGGTTCGGCCGTGGCGTCGACGGTCATACCGCCCACTCTCCCCGAAAATGTCGGTACCGTACACGCATCTCGCGTAAACAACTGTTTACCTTCTGGCCGTGGCGGTCGCGTCACGGCGCGTGCCTGGCGCGGGGGAGCGGGGTGCGGCAGACTCGGCTGTTAGTAGGACGTCCAAGTACCTGGCCGGAGGGCCGTGTGAACATCGAGCGAGACCTGCCCACGCCCGAGGCCCGCGAGCTGCTCGCGCTGACCCGCGAGATCGCCGGGTCCGAGCTGGCGCCGCACGCCGCGGTCGCGGAGGAGAAGGCGGAGTTCCCGCGCGCGGCGTTCGCCACGCTCGGCCGCGCCGGGCTGCTCGGGCTGCCGTACCCGTCGGCGTACGGCGGCGGCGACCAGCCGTACGAGGTGTACCTCCAGGTCGTGGAGGAGCTGGCGCGCGCGTGGCTGACCGTCGGGCTGGGGCTCAGCGTGCACACCCTCGCCTGCTATCCGGTGGCCACGCGCGGCACCGAGGAGCAGCGCGAACGGCTGCTGCCCGACCTCCTCGGCGGCGAGGTGCTCGGGGCGTACTGCCTGTCCGAGCCGGGATCCGGGTCCGACGCCGCCGCGCTGCGCACCTCCGCGCGCACGGACGGCGACTCTTACGTCGTCAACGGCACGAAGGCGTGGATCACGCACGCCGGCGCGGCCGACTTCTACACGCTGATGGCCCGCACGTCCGGCGACCCGGACGGCCCCGGGCGCGCGTCCGGCATCACCTGCCTGCACGTGCCCGCGGCCACGCCCGGGGTCGCGGCCGCGGAGCCGGAGCACAAGATGGGCATGACCGCGTCGCCCACCGCGCAGATGGTCTTCACGGACGCGCGCGTGCCCGCGGGCGACCGGATCGGGGCCGAGGGCGACGGCTTCGGCATCGCGATGTCCGCGCTGGACTCCGGGCGGCTCGGCATCGCCGCCTGCGCCGTCGGCGTCGCCCAGGCCGCGCTGGACGCCGCCGTCGCGCACGCCGTCCACCGTCAGCAGTTCGGCCGCGCGATCGCCGACTTCCAGGGCATCCAGTTCCTGCTCGCCGACATGGCCACCGCGGTCGAGGCGGCACGCGCGCTGTACCTGGCGGCCGCGCGGCGGCGCGACGCCGGGCGTCCGTTCGGCACGCAGGCCGCGATGGCCAAGCTCACCGCCAGCGACGCCGCCATGCGGGTGACGACCGACGCGGTGCAGGTGCTCGGCGGCTACGGATACGTCCGCGACTATCCGGTGGAACGGCTGATGCGCGAGGCGAAGGTGCTGCAGATCGTCGAGGGCACCAATCAGATCCAGCGACTGGTGATCGGCCGGAAAGTCACGGCTTCCGACAAAGCGGATACAGGTCGGTAACGATCATTTATGGGCCTCTGCCCAGTTCGTCTTCCTGGCTGTACGACATAGGCATTAACGCTTATTGACAGCCGCGTTACCCGGACGTTCCGGTTGCGGTCGCGAATAGGGAGACGGTGTGGCTGAGGTCGTCCTGTCCAAGGTCGGGAAGATCTACACGGACGGCACACCGGCCGTCACGGATCTGGACCTCGAGATCGCCGACGGTGAGTTCCTCGTCCTCGTGGGCCCCTCCGGCTGCGGGAAGACCACCGCGCTGCGCATGGTCGCCGGGTTAGAGGAGATCAGCACCGGCGACGTCCGCATCGGCGAGCGCACCGTCAACCGGGTGCCGTCCCGCGACCGCGACGTCGCGATGGTGTTCCAGAGCTACGCGCTGTACCCGCACCTGTCCGTACGCGACAACATCGGGTTCGGCCTGCAGTTGCGGAAGCTGCCGAAGGCGCAGATCAGGCAGCGGGTCGAGGAGGCCGCGCGGACACTCGGCCTGGAGGAGTTCCTCGACAAGAAGCCGCGCAACCTCTCCGGCGGGCAGCGGCAGCGGGTCGCGATGGGCCGCGCGATCGTCCGGCAGCCGCAGGCGTTCCTGATGGACGAGCCGCTGTCCAACCTCGACGCGAAGCTGCGGGTCCAGATGCGCGCGGAGATCGCCCGCATCCAGCGCGACCTCGGCGTCACCACGATCTACGTCACGCACGACCAGGTCGAGGCGATGACCCTCGGCGACCGGGTCGCGGTGCTGAAGAAGGGCGTGCTCCAGCAGGTCGCGCCGCCGCAGGAGCTGTACGAACGGCCGGTGAACCTGTTCGTCGCCGGGTTCATCGGCTCGCCGGCGATGAACCTCCTCCAAGCCCGGCTGACCGGCACCGGCCCGGACGACGCGGTCCTGGAGATCGGCGACCAGCGGCTGTCGACCGGCGCCGCCGTCTTCGCGCGCCGGCCCGCGCTGCACGGCTACCTCGGCCGCGACGTCGTCGTGGGCGTACGGCCTGAGGACATGGAGGACGCCGCGGTGGGCGACGCCGACGCGGCCGGCGAGACGACGCTCACCTCGACCGCGGAGCTCGTCGAGGCGCTGGGCTCGGAGCTGCTCGTGCACTTCGGCATCGCCGCGCCGCAGGTCGTCACCGAGGACACCAAGGAGCTCGCGCGCGACGCCGGGACCGCCGACCTGGGCGCGCTCGGCGCGCCGCACACGATCCTCGTCGGCCGGTTCAGCCCGCGCAGCCGGGCCCGCGAGGGCGCGCCGCTGACCGTGCGCGTCGACGTCGGCCAGATGCACTACTTCGACCCCGCGACCGGCACGGCCGTGTGGGGCGACGAAGCCGATGACCAGAATCCGGAATCCGGGCGTGCTTGAGGAAGGGACGCTTGTGCAGCACAAGAAGTCGAAGCTGACGGCCCTCACGGGAATCGTCGCGCTTCTCGCGGCGTCGGCGTGCGGGGGCGGCGGCGGCAGCAAGGGCGGCGGCGGCAACACCGCGGTCGGCACCGAGCTCAAGGGCACCACCATCGAGGTCGCGGCCAAGTGGACCGGGGCGGAGCAGAAGAACTTCCAGGCCGTCCTCGACGCCTTCCACAAGAAGACCGGCGCCACCATGAAGTACGCCTCCACCGGCGAGGACACCGACGCGTACCTCGGGCCGCGCATCGAGGGCGGCAACCCGCCGGACGTCGCGGTCCTCCCGCAGCCCGGCCTGCTGCGCCAGTACGTCGCGAAGAAGGCGCTCAAGCCGCTTGACCCCAGCGTGGTCGCGCAGCTCGACCAGCACTACTCGAAGTACTGGAAGGACCTCGGCTCGGTCGGCGGCAAGCCGTACGGCGTGCTGATCAAGGCCGCGCAGAAGTCGGTCGTCTGGTACAGCACCAAGGCGTTCTCCGACGCCGGCGTGCAGCCGCCCGCGACCTGGAACGACCTGGTCACCAAGACCGCGCAGACGCTGTCGGACGCCGGCACGCCGCCGTTCTCGATGTGCGCGGGCTCCGGCTGGACGCTCACCGACCTGTTCGAGAACATCTACCTCTCCCAGGCCGGCACCGCGAAGTACGACAAGCTCGCCGACCACAAGATCCCCTGGACCGACCCCTCGGTCGGCGACGCGCTGACGACGATGGCGCAGATCTTCGGCAAGGACTCCCTGATGCTGGACGGCAAGAAGGGCGCCATCCAGACGGACTTCCCGACCTGCGTGACCAAGGCGTTCGGGCAGAACAAGGCCGCCATGGTCATCGAGGCCGACTTCGTGGGCGCCGCCCTGGCCGACACCAAGGCCAAGGCCGGCACGGACGTCAAGACGTTCCCGTTCCCGAAGGTCGGCGCCCAGGCCCCGGTCGAGCTCGGCGGCGACATCGCGGTGTCGATGAAGCAGAGCAAGGGCGCGACCGAGTTCATCAAGTACCTCGCGACCCCGGAGGCCGGCGAGGTGTGGGCCAAGCCGGGCGGCTACCTCTCGCCGAACAAGGACGTCCCGGTCAGCGCGTACCCGGACGCCATCAGCAAGCAGCTCGCGCAGGCCATCCTGTCCGCCGGCGACAACGTGCGCTACGACCTGTCCGACATGGCGCCGGCCGCGTTCGGCGCCACCGAGGGCAAGGGCGAGTGGAAGGACCTCCAGGACTTCCTGTCCAACCCCTCCGACGTCAAGGGCACGCAGGCGAAGCTCGAGGCGGACGCCAAGAAGGCGTACACGAGCTGACATGACCGCAGCCGACGAGGCGCCGTCCGCGATGGCGGACGGCGCCGCACCCCCAGACGCGCCGCGCGGGTCGCGCACGGGCACGATGAACCCGTCGCGGTGGCTCGCGGCCGGGTTCCTGGCCCCGGCGCTGGTCCTGCTCGGATTCATCGTCGTGTACCCGATCGTGTTCACGGTGATCCGCAGCTTCTTCGACGCCACGGGCAACCGGTTCGTCGGGGTCGGCAACTACACGAACATGTTCACCGACCAGCAGACGCTGGTCTCCATCCGCAACACGGCGATCTGGGTAGTCGTCGCGCCGACCGTGGTCACCGCGCTCGGGCTGGTCTTCGCGGTCCTCACCGAGCGGATCAAGTGGTCGGCGGCGTTCAAGCTGATCGTGTTCATGCCGATGGCCGTGTCGTTCCTGGCGTCCGGGGTGATCTTCCGGCTCGTCTACCAGCAGAGCCCCGACTCCGGCGTGGCGAACGCGATCATCACGAGCGTGCACGACACGTTCGCGCCGTCGTCGTCCTATCCCGGCGCGCACCCCCGCCCGAACGCCGACCTCGCACCGCAGGGCAAGGCGTACGCCACGAAGACCGCGGCGCGGCCCGGGCAGGCCGTGCTGCTGCCGCTCGTCGGCATGAAGGCCGCCGACCTGCCCAAGGGCGCGGCGAAGGCGGTTCAGGCCGCGGCCCGCCCCGGCGCGCTGACCGGCACCGTATGGCTGGACTTCACCCTCGGCGGCGGCGGAGCGCCCGGCAAGCTCGACCCCGCCGAGAAGGGCATGCCGGCGATGACCGTCGAGGCGGTCTCCGGCGGCAGGACCGTCCAGACCGCCACGACCGGCGACGACGGCACGTTCGCGTTCACCGGCCTGAAACCCGGCTCGTACACCGTCCGCCTGGCCGCGAGCAACTTCGCGGCCCCGTACGGCGGGGTCACGTGGCTGGGGCCCGCGCTGATCACCCCGTCGATCATCGGCGCGTACGTCTGGGTGTGGGCGGGGTTCGCGATGGTGCTGATCGCCGCCGGGCTCGCCGCGATCCCCCGGGAGGCGCTGGAGGCCGCGCGGGTGGACGGCGCCACCGAATGGCAGGTGTTCCGGCGGGTCACGATGCCGCTGCTCGCGCCGGTCCTGACGGTCGTGTTCGTGACGCTGGCGATCAACGTCCTGAAGATCTTCGACCTGGTGTTCATCATCGCGCCGGGGTCCGTGCAGTCCAACGCGAGCGTGCTCGCACTGGACATGTGGCGCGACTCCTTCGGCGGCGGGAACGACTACGGCCTGGGCAGCGCCGTGTCCGTCGTGCTGTTCATCCTGGTCGTCCCCGCGATGATCATGAACATCCGTAGGTTCAGGCGGGAGCAGGGGTAATGACGACCATCACGGAGACCGGCCGCGTCGCGGGCGCGCCGCGGCGCGGGCTGGCCGGCCGCATCGTCGGGCGCGCCGGCGGCGGCGTGCTGCGGGTGGTGCTGGTCCTCGTCGCGCTGTTCTGGCTGATGCCGACGCTCGGCCTGTTCGCCGCGTCGCTGCGCTCGCAGACCGACAACAGCGCCAGCGGCTGGTGGACGCTGTTCACCAAGCCCGCGCAGCTCACCGTCTCGGCGTACGAAGGGCTGCTCAGCGGCGGGTGGTTCGTCCCGTCGTTCTGGAACACCATCCTGATCACGGTGCCCGCCACGCTCGCCGTCGTGATCATCGGCGCGCTCGCGGCGTACGCGTTCGCCTGGATCGAGTTCCCCGGCCGCGACTGGCTGTTCGTGCTGGTCGTCGGCTTGCTGGTGGTGCCGATCCAGATGGGCCTGATCCCGGTGGCCAAGCTGTACGGCGCGCTGCACATCATGGGCACCATCCCCGGCGTGGTGATCTTCCACGTGGCGTTCGGCCTGCCGTTCGCGGTGTTCATGCTGCGGAACTTCTTCGTCGGCATCCCGCGCGACCTCCTGGAGGCCGCCCGCATGGACGGCGGCGGCGAGTGGACGATCTTCCGCCGGGTCATCCTGCCGCTCGGCATGCCGGCGATCGCGTCGCTCGGCATCTTCCAGTTCCTCTGGGTCTGGAACGACCTCCTGGTGGCCCTGGTCTTCTCCGACACCGACACCCAGCCGATGACCAAGGCGCTGCAGGGCCAGATGCGCCAGTTCGGCACGAACATCGACATCATCGCGCCCGGCGCGTTCCTGTCGCTGATCGTGCCGCTGATCGTCTTCCTGGCGTTCCAGCGCTACTACGTCCAGGGCGTCATGGCCGGCTCGGTGAAGTGAGCCCGCGCCCTAGTGGCGGCCGGGCTGGGTGAGGCCGTTCTCGTACGCGTAGACGACGGCCTGCACCCGGTCGCGGAGGTCCAGCTTCGCCAGGACGTTCCCGACGTGCGTCTTCACCGTCGTCTCGCTGACGACCAGCTCCGCGGCGATCTCGGAGTTGGACAGGCCGCGGGCCATCAGCCGGAGGACCTCGCGCTCGCGTTCGGTCAGGTGGGAGACGTTCGCCCGCGGCTCGCCCGCCGCCGCGGGCAGGCGCGAGGCGAAGCGGTCGAGCAGGCGGCGGGTCACGCTGGGCGCGACGATCGCGTCGCCGTCGGCCACCACGCGGATCGCCGACACCAGGTCGTCCGGCGGCACGTCCTTCAGCAGGAAGCCGCTCGCCCCGGCGCGCAGCGCCTCGATGATGTACTCGTCCAGGTCGAACGTGGTCAGCACGAGCACGCTCGGCGCGTGGCCCGCGGGGGCGTCGCGGACGATGCGGCGGGTCGCCTCGATGCCGTCCATGCCGGGCATCCGGACGTCCATCAGCACCACGTCGGGCAGCAGGCTGCGGGTCATCTCCACGGCGCGGGCGCCGTCGCCGGCCTCGCCGACCACCGCGACGTCCGGCTCCGCCTCCAGGATCAGCCGGAACCCGGTGCGCAGGAGCTGCTGATCGTCCACCAGCAGCACGCGTACGGTCATCGCGACCCCTCCGTAAGCACCGGATCGTCCCGGTCGCCCGCCGTCTCCTCGACCGGGAACCGTGCGCGCACGGTGTACCCGCCCCCGTCGTGCGGGCCGGTCCGCAGATCGCCGCCGTACAGGGCCACGCGCTCCCGCATTCCTACCAGACCGTGCCCGGGGTGCTCGGGTGCGGACGCCGGCGCGGGATCCGGTTCGGGCGGGCCGTCGTCGTCCACGGCGATCGTGACGTCGCGCGGGGTGTAGGTGATGGTGATGCGCGCGTGGACGGACGCGCCGGCGTGCTTGAGCGTGTTCGTCAGCGCCTCCTGCGCCACGCGGTACGCGGCCAGGTCGGCGCCGGTCGCCAGCGTCCGCGGTGCGCCCTCGGTGCGCAGCACCACGTTCAGGCCGGCCTCGCGGGTCTGGCGTACGAGCTCGGCGATGTCGGCGATGCCCGGCTGCGGGCCGCGCGCGGCGGCGGGGCGCTCGGCGTCGTCGTGGCCGTCGGTGCGCAGCACGCCCACGAGCCGGCGCATCTCCGCCATGGCCGACCGGCCCGTCGACTCCACCGCCGTCAGCGCCTCGCGGGCACGGTCGGGGTCGCGGTCGAGGACCCGCTTGGCCGCGGACGCCTGCACGGTCATCACGCTCACGTGGTGGGCCACGACGTCGTGCAGCTCACGGGCGATGCGCGACCGCTCCTCGGCGAGCGCGGCGCGCGCGTAGACGTCGCGGGCGCGCTCCAGGCGCCGCGCGCGGTCCTCGAGCTCGGCGGTGTACGCGCGGCGCAGCAGCACGCTGCGGCCCACCCACCACGACACGGCGACGATCACCGGCGTGCCGACCACATTGCTCACGCTGTTCGAGCCGCCGGCCAGCTCGGCCGCGGCCAGCACCACCGTGGCCGCGCACAGCCACGGCACACCGCGCCGCAGCCCCGCGTACGCCCCGAGCGCGTACGCGGCGAACAGCAGCGGGAGCACCGACACGCTGGGGTAGCCGAGCCAGATGTTCCCGGCTGCGGCGGCCGCGACGAGGGCGGCGGCCACGACGGGACGGCGCCGCCGCAGCGCGAGCGGGAGGGTGGCGAGGAGATCAAGCGCGGCGCCCCAGACGTCCGGCGCCCGTATCCCATCCGCAAGCTGCGGATACTCCCGAGCCTGCGCCACAATCTCCGCCCAAGCCACCCGGGTAACCCAAAGACACGCCCCGGCAAGCACCAAGGCCAGCAGCCCATCAGCGACCAGCGGACG
>DASXYG010000127.1:0-45491 GCA_036502625.1 Streptosporangiaceae bacterium
GCGCGCCTCGTCGCATCCGTCGGCCCGGTCGGCCAGGCGGAGCAGCACCTGGATCTCCGTGAGCGGGAACCCGAGCGCCTGGGCCCGCTTGATGAACCGCACCGTGCCGACGACGCCGGGCCGATACGCCCGGTATCCCGAAGACAGCCGCCGCGGCTCGGGCAGCAGCCCGATGCGCTCGTAGTACCGCAGCGTCTGGACGTTCACCGCAGTACGCGCGGCGACCTCGCCGCTGCGCAGGTATCCATCGGCCGACACGCCTCTTCGCCCGCCCATCCCATATAGGAGACCACCGGACACCACGATGCTACTTACGCCGGGACGTCAGCGGAGCTTCTCCGGCAGGCCGTCGGGGGTGCCGTCGATGTAGCCCGCCCAGGTCGTGCACGGCGTTCGGCATCGCGTCCACGTCGCCGGCCCCGGCGGGCGCGAACACGACCCGGCCGTCGCCCCCCTGCCGGAAGGCGCAACCCGGCGCCCACACCGGCGGGGTCTCCGCGCGCTCGGCCGGCCGGGTCGCGGCCACGCTGGAGCACACCCACTGGATCGGCGTCCTTCTCCACCAGGACCACGCGGGCGCCGGCCTTCCCCGCGTTCCCACTCCGGTCCCCAGGCCCTAAGCGGCACGTACGTCGAACCCCATCCATTCGTGGTGCCGGGCCCGCCAGTCGACGCCGTCGAGGTACGGCGCCGCCGCGGCGATGATCGCGCCGATCCGCCGCCGGTTGTGCTGTACCCCTTGCCCGGCACGACGGGCAGGCGCACGCCGAGCCCGCGGCAGAGGCCGGCGCTCCCGATCCCGGCCGCGACGACCACCACGTCGGCGCGCGCATTCCCGGCGCTGCTCCGCACCGTGACCGCACCGCCCCGGTCGTCGATCCCGGTCACCCGCGCCCCTTCGAGCAGCTCCACGCCGTCGGCACGCAGCGCGGCGGCCAGGTTGTCCACGAAGTCACCGGGGTCGATCGCCCACTGGTCGCGCACCAGGAACCCCGCACGCGCCGCGCCCCCCAGGTACGGCTCGTACGCGCGCAGGCCGCCCGCGTCCAGCAGCTCCCCGACGAGCCCGCCGCGCTCCCCCATGCGGTCGCGGACGGCGCGCCGCCGCGCCTCGGCCGACGCCGCCGAGCCGAAGACGTTCAGGTGGCCGGTGTCGTTGATCGTACGGACGATCCCCTCGGCCTCCAGGTCGCGGAACAGCTCGCGCGTCGGCCGCCCCAGCCGGGTGAGGAAGGCGGTGCCGCGGTCGCGTGCGCGCGGCCACCGCCACCCCGACGCGAACACCATCCACGTCCACCCAAGGCCGAAACGAATGATTGGATACCGTATACATGATATCGCCGGATTGTCCATATCCCGCTCATGAACCCGCCGGAACACCGACCAGGCGATTCAGTCGCGCGCGGCCTTCTCAACACCGGTGCGGATCGTGTCGACGAGCATGCGGACGAGCCGGTCCCCGTCGACGCCCCACTTCTCCTTCGCCAGGTGCCCGCTGACCTCCATGCCCGCGATCCCGTGCGCGCTCGACATCAGCAGAGCGCCATAGCGCCGGGCATCCGGTTCCCCGACCAGGTCGGCGACGATGGCGAGGAACAGGTCCTCCAGGCGCCCCGCGGCCGCGGCGGACTCCGCGTCGTCCGCGGGCGTGCTGAACATCAGCGCGTACAGGTGCGGTTGCCGCCGCCCGACCTCGACGAGCGCCGACAGCGCCTTCTCAAGCCGCGCACTCGGTGTGGCGTCGGGCTCGCCGCGCAGCCGCTCCACCGTGTCCGCCAAGGAACTCCACGCGCCGATGGCCAGCTCGGTCAGCAGGCGCGCCTTGTCCGCGAAGTGCCCGTACGGCGCACCCCGCGAGACCCCGGCACGGGCGCCCACCGCCCGGAGCGTCACCGCGTCGGGTCCCCCCTCGTCGAGCAGCTCGGCCGCGGCACGTACGAGGGCGGCCCGGGTCGCCGCGGCGGCTTCCGTTCGCGTCACCACGGCACCGATTCTATTTGACAGTGTCACATGAGCGGCCGATAGTGATTCATATGACAGCGTCACATCAAAACGAGATCATGGTCGTCTCCGGCGCCTCGACGGGCATGGGCGCGGCGACGGCGCGCGCGCTCGCCGCCCGCGGCTACCACGTCCTCGCCGGTGTCCGCCGCGAACGCGACGCAGAAGCGATCCGGGCCGACGGCATCGAGCCGGTGATCCTCGACGTCACGCGGCCCGAGCACGTTCGGGCCCTCGCCGACCGCATCGCCGCCGACCCGGACCACCGCCGGCTCCGCGCCCTCGTCAACAACGCGGGCATCTCGGTCGACGCACCGGTCGAGGCCCTCCCGCTGGACGAGTGGCGGCGGCTGTTCGAGGTCAACCTGTTCGGGCACATCGCCGTCACGCAGGCGCTGTTGCCGTTCCTCCATCGAAGCCGCGGCAGGATCGTGAACATCAGCTCGGTCGGCGGGAAGATCGCGATGGCCACGTACGGCGCCTACACGGGCGCGAAGTTCGCCCTCGAAGCGGTCAGCGACTCACTCCGCCGGGAGCTCGCCCCGCACGGGGTGCAGGTCGTCGTCGTCGAGCCCGGCGCCGTACGGACCGAGATGGCCGGCCGCGGCGCCGCCAACGCCAACGGCGTCGCCGAGCGGATGAGCCCGGAACTGCGGCAGCGGTACGGCGGACTCGTCACGGCCGTCGTCGCCCAGTCGCTGGCCTTCACCCGGACCGGCCTGCCGGCGGACAGGGCCGGATCGATCATCGCCGAGGCCGCCACCGTACGGCGACCGCGCACGCGCTACACCGTCGGCCGCGACGCGGCGCTCCTGACCCGCCTCGCGCGCGTCCTCCCCGACCGGCTGCTCGACCGGATCATCGCGGCGAACCTTCGGACGTACCTGCCCGGCGAGGGCGCGGGCCGGAACGCTGGGACCCCCGCGACGCGCACGCGACGCAGCGGCACGCCGACGGCCTGACCTCCAGGCGCTCCCGCGCGATGGGCTTCCCGCAGACCTCGCACGAACCGTCCCATCCGCCGCGCAGCCGCGCGATCGCGGCGTCGATCTCGGCGAGGTGCGCGCGTGCGGTCGCGACGGTCCCGGCGTGCAGCGCGCGTTCCCACGACAACGTCGTGCCGTCCGGGTCGTGCTCGTCGTCGGTGTCGTCGCCGCGGGAGCCGACGATCGACGCGACGGTCTCCTCGAACTCGGCGACGCGCCTTTCCGCCTCGGCCCGCGCGCCGTCCAGCGCGCGCAGCAGCTCCGCCCGCCGGCCCGTCCCGTGGTCGTCGGCGGTCAATGGGGCAGGTAGCGCTCGAGGACCGGGGTGGAGCGGTGCAGGTGCTCGCGGAGCATCGCCTCCGCGGCCGGCTCGTCGTACGCCGCGAGCGCCGCGACGATCCCCTGGTGGTGGTCCAGCGCGCTCTGCGGACGGCCGGGCTGGGCGCGGAACGCCGCCACGCCGGTGCGCCGCTGCCGGTCGCCCATCGACTCGTAGAGCCGGGTCAGCTCGGTGTTGCCGACCGCGCCGACGAGCCGCGTGTGGAACGCGACGTCACACTCGATGACGTCGGCGTACGCGGCACCCGAGGCGGTCAGCGCGCGCTGCCGCCCGACCAGGTCGTCCAGCTCGTCCGCGCACGCGATGCGCAGCCGGCAGATCTGCTGCGCGGCGTACAGCTCGAGCACCAGGCGCGTCTCGGACAGCTCCTTGATCTGCCGTACGGTCACCGGGGACACCAGCGCGCCCCGCCGCGGGAGCAGCTCGATGAGCCCCTCGGCGTCCAGCCGCAGGAACGCCTCGCGCACCGGTGTCCGCGACAGCCCGGTGACCGTCGCGATGTCCATCTCCGTGACGATGTGGCCCGGCGGCAGCACGAACTCCAGGATCTGGCGTTTCACGTACTCGTACGCGAAGTCCTTGGCCGGCGTGCCCTCCGTACGGGTCACGGAGGGCAGCTCGACGGGGTCGCCGGCGCGGGGCAGGCGCGGGCCCGCACTCGGTGTCGACGACCCCGCGCTCACGCCGGCACGACCGCGAAGCGCCGGTTCGCCAGCGACGGGTTGACGCGGCGCACCGACTCGACACGCTCGGGGGACAGCGGCGCCGTCACGACGCCGGGCCGTTCGCCGGCCCCGGCGACGACCGTGCCCATCGGGTCGACGATGACGCTCTGCCCGACGCAGGACGGCCCGGTCTGGCCGCAGGCCAGGACGTACACCGTGTTCTCGATGGCGCGGGCGCGGACCAGCGTCGCCCAGTGCTCCTCCTTGGCCGGGCCGGCGGCCCAGGCCGCGGGGACGATGAGCGCGGTGGCGCCCGCGTCGGCCAGGACCCGCGCCGACTCGGGAAACCGAATGTCGTAGCAGGTCATGGCGCCGAAGGTGATGCCGTCCAGCTCGAAGACGAGGGGGTCGGCGATGTCGGCGGGCGCGATCGTGTCGGACTCGCGGTAGCCGAACGCGTCGTACAGGTGGACCTTCCGGTAGACGCCGAGCAGCTCACCCGAGCCGTCGACGGCGACCAGCGTGTTGGACGCGCGCCGGTCGTCGGGCAGCTTCTCGGAGAACCCGACGACGCCGGCCACGCCGGTCGACCGCGCGGCCTCACGGACCGCGGTGACGAACGGCCCGTCGAGCGGCTCCGGCCAGGGGCTGTCGGTGTCGACCTTCGCGAAGTCGGCGTACATGCTGTTCTCGGGGGTGACCACGAGCCGTGCGCCGGCCTCGCGCGCGGCGGTGAAGGCGTCCACGGTGAACTTTCGGTTGGCGTCCTTGTCCAGGTCGGTGGCGAACTGGGCGAGCGCCGCGGTGACGGTCATCGGTGCGAATCCTTCTCTGTGGGTGCGGACCGGTTCACAGGGCCGCCGTCGTCGGACGCGCCTGGAGGGGGCGCTCCGGGTGGACGACGAACCAGCAGACGGCGCCGAGGACGCCGGCGGCGGCGAGGATGACGAGTGCCAGCATCCAGTTGCCGCCGATGCCCACGAGCAGACCGGTGAACAGCGGCCCGGCCGCGGACATCAGATTACCGAAGAAGTTGGTCCATCCCGTGACGGTGGGCGAGTACGCACCGCCGAGGTCCTGGCACGCGGCCCAGACCTGGACCTGGACGACGCCCACGGCGCCGAGGCTGACGCACAGGAACAGCATCAGCATGGGGGTGCCCGGCATCAGGGCGCCGACGACCAGCGCGGCCGCGGCGACCAGGTAGCCCACGGCGGCCAGCCGGACCCGGTGCGGCCACCGCCGGAGCAGCCGGTCGTTCAGCATGCCCGTGCCGAAGACCCCGACCAGCATGGCGATCCACGGCAGGGAGCCGAGGAACCCCATCGCCTCAAGCGACAGGTGCCGGGCCTGGATCAGGTACGTGGGCAGCCAGGTGGCGAAGAACCCCTGGATCAGCAGCAGGAACGCGTACTGGAGGCCGATCGCCCAGAACTGCGCGGACCGGGTGAAGGCGCGCCACGGCAGCTTCGGTCCCGCGTCGTCGCGTCCGCGGCCCGCCTCGATGAACGCCGCCTCCGCCCGCTTGACCCACGGGTGGGCGCCGGGCTCGTCGCGCACCATCCACCACCAGGCCAGCGACAGCACGAAGCCGAGCACCGCGAAGACGTGGAACGTGCTCGGCCAGCCGTACGAGCCGATGATCCAGACGATCAGCGGGCTGCCGACGATGTTCCCCAGGTACAGCCCGCACAGCAGCAGCGAGTTACCCCGCGACTGCTCGGCCTTGGGGAACCAGCGTTGCAGCGTGTAGACGGACGTGGGCCAGTCGGCGGCCTGCCCGATGCCGAGCAGGATCCGGATCGCCACGAACCCGAGGAACACCACGCCGTACGGGGTCAGGAACGTGAAGACCGACCACCAGATGCCGGCGAGCGCGAGCATCTTGCGCGGCCCGTACCGCTTGCAGAGCATCCCGCCCGGCACCTGGAACAGCGCGTACGCCCACCAGAACGACGTCAGGATGACCGACATCTCGGTCAGCGAGAAGTGGAACTGGTGCTGGATCACCGGGGCGGACACGGTGATCGCCGCCCGGTCCATGCTCATGACGAACGTGACCGGCAGCAGCAGGCCGCCCGCGAGGACCCAGCGGTAGCGGCCCGCCCGGGCGCCGGTCGCGCCGCCGGTACGTACGGTCTCGTCGGCGGTCATGGTGTCGCCTCCTCGGTTCCTCGCTCGAAGGCGGCCAGCGCGCCGGACGACTCGGCCAGCCGCGCGCCGCCGGTGATCGCCTCACGCAGCGCGGGCTCGGCCGACTCTTTACGCCGCAGCGCCGCCGCCACGGAGAGCGCCTCGTCCCGGGTGATGACGGCGAGCCCGTCCGAGTCGCCGAGAACGACGTCGCCCGGCGTGATGACGGACCCGCCCACGGTAACGGGCACGTTGATCGCGCCCTCGACACCGAGGATCCGGGTCGTCCGCGCGGAGACGCCGGACGAGAACACCGGGAAGCCGAGCTCGGTGATCTCGTCGACGTCGTTGACCGACCCGGCGATGACCGCCCCGACCGCTCCCCTGGTGTGCGCCGTGAACGCGACCATCCCCCCGAAACACGAGCGGGTGTCGCCGGACTGGTCCACGACGAGCACGTCCCCCGGCCGCAGCTCGTCCACGGCCACGTGCAGCGCGGTCGAGTCCAGATGCGGCAGACGAACGGTGACCGCGGGCCCGGCGAACTTGACCGGCCGCCACAGCGGGGCCAGCCCACGCGGGAAGCCGTAGTCGCGCAGGTGGCCGAGCGTCGAGGTCTGCACCTGGAGCAGCGCGTCGACGATCTCGCGATTCAGTGTGTCCGGTGCCGGACGTCGTACGAACAACATGCCTCCCAGCGATTTCGACTGACGCGCACCTTACGCATGCGTTACGTATCCGTCCAGACCCCCGAGCCCGGCGGACCGGTCCGCCGGGCTCGGGCGCGGTGGGGGATCAGCCGGTGGAGGACTCGACGTAGCCCACGGGGCCGGCGTCGGTGTCGTCGGTGCCGACCGCGTAGAGGGAGGAGGTCGTGCCGGGGACGCGGGTGAGGGTCCAGGAGCGGATCTGGCCGGAGTACGTGCCGCCGTTGGCGAGCGTCCACGCGCCGTTCGCGAAGTGCGCGTAGTGCGTGGTGCTGGTCTGCGCGGAGCCGGCGCCGTCGGGGAACGCGGGGGTCAGCGCGATCCAGGCGCCGCCGGTGCCGTCCGGGGCCACGCCGGTGGCGAAGGTGTCGGTGCCGGGCACCGCGGGGGCCTGGTAGAAGCCCGTGCCGGAGCGGCGCAGCACCAGCGTGTGGCCCGTCCCGTTGCCGACGGCCCACACGCGGGTGCCGTCGATCGGGGCGATCTGCGAGAGCCGGCCCGCGACGTCCGGCGTGGTGAACCGGGTCCAGCGCGTGCCGTCCCAGTGCTGCACGACCGGCCGGTCCGCGGCGTCGCCTGAGTTCCCGACGCGGTACCCGGCGGCCCAGACGTCCTTGGGCCCCGTGGCGGCCAGGTCGGTGATGTACTCCCCCGCGCCCGCCGGCGCCGCGACCCGGCTCCACGTGGCCCCGTCGAAGTGGGCGTAGTACGCCGAGTTCGTCTGGCCGCCGGCGACCCACACGTCGTGGGCGGCGACGGCGTCCACGGTGACGGTCGTGCCGATGTCCGGCGGCGGGAGCCGGACGGGGGTGCTCCACGCGGAGCCGTTCCAGTGCGTGGCGCACGGCGTCTCGGACGTCTGCGGCGCGAACGTGCAGTGCCCGGCCGCCCAGACGTCGGACCCCGAGACGCCGGAGATCGACGAGCCGGCGAAGTCGTCCTGGCCCGGACCGGCGTTACGGGTCCAGCTCGTGCCGTCCCAGTGGAGCAGCACCGTCGGGTCGCCGCCGTACGTGGGGCCGATGGCCCAGACGTCGTTCGCGCCGAGCGCCGCCGTGTCCGTCAGCATGTGCTCGCTGTCCACGTTCGGCAGGTCCTGCCTCTGCCAGCCCGTGGCCGCGTTCCCCGCCGCGGGGGCGCCGACGAGCAGCGCCCCGATTGCCGCGGCGGCCATTCCGATCGTGCGCCCGCGCATTGCCAACTCCTCTGCGACCGTTCCCCCGTATGCGATGGGACGCGCAGGTGACGGGCGCCCGATTACCGCGGCTCCATCCGTTGGCCGTAAGTTCGGCGCCGGTTCACCGTGCGCCCGAGAACCGGCCCGGGTTCGGCGTCAGCGTTCGAAGACGCCGGTCAGGCGGCCGCGGGCGAGGACGGGTGCGGTGACGGCGGCCAGGACGGCGCGGGGCCGTGCCCGGTCCGCCGGCGTCGCGCCGGAGGCGGCGAGGGCGAACATCTGGAACGTGTAGCGGTGCGGCCCGTGGCCCTTGATGGGCGCGGGACCGTGGTATCCGCGCCCGATCGTGGACCTCAGCAGCCGTACGCCGGCGCCCGGCTGCCGCGCGCCCAGGGCGCCGGGCTCCAGGTGCCCGTACGACGGGTCGATCAGCGCGGCGCAGTGGACGGCGGGCCAGGCCAGCGGCACGTCGATGTCCTCGACGACCAGCAGGAGCCGCGCGGTGCCGTCCGGCGGCGTGCTCCACGCCAGGTCCGGCGACAGGTCGCCGCCGCCGATGTGCTTCGCCCCGTGCTCGATCGGCATGGCCTCCCCGTCGCCGAAGGCCCGGCTGGTGAGCGTCAGCATCTCGGGCCCGCGCAGGTTGGGCCGATTCCACGCCGTACGCGCCTCCCCCGCCCTGCGGTTCTTCAGGACCCGCCCGAGCAGCGTCATCGCGTCGCCCCCACCATGTCGACGACCTCGGCGGTGGTGGCCGTTTCGCCGAGCTTGGGGAAGACGCGCTCGACGCTGTGGCGGTGGGAGTCGGCGTCGGGGTCGCTCATGGCGTCGGTGGCCAGGACGACGTGGTAGCCGTGGTCGGAGGCCGAGCGCGCGGTCGACTCGACGCCCGAGCTGGTCGAGATGCCGGCGAGCACGATCTGGGTGACGCCCAGATCCCGCAGGAGGGTGTCGAGCCCGGTGTCGTGGAACGCGCTGCGCCGCCGCTTCGTGACCAGGTGGTCCGACGGCCGCACGTCGAGCTCGTCCACGAGGTCGGCCCAGCCGGGCGGCGGCGCGGCGCCGCTTCCGTGCCGTACGGCCTCGGTGCGCCCCGGCGCGCGTCCGGTGACGTTGACCAGCACCACGGGCAGTCCGTGCCGGCGGAACTCGGCGGCCAGGCGGGCCGCCCGCGCCACGACGGCGGTGGCCGGGCCGTCGGCCGCGGCCGAGACGATGCCCTTCTGCAGGTCGACCACGACGAGCGCGGCCGCGGGGTCGATCGTTGTCAGCGTCATGCGGTTGGTTCTCCTGTGGATGCCGGGAGGTCGACGGGGTCGGCGGTTCGGGTGCCGCGGAGGAGGGAGGCGATGGCGGCGAGGAAGGCGAGGGTGGCGCCGAAGGCGAACACGACGACCAGGCCGGAGTGGAAGGGGCCGGCGATCAGCGACGGGAAGAACTCGCGTCCGGTCAGCGTCTGCTGCTGCGCCGCCGTCAGGTGGGCCAGGGTGCCGCTTGGCTGGAGCAGGTGCCGGATCGGGTTGACGCCCAGTTGCGCGGCGAACAGGGACGACACCGGGGGCAGGCCGCCGATCTGGGCGGCGACGTGCGCCGGCACGCCCTGCTGTTGCAGCCCGCTGGTGAGGGTGTGCGGCAGGCGGCTGGCCAGCCCGGCGATCATGAGCGAGAAGAACACCCCGATCGAGACCGCGGTGCCGGAGTTCTGGAACGTGGCGCGCATGCCGGACGCGACGCCGCGCAGCCGCGCGGGCACGCTGCCCATGATCGACGAGGAGTTGGGCGAGGCGAACATGCCGCTGGCGATCCCGTTGACCGCGATCAGCACCGCGAAGATCCCGTAGCCGAAGTCGATCGGCAGCAGCATCAGGCCGATGAAGCTGGCGCCGAACAGCACCGCGCCCGCGGTGGCCAGGCCCCGGGAGCCGAACCGGTCGGACAGGTAGCCGGAGACGGGCCCGGCGGCGAGGAATCCGGCGGTCAGCGGCAGCATGAAGATGCCCGCCCACAGCGGCGTGGCGCTGTAGTCGTAGCCGTGCAGCGGAAGCCAGATGCCCTGCAGCCAGATGATCAGTACGAACTGCATCCCGCCGCGCCCGATCGAGACGGCGAGGCCCGCCAGGTTGCCGAACGTGAAGGCCCGCACGCGGAACAGCCCCAGTTGGATCATCGGCGCGGCGACGCGGTTCTCGATGGCCACGAACGCCGCCAGGAGCGCGAGCCCGCCGACGATCAGCACGTCGACCAGCGGGTTGGTCCAGCCCATGGTGTGCCCGCCGTACGGCTGAAGCCCGAAGGTGACCGCGATCAGCACCGCGCTGAGGCCCACCCCGAACGTGACGTTGCCCCACCAGTCGATCCGCCCGCCGCCGCGCGTGCCCGTCTCGCGCAGCGTGCGGTAGGCCCACACCGTGAAGAACACGCCGATGGGCACGTTCACCCAGAACACCGCACGCCAGTCCCAGGCGGACAGCAGGCCGCCGGCGACCAGCCCGATGAACATCCCGGCCAGCGCGGCGACCTGGTTGATGCCCAGGGCGAAGCCGCGCTGCTCCTTGGGGAACGCGTCGGTCAGGATCGCGGCCGAGTTCGCGGTCAGCATCGACCCGCCGACGGCCTGCAGCACCCGCCAGCCGATCAGCCACATCGCCGCGTGGCCCCCGTCGAAGGGGTCGAAGGACAGCAGGATCGAGGCGAACGTGAAGACCGCGAACCCGGAGTTGTAGATCCGGACCCGGCCGTACATGTCCCCCAGCCGGCCCACCGTGACCACCAGGACGGCCTGGACCAGCCGGTACCCCATGATCATCCACAGCAGGTAGGCGATGTTTCCCGGCGCCAGCGGGTCCAGGTGCACGCCGCGGAAGATCGCCGGCAGGGCGATCAGGACGACGGAGCCGTCCAGTGAGGACATGAAGACCGCGGCGGTCGTGTTCGTCAGCGCCGTCCACTTGTACCGGTCGTCGGACGGGCGGCGCGGGGCGAGCAACGTGGGGGGACCCGTCATCAGCCTGCTTTCTCCGTGATCCGTCGGGGTCAGATGTTCTGGGCCAGCCGGTCGAGCAGCGCCGCGGCGTCCGCGAGCCGCTCCAGCTCGGCGGGCGTGAACATGCCGCCGGCCAGGGCCCGCGAGATGAGCTCGGCCCGCGCGTTGCGCTTGTCCTTCAGCGCCTGCCGGCCCGCGGCGGTCACCGACAGCACCACGCGCCTGCCGTCCTCCGGATCCGGACGTCGCTCGACCAGCCCGCGGGCGCGCAGCTTGGTGAGCGTCGCCCCCATGGCCTGCGCGGTGATCTGCACCTCACGCGCCAGCGCCGAGGAGGTGGTGGGGCCCATGCGGCCGAGGCGCGACAGGGCCGTCCGCTCGGGCATCGTGAGCCCGCCGCCGGTGGGCACCTGGTGCACCCGCCGCACCAGCACGCTGATGCTCGCCAGCAGCGCCGCGCCGACCGCCTCAGGGTCCGGGTCGTCGGTCATAAGCTAAACCTACTTTATAAAGCTGCCTTAGTAAATCCGCCGATCATCCACGCGACGAGGCCGGCCAGCGCGTAGAGGGCGCCGAGGAGGCTCGACCCCGGCCATCCCCAGGCGGCGTAGGCCGCGGTCGTGGTGATCGCGCCGAGCGCGGATCCGAGGGAGTAGAAGGCCATGTACGCGCCGATGACGCTGCTGGCCCGGTCCGGATGGGCCGCGGTGAGGAGGTGCTGGTTGCTGACGTGCACGGCCTGTACGGCGAAGTCGAGGACGACGATGCCCGCGATCAGCGGCCACAGCGTCGCCTCCGTCCGGGCGATGAGGAGCCAGGACGCGGCGAGCAGCGCGAGCGACCCGCCGCTGATCGCCCGCGCGCGGCCGGCGTCGGCCCACCGGCCCGCGCGGGCGGCCCCGAGCGCTCCGGCGAGCCCGGCCAGCCCGAAGAGCCCGATCGCGGTGGTGGGCAGCCGCCAGGGCGGGGCGCTGAGCGGCAGCGCGAGCCCGCTCCAGAGCGTGCCGAAGGACGCGAAAAGGAAGAACGCGATCAGCCCGCGGCTGAGGAACAGCCGGTCGGTCACCGCGAGCCGCACCATCGAGGCGAGCACCCGGGCGTAGCGGCCACCCGTCCGCCGGGCGTCGGCCCGCAGGCTCAGCCGCGCCGCCACCGCGGCCACGGCACAGAGCAGCGCGAGGACGACGTAGACGACGCGCCAGCCGAGCGTGTCGCCGAGGGCGCCGGCGAGGACGCGCACACCGAGGATGCCGATCACCACCCCCGACGTGACCGCCCCGATGTTGCGGCCCCGCTCCCCCGGGGGCGAGACGGCGGCGACGTACGCGACCGTGACCTGCACGACCACCGCGAACAACCCCGCGAACGCCAGCCCGACGACCGCGACGGCCCCGTTCGGCGCGGCGGCGGTGATCCCGGCACCCGCGGCGGTGAGCAGCAGGTGCCCGATGATCAGCCGGCGGCGGTCGAGGAGATCGCCGAGCGGCACCAGCAGGACCAGTCCGGCGCAGTAGCCGACCTGCCCGGCCGCCACCAGCCGGCCCAGAGACACCGACGGGATCCCCAGCTCCGCGCCCGCGGTCTCCAGCACCGGCTGGATCGCGTAGATCGTGGACACCGCCACCGCGCACACCAGCGCCAGCACGAGCCGCTGCGCCCCCGTGACCCGTACGGCCATCCCCGCCCCCTTTTGGTAGCAATATGCAACCGTTTGACCGTAGGGCATAATGGTTTCAAATCGCAACCGATGTGGGAGGTGCCAGGTGGACGTGACGCTCGGCCCCGGAGACGGGTGGACCGACCCGACGTGCCCGGTCGCCCGTACGGCCGACCTCGTGGGCGACCGGTGGAGCCTGTTGATCATCCGCGACGCCATGGACGGCGCGTCCGCGTTCACGGACTTCCGCCACCGGCTCGGCATCGCCCGCAACATCCTCACCGACCGGCTCCGCAGGCTCGTCGACCACGGCATCCTCGCCACGCACACCACGGCGAGCGGCAAGCGCCACGTGTACGTCCTGACCGACGCCGGCCAGGACCTCTTCACCACGATCGTGGCGCTGCGCCAATGGGGCGAGCGGCACGCCTTCGCCGACGGCGAGCCCCGCTCGGCCCTGGTCGATCGCGACGGGCGTGAAGTGCCCGAGCTGCGGCCCCGCGGCCACGACGACGAGCCGCTGTCCCCGGCCACCTCGCGCGTCCGGAAGACCGGCTGACCCTGGGGATCGGCCTGCCGGGCGCGGGCCGGCGTGGCACGGTGGGTTCATGGCAGGACACGAGGCGTCGCCGAGGCCGGGCTCCCAGCCGCGGCTGATGACGGTCGGCACGGAGTACACGTGCCTGGCGGAGTCCGGTGGCCGCTGGGAGATCCTGTCGGCCGGGCATCTGAGCCCGCAGGAGGCGCGCGACGAGCTGGCGCACCGCTTCCGGATGATGGAGGACGCCGCCGCCGACGACGACGCGCGCCAGGAGATCGTCGCGGCGTACGAACTGCTCGACCGGGTGCGCCGCGACGAGCTGCGCGTCGCGGGCCTGCGCTACCGCGTCGGCCGGCTTGAGCGCTTCTGCCGCGTGGACAAGGACGGCCCGGAGCTCCCGCTGCCCACCGACCCCGCCCCCGAAGCCGGGGCCGGGTCCGCCGAGCGCGCGCCCCGCCGGGTCATCGGCGCGATCAACGTCAACGCGCGTACGGGGACCGAGGCCGCACTGCTGCGCTACGAGCTGCGCAACAAGACCCCCGCGGACGGCACGCCCGACATGCAGGACGACGCGCTGCGGGCGCTGGACACCCACCCCCGGGTCGTGATCATGCCGACCGAGTTCGCGCTGGCCGAACAGGAGCCGAACGGCACCTGGACCCGGCGCCGTGGCCTCAAGCCCACACCCCAGGCCGTACGGGACGAGCTCGCCGACATGATCCGGTTCGAGACCGGCGCCCGCCACCCCGACCCCGACAAGGCGCGCGGCGCCGCCATGCTCGACCTGCCCACCCCCGGACCCGAACGCGCGGCCGAACTGTGCGCCGCGGCCGACCTCATCGACCGCGACCGGCCCGCCGACTTCCGCGTGCTCGGCCACCACTACCGCGTCACCCGCACCGAGCAGCTCATCCGCCTCGGCGCCGACGGACCGGAGCCCCCGCGCCCGTCCGACCCCGACCCCGAAGGGCCGCCCGCCGCCGACGACGACTAGCGCCGCACGGCTTCCCGCTCCCCTATTGACCGTCGCCCGTTCGCTGTCTACGGTCATGGTAACGCTTTACAGAAAAGGGTTACTAGGAGGTTCCGGCGTGGCAGAGCAGGACTACGTCCACTCGGACGCGGAGGCCGAGCGCAAGCACAACCTGCTGGCGATGTCGTTCGCCGAGGTGAGCGAGCGGCTGGCGGAGAACGGCCAGGACGTCGCCATCGTCTCGCTGGGCAGCAGCGAGAAGCACGGCGCGCACATCCCGCTCGGCACCGACAGCTACGTGACGATGGAGGTCGTCCGCCGCGCCGCCGAGGCGGCGGACGTCATGTACACACCGCTCGTGCCGTTCGGCTACTCGCCGCACCACATGGGGCGGCACCTGGAGGGCGCGGGCACGATCACGCTGCGCGCGGAGACGTACCGGCGCATCATGCACGACATCGCGCGCAGCCTCATCTACCACGGCTTCACGAAGATCGTCTTCGTCAGTCACCACGGCTCGAACACCAAGCCGATCGACGAGGTCATGCGCCAGCTCCGCTACGAGACGGGCGCCTACATCTCGTACTACAAGACGCCGACCGAGCGCGACGCGAGCGTCGTGCTCGACCTGTTCGACAACCCGCCGGAGGAGACGCCGGGCTGGCACTCCAGCGAGCTGGAGACGTCCGTGCTCATGGCGACCGGCGACGGCCTGGTGCACATGGACCGCGCCGTCGAGGACCGCGCGCACGCCCCGGCGTACATGACCGACGCGTTCTCCAAGACCGACGGCACCGCGACCGTGAAGTTCCAGGGCTCGGAGAACATCTGGGTGCCGATGGAGCACCACGAGTACTGCGACACCGCGGTGATCGGCAACCCGTTCCGCTCCACCAAGGAGAAGGGGCTGGCGATGCTGGAGCGCATGGCCGACCACCTGACCGCCTACGTGGGCGAGGTGCGCCAGTTCAAGGTGGAGATCACCAAGAGCGACTACCCGGAGCGCGCCTGACGACCCGGGGCGGCCGCTGCCCCCTGGCGGCCGCCCCGGGTGAGGGGCCACCCTGACGATCAGGGTCCGCGCAGGTCGGTGCGGGTACGCGAGCGGTCGGAACCGGATGTGAGGAGTTGTGATGGCAGGCGATGGTGCGGCGTCCGGCGTCGGTACCGCGACGCTGCGGATGCTGCGTCAGGAACTGGTCGAGGTGTCCCGGCGCGGCTACGAGCGCGGGCTGGTGGTCGGGCTCAGCGGCAACAACAGCCTCCGGGTGCCCGGCACGGACCGGGTGCTGATCAAGGCGACGGGCTGCTGCATGGGCGACATGGACTCCTCCGACACCGTCCTGGTGACCCTCGACGGCACGGTGCTCGACGCCGGGCGCACACCGTCCAAGGAGGTCCGCTGGCACCTCGGCGTCTACCGGACGCGTCCGGACGTCGGCGGCATCGCGCACTTCCATCCGCCGCACGCGGTCGCGTTCGCGGTCGCGAACCAGCCGCCGCCGCTCGTGCACGCCGCCGCGCGCGGCCATCTGCGCACCGTACGCGGCGTCGACCTGCTCCCCGCGGGCTCGCCTGAGCTGGCGGACGCGGTGACCGAGCTGTTCGCCGACGCCGGGCTGCGCGTGGCGCTGATGCGCGAGCACGGCACCATCGCGGTCGGCGACGACCTGCGCAGCGCCTACTACCGTACGGAGTATCTGGAGGACGACGCCCGGGTCGCGCTGCTCGCCGCGCAGATCAGCGGCGTCGCGCCCGCCGACCTCATGCTCGCCGACGACCAAGCGCCCCTCGCGGAGGCGGCCGGATGACGACCCCCGTCTCGGGGGTGATCGCGATCTTGGCCACGGTCGACACGAAGGCGGCCGAGGCCGGGCTGCTGAAGGCCGAGCTCGGGGCGCACGGCCTGCGCGCGACGATCGTGGACGTCGGGGTGCGCCCGGCTGCGGGCGCCGACGTCCCGGCCCGCGAGGTGGCGCGCGCGGGCGACCACGACATCGCGGAGCTGGCCGGCGTACGCAGGGACACCGCGATGCACGCGATGGCGGTCGGCGCGGGCCGGCTGCTGCGCCGCTGGCAGGACGCCGGCTATCTGCTCGGCGTTCTGGGCGTCGGCGGCAACCAGGGCACCAGCATCGCCGCCACCGCGATGCGCGAACTGCCGATCGGCCTGCCCAAGCTGATCGTCTCGACGGTGGCGTCCGGCAACGTGCGCGGCTTCGTCGGCGACTCCGACATCGTCATGATGTTCTCCGTCGCCGACCTGCTCGGCGGCCCCAACATCGTCACGTCCGGCGTCCTGCGCCGCGCGGCCGGGGCGCTGGCCGGCATGATCGGCACGACGGACGCCACATCGTACGGCGCGGCGCGACCGCAGATCGCGGTGACCGCGTTCGGCAACACCCATGCCGCCGTGACGTGCGCGATCGCGCACCTGAACCGGGCCGGCTACGACACCGTGCCGTTCCACGCCTCCGGCGCCTCCGGGTCGGCGATGGAGCGGCTGATCGACGCGGGGATGTTCGCCGGGGTCCTCGACCTCACGACCCACGAGCTGCTCGCCGAGCTGTTCCCCGCCGACATCTACACGCCCGTACGGCCGGGCCGGCTGACCGCCGCGGGCCGCGCGGGCATCCCCCAGGTCGTCGCGCCCGGCGGGCTGGAATACCACTGCTTCGCCGCCGCGGACACCATCCCGTCCGCGCTGCGCGACCGGGCGGTGCACCACCACAATCCGAACAACACCAACGTCCGGGCCACCGCTGAGGAACTCACGCGGGTCGCCGCCGCCTTGGCCGAACGGCTGAACGGCGCGGCCGGGCCGGTCACGGTGCTCGTACCGGGCCGCGGCTGGTCCGAGGTCGGCAGCCCCGGCGGGGTGCTGCACGACCCGGCCGCCAACCGGGCGTTCACCGACACGCTCCGCGGCGCTCTCGGCGATCACGTGACGCTGCGCGAGCTCGATCTCACGATCAACGATCCGGGCTTCGCCGCCGCGGCCTCCGCGGCGCTGCTCGATCACCTGGCCGCGCCCGCCCCCCATTCCGTACGCATATCCCGAAGGTGATCGCCAATGAACACCGTGCTCCCGACGCCGCGCCAACCGGATTCGACGCTCGCGGTGCCCGACACGATGCGCGCCGCCGTCCTCCACGGGCCCCGGGACATCCGGGTCGAAGAGCGCCCGGTGCCGTCGCCCGGTCCGGGCGAGGTGCTGATCAAGGTGGCCGTGTGCGGCACGTGCGGCACCGACCTGAAGATCTACGACGGCCACTTCCCGCTGACGCCGCCGTTCGGCGCGTTCACGCCGGGCCACGAGTGGGCCGGCACCGTCGTCGCGGCCGGGCCTGATGTCACCGAGTTCGTCCCGGGCGACCGCGTGTGCATCGAGGCCCACCACGGCTGCGGCCGCTGCGACAACTGCCTGACCGGCAACTACACGTGCTGCCTGAACTACGCGGACGCGTCGAAGGGCCACCGCGCCTCCGGCATGACCGCCGACGGCGGCTTCGCCGAGTACGCCATCCACCACGTGAGCGCGCTGTACCGGCTGCCGCCGCAGCTCTCCTTCGACGACGCCGTCCTGGTCTCCACCGCCGGCACGGGCATGTTCGGGCTGGACGTCGCGGGCGGGTTCATCGCCGGTCAGGACGTCGTGGTCTTCGGGCCGGGACCGGTCGGGCTGATGACCGTACAGATCTGCAAGCAGCTCGCCGCGCGCAGCGTGATCCTCGTGGGCACCCGCGAGTCGCGGCTGCGCATGGGGGAACGGCTGGGCGCGGACCACGTGATCGACGCGACGCGCACCGACCCGGTCGAGGCCGTCCTCGAGCTCACCGGCGGCGAGGGCGCCGAGCTCGTCATCGAGTCGGCCGGCGACGCCCGGGTGCCGCAGCAGTGCGTCGGTGCCGTTCGGCGCGGCGGCACGATCCTCGTCGTCGCGTTCTATCCGGGCGACGTGACGCTCGACCTCAGCGCCGTGGTGCGCAAGGGCGTGCAGATCCACACGTCACGCGGCGAAGGCGGCAACGACGTCAAGCGTGCCGTTGCGATGGCCGCGCAGGGCAAGCTGCGCTGCGCCGAGCTGATCACCCACCGGTTCCCCCTCGACGACATCGCGGAGGCGTTCCGCGTGGTACGCGAGCGCGACGGGGACCCGCTCAAGGCCGTCATCGTCCCGTAGCGATCGCCGAGGTGACGTCATGTTCAGACAGGTCCTCGACCCCGTCGGCGGCTCGCTCGGATGGTCCGCGCTCGTCGCCGCGATCCCCCTGGTCGGCCTGCTCGTCCTGCTCGGCGTGTTCCGGGTGCGCTCGCATTGGGCGGCGCTGTCCGCGCTGGCCGCGTCGCTGCTCGTCGCGGTAGCCGCGTTCGGCATGCCGGCCGGGCAGGCCGGCAGCGCGGCGCTCGAAGGCGCGGCGTTCGGCGTGTTCCCGATCGTGTGGATCGTGCTGAACGCCGTCTGGATCAACCGGCTCATCCAGGACTCCGGCCACCTGGACGTGCTGCGCCGCGCGTTCATGGCCATCTCCGACGACTACCGGGTGCAGGCGCTGATCATCGCGTTCTGCTTCGGGTCGCTCATCGAGTCGGTGTCCGGGTTCGGCGCGCCGGTGGCCATCGTGGCCGCCATGCTGCTCGCGCTCGGCTTCCCGCCCGTACGCGCGGCCGTGGTGGCGCTGTTCAGCGACGCCGCGGGCGCCGCGTTCGGCTCGGTCGGCACACCGATCGCCGTGCTGGAGAAGGCGACCGGGCTGCCCGCCGCCGACCTGGGCGCGATGATCGGCCGGCAGTCGCCGTTCGTCGCGTTCTTCGTCCCGTTCCTGCTGCTCATCATCCTCGACGGGCGCCGCGGCCTGCGCGACCTGTGGCCGGTGGCGCTGGCCACCGGGCTCGGGTTCGCGATCGGCCAGTTCGCCGCGGCCGAGTTCGTCGCGTACGAGATCGCCGACCTGGTCGGCGCGGTCGGCGCGACCGCCGTGGTGCTGCTCCTGCTGCGCGTGTGGTCGCCGGCCCGTCCGATCGCGGGCTCGGCCGGTCCGCCGCCGCCGCTGGTGGCCGGCGGCGCGGTCGACGATCCGGGCTTCCGTGCGCGCGACGGCGCGCCGCGGGTGCTCCGCGCGTTCAGCCCGTACGTCATCCTGACGGCGCTGCTCGTGGTGTTCTCCCTGCCCGGCCCGGCACAGCGCGCGGTCGCCGCGCTGACCACCGAGTTCGACTGGCCGGGGCTGCACGTCGCGACGCCCACGGGCAAGACGCCCTCGGTGATCGCCTTCAGCATCGAATGGGTGGGCGCGACCGGCACGATGCTGTTCATCACCGGTGTGCTCGCCTCGTTCGTCCTCGGCATGCGGCCGCGCGCCGCCGCGCGTGCGTACCTCGGCGCGCTGCGCCAGATCCGCTTCGCGGGCCTGACCGTGGCGCTCGTCCTGGCGCTGGCGTACGTGCTCAGCCTGTCCGGCGGCGCGCTGACGATCGGGCACGGGCTGGCCGCGGCCGGGCGGGTGTTCGTGCCGCTGTCCGGGGCGCTCGGCTGGCTCGGGGTCGCCGCGACCGGCTCGGACTCGTCCGCGAACTCGCTGTTCGGGGCGGTCCAGGTGGCCGCGGCGGGCAAGCTGGACCTGTCGCCGTACCTGCTGGCCGCGGCGAACAGCGAGGGCGGCGTCATCGGGAAGGTGATCAGCCCGCAGAACCTCGCCATGGCGACGGCCGCGGTCGGCATGGCCGGGCGCGAGGGCGACCTGCTGCGCCGTACGATCGGCTGGAGCCTGCTCTCCCTGGCCGGGTTCGCGCTGCTGATCACACTGCAGGCGAGTCCGGTGCTGTCCTGGATGGTGATCGGGCATCCTTGACGAGTAACCGTTTACCGTACGAACGGAGACCCTAGGTGCCCGTGAAGCCCGGCCGAGGCGCCGGCGACGGCACCCGGAAGACGATCGGCATCCGTGACGTGGCCGCCGCGGCGGGCGTCTCGGTGGCCACCGTCTCTCGGGTGCTGAACCCGGAGCTTGACTACCCGATCAGGCAGGAGACCCGGGGGCGGGTCATCGACGCGATCGACCGGCTCGGCTACCGGCCCAACGACCTCGCGCGCGCCCTGCTGCAACGCCGCACGCGTACGGTCGGCCTCGTCATCCCCGACATCGCGAACCCGTACTACCCCGAGCTCGTCCGCGGCACCGAGGACGTCGCGTCCGCGCGCGGCTACCGGGTCGTCCTGTGCAACACCGACCGCAGCCCGGAGAAGACGCGCGCCTATCTGGACACGCTGGTCTCCCAGCGGGTCGAGGGCATCATCGTCGGCGGCGGCAGCGACGCCTCGGCCTGGTCGGCGCAGATCCTCGCCCGCTACGACACGAAGGTCGTGGTCGTCGGCCGGCACGACGTGGCCTATCCGTCCGTCCAGGTCGACAACGTAGCCGCGGCCCGTACGGCCACCGAGCACCTCCTCGACCTCGGCCACCGCCACATCGCCGTGATCGCGGGCCCGGCCGACTCCAACACCGTCAAGGACCGGCTGGACGGCTACCGCGCCGCCCTGCGCGCCCGCCGCATCCCCGTACGTAAGTCCCTCATCCGCCCCGGCACGTTCACCGAGTCGAGCGGCTACGACGCGATCGCCCCGCTGCTCGCCCTCCGCCCCCCGCCCACGGCCATCCTCGCGGCGAACGACCGAATGGCCTTCGGCGCCCTGGCCGCCCTCACCGACCACGACCGCCACGTCCCGGACGACATCTCCCTGATCGGCTTCGACGACACCCCGCTGGCCTCCTACACCCGCCCCGCCCTGACAACCGTCGCGATCCCCACGTACGAACTCGGCACCCGGGCCATGACCGCCCTCCTGAACTGGGACACCGCGACCCAACCCCCCGACGAGCACATCACCAGCCACCTGGTCATCCGCAATAGCTGCGCACCCCCACCGACCACCCCCTAGCGGCCCGCGGCTCCCGCTCACCCGGTTGGGGGCGTCCATGAGCCGTCGACCGCGATGCCGGCGGCCTCGGCGATCCGGTTGCGGGACTCCAGAACGCGGGCGCGCAGCGCGGGGAGGTCGACGTCGAGCAGGCGGCCGTCTCGTTTGACGGCTCGGCCGGCGACGAAGACGGTGTCCACCAGGCCCGGATGGCCGGCGGTGACGAGCGTGCCGACGGGGTTGCCGGCCGGGAAGGCCGACGGGTCATCGGCGTTGAGGAGGAGCAGGTCGGCGTCCTTGCCGGGCGTGATGCTGCCGGTCCGGGCGGCGAGGCCGAGCGTACGGGCGCCGTCCACCGTGGCGAACTCGGCAACGTCCCTGGTCGTGAGGCCGCCGTCGATGCCGCGCTGCGCGGCGAGGGCCGTGCGCATGGTGGCGAACATGTCGCCGCCGGCGGACGGGCAGTCGTCGATCGACAGCGACGGGCGGATCCCGGCGGCGAGCATGCGGCCGGTCTCGGGCGGGCCGAAGCCCATCTTCAGCTCGACGTCCGGGCTGATCGACACCGAGCAGCCGGCGTCGGCCATCATCGCGATCTGGTCGTCGGAGATGCCGTTGCCGTGCACGACCGTCGTCCGGTCGTCGAGCAGCCCGCGGTCGCGCATGTCGGCGATCGGGCGGCGGCCGGTGGGCCAGCCCGACGCGCCGTGCACGTGGACGCTCACCCGTAGCCCGAGGTCCCGCGCCAGCGCGACGTCGGCGGCGGTGATGTCCATCGCGGTCAGTTGCGGCCCGCGCAGGCCGAGCACCATGCCGTCGTCCGGCAGCCCGCGACCGTACGCGAGCGATCTCGGGCCTGATGTCCGGTTCGTCGACGGCGCCCGCGCAGTAGCAGAACACCGAGCGGCCGGGCGCCGTACGCAGCGCCTCGATCGCGGCGTCGGCGTGCTCCGGGCGGACGGCGCAGTGGAACCAGTCGAGCAGGGTCGTGACGCCCGAGCCGAGCGCCTCGATCCGGCCGAGCAGGGTGCCCAGGTACACGTCCTCCGGCCGGTAGTGCGCCCGGAGCGTGCCGTGCATGGCCACGCGGTACTGGTCGAACGTCCAGTCCGCGCCGATGCCGCGGAACGCGGTCTGCCAGGTGTGCCGGTGGGTGTCGACGAAGCCGGGCAGCACGATCTTGCCGGTGGCGTCCACGATCTCGGCGTCGGCCGCGTCGAGGGCGGCGGCGACCGCGGCGATGCGGCCGTCCTCGATGAGCACGTCGCCGTACGGGAGATCGCCGACGGCCGGATCCATGCTGACCACCATGCCGCCGCGCAAGAGGGTTCTCATCGGCCGAGCCTCCAGGAGTGCCGGGGAGTTGACGAGTCAACTCTAGGCCGCGGAGTGGACGTGTCAACTCCGCCTCGCTCGGTAGGATCCCGTCATGGCGGAGACCCGTACGCTCGAGCCCGAGGAATGGGAGCTCTGGGACACCTGGATGCGCGCGCATCGCCTGCTCGTCCGGGAGCTCGACCGCGACCTTCAGCGCGAGTTCGGCATCTCGAAGGCCGAGTTCAGCGTGCTCACGACGCTGCGGCGTGCGCCCGGCGGCGAGCTGCGCGTCGGCGAGTTCGCCGAGTCGCTCGGCTGGGAGAAGAGCCGCGTCTCGCACCTGCTGACGCGCATGGAGCACCGCGGGTTCGTGGAGCGGACCCGCTACGGCGCCAGCGGCCGGCGCACGGGGATCGGCCTGACGGCGACGGGCCGCCGCATCGCGCAGCGGGCCATCGTCGGGCACGCCGGCAACATCCGCCGCTACGTCCTCGACTCGCTCACGCCCGAGCAGGCGGCGGTCATCCGGGCGTGGAGCGAGGACCTGATCGACCGCATCGAGCCACGCGACGGCGAGGCGACCGGCGACGGAGCCGCCTGACGCTACGCCGTCGGGTCGGGGCCGAGGGCGGCGTCCAGCAGGGCGCCGAGCTGGTCGAGCTGGGCCGGCGTCAGGGCGTGGAACGAGGACTTCAGCACGACGTCCACGGCGGCCTGCCCCGCGGCGCGCAGGCGCGCGCCGTCTTCGGTGAGGCGGTGGCGTACGGCCCGGCCCGGGCCGGGGACCCGCTCGATCAGGCCGCGGTGGGCCATCCGGGCGGCCAGTGAGCCGAAGGACTGGTCGGTCTGGAAGGTCAGCACCGCGAGGTCGTGCAGCGAGGCATCCGGATTGCGGTGCAGGTGGCGCAGGGTGTCCCACTGGACGAGCGAGAGGCCGAGGGGCGTCAGCGCACGGCTCAGCGCGCGGTGATGGCGGTACTGCAGGCGCTTGACGGCCAGGGCGACGTCGGCGGGTCGATACCTCATGGCGGGAAGCCTACCCTGGAAAATCAGGTTGCTTATATCAGGTTCCTTACCTAAGCTTGCTGATATCGATCGACGCGAAGGGAAACAGCGATGAGCACTCCGATAGCCGCCGGCACCCTCCGGCCACCCCGCACCCATACACACCAGGTCACCACCGCGGCCGCCGGCCCGGTGGAGGTCACCGTCCAAGATCGCGACCGCACCCGGCCGTTCTTACTGCTGCACGGCGGCGGCGGCCTGCCCACCATGACCGGCTTCGCCGACCTGCTCGCCGAGCGCACCCACTCCCGGGTGCTGCTGCCCACCCACCCCGGCTTCGGGGCCACGCCGAAGGCCGCGGGCCTGACGGGCGTCACCGAGCTGGCCGGGGCGTACGTCACGCTGCTCGACCGGCTCGACCTCACCGACGTCACCGTGATCGGCAACTCCTTCGGCGGCTGGCTCGCCGCCGAGATCGCCCTCCAGGCGAGCCCGCGCGTCAGCGGCGCGGTGATCATCGACGGGATCGGCATCGAGGTCGGCGGCCACCCGATGACCGACGTCAGCGGCCTCGCACCGGCCGAGATCCAGCGATACTCCTTCCACGACCCGGGCAAGGCGCCGCCCGCGCCCCCCGGCGGAACCGGCCCCAGTCCGGACGTACGGGCGCTGATCGGTTACACCGGCCCCACCATGTCCGACCCGGCCCTCACAGAGCGGCTCGGCGGCATCGGCATCCCGGTCCACGTCCTGTGGGGCGAGAGCGACGGCATCGTCGACCCGGAATACGGCCGGGCCTACGCCGCCGCCATCCCGTCGTCGACGTTCACCCTCCTGCCGCGCACCGGCCACCTCCCGCAGGTCGAGACCCCGGAGGAACTGCTGGGCGCGCTGCTCGACCTCGGCGACCGGTGACACCCCCCAGCAGGAGAGGAGAACCATCATGAGCACCCCACTGACGGTGACCCGGATCGGTCACGCCTGCCAGCTCATCGAGATCGGCGCGAGCCGCATACTCGCCGACCCGTGGTTCACGCAGACCGCGACCTACTACCAGGGCGAGCCGGTCGCCTCCACCGTCGCCGGCCTCGGCCGCGTCGACGCGGTCGTGGTCAGCCACGAGCACTACGACCACTGCGATCTCGACGCCATGGTCACCGGCGGCTTCGACCTCGACACGCCGCTGATCGGGCCCGGAACCGTCGCGGCCATCGCGCGGAGCAAGGGGTTCCGCGACGTCCGCGCCATCGAGGCGTGGGAGGCCGCCACCGTCGGAGACGTCACCGTGACCGCGGCGCCGGGCCGCCACGGCGTCCACGAGGTCACGTTCGTGATCAGTTCCGGCGGGCGCACCGTCTTCTTCGGGGGCGACACCCTGCGCGTCCCGGAGCTGGATACCATCCCGGAGCGGTTCGGCCCCGTCGACCTCGCGATCCTCCCGACGAACGGCCTGTGCGTCCGGCCGATGAACCTCCGGCAGGTGGTGATGGGCGCCGAGGAGGCGGCCGGGCTGACGGCCGCGCTCAACCCCACCCTGGCCGTGCCGCACCACTACGCGTTCCACAGCGGGTGGCTGGGCGACCGGATGATCACCAAGGCCGACCAGGACCCGCGCCGCTACGCCGACGCGGTCGCGCGCCTCGCCCCGGGCATCGGCGTCCGGCTGGTGCTGCCCGGAATCCCGGTGGCGGTCCCGTGAGCGCGATGTTGGATCCCATCCTGAATGCCACCAGGGTTCGACTGGCCGGAACTGCCGGGTTGTCATCTCTTTTGGTACGTGTCATGTTGGATCCAACTTGACCGGGCACCGCCCGCGTTCAGGGTTGTGACGGCAGCGTGCGCTGGGCGTTCGGAGTCTGGAGGCATGACATGTCGCGGATCATCGCGGGGGCCGGCAGCTCGCACAGCCCGATGCTCGCCATGCGGCCGCTGCCGATGTGGGTGGCCCGTGGCGACGCGGACCGGACGAACCCGAAGCTGTACGACATCGACGGCGTGGTCCGGTCGTACGCCGAGCTGGAGCGGCGCGCCGGCGAGCGCTACACCGCGGAGCTGACCAACGAGGTCTGGATGCGGCGGTTCGCGCAGGCCGAGCACGACATCGAGCGGCTCGGCGCCGACCTGCGCGCGCTCGGCCCCGACCTGCTCGTCATCGTGGGCGACGACCAGCGCGAGCTGTTCGGCTTCGCGAACCTCCCGGCGCTCTCGGTCTACTACGGCGCCCGCGTGACCACCCTCAAGCCGGACGACGGGCCGGGTGCCGACGCGTTCTTCGCCGAGATGCGCCGCGGCCAGGGCACCGACGGCCGGTCCTACGACGGAGACGCGGGCGCCGCCGTCCACCTCATCGAGGCGCTGATCGACGACGGCTTCGACATCGCGGCAAGCGACGCTCCCCCGGCGGGCACCGGGTTCGGCCACGCGTTCGGCTGGGTGCTGGGCCGGCTGCTGCCGGAGGCGGGCATCCCGGCCGTGCCGATCATGCTGAACACCTACTACCCCCCGAACCAGCCCACCCCCGCCCGCTGCTACGACCTGGGCGCGGCCGTCGAGCGTGCCGTCGCGTCGCTGCCGGGCGACCGCCGGGTCGCGATCATCGCCTCGGGCGGCCTCAGCCACTTCGTCATCAACCCCGGCCTGGACCACCAGGTGCTCGACGCCATGGACGCCCACGACGCCGCCGCCCTGCGCGGCCTGCCGCCCCGGCTGCTGAACTCCGGGTCATCGGAGATCCGCAACTGGCTGGTCGTGGCCGGCGCGGCCACCGGCCTGGCGCCGCGCTGGCGCGACTACATCCCCGCGTACCGCACGGCCGCGGGCACCGGAACCGGACTGGGGTTCGCGCTGTGGGCGTAACGAACGAGCAGATCACCCGCCTGTCCCACCTCGACACCTGCGCCGTCTCCGACGCCCTCGACGCCCTCGCCCTCCCCGGAGCCGCCCTCGGCCTCCACGCCCTGACCATCCCCACCCGGCTCACCGCCCGAGTCCTGACCGTGGACCTGCGCGCAACCGACGCCCCACCGACCCCCCACCACCCAGCCACCCCCACAACCGAGACCGCCACCCCAGGCGAGGCCATCACGGCGCCCCCACCACCTACACCCCGCCACCCGGCCACCCCCGCAACCGAAGCCGCGGCCCCCGGCGAGGCCATCGCGACACCCCCACCACCGACACCCCGCCACCTGGGCACCGCCGCGGTCGAGGCTGCCGCTCCCGGTGAGGTCATCGTGGTGAGTGCGGGCGGGCGTACGGACGCGGCCGGGTGGGGCGGGGTGCTCGCGCTGGCGGCCGTGACCCGCGGGGTCGCGGGCGTGGTCATCGATGGCGCCTGCCGCGACGTCGACGAGGCCCGCGATCTCGGCCTCCCCGTCTACGCGCGCGCCGGCGTCCCGCGCACCGCACGCGGGCGGCTGCGCGAGGTCGCGTGGAACGAGCCCGTCGAGATGGCGGGGGTCGCGGTGCGGCCCGGCGACGCGGTGATCGCGGACGGCAGCGGCGTCGTGTTCGTCCCGGCCGCCCACGCCGCCGCGGTGCTCCTCCGGGCGGAGCGGATCGCCGCCACGGAGGCGGCGATGGCCGCGCGGGTGCGCGCCGGCGAGCCCGTCTCACGCGTCATGTCGGGCGACTACGAGAACATGCTCCGCACGGAAGGGACCGACCATGGCTGAGGTGTCCGCCGACCTGCTCGACGCGTTCCGGCAGGTGGGCACGACCCACGTCAGCGACGCGCTGGACCGGCTGCGGCTGCCCGGCCAGTGCCTCGGCATCGCGCCGCTCGACCGCTCGTTCCGCCTCGTCGGCCGCGCGTACACCATCCGCTACGTGCCCCTCGGCGCCGAGCGCGGCAGCGTCGGCGACTACATCGACGACCTCCCCGACGGCCACGTCCCCGTGCTGGACAACGGCGGCCGGATGGACGCGACCGTCTGGGGCGACCTGCTGACGGCCACGGCGTCGCGCCGCGGCCTGCCCGGAACCGTGATCGACGGCGTCTGCCGCGACAGCGACCGCAGCCTGGCCCTCGGCTACCCGATCTTCAGCCGCGGCACCTGGATGCGCACCGGCAAGGACCGGGTCGGCGTGGACGCCTACCAGGTGCCGGTGTCGGTCGGCGGCGTCCGGGTCGAGCCGGGCGACGTCCTGGTCGGCGACGGCGACGGCCTGGTCGCCGTGCCGGCGGCGCGGGCCGCCGAGGTCATCGGCGTCGCGGCCGAGATCAGCGCGGCCGAGGACCAGATCCGCGCGGCCGTCGAGGCGGGCGCCCGCCTCGACGACGCCCGCACCGCCCGCGGCTACTACGACCTCCAGCACCCCCGGTGACCACCGCTCAGCCGGTCGCCCAGGTGCGGTGGGCCAGGCGCGCGACCAGTTCGAGCTTGGCCCGCTGCTCCTCGGGCGTGAGCGGGTTGCCGCTGGCCACGGAGGCGAAGCCGCACTGCGTGCTCAGCGCGAGTTCCTCCAGCGGCTTGACCTCCGCCGCCTCGGCGATCCGCCGGGCCAGCAGCGCCTCGTCCTCCAGTTCGCCGCTCTTGGTGGTCAGCAGGCCGAGCACGGCGACCGTGCCGGGCCGTACGTCCGCCAGCGGCGCGAAGGTGCCGGCCCGGTCGGAGTCGTACTCCAGCAGCAGCCGGTCGACGTCCAGCCGGGCGAACAGCGTCGCGGAGATCGCGCCGTAGCCGCCGTGGGAGTGCCACCGCCCGCCCGGCCCGTTGCCCCGGCACACGTGCAGCGCCCGCGTCACCCCCGTGACATCGGCGAACAGCGAGCTGTCGAGCGCGGTGTCGAACGCCAGCTCCGCGTCCACGTCCCGGCCCTCGGCGGCCATCTTGGCGCGCGTGTCCGGGTCGCACAGCGAGCCGTAGTTCGGCGCGTCGAGCTGCACGTAGTCGCAGCCGAGGTCCACCAGGCGCCGCACCAGCTCACGCTGGTAGTCGCGCACCTCGGTCAGGAACTCCTCGCAGCTTCCGTACACATCGGTGGAGTGGTGCGGCGACCAGTAGCGGCGGTGGTAGCTCGGCGCCGCCATCGAGTACTTCGTACGGACGTGCGCGTGCGCGGCCAGGAAGGCGTACTCATCGGTCATGTCGCCCAGCCGGGCCGCCTCGGCGACGCGTCCGACCACGGCCGGATAGCCGCCGCCCGACTGCGGCGGCGGCGCACCGCCCACACCGCCGCGCCAGTTCATCGCGACGGTGTCCGGGCGCGCCTCGAAACAGTCGAGGAAGCGCGGCGTCTGCGCCCACGAATGGCGGCGCATCTCACCATCGGTGATGACGTCCAGGCCAGCGTCCTCCTGGATCGTCACGGCCGCGCGTACGGCGTCGTCGAGCAGCGCGGGGTCGGTCTCCTGGCCGGCCAGGAGGGCGGGCGTCCGCAGCAGGCTGCCGACCACCTCGGCCCGGGTGTGCGCGTCGCGCTCGTTCATCGGTCTCCTCTCGGGTCAGCGCTCGTGGCCGTCGCGCAGCCAGGCGATGTAGTCGTCGACGGCCCGCGCCACGTCGTACTCCGGCGCGTAGCCCACGGCCTCGCGGATGCGGGTGAGGTCAAGCGGCCCGCCGTGCGTCGTGGACGGCGCCGGGTCCAGGCCGAGGTCCGCCGACGGGATCCGCGCGCGGATCGCGTCCGCGAAGTCCTGGTAGGCGGGCGCGGTGCCGGAGCCGACGTTGAACGTGCCGTACGAAAGGGACGGCGCCGTCTGGAGCAGCGCGACGCCGCGCGCGCAGTCCTTGACGTAACACATGTCCGTGCGGTCGCCCGCGCGGATCGGTGGCCCCTCGACCGGCCCGCCGCGCACGGCCGCGTGCACCAGGCGGCTCGGCGGGTTGGACATCGAGTGGTACAGCGGCCCGTAGATGCCGGCGATGCGCAGGTGGACCACGGGCACGCCGAGCCGCGCGGCGAAGTGCCCGCCGAGGATCTCCTCGGCCTTCTTGAACGCGGTGACCGGGAGCGCGGCGTCGACCTCCATCGGCAGCGGCTGGTCCTCGCGCCACGGCCGCTGCGCCACGCCCGCGTACACCGCGATCGAGCTGGCCAGCGACAGCCGCCGCACCCCCCAGTCCGCCGCCGCCCGTACGACCGTGAGCAGGCCGGACACATTGGTCCGCACATCACGCCCCAGCTCCTGGTCGGACAACCGGGGCGAGGCGAGGTGGACCACGCCGTCGATCGGGTACCGGCGGCCGATCGCCGCGAGCGCGTCCGGGTCCGCGACGTCGGCCCGCTCGACGAACAGGCGGGTGCCGAGCTCCGCGCTCAGGAAGTCCGGTACGCGCGCGGTGCGGAACCGGGTGGCGACGACGTCCTCGCCGAGGTCGAGCAGCGCCCGCGCGGTGTGCGGGCCGATGAACCCGAGCCCGCCGGTGAGCAGGATCATCCGCGCCCTGCGGACAGCGCCTTGGCGAACGCCGGGACGATCATGGCCGGGTTCTCGTTGAAGATCGTCTTCTTGTCCTCGGCCGTGAGGAAGTCGAAGCCGTCGATGACCGGCACCAGGTCGTCGGACGTACGGCCGGTCTCCGGGCGTACCGTGCGGCCGGAGCCGGGCGCCTCGGTGCCGAAGCACAGTTGCGGGACGCCGCGCTGCTTGATCGCCGCTTCGAGGAAGATCATGTCGTAGCCGCAGGTGTCGTAGAACAGGTTCCGGCTGAGGTCCTTCTGCGGCAGGTGGAAGTCGGACGGGATGAAGCGGTTGAGCGCGCCGCCGCAGTGGCAGATGATCACCTTCAGCTCGGGGTAGCGCTCGAAGACGTCGCCGTGGCCGAGGAACTGCCCGGCCAGGTACTGCTCGGTGAGGAACCCGAGCTGGTAGTTGTGCGGCACGACCCGGTAGCGCCGGTCCAGGGAGTTGGTGCCGTGCACGATGAGCGGCACGCCGAGCTCCTGCGCCCGTTCGTACAGCGGGAACCAGTACGGCTCGTGCATGCCGGGCGTGGTCCGCCGCCCGGCCGGGTCGGGGCTGACGTACGCGGCCACGAACCCGTACTCCGTGACGCAGCGGTTCAGCTCGTCCAGGCAGTTCGCGAGGTCCGGCGCGTCGCTGACCTGCGGGAGCTGGCACGCGCCGAGGAAACGGCCGGGGTGGAACGTGACCTGCTGGTGGATCATGTCGTTGACGTACCGGGTCCACGCGGGCAGCAGGTGGTCCTCCATCCAGCCCATCATCAGGAACGGCCGCGGCCCGATGACCTGCACGTCGATGTTCCGCTCGTCCATGTAGGCGGCGTGGCGGTCCGCGGCGGCGCGGAACTCCTCCGGCGTGACCCCGGCCGGGCCCGCCTGCGGCTGCCCGATCGCGCTGGCCGCCGGGGTGTTCGAGCCCAGCATCATGACGAGCTGGGCGTTCGCGGCCTGGGGGACCGACACGTGGCCGTGCACGTCGAGGACCGGGTATCCGTTGTGCATCGGGGCTCTCTCCTTGCGCTCGTTGCCGGGTACGGGTGTGCGGTCACTGCCAGGCGACGAAGGCCATCCCCGCGCCCGTACCGGCGGGTGTGCGGTAGCCGGGCACGTAGTCGAGGACGGTCGCGGCGCGGTCCTCCAGGGCGCCGGCCGCGACGACCCAGTTGAGGATCTCGGAGTTGCCCGAGCGGAGCCGCGCGCGGTGCAGGCAGCGCAGCGCGTCGGCGTCGCCGCGGGCCAGCGCGTCGAGCACGCCGCGGTCAAGCTCCTCGTCGACGACGAAGTGGCTGAGCCCGCCGGAGGCGATCACGGCGACCCGGGCGTCCTCCGCCCAGGTGCGGACCGCGTGCGCGACGGCCCGCCCGAGGGCGTGGGCGCGCGCGGCGGACGGCACGTTCGGCGGGTAGTACGTGTTGACGAAGACCGGCACGATCGGCGTCGCGGCCGGCAGGCCGAGCCGGTAGCGAGGGAACGTGAACGCGTGGCCGAGGCTGCGCCCGGCGGGCTGCTCGGTGAAGCACGTCATGTCGAAGTCGTGGTCGACGAGCGTCTCGAGGAGGTGGCCGCCGAGGCCGGCGTGCACGCGGTGCGGCTCGGGCGTGGCGGAGTGCGCCGCCCAGGACGCCGCGCGGATGCCGGCCGGGATGCGGTCCGCGGTCGCCGGGTCGGGCGGCAGGTCGAGCAGCTCGTCGCCCAGGAAGCAGCCGAACGCGGGGATGCCCTCGTCGCGGAAGATCTCCCGTTGGTCGTCGCCGATGACGACCGCGATGTCCGGCGCGGCCGCGGCGAGGCGGCCGGCCAGGTCGGTTACGCCGACCTGGGCGCGGGCGTACTTCTCCGCCCAGACCTCGGGCCGCAGCTCCTGCTCGATGGCCGGGTCGGCCAGCTCGAGGAGCTCGTCGTACGTGTGGTACTCGGCGTCGGTGCCGAGCAACAGCGGGTTCCTGCGGTCGCGTGCGGCGTGGTCCTCCCACATGTCGACGCCGGAGCTGAGCTGGGGGGTGTGGGACGAAGCCGCACCGAAGACGATGTCCGCCACTGGAATCCTCCGAGGGATCGGACGTTCGCCGTCATATTGGATCCATTTTTGGTGGCGGTCAATACCCGATACGGGCCCCACACAGACGGTATGCGCCGCGATATGGGATCCAATGTGGTCAGGAGCCGGCGAACGGCGGGTGCCGGAAGTACTCCATCATCGCCTCGTAGTTCCGCGTGAACGCGGCGTGCAGGGCGTCGCGGTCGCGCGCGCCGAGCGCCTCGAAGATGCGCCCGTGTCGCGCCACCAGCCCCCCGTCCGGGCCGTAGAACCGCTCCGGGTCGGAGAAGACCAGGAAGCGGTACGGGTCGATCAGCTCCCACAGCCGCTTGACCTCGCGCACCACGACGTTCAGCGGCGACAGGTCGTACACCCGGTAGTCGATGGTGCGTTCCAGCTCCATGCAGCGCACGGGGTCCTGCTCGGTCAGCGCGCGCTCCGCGGCCTCGCCGAGCTCCTTGAGCTGGTCGAGCTCCCGGTGCGCGGGCCAGCGCAGCGTCTTGATCAGCTCGGGTTCCAGGAGCCGCCGCATCAGGTAGATCTGGCTCATCTCGGCGACGTCAAGCTTCGCCACCGAGTAGCCCTTGTTCGGGTCGTGCACGACCAGGCCCTCGGACCCGAGGATCTTCAGCGCCTCGCGGATCGGCAGCCGGCTCACCCGCAGCCGCGCGGCCCACTTCTCCTGCCGGACGTAGTCGCCCGGCCGCAGCTCCCCGCGGAGGATCGCCTTGCGGAGGCTGGTGGTCACCCGCTCCGCGGCGTTCGTCTTGTGCACCCCGGCCAAATCTCGGTCCCCTGTGTCGGCGCCCCTGTCGCGCCAGGATACGGCCGACAGCGCCGCCGAACGCCGATTTCCGCGTACGTTTTGGATCCAATGCCACCTGCGCCAAGACTTACGGCAGGCCCGGTAGGAGCGATTAGGGGCGGTCACTCCCGGGACATTCGGTCTTGACGGGTCATGGCATCGGATCCAATATGGACCAAATCGCTGTGATCCGGATCACTGCCTGGTACGCCTTCCCCCAATCGAGCCACACCGTCGGGCCCCGCGCGGCGCGACCGAGGAGGCATGTCACCGGTGTTGAGCGAAGGTCGCAACAAGCTCCTGTGCGAGACGGCGCCGGGCACGCCCATGGGCGAGCTGTTGCGGCGCTACTGGCATCCGATCGCCGGCGCGGCGGAGTTCGGCGCGCTGACCGTGAAGCCCGTCCGCATCATGGGCGAGGACCTGACGCTGTACCGCGACCGGACGGGGAACTACGGGCTGGTCGACCGGCACTGCCCGCACCGGCGCGCGGACATGTCGTACGGCTTCGTCGAGGACACCGGGCTGCGCTGCAACTACCACGGCTGGCTGTTCGACCACACCGGACGCTGCCTCCACCAGCCGTTCGAGGAGACCACGCACCCGGAGGGCCGGTTCAAGGACAAGGTCCGCATCAAGTCCTATCCGGTGGCCGAGAAGGCCGGCCTGCTGTGGGCGTACATGGGACCGGAGCCGGCGCCGCAACTGCCGGACTGGGACCGCTTCTACGACCGCGGATACAAGCAGGTCGCCATCTCCCACGTCCCGTGCAACTGGTTCCAGGGCCAGGAGAACTCCATCGACCCGGTGCACTTCGAATGGCTGCACGACAACTGGTCCCGCGAGCTGCGCGGCGAGTTCGGCTACCGGGCCCCGGCGCACCAGCGGCTCGGCTTCGACGAGTTCGACTACGGGTTCGTCTACCGGCGGGTGCGCGAGGGCACCACGGAGGACCACGAGCTGTGGACGACCGGGCGCGTGTGCCTGTGGCCCAACTGCCTGTACACCGGCCACTTCGAGTGGCGGGTGCCGATCGACGACGAGAACATGCTGAGCGTCGGCTGGTTCATCGACGAGCTGCCCGGCGACGCCCCGTACGAGCAGGACCGGATCCCCTGCTGGTACGCGCCGGTCGTCGACGAGCGGACCGGCCGCTGGATCGACAGCCACGTCATGAACCAGGACTACATCGCGTGGGTGGGGCAGGACGCGATCGCCGACCGTACGAAGGAGCACCTCGGCGAGAGCGACCGCGGCGTGATCATGCTGCGCAAGCGGATGCTCGACGAGCTGGACGCAATCGCGGCCGGGCGCGACCCGCTGGGCCTGATCCGCGACCCCGCCGCCAACCACCGGGTCCACCTGCCGATCATCGCCAGGACCGCCGCGCCCGACGGGCCGCCGCCCTTCCCGTTCCTCGCCGGCCAGCCGGCGGAGGTCAAGGCGGAGCTGGACGAGGCATGGCGCGCGTGCGCGGTCAAGGTGTGAGGCCGATGGCCGGCGGCACCGCGCGGTGGCCGGACGCGCGCAGCGACTACGAGGCCGCGGACGCCACGGGCTTCCGGCTGACCCCGGAGGAGCTGCGGCGCTGGCGCCCCTTCTACCCGATCGAGATCGCGTGGGCGCGCCGGCACGGCCTCCCGCTCGCGGCCGCGCACCGCTGGGCGGCCGACGGGGTCCGGGTGCACGACGCCGTACGCGCCCGCGCCCTCGGCATGACCCCGGCGGACGTACGGCGCTGGACCGGCGCGGGCTTCCTGCCGGCCGACGCGGTGGAGGCGGCCGAGGCCGGCATCCCCCTGGAACGTGCGGTCGCGTGGCGGGAGGTGGGCTTCGTGCTCCCCGACGCCGCGCTGCTGATCCGCGACGGCTGGACGCTCGAAGCGGCGACGGCGGCCCGGTAGTCCGGACCAGACGAAAGGTGCGGTGATGACCGCCGAACACGCCGATCACGATGCCGACCCCGACCCGCCCGTCCTTTCCGCGCGCGGGCTGACCATGCGATTCGGCCCGTTCACCGCCGTGGACCACGTCGATCTGGACGTCCGCGAGGGCGAGGTGCACGCGCTGGTGGGACCGAACGGCGCGGGCAAGAGCACGCTGCTCAGCCTGCTCGGCGGCCAGCTCGCGCGGACGTCGGGCGAGCTGCGGTTCATGGGCCGCGGCGTACGGGCGAACAGCCCGAGCGCCCGCGCCCGGCTCGGAATCGGGCGGGCCTTCCAGCTCACGTCCGTACTGCCGCGGTTCAGTTGCCTGGACAACGTGATCCTCGCGGTAGAGGCGCGGCACCACACCCTGGCCATGCTCCGGGTGCGCAGCCGCGCGGACGACGTCTCCCGGGCGCGCGAGCTGCTCGACCTCGTCGGGCTGGCCCGGCACGCGGACACCCCGGCGGACGCGCTCGGCCACGGCGGGCAGAAGCAGCTCGAAGTGGCGATCGCGCTGGGCAACCGGCCGAAGCTGCTGCTGCTCGACGAGCCGACGTCCGGCCTCACCGAGCACGAGCGGGCCGGCCTCGGCGCGCTGCTGGAACTCGTCGCGGAGACGTCCACCGTCGTGATGGCCGAGCACGACGTGAACCTGGTGCGGCGGGTCGCCACCCGGGTCACCGCGTTCAACCTCGGCACCAAGATCGCCGAGGGGACGGCCGACGAGGTCTTCGCCGACCGCCAGGTACGGCACGTGTTCCTGCGAGGTGCCGACCGTGCTTGAGCTGGTGGACCTGCACGCCTACTACGGACGCGGCCACATCGTCCAGGGCGTCTCCATGCGGGTGGCGCTGGGCGACGGCGTCGGGCTGGTGGGCCACAACGGCGTGGGCAAGACCACGACGCTGCGGTCGATCATGGCCGACGGGCCGCGTACCGAGGGGCGGATCACGTTCAAGGGCGACGACCTCACCGGCCTGGCGACCGGTGCGCGGGTGCGCAAGGGCCTCGGCATGGTGCCCGACGAGGAGGCCGTGTTCCCCCGGATGAGCGTCGAGGAGAACATCCGCATCGGCGCGCTGCTGCGCGGCGGGTCGGGCAGCGCGCAGGCCCTCGACCTGGCGTACGAGCTGTTCCCCATCCTCGCCGAACGCCGCGCCCAGATGGCCGGGACGCTCAGCGGCGGACAGCAGAAGATGCTGGCCCTGGCCCGCGGCCTGGCGCTGCGGCCCGAGCTGGTCCTGGTGGACGAGCCGAGCGAGGGGCTGATGCCGATCAACGTCGAGCTGATCGCCGAGGCGCTGCGCCGGGCCGTCAAGGCGGGCACGGGCGTGCTCGTGGTGGATTCGTCCTTCGACCTGCTCAGGACGGTCTGCGACCGGGTGTACGTGATGCAGCGCGGCCTGCTCACCGGGGAGCACGCGATGGCGGAGTTCGGCGGCCCGGACGAGCTGGTCGCGACGTACTTGGGAGAGCGGTGACGTGGACGCGATCTGGGTAGCCGCGCTCAACGGGCTCGTCGTCGGGGCGTCGCTGGCGCTGGTCGCCGCCGGCCTCGCATTGCTGTTCGGCGTGCTGGACATCCTCAACTTCGCCCAGGGCGACTTCTTCATGCTGGGCGCGTACAGCGTGTGGCTGATCCTCGGGCTCGGGCTGAACTTCTGGATCGGCCTGGCGCTCGGCGTGGTCGCGGTCGGCGTGGTGGGCGGCCTGTCGCTGATGCTGCTGCTGTGGCCGCTGCGCCACCGATCGCACGCGCTGATGCTGCTGGCCACCCTGGCGATCAGCCTGATCCTCGAACAGCTCGCCACGAACGTGTTCGGCGCGGACTCCAAGCCGGTGACCGCGCCGATCAACGGCCGGATCCCGATCGGCCACACCGCCTACCCGGTCTACTACCTGCTGGTGGTGGCCGCCGCCGCGGTGATCCTCCTCGGCGGCTACCTGTTCCTCCGGTACGCGAAGTACGGCATCTGGCTGCGCGCGGTGGCGCAGAACCACCGCATGGCCGGGCTGCTCGGCGTGCCGGTCATGCGGGTGTACGCGCTGGCGTTCGTCGCCAGCTCCGCGCTGGCCGCGGTGGCCGGCTCGCTGCTGGCGCCGCTCACGTCCGTCTACCCGACGCTCGGGCTGGACATCAACCTGGACGCGTTCGTCGTGGTGATCGCCGGCGGCCTGGGCAACTTCCGCGGCGCGGCGATCATCGCGCTCGCGCTGGGCATCGTGGAGTCGCTCGGGTCCACCTGGATCCAGGGCGAGGCCGTGCGCATCCTGGTGTTCGGGCTGGTCATCGTCCTGCTGATCGTGCGCGCGCAGCGCGGCCGAGGGGCGGTGCGGGTCTGATGGGCGCGAAGGGACGGCTGATCGGCGGCGCGGCCGCGCTCGTGGGGCTGGTGGCGCTCGCCGTGGTGCCCGCGGCGTACGGCCAGTACCTGCCGCAGCGGCTGTCGGACTACCTGATCTTCAGCCTGCCGGCCCTCGCGGTCGGGCTGATCGCCGGCCACGCACGGCTGATCAACGTGGGCGTCGGCGCGACCTTCGGGTTCAGCGCGTACACGGTCGCGATCCTCACCCAGCACGGCGTGCTCAACCCGTTCGTGCTGATGGTCGCGGCCATCGCCGCCGGGGTCGCGGTGTCGGTGCTGTTCGCCGTCTACGCGGTGGTGGCCACCGGGCTGGAATACCTGCTGCTGACGCTGCTCACCACGTCCGCGTTCTTCAGCCTGCCGCTGCTGTTCAAGGGGTTCGCCGGCGGCGAGAACGGGCTGAAGGTCAACGGCACGATGGACCTGACCGTCACGTTCGGGCTCGACCCGCTGAACGGCAACGGCTTCTACTGGCTGCTGTGCGGGGTCACCGCGTTCTGGTGCGCGCTGTCGTGGTACCTGCTGACGTCCCGGGTGGGCCGCGTGATGGTGGCGATCGGCCGCAACCCCGAGCGCGCGTCCGCGATGGGCTACTCCGTACGCGGCTACCGGGTCGGCGTGACGCTGTACTCGGGCGCGATCGCGGCCACCGCCGGGTGGCTGTACGCGCTCGCGCACGCGTTCGTCTTCGAGGACCTGCTGGGGCTGTCCGACTCGGTCAACTTCGTCCTCTACTCGCTGATCGGCGGCGTCGACTACATCCTCGGGCCGCTGTTCGGCACGGCCGGGCTGCGGTACCTCGGCGAGTACCTGGGCCAGCGCACCGCACAGTCCCAGATCTACATCGGCGTCGCGCTGCTGGTCGTCGTCTACCTGCTGCCCGCCGGCGTCATCGGCGGCGTGCGACGGCTGTGGGAGCTAATGAGAAGGAGTCGCCATGAGGAAGCCGAATAGGTGGTACGCCCTGGCCGCCGCGGTCTGCGTCTGCGTGCTCACCGCCGCGTGCGGTTCGGGCGGCGGCGGCAAGGGCTCGGGCACGATCACGATCGGCGTGCTGGCCGACCACGCGCCCATCACCGCGGTTGAGGGTGCCGAGCTGCAGGTCAACACCGACCTGGCGGTCGCGCAGATCAACGCGGCGGGCGGCGTCAACGGCCACAAGCTGGCGGTCACGTACGCCGACCCGAAGGCGCAGGCGGACGAGGCGATCAACCTGGGCCAGCAGCTCGTCCAGCAGCACGGCGCGGACGTCCTGGTCGGCGCGGTGCTGAGCAGCGAGTGCCTCGGCGTGGAGAACCTGGCGCCGCGGCTGAAGACGGTGTACCTGGCCTCCGCCGGCTGCGCGGCCGAGGACTTCACCAGCAAGCAGTGCAACCGGTACAGCTTCCGGGTGTCCCCCGTCGGCCGCCAGGGCGTGCTCTCGGTCGCCGACTACTCGGTGAAGACGTACGGGAAGCGGTGGGCGATCATCTACCCGGACTACGCGCTCGGGCAGTCCCAGCTCACCGCGTACAAGGCGGGGCTGAAGGCGGCCGGCGGGCAGCTCACGCAGATCATCCCGATCCCGCAGAACGAGACGAACATGACCCCGTACATCACCAAGATCAAGACCGGTTCGGTCGACGGCCTGGTGAACGCGGAGGTCGGCGCGGACCTCACCCGCGCCTCGAAGGCGATCGAGCAGTTCGACATCAACAAGAAGCTGCCGGTCGTGGGCGTGTTCGGCAAGGAGCGCTTCGGCGGCGTCTACCCGACCTCGCTGAACCGCGACATCGGGGTGTCGCCCGAGCTCTCGGACTCCGACGACCCGCACGAGACCGCCTACCACAAGGCGTTCCGCGGCCAGCTCGCCAAGGAGTCGGCGAGCATCGTCAACACCCTCGGCGGTACGGCCAAGGCCGTGCCCGGCGACCTCGGCTACGTCGCGTACTCCACCATCAAGGCCCTCAAGGTGGCCATGGAGCGGTCGAAGTTCACCGGCAAGGACGACACCGACAAGCTGATCACCGCGCTCCAGAGCCTCCGCGTCAAGCAGGGCCCGGACTCCCCCGCCGGCGACCTGATCATGAACCCCGCCGACCACCAGGGCGCCCAGACCACCTACATCGCCAAGGTCAACGGCCAGAAGGAGAAGGTCCTCCGCACCATCCCCGCCGCCCAGGTCCCCCCGATCGGCACCTGCAAGGTCAAGTGAGGCGCTTCTCCGCGGCGGCGCACGCGTCGCGGAACGGCGTCGTGATGTAGTCGGCGTACCGCTCGCTGCGCACGTACGCGAAGTGGTCCTGGATCGCCGCGCGTGCCGCCTCCGGGTCGCGGGCCTCCAGGGCCGCGACGATCGCGTCGTGCGAGCCGAGGCCCCACCGTTCCCGGCTCTCCGGTTCGGTGGGGATCGAGCTGACGATGATGTAGCCCTGCAGGGGTTCGATCATCAGCTCCAGGGCGGGCAGCCGCAGCGATCTGATGATGCCCAGGTGGAACTCCAGGTGCTCGCGGTGCGCGGTCGGCCAGTCGCCGGCGCGGACGGCGGTCTCGAAGGCGTCGAGGTGCGCGCGCATCGACGCCAGCCCCTCCGGCACGCCGACACGGGCGGCCTCCGCGGCCAGCGCCGACTCCAGTGACATCCGCGCCTCGAGCACGTCGCCGACGGTCAGGTCGGAGCGCTGGATGTGCAGGGCGAGCGCGTCGGTCAGCGCGTCGTCGCGGCGCTGGGCGACGAAGATGCCGTGGCCGTGGCGCACGTCGACCAGGCCCATGGACGCGAGCGTGCGCAGCGCGTCGCGGATCACGCTGCGCGAGACGCCGAGCTCCTCGCACAGCGCATCCGCCGTGGGCAGCCGGCTGCCCGGTTCGTACTCCCTGTTCAGGATCGCCCGTTGCAGGTCGGCGACCACGCCGTCGCTGAGGCGGCCCATCCGCGCACCACCCTTCCGTCTCCGGGGTCCATCGAACCATTGTCAGGATAGATGATACGTATTATCTTCTAGCGATCGCACCACCATCTGGCTGGGAGTGATCGATGCGGATTCGCGTGCTGGCGCCGGCGATAGCCCTGACCTGCGTCCTGTCCGGTTGCGTCAACAACTCCGCGCGCGACGCGCGGTTGCCGCCCGCCCCGTCAGGGCTGACCGGTCCGGTGGACGGCTCGCTGCGGCAGATGTTCCCGGCGCGGGTGCGCTCCGCCGGGGTGCTGCAACTGGCCGCCGACCCGACGTATCCGCCGAGCACGTTCAAGGACGGCAACGGGACGATCGTCGGGGTGCTCCCCGACCTCGCCGCCGCCATCACCTCGCGGGCCGGCCTGCGGATCAAGTGGGTGGAGGTGCCGTTCGACGGCATGCTCGCCGGCCTGGCCGCGCACCGGTTCGACGCCAGTTGGTCCGGCTGGACGATCACGGCGGAGCGCGAGCACCAGCTCAACCTCGTCAGCTATATCAGGTCCGGGACGTCCGTCCTGGTCAAGAAGGGGAACCCGGCCGGCATCCGAACGTGGCGCGACCTGTGCGGGCGGCCGGTCGCCGCGCAGACAGGCACGACCCAAGCCCAGGAGGTGGCCGATGAGCTGGACCAGCGGTGCGCCAAGGCGAAACGCGCGGCGGTGGCGCTGATGCGGCTGCCGAAACAGACCGACGTGAACCAGGCCGTCGCCACCGGGCGCGCCGACGCGCTGCTCGCCGACAGCAGCATGACCGGCTACCAGGCCAGGATCCATCCGGACGTGTTCGTCGCCCTCCCGTCCATCGTGCTGCGCGCGTCCGACGCGGCCGTCGGCGTGCCGAAGGACGACACCCAACTCGCGAAGGCGCTGACCGCCGGGTTCAACCGGATCATCGCCGACGGCACGTACGGCAGGGTGCTCGCCCGGTGGAACAACACCGGCAGCGCGGTCGCCACGGCCCACCTCAACCCGGTGCGGCCATGAGCACGCACACGGGTACGCCGGCGGACCTCGCGGAGCTGGCCCGCATCAGCGAGCGTCCGCCCGTGCGCAGGCGGAGGCCGGGGCAGCTCGTCCTGACCGCGGTGGTCCTGCTCCTCGCCCTGTGGGGCGCGGCGGTCATCGCCGCCAACCCGAGGTTCGACTGGCCGACGGTGGGCCGCTACCTGTTCGACGTGAGCGTCGGCCGGGGCATCGCGATCTCGCTGGAGCTGACGGTCGACGCGATGGCGATCGGCATCGTGCTCGGCGTGCTGCTCGCCGTGCTGCGCCGCTCGTCCAGCCGCGTCGCCCGCGGCGCGGCCGTCCTGTACATCTGGTTCTTCCGCGGCACGCCGATCCTGGTCCAGGTGCTGTTCTGGGGCTTCGCCGCGGCGCTGTTCCCGAAGATCGGCATCGGGCTGCCCGGCGGCCCGATGCTGTTCTCCGTCGACACCAACACCGCGGTGCCGCTGTTCGCCGCCGCCGTGCTCGGCCTGGGGCTCAACGAGGCGGCGTACGTCGCGGAGGTCGTACGCGGCGGGCTGCTGAGCGTGCCGCAGGGCCAGGCCGAGGCGGCGCACGCGCTGGGGCTGCGCGCGCTGCCCACGCTGCGCCACATCGTGCTCCCCCAGGCGCTGCGGGCGATCATCCCGCCGATGGGCAACCAGGTGATCAACATGCTCAAGATGACGTCGGTCGTCCTGGTGATCGGCGTACGCGACCTGCTCGGCTCGGTGACCGACATCTACGCGCGCAACTACCACCAGATCGCGCTGCTGATCGTCGCCTGCCTGTGGTACCTGTTCATGACGTCGGTGCTGACCGTCCTCCAGTCGCGGCTCGAACGCCGGCTCGGCCGCGGTGTCGTACGGGAGGCCGCTCATGCCTGACGCGCTGCTGCTCGCCCACGACGTACGCAAGCGGTTCGGCGGCACCGACGTGCTCGACGGGATCAGCATCGAGGTGCGCCGCGGCGAGGTGCTCTGCCTGCTCGGCGCGTCCGGGTCCGGCAAGTCGACGTTCCTCCGCTGCGTCAACCACCTCGAACGCGTCGACGGCGGGTTCATCCTGGTCGACGGCGAGCTCGTCGGCGGCGAGGTGGCCCGCGGCCGCATCCGCGAGCTGCCGCCGGCGCGGGTCGCGGCGTACCGCGCCCGGGTCGGCATGGTGTTCCAGCAGTTCAACCTGTTCGGCCACATGACCGCGCTGCAGAACGTGGCGCTCGCGCCGACGAAGGTGAAGCGCGAGGGGAAGGCGGCCGCGCGGGAGCGCGCCGAGCGGCTGCTCGAACGGGTGGGCCTCGCCGACCGGATGCACCACTACCCCGCGCAGCTCTCCGGCGGCCAGCAGCAGCGGGTGGCGATCGCGCGGGCGCTGGCGATGGAGCCGGCGCTGCTGCTGTTCGACGAGCCCACGTCGGCGCTCGACCCGGAGCTGGTCGGCGAGGTGCTCGACGTGATCCGCGACCTCGCGGCCAGCGGGATGACCATGGTCGTGGTCACCCACGAGATGAACTTCGCACGGGAGGTGGGCACGACGGCCGCGTTCATGGAGGACGGCCGGATCGTCGAACAGGGCGAGCCGAAGCGGCTGATCGACGATCCGGCGCACGAACGTACCCGCGCCTTCCTGAAGAAGGTGTTGTGATGGAGCGGATCGTCTCCCAGATCGAGGCGCTGGCGCCGGCCCTGGTCGGGCTCGCCCACCGGGTCCACGCCGCGGCCGAGGTGGGGTTCGCCGAGCACGAGTCGGTCGCCGCGGTGGCCGGGCTGCTGGCCGGGCACGGGTTCGCGCCGTCGGTCGGCGTGTACGGCCTGGCGACGGCGCTGCGTGCCGAGGCCGGCGACGGCGGCGGCCCGCGCGTCGCGCTGCTGGCCGAGTACGACGCGCTGCCCGGCATCGGCCACGCCTGCGGCCACAACGTCATCTGCGCCGCCGCCGTCGGCGCGTTCCTCGGTGTCGCGGCCGAGGCGGCGGAGCTCGGCGGCTCGGTGACGCTGCTCGGCACGCCCGCCGAGGAGAACGGCTCCGGCAAGGAGACGATGGCCCGCGCCGGCGCGTTCGACGGGTTCGACGCGGTGCTGATGCTGCATCCCGCGAGCGGCGCGACCACCGCGCACGTCGCCAACCTGGGCCTGCGCTCGGTCGAGGTCGCGTACCACGGCGTGGCCGCGCACGCCTCCGGTGCGCCGAGCGCCGGGCGCAACGCGCTGGACGCCGTCGTCGCCGGATACCAGGGCATCGCCGCGCTGCGCCAGCACATCGGCGACACCGAGCGCGTGCACGGCATCATCACCGACGGCGGCCAGGCGGCGAACGTGGTGCCCGCGTACGCCGCCGCCCGCTACCTGCTGCGCTCGCCGGACGAACGCGGCCTCGTCGCGCTCACCGAACGGGTCCAGCGCGTCCTCGACGGCGCCGCGCTGCTCACCGGCACGACGGCGGACATCGAATGGGACCGGATCCCGCCGTGCCTGCCCGTACGGAGCAACGCGGCGCTGGCCGCGCGGTTCGCCGAGCACTACGGGAACCGCGGCCACGAGGTCCGCCCGTACGGGACGTCCAACGGGTCCACCGACCTGGGGAACGTGAGCCTGCGGGTGCCCGCCATCCATCCGATGGTCGGCATCGCCCCGCCGGGCGTGGCGCTGCACACCGCGGAGTTCGCCGAGTACACGGCGTCGCCGAGCGCCGACGCGGCCGTGGTGGACGGCGCCGTCGCGCTCGCCGGCACCGCGCGCGACGTCCTGGCCGATGCGGCGCTGCGCGCGGCGGCCGCGGCGGAGTTCGCCGCGAGCGGCGGCCCCGTCGACGTCCCGGCGCTGCTCGCATGACCCCTCGCGGGCTCGCGACCCGGCTCGTCCACGCCGGGGAGCGCGACCAGCCGTACGGTTCCGTCACCACGCCGGTGTTCGACACGGCGTCGTTCGCCATGCCGGACTTCGCCGCGCACCAGGAGGCCGCCGCGGACATGTCCGCCCGGCCGTACTACACCCGCGGCTACAACCCGACCGTGCACGCCCTGGAGGGCAAGCTCGCCGCGGTGGAGTCGGCCGAGGCGGCGCTGGCCTTCGCCAGCGGGATGGCCGCGGTCACCACGACACTGCTGTCCCTGCTGCGCGGCGGCGGCCACGTCGTGGCCTCCGACGCGCTGTTCGTGGCGACCCGGCGGTGGCTGGCCGAGGACCTGCACACGCTCGGCGGGCGCTGCACCTTCGCGGACTTCGCCGACCCCGGCGCGGTCGCGGCGGCCATCGGCCCGGACACCCGGGCGATCTACTTCGAGCCGTTCACGAACCCCACCGTGCGGGTGCTCGACCTGGCCGCGCTGACCCGGCTCGGCCACGAACGCGGCCTGACGGTCGTGGTGGACAACACGTTCGCGTCGCCGGCCCTGCTCAGGCCCGCCGAGCACGGCGTGGACCTGGTCCTGCACAGCGCGACCAAGTACCTCGCCGGCCACGGCCGGGTCCTCGCCGGAACCGTCGCCGGGCCGGAGCCGCTGGTGGGGCCCGTACGCGAGCTGCGCAACCGGCTCGGCACGGCGGCGACCCCGCACAACGCCGCCGCCGTCCTCGACGGGATGAAGACCCTGCACCTGCGCGTCGAGCGGCAGAGCTCCTCGGCGCTGCTGCTCGCCCGCCTGGCCGCCGGCCACCCGGCCACCCGGTCGGTCCGCTACCCCGGCCTGCCCGGCACCCCCGACCACGCGATCGCCGCCGCCCTGACCGGCGGCGTGTACGGCGGCATGTTCTCCGTAGCGCTCCGCCACCCAGAGCGGAAACCCCAGGTGTACGACGCCTTCGAGCTCATCGCCCGGGCAACGAGCCTCGGCGACGTCGCCACCCTCGTCGACTCCTACGACGCCCCCGACCTGCTCCGCATCTCGACCGGCATCGAGGACCCCGCCGACCTGGCCGCCGACCTCACCGCCGCCCTCGACCACGCGCTCTGAGGGCCGCACGCCCGCACCCGCGACTCCCCGCTCACCACCCGGACCCCGCCGGAATCTCCTATAGCCCGGGATGGGCGCGGCCCCGGCCGCCCTCCCCGTACGTTCGCCGCCTGGGCCGCGGGCCACCGCGCGGCGTTCACCGCAGCCCGTTCAGGAGCAGCGTGAGCAGGCGGTCGGACTGAGCCCTGGCGTCCGGGGCGTCCTGGACGGCCCAGGCGATGGCGCCGACCATCTTCAGCAGGTCCGCCTCGTCCGTGTCGGCGGTGATCGCGCCCGACTGGCGCGCCCGCGTCAGCAGCGCGGCGCCCACCTCGAACAGCTCGCCGTGCCAGGCCGCCGCGGCGTCGTTGCCGCGGTCCAGCGCCGCGTTCATCACGGCGGCGGCCAGGCCCCGGTACGTCAGGGCGTGCGCGAGCGCGGCGCGCAGCCACGCGGCCACCGCGTCGAACGCGTCGCCGGCCGTCAGCAGCCCGCGGCCGGCCTCGGCCAGCTCGGCGATCTGCCCGGCGAGCACGGCCTCGACGAGGTCGAGCCGCGTGGGGAAGTGCCGGTACAGCGTGCCGCTGGCCACCCCGGCGCGCCGGGCGATGTCGTCGAGGGAGGCGTCCACCCCGGACTCGGCGAACGCGATCCTCGCCTGCTCGACCAACCGCTCGTAGTTGCGCCGTGGG